>JADLEJ010000010.1 GCA_020846195.1 Nitrospira sp.
GCCAGGAGCGATATCAATCCAAGGGCAAATGTGGCCATCATTGGTATCACCATGTCCCGCAATCTTCCGCCGATACGTTTCGTCACAACCCCACAGAAGATCAATCCAAGAACTAAATTGTATCCACTGACTACCGCGGCTATCGTCATCAGTCCGTCGAGCCAGGCACCCAGGCCTCCAGCAATAAGCGTTCCGATGCCATCAGTGAGAAGCAGCCTTGACACAAATTTCCACTCGCCTCGGCCTTCAATGAGGGACCGGCAGAGCGGGACAACCAACTTGACCGGCAGACTCAATGCAAGCAGCTGAACCACCGGAATTGCTCTATCCCATTTCCCACCCCACAGTCCATGAATGAGTGGAGTAGCAGCGAGAACTAGTGCAAAGCATGCCAAGGTGGCTCCTAACATGAGCACTCGGACTGCCTTAAAAAATGCCAACTTCTGCCGCTCTTGGTCATGGTGAAGCCTAGAGAATGCAGGCATCATCACCGCTTCAACCCCATTTGTGAATAATGCCGCCAGCGAGAAGCTTAATTGAAATCCAAAGTAGTAGATGCCAAGAGTTTCTTTGCTCTGGAGGAGACTGATGGCCAAGTAGTCTCCATTCATGACCAGGATGCTGGCCAATGATGTGAGCATAACCCAGCGGCTGTCTCGGAGCACGTCGCGCATGGCCGGCCACGTTAACCGCTGCTTAGGCGGCCACGCTCCGACCATATGCCATCCTGCCAACGTTTCGAACACCGCGATGAGTATGAGTGGTAAGACGAAACTGAGAGGCCCAAAGCCTGTGAGCGCAAACGCGGCCATGGATCCGTGTCGCAAAATCGCTGACCAGATATTTATCTGCGTGAGTTTCCCAAAGCTCATGTCGGATGAGAGCTTCGCTTGAAAAATCAAGCTTGCTGTATTCAATGGGAGAGAGAGGGCAATGATCCAGATAATGGTATTGAGCGAAGTGCTTTCGTATAAATGCGACAGGGCCGGGGCAGCGAGTGCAAGGAGTACGAAACCAACTCCGTTAAACAGGAGGGCAATCTTGAAACAGATACTGGCAAACCCGTCATATCCGCCACTTCCTTTTTGAATCAAAAAACGCTGGGTCCCTGCGTTTCTCAAAGCTAAGATAATCGTGGACCAGGAAATCGCTATCGCATAGAGCGCGAAGTCTTCCGAGCTTAAGACCCATCCAAGAACCAGCTGAGCGCCAAGGCTGGCTAGTTTGCTGGCAATGGTGCCAATAGTTGCCCAGACCATTCCGGTTGCAGCAAGGCTGCTCAATGATTGGTTAGACGAGTGTGAGGTCATTTCTAGTTAACATCTTTCCAAGTAGGTAATGACTACTGCAGAAGGATCAACTCGGCATTAAATGAGACTTAGATTGGATGGGCAGGTTATATATAGTTCTGTTCAAGTGATTCATGTTGAAATGATATGCTATCAAGAATTAAGTCAATCTATTGATATCTTGGCTCGCATGAGAATACATGTCCCACTGAGGAACTACTTAGCTGATTTAGGTCAGATGAGCAATAGAAAGTGATCGGCTTTATATTATTCGTGTTCCGCATGAAATGGTGCTTTAGCTGGAAACGGTTGGTTTTTCAGCTGAGGCCTTTCTCCATCTCCCATGTTTTGCGCTCGACAGCCCAATGCATTCCCGACCACGCGGTGCTTCTTGGAAATATGACTGGCGCAGCAAGACTCAGACCATGTGGGCCTGCCACGATCATCTGTAGTGTCAATGAGTTAACGTTGCCAGCTGATGAGAACCTGTATGAACGCACGTTGAAGTTGTACAGAAATGAAACTCGATGACGGCATGGCTACTAGAAATTAACGAAGGAAAAACGTTGAAAGAGAGCGATTTTCCGTCAGAACTGTACCTCGCGCAACTTGGTGCGATTGTCGAGATACCATTGGACGGTTTTCTTGAGTCCCTCGCGCAAGCGATGGCGCGCTTGAAAACCGAAGAACTCTTTAGCGCGGGTGACGTCGAGGCAGCGGCGGGGTTGGCCGTTGGGTTTGGTGGTGTCCCACTTGATGGGACCGGCGAAGCCGATTTCTTTGGCGATGAGTTCTGCCAGATCACGAATGGCGACTTCCTCCCCTGTTCCTAAATTGACAGGCAGGCTATTACTGTACTGTTCCGCAGCGAGCAGAATGCCCTCTGCCGCGTCTTCGACATAGAGAAACTCTCGGCTGGGCGAGCCATCGCCCCAGAGTTCGACGTGGTCTTTCTTGAGATCTTTGGCTTCACCGAATTTTCGAATCAGCGCCGGGATGACATGCGAGGTCTTGAGGTCGAAGTTATCGCGTGGACCATAGAGGTTGACCGGAAACAAGACAATGGAATTGAAGTCATACTGTTGGCGATAGGCTTGCGACTGGGCCAGCATCATCTTCTTGGCCAAGCCGTACGGTGCATTCGTTTCTTCCGGATAACCGCTCCAGATATCGTCTTCCTTAAACGGAATCGGCGCGAATTTAGGGTAGGCGCAGATGGTGCCGAGCGCCACGAATTTCTTGAGCCCTACCTGGCGCCCGACTTCGATGAGCTGCGCGCCCATCATCAAGTTGTCATAAAAAAAGCGGCCTGGGTTGGCCTGATTGGCTCCGATGCCGCCGACTCGCGCCGCGAGATGGATGACGAGATCCGGCTTCGCGTCGCTATAGAGTTGTTTGACGGCGTCCATCTGAACGAGGTCATAGTCTGTGCTCCTTGGGATGACGATGTTCTTACATCCCTTGGCGCGCAGTTGCTCGACGACGAAGGACCCTAGAAATCCAGCCCCACCGGTGACGACGACACGTTTTTCTTCCCAGAAAGCTGTCATGGATATCAACTATCCTCTCTTCCGCGTTCCATCCAATTTTTCTTTTTCCGCCGCAAGGTCCGCATCGACCATCATATTGACGAGCTCGTGGAATCCGACTTTAGGTTTCCAGCCAAGCTCTTTTTGGGCTTTCGCGGGATCGCCGATGAGAAGGTCGACTTCGGTTGGGCGATAATATTTGGCATCGATCTTCACATACTGTGTCCAGTCCAGCTTAAGCCGGTCGAAGGTGAGTTCGAGGAATTCTTTGACGGTGTGGGTCTCCCCTGTCGCCACGACATAATCGTCCGGCTTGTCTGCCTGCAGCATCATCCACATCGCTTCAATATAGTCTCCGGCAAACCCCCAGTCGCGCTTGGCGTCGAGATTTCCAAGAAAGAGGTCTTTCTGAATGCCCAGCTTGATCCGCGCGGCAGCCTGGGTGATTTTTCTGGTCACGAAGGTTTCTCCGCGCCGTGGCGATTCATGATTGAACAGAATGCCGTTGCAGGCAAACAGATTGTAGGCTTCCCGGTAGTTTACTGTAATCCAGTAGGCATAGACTTTCGCCGCGCCGTATGGACTGCGCGGATAGAAAGGCGTGGTCTCTCGTTGCGGCACTTCCAAGACCTTCCCGTACATTTCGCTCGATGAGGCCTGGTAAAATTTTGGATTTAGTCCTGACTCGCGAATGGCTTCCAGGAGACGAATGGCGCCTAGGCCGGTAATTTCCCCGGTATATTCAGGAACGTCGAAGCTGACGCGGACATGACTCTGCGCTCCGAGATTGTAGATCTCATCGGGCTGGATCGTGCGGATAATGCGATTGAGCGAACTTGCGTCGTTTAAATCCCCGTAGACGAGTTTGAGCCGGGCATTAGGCACATGCGGGTCTTCATAGATGGGATCGATCCGTCCGGTGTTGAATGAGCTGGATCGGCGAATGATGCCATAGACTTCATAGCCCTTGGCTAGGAGAAATTCGGCGAGATAGGATCCATCTTGTCCGGTAATGCCAGTGATCAGGGCTTTTTTCACGATCAGATCTCCAATATGAGGGTGTTGTGCTTACTGTGGCATCCGTCTCCGGCTCGCTGGCCGATCAGCATGTCGTCGTTGCATAATGCCTGAGGAAAATACTTATCTCATTCCAGACGATTGGGCAACAAGGAACGTATTACTTTACGTTTCGCAGGAGGTTCTGCCAGGTTCCTGTGCTTGGGTTATTTTGCGCAGATCGCTGCTCAGCGTGGCTTCGTCCCCTGCTCAGCGCATCGATACGCTCTCCGACATCCCGATACAGGCTGTCTTCCCGCCGGAGCCAGCGATAGGCTTCGAGAGCTTCGGCGATCCGGCCGAGCGATTCGAGCGTGCGACCAAGCACGTAAAGAATTTGCACTATGTCTTTTGTCGATGCGCCGGGTGACTTAAGGGCATTGTGAAAAGCCGTGACAGCATCTTCGTATCGATCGCAGGACTTTTGAGAGAGGCCGATATGCGCATAGGCTTTCAGGGCAAGAGCGGGATCGCTTGCGGCTTTTTCGAATTGCTCGATCGATGGCTTGAAGAGACCGGCTTTTCGCAAGGCGAGACCTCGTTCGTAGGCTTCTGCCGCAAGGTCGCTGGGGGAAGATTGAGGACCACTTGACTCAGGCATGCGGACACAACTCCTTGTACAGATGCTGTTGAACTCACCTGGAATCAGCAAGACCCAGATCATGATTGTTGTCGAAGCAAATCTAAATGTATCAATTGATTAAGATTTGGCAAATTCATGCCGGCCTTTCAGGCGGCACTCGATGGACATGCGATAGCCACGAAATGGTTCGTGCTGCTTTCATGGCGTCAGCTGACCAGGCTAAGCAACTCGACAAAAGTATTGCCTGTGGGTCTTCCGATGCGTAGTATGGACCGACGTTCACTTGTCAGAAAGACCTAGCCCGGCATGGATATTCTTGGCGATCAACCTGTTCGGCGGCTGACCATCGGCGCGTATATCGCGGTGGGCGCAGTCCTCATCGCGCATGGCGTCAATGCGTTTGTCGCCGCGGCATTAGCCCTCCCGCCGGCGAAGGGCGCAGCGCCTCAATCGGCCCAAACGGCTATTCCGGTGGCATTGGTGCCGCAGCAATGGGTCGATCAAATTCAGTCGAGCGGCCTCTTTCTCCTGCCTGCCGCCCCGCTTGGAATGAGTGGGATGCCGGGAACCGCGTCGCAAGCACCGGTGCGGGCGTCGTTGGGCGTGGCGAACAAGCTCCGACTCTTAGGCATCGTCCTAGGAAGTGAACGTGGCGTGTTTGCGATTGTCGAGGAATTGGCAACGAAACGGCAGGTGCTCTACCGGTTGCACGATCAGATACCGGAGCTGGGAGAGGTTAGCGCCATTCGTCGGGACGGCTTGGTCATTCGGAGCGGCGACCAGGAAGAACTGCTGGAACTTTCCACGACTGACAAGCCGCCAGCTCCGATGGCGACGTCCGGTCCTTCGGCTTCAGCGGCGCCCGGGGTTCCGATTAAAAAAGTGATCGATCGGCGGGAGGTTGAAGCGGCAATGGCCGACTTGCCGAAGCTGCTGACTCAAGCCCGTGCCGTGCCGTTCATGGTCAATGGTGCCCCCAACGGGTATCGCATGGACTACATCGCCCCTGCCAGTTTCTATGAGAAGATCGGCATCCAATCTGGGGATGTGCTTCAGCGAGTCAACGGCGTGGATGTGCGTGACCCCTCCACGATGCTCAGCCTGTTCCAGCAATTGAAAAACGAACGAACGGTGAAAGTCGACATGGTTCGCAACAATCAGAAGACCACCATGACCTTTGAGCTGCGATAAGTTTTTTCGCGTTCTTTCCGGCATATTCCAGGCTCATTACATTTCCCGCCAGAACATCATGTGTCAATTGTGCGCTCGCAGGGTTTCCCTCGGATGGGCGTTCTTGCCGTGCTTGTAGACATCCTTGTTTTACTGATGGTTATACAAAGGAACTTGGAATTGGCCTTCAAGCCGGTTAGTCTAAGCGTTGGTCTCCCTATGATGGTGCATAGTGAGATGAGATACGGAGCACTGTGAGCGATTCCGAACAACAAGTGACCTTCGGCAGACCGCTTCTTGGGCGAATTCTCGGAGAGAAGTTTAACCTCCTGGATTCCAAACTCGATGAAGCGCTGGCCTACCAGCGTGAGAAAGGCGGCCGCCTCGGCGAAGCGCTCCTGCATTTGCGCGCGCTCCGTGAAGAAGAACTCTTGGAAGCCTTGGCTCAGCAATTCGAGCTGGCATGGCTACCGCATCTGGAAGTTTCGCATGTCGACCATGAACTGATTAAACAAGTGCCCATCGGCTTTGCCCGGCGGTATCGGATTCTACCCCTGCGTCATGAAGACGGTGCCGTCGTCGTCGCGACGACCGACCCGCTTGAGACGGTGGCGTTGGACGATCTGCGCCTGTTGCTGGGAAAACCGATCCGGCCGGTGCTGACGACGGGACTCGCTCTCCTGGCCTGCTTGAACCGTGTCTATGACGAAGCGGCCAGTCCCGCCGGGGCTGAGCAGGTCATGGAGGACATGGCGGCGGCTGAAAATCTGGATCAACTCGCGCACGAACTGGATGAACCGCAAGATTTGCTCGATGCGACGGACGAGGCGCCGATTATCCGCCTGGTCAACTCGGTGCTGTTTCAGGCCGTCCGGCAGCGCGCCAGCGACATCCACTTCGAATCGTTCGAGCGCGGCCTGGTCGTCCGGTATCGGATCGACGGCGTGCTCTATCCCGTGCTGACCCCGCCGAAGCGATTGCAGTCCAGCATCATTGCCCGACTGAAAATTATGGCAGGGCTGAATATCGCGGAGAAACGCCTGCCGCAAGACGGCCGCTTTGCCATCCGGACGGCTGGGAAAGACGTTGATTTGCGTGTATCGGTGCTTCCCACATCGCATGGCGAACGTGTGGTCCTGCGTCTGCTCGAAAAAGAGAACCGCCTGCTGAATCTGACCGAGATGGGGTTTTCAGCCGACCGGCTGTCTTCCATCCAGCAACTCATTCAATTGGCTCACGGCATCATCCTCGTGACGGGCCCAACCGGCAGCGGCAAAACCACCACGCTGTATGCCGCGCTCAGCCAGATCAACGCGCCTGACAAGAACATCATTACCGTCGAAGACCCGGTCGAATATCAGTTGCTCGGGATCGGGCAGATGCAGGTCAATCCCAAGATCAATCTCACCTTTGCCGCCGGCCTGCGGTCCATCTTGCGTCAGGACCCCGACGTCATCATGATCGGAGAAATCCGCGATCGCGAGACGGCGGAAATTGCGATTCATGCCTCTCTCACCGGCCACCTTGTGTTCTCTACACTGCATACCAACGACGCGGCCAGCGCAGCCACCCGATTGATCGATATGGGGATCGAGCCGTTTCTCGTGGCCTCCTCGGTTATGGCGGTACTTGCGCAGCGGTTGCTCCGGCAAATCTGTCCCGATTGCAAAAAACCGTACAAGCCCACCGTTGACGAACTTGGCCGCCTTGGACTGGATGGCAAAGGGCCGTTTACCTTTTACCGTGGCGCTGGTTGTCCAAACTGTTCGCAAACCGGGTATCGCGGCCGAACGGGCATCTATGAATTACTTGTGCTCGACGACGACGTGCGCCGGCTCATCGGGACCAAAGCCGATTCATCGGCAATCAAACAGACAGCCATCGCCAAAGGCATGATCACACTGAAGCAAGAAGGCGCAATGAAAGTGGCGCAAGGCGTGACGACGACGGAAGAAGTGATGCGGATCACGCAGCAGGAAATCGAGATTTAGTCATGCCGGTCTATCAATATCGCGGGTATAAGAACGACGGAGGAGCCGCGACCGGGATCGTCGATGCCGAAAGTGTCAAGGTCGCCCGGGCGAAGCTCCGCAAGGATGGAGTGTTTCCGACCGATGTGGTGGAGCAGGGGCAAGCCATCGGCGGTGGGGTGGCGCGTGACCGCGCCGCCACATCGGTGCCGCTGGGACGCGCTCAGGTGTTGTCGGCTCAAGACTTGGCCATGCTGACCCGCCAATTTGCCACGTTGCTGGTTGCCGGGCTTCCCTTGGTTGAAGCGCTGGGCATCTTGATCGACCAGTCTGAAAAAAAACCGGCGAAGGCGTTGCTCGCCGATGTGCGCGAGCAAGTGCGGGCGGGAAAAGCGCTCAGTCATGTGCTGGAATCGTACGGCAAAGACTTTTCCCCGATCTATGTGCATATGGTGCGGGCTGGTGAAACGAGCGGCGCGCTGGATCAGATTCTCTTTCGCCTGGCCGAGTTCCTTGAAAAGCAACAAGCGCTCAGGAACAAAGTCACCAATGCCATTCTCTATCCAGCCCTGATGCTGTTTGTCGGTGTGGGTGTGCTGTTTTTTCTGATGACCTTTGTCGTGCCGAAAATCACGGCGGTCTTCACCAGCATGAAAGCGGCCCTCCCCTTCCCGACCGTCGTGCTCATGACTCTCAGCCGGTTCTGTTCC
>JADLEJ010000011.1 GCA_020846195.1 Nitrospira sp.
ACTCCGTCCCCCTTCAATCATCTCCTCAATCAATTCCGCCCGATCGTTCTTCGGACTGTTCACCATCTTCGACACCGGATACATCTCCAGATCCTCGTCCGCATAGGGGGTGAGCAAAGGTAGTAGCCGTTCCGGGTCCACAACCTCCGGATTAAGCCACAAGTCATAATCCATAGGTTTAATAATCACCGGCATGCGCTCATGAATTCGTCGCATGAGCTCATTCGCTTCGGTTACTACGATGGTGCAGGACTCGATCACCATCCCCTCACGCTCCCAGTGCTCCCACAAACCGGCTAACGCGAACGGCGCAGCATCCTTACGACGAATGTTGTAGGGCTGCTTGCCGTCGGTCTGCTGCCATTCATAGAAACCGGTCGCGGGGATCAGACAGCGGTGATGCTTAAAGGCGGCGCGGTAGGCGGGTTTCTCGGCCACGGTCTCGGCGCGCGCATTGATCATCTTGTAACCGATCTTCTCGTCCTTCGCCCAGGAGGGGATCAGCCCCCAGCGCAGCAGGCAGGCGGCGCGCTGCCCGCTGTCCAGGCGGATCGCGGGGATGCGCTGCGACGGCGCCACGTTGTAGCGCGGCGTGAGCGCGTCGAACAGCTCGATATCACGCACGATATCGAAGGCTTCGACCAGCTTCGGTCCCGGGGCCGCGATGTTCAGCCGTCCGCACATAGAGGAATCGGGGTCAGAGAGGGATAGGTGACCAATGTAACAATTTTTCAGGCCCCGGTTACAGAACTCCCTCTCTGAGCTGGCGTTTTTCTATTCGCCTTTCCCCTAATTCCTAGCGCCTAACACGAATGTCTTAGGGTTCAGCACTCTATATATATGTGTTAGCATCCCTCTCTAACCTCATAAGAACTAAAAACATATAAGAAAGTGCCCGCCCCGGAGCCATCGATTAGATGAATAAGAAAGACCTCACGGAAACAGACATCCGCACCAAGTTCATCACGCCCGCCATCGTTGGATCGAACGGTGACAAGTGGAACGTGATGACCCAGATCCGGGAGGAGTTCCACTTCACGAAAGGCCGCGTCATCGTGCGTGGCAAGACGGTGAAGCGCGGCGAGTCGAAGAAGGCTGACTACCTGCTGTTCTATAAGCCGAACTTGCCCATCGCCGTCATTGAGGCCAAGGACAATAAGCATTCGGTGGGTGCAGGCATGCAACAGGCACTCGAGTATGCGGAAATCCTCGACGTCCCGTTTGCCTACAGCTCCAACGGCGATGCCTTTCTGGAGCATGACCGTTCCAATTCCGCCGGCGTTGTCGAGCGGGAGATTCCGCTAGACCAGTTTCCGACGCCAGAAGAACTCTGGGTTCGCTATCGTCAGGCCAAAGGTTATGACGCCAAGCAGGAAACCATCGCCATCCAGGATTACTTCGACGACGGCTCCGGCAAGTCGCCGCGCTACTACCAGCTCATCGCCATCAACCGCACGGTCGATGCCATCGCCCGCGGCGATAATCGCATCCTGCTCGTCATGGCGACCGGCACGGGCAAGACCTACACCGCGTTCCAGATCATCTGGCGTCTGTGGAAGTCCGGCGCCAAGAAACGCATCCTCTTTCTCGTCGATCGCAACATCCTGGCCGACCAGACCAAGACCAACGACTTCAAGCCCTTCGGACAGGCGATGACCAAGATCACCAATCGCGCGGTCGACAAGTCCTACGAAATCTATCTGGCCCTGTATCAGGCGGTCACGGGCACCGAGGAAGAACGAAACATCTACAAGCAGTTCTCGCCGGATTTCTTCGACCTCATCGTGGTGGACGAGTGTCACCGCGGCAGCGCGGCCGAGGACGCTGCCTGGCATGACGTCCTCAAATATTTGTCCTCCGCCACCCAGATCGGCATGACGGCGACCCCGAAGGAAACCAAGGATGTTTCCAATATCCATTATTTCGGTGACCCCATTTATACCTATTCGCTCAGGCAGGGCATCTCCGATGGTTACCTTGCGCCCTACAAGGTCGTGCGTATCGGGCTCGACAAGGACCTCGAAGGTTGGCGGCCCGAAAAGGGTAAGCTCGACAAATACGGCCAGGAGATCGAAGACCGCGAATACAATGAGCGCGACTTCGACCGCAACCTGATCCTGGAAAAGCGCACCGAGGCCGTCGCCGGCAAGATCACCGCCTTTCTCAAGGCCACCGACCGCTACGCCAAGACGATTGTCTTTTGCGAGAACATCGACCACGCCGAGCGCATGCGCCAGGCCCTGGTCAATGCCAACGCCGATCTCGCCGCCGCCAACAAGCGCTATGTCATGCGTATCACGGGCGACAACGACGAGGGCAAGGCGCAACTCGACAACTTCATCGATCCCGAGTCCACCTTTCCGGTGATTGCCACGACCTCGCAACTGATGTCCACTGGCGTCGATGCGCAGACCTGCCACCTCATCGTGCTCGACAAGACCATCAAGTCGATGACGGAGTTCAAGCAGATCATCGGCCGCGGCACGCGCATCAACGAGGACTACAACAAGTTCTTCTTCACCATTATGGATTTCAAGCGGGCGACGGCGCTCTTCGCCGACTCGACCTTCGACGGCGATCCGGTGCAGATCTACGAGCCCGGCCCCGGCGAGTCCCCCGTTCCGCCCGATGAGCCGCAGCACGGCGACGGCGAGCCACCCGGCAGTGGCCCCTACGAACCACCCGGTCCGTTCAATCCGCCCGGCATCGGTGAGGGTCCCGCCAAATACTATGTCGACGATGTCGAGGTGACGGTCGTCTCCGAGCGCGTCCAGTATCTGGACGAACACGGCAGGCTCATTACGGAGTCTCTGAAAGATTACACTCGCAAGACAGTACGCAAGGCCTATGCCTCGCTCAACGCCTTCCTCAATGCCTGGAACGATGCCGAGCGCAAACAGGCCATCATCGACGAACTTGCCAGCCATGGCGTATTCCTCGACGAACTGGCCGAGCAGGTCGGCCGCGACTATGACGCCTTCGATCTCGTCTGCCACGTCGCCTTCGACCAGCCGCCGCTCACCCGCCATGAACGTGCTGCACGGGTGAAGAAGCACAACGTCTTTGGCAAGTACGGCGGAAAGACCCGTGCCGTGCTCGATGCCTTGCTGGTGAAATACGCCGACGGTGGCGTTAAGAGCGTCGAATCCCTGGACATCCTCAAGGTCGATCCGCTCACCGGCTTCGGCACCCCGGTCGAAATCGTCAGGCTCTTCGGTGGCAAGGACAACTACCTTGCCGCCATCCGTGAACTCGAAACCGAGCTGTATAACTCAAAAGAAGCCGCATAACCCATGGCCAACGTTTCAAATATCATCAAAACCATCCAGGACATCATGCGCAAGGATGCCGGCACCTACGGCGATGCCCAGCGCCTGGAACAGCTCGGCTGGATGTTCTTCCTCAAGATCTTCGACGACCGCGAAAAGGAACGTGAACTCCTGCAGGACAGCTACAAATCGCCATTGCCCAAACATCTGCGCTGGCGCAACTGGGCCGGAAACGAAGAAGGGATTACGGGCGACGAACTGCTGGACTTCGTCAATATCCAGCTCCTGCCCAAGCTCAAGGCCCTGAACGGCGGGGCAGGGGGGCGGCTCGCCACGCTGATCCGCACGACCTTCGACGATGCCAATAACTACATGAAAAACGGCACGCTCATGCGCCAAGTCATCAACAAGATCAACGGCATCGACTTCAATGCCTCCGACGACCGCCACATGTTCGGCGACATCTACGAGAAGATCCTCAAAGACCTCCAGTCCGCCGGTAATGCGGGTGAGTTCTACACACCGCGCGCCGTCACCCAGTTCATCGTCGACCAGGTAAATCCCAGCCTCAAAAGGCGCGAGACCATCCTCGACCCCGCCTGCGGCACCGGCGGCTTCCTCGTCTGCGCCATCGAAGACCTGCGCAAGCAGGCCAAAACCGAGGCTGACGAGGAGTTCATCCAGGAGTGCTTCTCCGGCATCGAGAAAAAACACCTGCCGCACGTGCTCTGCATGACCAACCTGCTGTTGCACGGCATCGACGTGCCCTCCAATGTGCGCCACGACAACACGCTCGCCCGCCCGCTGCGCGACTGGTCGCCCAAGGAGCGCGTGGACGTCATTGTCACCAACCCGCCGTTCGGCGGCATGGAGGAAGACGGCATCGAGGCGAACTTCCCATCCGAGTTCCGCACCCGCGAGACCGCCGATCTGTTCCTCGTGCTGCTGATGAAGATCCTCAAGCCCGGCGGCCGCGCCGGGCTGGTGTTGCCCGACGGCACGCTGTTCGGCGAGGGCGTAAAGACGCGCATCAAGGAGGCCCTGCTCACCGAGTGCAACCTGCACACCATCGTGCGGCTGCCCAACGGCGTCTTCAACCCCTACACCGGCATCCGCACCAACCTGCTGTTCTTCACCAAGGGCCAGCCGACGACGGAGGTGTGGTATTACGAGCACCCGTACCCGCCCGGCGTAAAGAGCTACAACAAGGGCAAGCCGATCCGCATCGAGGAGTTCGACCCGGAGAAGGCGTGGTGGGGAGATGAATCGAACCGCTTCGCTGGGCGCACCGAGAACGAACAGGCGTGGCGCGTGTCGATTGAAACCATTAAGGCCGGCAACTATAACCTCGACCTCAAGAACCCGCACAAGAGCGACGAAGGCCCCGGCGATGTGGATCATTTGTTGCCGGAATACGAGAAGCTGCTGGCGCAGATTGCGGAGACCCGCGCCGCATTGAAGAAAGAACTGCACCACGCCCTCACCTTGCGTGCCGGTACTGACGCATGAAGTTAAAAAGGTTTTTCGAGAAGTTCGACCAGCTCGCGGATGCGCCAAGTGCGGTAACGAAAATGCGAGAATTGATCCTGCAGTTAGCAGCCTCTGGGAAGTTGTGCTCTCAAGACCCGTCGGAAGAACCAGCTTCGATGTTGCTCGCCAAGATCAGCGGAGCCAACAAGAGCCGATACGCGTGCGGGGAGATTAGGCTGCGATTAACTGCGCTAATAGCCGAGTGTGCCGAGGCCATCATCCCGGAAGGCTGGTCGTCCGTTTCACTAGGTGAAATTGCGGACGTGAATTGGGGCAATACTAGCCTGACAAAGAAGTCATACACTGAGGCGGGTTTCACGGCTTATAGTGCGACGGGGCCGGACGGATGGATTGATCACGCTGAGTTCTCAGGCCCGGGCATTGTTCTCTCTGCGATAGGTGCTCGATCAGGTAAATGCTTTCTGGCAGATGGGAAATGGACCGCTATAAAGAATACGATCACGATCATCCCATTTGATCCCATCAGCAATGATTGGCTATTTAGAGTTATCAATCGTGAGAGTGCTTGGAAGAAACGTGGCGGAGCCCAGCCATTCATAGCGCTGAAGGATGCGATTTCACTTCCGATTCTTCTCCCGCCCCTCGCAGAACAAAAGCGCATCGTGGCGAAGATGGATGAGTTGATGGCCTTGTGTGATCGGCTGGAGGCGCAGCAGCAGGAACGCGACACCCGCCACACCGCGCTCGCCCGCGCATCCCTCGCCCGCTTCGCCGAAGCCCCCGCCCCGGCCAACCTCGACTTCCTGTTTCACAAGTCCTACACCATCACCCCCGCCGACCTCCGCAAAACCATCCTTACCCTCGCGGTGCAGGGCAAGCTAGTACCGCAAGACCCGAATGATGAGCCGGCTGAAGTGCCCTCAGAATGCGAACCGCTATTTGAGATACCAACGAACTGGCTCTGGCGCCCGCTTGGGTCCTTAGGACTATGTAGAACTGGGAGAACCCCGCCAACTAGTGATCCCACAAACTACGGGATAGGATTCCCTTTTATTGGTCCCGGCCAAATCACGCCAAGCGGCACTTTCACAACAACCGAGAAATCGATTACAAGCAAAGGACTTGAGAATGGCACAGAAGCGAACTTTTCAGACATTCTCATGGTGTGTATCGGTGGGTCTATCGGGAAGGCCGCTATCTGCCGCGAGCGTCTTGGGTTTAATCAGCAGATTAACTCGGTAAGACTAAAGTGTGACTTGCCAGAGTTCGTCTATTTGGCGCTGACGTCAGATTACTTTCAAGAGCAAGTCCTCTCCAACGCTTCTGGTTCCGCAACGCCCATTATCAACAAGGGCAAATGGGAGCGAATTCCAATCCCTCTCCCACCCCTCGTGGAACAACGCCGCATCGTCGCCAAAGTCGATCAACTCATGGCCTTGGTGGACGAGTTGGAAACCCAGCTCATTGCATCCTGCGCCACCGCAGAGAAGCTCATGGAAGCCGTCGTCTCTGAACTGACTGCTGGCTCGGCTGTCGCTCATACAAAGAGTTCTTCTGACAGGAAAACTAAAAACAAAGGGACACGCCCATGCCTGTTAAGCACGCTATCTGGCAAGTCGGGGAGAAACCTGAACCGCTGGTGGCAACTTTCTTGACCAATGAACAGCAGTTGGAGGAGATGATCGTCAAGGCGCCGTCTATCCTGTACGGCGAGTGGATGCTCATCGGCCGGCAGGAGCTTACCGGTTACGGCGGCCGTATCGATCTGCTGGCGATCGCGCCCGATGCCTCACTGGTGCTGATCGAGCTGAAGCGTAACCGCACCCCGCGCGAGATCGTCGCGCAGGCGCTGGATTATGCCTCCTGGGTGGAGCAGCTGACCGCGGACAAGATTGCTCAGATATACCAACGGTATACCGGCAGCGGCAATCTGGACGCGGATTTCAAACAGCATTTCGGCGTCGAACTGGACGAGGAGGCGCTAAACCAGTCGCACCAGATCATCCTCGTGGCCGCGGAATTGGATGACTCGACCGAGCGCATCATCGGCTATCTCAATGCGC
>JADLEJ010000012.1 GCA_020846195.1 Nitrospira sp.
ATACCAGCGCACCGCCCACAGGATCACATCACCCTGGAAATGGCGCCACTTGAAATCCGTCATCGTTCCGTCCGTCCAATCTCCGCCAAGCATGCTCAAGCTTCACGATTTTTGCAACAGAGCCCGATCAAGTGAAGCGAAGGCGCGGTCCACATCCAGCGGGTATAGCTCCTTCGCCGGGACTCCGTCGGCCATCAACGCGATTTCAAGATTCTCGTCGGGTCGGTTGCGCAGCCCGCGGCGACCCGGAAAGGTGTCTACATCCCAGAACTCCTTCCAGGTTGTTGGAGGATTTGGATTGCGCTTCGGATCGTAGGCAATGCCGCCGCCATAGGCGTAGTAGGGCGCGCAGTACTCCAAAGGCTCAACCTCGAGGCCTTCTTTGTCGACGACGTTATAATCGATCGCTTCGAGAAGACCGCTCGCGCCAGCACGGATCGCTTGGGATCCTATTACCGACAGCACGTCCCACTCCATGTTACCAGTCTGCACCTGAGCCTGCAGCTTGGCCAAGTCGGGTCCGGCTGCGGCGGTGACGTTGATACCCGTGTCCTTTGTGAACGGGTCTACGAATGCCACCCTCTCCGCATCCTGCGTGCTTCCGCCGTAGCCAACCCAGACAAGCGAACCCGTCTGGGCGAAGGCTACTCGGCCCGAGAGCGGAATCGCTGTCAGGCCTGCTGCGGTTATCGTCAGAAATTTCCTGCGGGATAAAGAGTCCACGTACATCTTCTTCTCCTCCTCTCTGTCTCTGATTTTGCTATTGTTGGACTGCTTCAGCTTTTCTTGAACTTGGCGTCTCGCCAAGCTAGTGCGGCCTTAAGGCCATCTTCCTTGCGGATCCGGATGAACTCCTTCTTCTGCTCGCCGACCGTACCCTCTATGAGCACGTCGAACTCAAGGGCGTTGTCAAGCGCGGCGCGTAGACCGGCAATCTCCAAGCTGCGTTGCATCGCGCGCCGTGTCAGCCGCACCGAATCTGGATCCGCTGCTGCTATCATCCGAGCGTAGTCCATAGCGCGGGGCAACGAATCGCCCCTCGCCGTCACGTGGTTGACCAACCCCATCTCGGCCGCCCGTGCGGCATCCAACTCGTCAGTACCAGTAAGTAGGAGTTCGGCGGCGAACTTCGGTGTTGTCATCCAAGGAAGCAGCATGGCGACAATACCGGAGCCAAAGCGAACCTCTGGTTCCCCGAACCGCGTTCCCTCCTCCGCAATGATCATGTCGCAGGCCATCGCCAGTTCCATTGCACCCGCTATGCAATAGCCATGTACCGCGGCGATCGAGGGTTTCGGCGCCTCCCAGAATTGCATGATAAAGTCGAAACTGATTTTGAGCCGCTCATGCCAAGCGTGGTTGCCTTCGGTAGGTCCCGACTGCGAGGATTCTTTGAGATCAAAGCCGGCAGAGAAGGCCCGGCCGTTACCGTGGATCACCACGGCGAGGACTTCCGGGTCCGCCATGAGCGCGGCGTAACCTTCGCGAACCTCGGCTTTCATCATCTTGTTGATCGCGTTCAACGATTGCGGGCGGTTGAGGGTTAGTACCCCGACCCTGCTTTCTTTATGGATCTCGATGGTTTCGAACGGCATACGGATAACCTCGTCTCCCTAGGAATTACGGACGAAAAGACTGTCAAGAATGAACGCACCGTCCGGTCCAGCCTTAATCGGGTTCAGGTCGATTTCGCTGAACTCGGTGCCCTGTTCGAGGCAGAAGGCGGAGAACTTGGAGATCAGGCCGGATATTGCGGTTAGATTGGCCCGCGGGGCACCACGATAGCCGTCTAGAAGGGGAAAGCCTTTAAGGCGGCGCAGGTACTCTTCTGCCCTCAGCGGCGTCACGGGCGGCAGGAATGTTACTGCATCTCCGAACAGTTCTGTCCAGATTCCGCCGATTCCGACCGTGATCGCAGGTCCGAAAACCCGGTCTGTCGTCATGCCCAGAATAAGTTCGACGCCATTCGAGATCTGCCTCGCGACTTCGACGTCGGCACCGCAGCCCGTCGATATTGTATCATAGGCGGCGCCTGCAGCCACCTCGTCTCCGATGGAGAGGACTACACCGCCGTGCTCGGTCTTGTGGAGGATGGCCGGGTTAGCCGTTTTCATCACGACCGGGAAGCCTATCCGCAGAGCAGCCTCAACGGCACCGTCTCGTGTGGAGGCAAAAGTGCGCGGCGCTTGTGGCAATGAATACCTGTCCAGGATTTCGGCAGCTGCCGCGGGTGCCAGCGCCTGCCGCGCCGCTGCACCATCGAGTAGATCGTGGATTGCACTTTCCTTGTCCCGTTGCGCTGACGCGGGAGGCAACGGCGGCTGCCAGTTTACGAAATGGTGAAGAGCCTTGAGGCTGCTGGTTGTTCCAAGAAGTACGGGGATCCCCGCCGCAAAAAGGGACCGGGTCAGTTCTCGGCTGGTGGCGGAGGCGACATTCGCCATCAGTACAAGCGGCTTGGCGACCTGTTGATACACGAGCCCGAGCAGCTCGGCCGAAATTGTCGCATACCTGCGTCCGGCAACCAGGTTCGTTGCCAATGCGACGACCCCGACGTCCGAATCCTGCGCGATGAACGTCATACACTCCGCCATCAGGTTCCGGCCGTCACCATAGGAATCCACCGGATTATCCGGCGTCATGCCAGGGTCCAGTGTAGCGAGGAGCTTGGCCCGCGTCTCCTCCGAGAACTCAAGCAACGGCACGCCTGCGGTCTCTGCCCTGTCGACGATGTGCTGGCGCTCGCCCCCCGAGTCGGTGACGATACCGATACCCGTGGCCGCAGGCCTGCGCGGCGTTGAGAAGACGGCGAGCGTGTCCTCGAATTCCTCAAGGGTATCCGTTGAGATGATCCCAAACTCGCGCATAGCAGCCTGGAAGACATTATCGGCACCAGCTAGAGCGCCGCTGTGCGCGAGGGCAAACTCCTGTCCTCGCCGCGAACGGCCAAGTTTGAGTGCCACGACAGGTATCCCCCGCTGGCCTGCATCATAGACAGCTGCCAAGAAGTCTTCCGGATTCCGAAGAGTTTCGAGCACGCAGCCCACCACGCGCGTCTCAGGTTGCGCAGCAAGGAACCGGACATAGTCCCCGATCGTCGTGCTCAGTTCCTGCCCCGCCGAAATGGCGTAGTTATAGACCACGCCTCGTTGGTTCCCGAGAAGGCCTGACCAGGTTGACCCGCTGTGCGATACTAGGCCCACCGCGCCTGACCGTTCGACAAGCGGGGGCGGGCTTGCCGACAGCGCGAGGCGATCCACCAGATTAACAAATCCCATGCAGTTGCCGCCGCAGATCGCGATATCCGCCTCATGAGCGATCTTTGAAATGCGCTCTGTAAGGGGCACAGAACCCTCCCGATACTCCTCGTAGCATCGGCCGAATATGACGGCGGCCTTCATCCCCTGGCTCGCAGCGTCCACGAATGCTTGCTCAAGCCTGTCGTCGCTGATCGCGAAGGCGACAAGGTCGGGCAGCTCCGGCGTTGCGCCCAAGCTCGCATATGCCGGCAGGCCGCCGACTTCAGAATATCTCGGATTAATCGGATAGACCGCACCAGCGTAGCCGTTGGAGACGATTGCCCGCAGCAACCTCTGACCAAAGGACCCTTCACGTTCTGATGCGCCGACCACTGCGACAGATCGCGGCTTCATGAGACGCTGGACGTTGCCCAGGCCTGATTGATTAGTAGACCGGCCTACTACAAGAAGATGATCCATCCAAAATCTCCGACCTAACCTGGCTGCCTCAACAGTGATCGAAAGACAACCGCACGGAACCGCTCGACGGGCGCCACAGACTGCTCCAGCTTCGCCTGAAGTATCGCGCCTTCCCAACTGAACCAGAAATATCGGGCGACTTCTTCAACGGGGAGATCTAGCGGCAACTCGCCTGCCGTTTGGGCATCGCGGAGACATGAGGAAAGCTCCGCTGTCCATAGATCGAAAACTTCAATGATCCGGGCACGGAACCTGGGATCGAGCGATGTGATCTCTTGGCTCATGTTTCCAACGAGGCAGCCGCGGCGGAACTTATACTTTTCGAGGCCTCGGGCGGCTTCGTCGATGTAGTTGTGGATACGAGTGAGGGGAGAGACGTCCTTGTCGCCAAAAAGCCGAGTGAGACGCGCCGCCCACAATTCATCGTAGTGATCGATGATCGACAGGCCGAACGAGGCTTTGCTGTCGAAATAGTGATAAAATGAACCTTTTGGGACGCCCGCCTTCTCCAGGATCTCTTCAAGCCCGGCACTAGTGAAGCCCTTTTCCGAAAGGGTCTCGGTGCCGATGCGAACGAGACGTTCTCGTGTGTCGCCGCGAACTTTCGGCTTCTTTCTAAGTGTTTGGGTAACCGTCATGGGTTTATAGTAGACCGGTCGCCTATGAATTGTCAACCAGGGCTGAGGTGCTTTAGGATGCCAAACATTAGTTACCCCGAAGGAGAATAAAGAATGGCTAGAATGTGTATCGTTAAGAGCGCAAACATAACAAACGCTCCGTTGGCAGCGGGCGGACAGAGAGCTGGGGCGGATAGCGGAGATCCGCAGATCGCGACCAAGCCTCTGGCTCCAGAAGCAAATGGCAACGCAGGTATCTGGGAGTGCCAGCCGGGTGGCTGGCCTGTCATCAATCGACCTGACACAGAGTTCGCATACATCATTTCCGGGAAAGCCCGCCTGACGGATGAGGAAACAGGTGAGGTGAGGGAAATTGAAGGAGGGGATTTAGTCCTCTTGCTTCCAGGCTGGACCGGCAGATGGGATATCATCGAGACAGTGAGAAAGGTATATGCCATCTACTAGATGCCGTAATGGGCCGGCCTTGAGCTTGGCCTCATCAAGAAATTGCGTTACCCTAGAACATGTGAAGTGCCGGCTGAAACAGCCGCCGGTCACTGGCGCGGCACCGTCACCGTGATAGCGCAACGCTGACCCTCGCCAGCCGTGCGCGCAGCCTCGACGCATTGGGCGATCATCTCCGCGGGCTCTGTTGCAAAGATTGGCGGCAGTCAGAGGTAGGCTGTCGCTCTGCGCCGATCAGGCGGCTGCTGCGAAATGGTGGTTGAGCATGCCCATGGCCTCCGTCAGCGCCGAGGGCCCAATGCCA
>JADLEJ010000013.1 GCA_020846195.1 Nitrospira sp.
AGGGTGAGGCCCTCGCTGCGCTCGTGGTCAACAAGATCCGCGGTACCCTCAATGTGTGCGCAGTCAAGGCCCCTGGCTTCGGCGACCGCCGCAAGGCCATGCTGGAGGACATTGCGATTCTGACCGGCGGCCAGGTGATCTCGGAAGACATCGGCCTCAAGCTGGAAAACGTGAAGCTCACTGACCTCGGCCGCGCCAAGCGCGTCACGATCGACAAGGATAACACCACGATCGTCGAAGGCTACGGCGACCCGAAGAAGATCGAAGGCCGCGTGAAGCAGATCAAGGCTCAGATCGAAGAGACGACCTCCGACTACGATCGCGAGAAGCTCCAGGAGCGCCTCGCCAAGCTGGCCGGCGGCGTGGCCGTCATCAATGTCGGTGCCGCCACCGAGACCGAAATGAAGGAGACGAAGGCCCGCGTCGAGGACGCCCTCCATGCGACCAAGGCCGCCGTCGAAGAAGGCATCGTGCCCGGCGGTGGAACGGCCTATCTCCGCTGCATCGGCGCGCTGGACAACTTGAAGCTCTCACCCGAGCAGCAAGTCGGCGTGAACATCATCCGCCGTTCGCTCGAAGAGCCGATCCGCCAGATCGTCAGCAACGCGGGTGGCGAGGGCTCGGTCGTCGTGGAGAAGGTGCGCAGCGACAAGAACCTCAGCGCCGGCTACAACGCGGCGACGGAAGAGTACGTGGACATGATCAAGGCCGGCATTATCGATCCGACCAAGGTGTCGCGCTGCGCATTGCAGAACGCGGCCTCCGTGGCGGGCTTGATGCTCACCACCGAAGTCATGATCACCGACATCCCCGAAGAGAAGAAGGAAGCCGCAGGCGGTGGCCACGCAGGCCACAACCACGGCATGGAAGGGATGTACTAAGATCTCGCTGACCACGCCCCTGCGTGCAGCAACGAAGGCCCCGGCGGTTCATCCCGCCGGGGCCTTCGTGTTTTCAGCGGCACACTATTTATTTGAGCTTGAGACCAATCCCATCGTCGCCTTCAGGACAGGCGAGGTCTTGGCGTCGTAATAAAAAGAGCGGAAGAAGCGGTTCACGAGGCCTGTATGACGCACATGGTCGGCATTGAATTGAGCAACGCCCTTGACGCGGTCGTCCGTGTCGTAGCCGCCACGGATTGCGCAGCGTTCGAGCTCTTCAGCAGTATCTGGCAATGCGTGAGTCTGAAAATCCTGAACCATCTGCAGCTTGTGCTCAACATCGCGGAGAAAGACATACGCGGCGCTCAGATCGTCCCGCTCCTGGCCTGAGATCAGCTTGTACCGAACAAACCGGTCCAACGCGCCCAGCGTACTGCGATCAAGCAGCCCAGAGACTTTCTTGCCCGCAATCACCTGCACGGTCTGCACGAGAAACTCGATCTCGCGAATGCCGCCAATGCCGAGCTTCACATTGCGCCGCTCATGCCCGCGATCGGCCATCTTCGCATCGATCATTTCCTTCACACCCCGGACATCTTGGATGATCGCCAGGGCACCGGCGAGATCGACGGGTTCTTTAGCCGGCCCGAAGATGAACGGCTTCACCATCTTGAGAAACGCGAGCCCGACATCCATGGAGCCGGCCACCGGCCAAGCCTTGAGCAGCGCCAACCTCTCCCACACCACCCCCCTGGTGGCATAGTACTTTTTATAATCGTCGAGCGACCGCGCCAGCTGGCCGACCGACCCTTCAGCCCGCAGCCGCAGGTCCACGCGAAAGACATAGCCTTCGCGGGTCTGCTCAACCAGCGCCTTCGTCAGCTCGCGCGAGAGAATCTCAAAATATTCTTCATTGGAAATGCCGACGGCGCCGGATGCCGCCATGGGCGCGCCCGCCTGTTTCCCGCGCGGCGCCCGCGTCTCTCCGTCATGCGAGGCATAGACATAGATCAAATCGACATCCGAACTGTAGTTCAGCTCATGCCCACCGAGCTTGCCCATCCCCATCACGGCAAACCCGGTCTCCACCCACCGCCCCTGCTTCGTCTTGTGCATCGGCACGCCGTACTGCTGCCGCAAGTCGGCATCGACAATCTCGTAGGCCGCATGAATGAGGAGACTCGCCAAATCCGACAACGACGCCGTCGTGTCCTGGACTGGCGAGAGCCGCAACAAGTCGCGCACGCCAATACGCAGCATCTCCCGCCGGCGAAACCGGCGCAGCGCCTCCAGCTTCAGCTCCTTCACCGTCACATGCGCCAGACTCTTCCGCAGCGCCGCGTCCAACTCCTTCCGGGCCGGCGGCTTCGACAGCACCGCCTCTTCCGCCAGCCAGTAGACCAGCATGGGATCGCGAATCACCGTAAACGCGAGCGCGTCGCTATTGCCGAAAATCGTGCAGAGCAAATCGAGCATGCGCGGCGAGCTGCGCAGATAGTCGAGAAACGATGAGCGTGTAATTTCGCCGAACAGCCGCTCCCAATGATTCAACGCCTGATCCGGGTCGGCAGTCCTCGCCAGCGACTCCAATAGAATGGGCAGAATCTCGGCAAGCTGGCGGCGCTGATGCGGATCGCCGGCCATCGCCTGAAGATTGCGGTCGGCTTGCTCGACGTCGTGCAGATGATAGGCCGATAGAATCGCGCCGACCTGCGTGGGATCTCGCTCGGTCGCCAGCAGAACCGGGCGCGGATCGGGCTTCGCGGCAATGGCCTGAACCGGCGTCTGAGCCGGCTGCGCAGAAACTGATTTCGAGCGGCGAATCATGAGACGGCATTATACTGACTCCATCCATTCCGGTATACTGGGGCCATCAGTCAAAGGATGCGACCGCTATGTCTCTCGATGAGCCGCTCAAGCAAACCGTAAGTGACCTCTGTCCCGACGTTGCCCCCGACATTCTGCACGACTTTCTCAGCCGCATGGACCAGGAATACTTCCGCCGCTTCGAGCCGGCCACCATTGCGCAGCATGTGCAACTCGCCGCGCGATTGACGCCCGACCATCCCTGCGAAGTCACCATTGCAGAACGCCGCGATCAACACTTCAATCTAACCCTCGTCGCCTACGACTACTTTTCCGCCTTCGCCAATATCTGCGGCCTCCTCTCGGCCTTCGGCCTGAACATCGAAGAAGGCCAGATCTACACGTTCGCCGAGAGCGCGCCCTCGACAACCGCCCGGGCCAGCTATTCCAGCGGCCCTCGCATCCGTCCTAAAACCAGGCCCGGCCTCAGCCGGAAAAAGATCGTCGATGTGTTTCGCGTGCAACCGGTGCGCGGCATGCCCTTCGGACCGGACGACCATCGCCGCCTCACGGATGAACTCACCGCGCTGTTGCAGCAACTCGATGCCGGCCAGTTCGACGAAGCACGCCAGGCCGTCAACCGCCAGCTCGTCGAACAGCTCGGCAAACGGCGCGGTTCATTCAGCGGCCTGCTCCACACCGTCCACATCACCTTCGACAATAGCCAATCCCCCACCGACACCGTCATGGACATTCAATCGGACGACACGCCCGCCTTCCTCTACGCCTTCGCCAACGCGCTCGCCATGCGGAACATCTATATCGACAAGGCCCAGTTCGCCATCGAAGGCGGCAAGTTGCATGATCGCTTCTATGTCCGCAACCGCTATGGACAGAAGCTGACCGATCCGGTCGATCAACAGCACCTGCGCCTCACGGCCGTGCTCATCAAGCAATTCACTCACGCCCTTACCTGGGCGCCGGATCCCGCCAAGGCGCTCGAAGCCTTCGACCAATTCCTCGATCTCACCGTGCAAGACACCAAAGGCAAAGCGCAGCAGGAAGCTCTCGCATTCCTCGGCGACAAAAGGACCTTTCCCCTCCTTGCCCGTCTGCTCGGCACCAGCGACTTCTTATGGGAAGACTTCTTGCGCCGCCAGCACGGCAATCTCCTGCCGCTCTTGCAACATTACCGCGACGCCCCGCTCATCAAGCCGCAAGCGGCGCTGCGCAAAGAACTCGACAAGGTCGTGGACAAGGCCAAGACCGACGAGGCTCGCAAAGACGCCTTGAACCGGTTTAAGGATCAGGAGCTGTTCCGGATCGACATGAAACACATGGTCGAATCCTCCGGCCTCGCCGACTTCTCCCTGGCCTTGACGGAACTGGCCGAAGTCATCGTGAACCGCAGCCTGAAAGACTGCCAGGCCAAGCTGGAGAAACAGTACGGCGCGCCCACACTGGCAAACAAGAAACCCTGCCCCTTCGCCATCCTGGGCCAGGGTAAATTCGGCGGGCGCGAACTCGGCTATGCGTCCGATATCGAAGTCCTCTTCGTCTACGGCGGCGCCGGCCGCACCAACGGCAAACAGGACATCGCCAACAGCGAATACTTCGAACGGCTCACGCAGGAGCTCCTTCAATGGATTGAAGCTAAGGTCGAAGGCATCTTCCATCTCGACATCCGCCTGCGCCCCCACGGCGGCAAAGGCTCCCTGACCAATCCGCTCGAAGAAATTATCAAGTACTACAGTCCGACGGGATTAGCCGCGCCGTTCGAGCGGCAATCCATGATTAAGCTTCGCACCGTCGCCGGAGACGCCGCCCTCGGCAAACAGGTCGAAGCCCATCGCGATCACTATGTCTACGGCGGCGCCCCTTGGGATCTTCCGACGGCGCTGGATCTGCGGCGGCAACAATTGAAGCAGCTCGTCGAACCCGGCACGGTAAACGTAAAACACAGCGCCGGCGGCCTCGTCGATATCGAGTACGCGGTGCAATACCTCCAAGTCATGCATGGCCATACCCATCCAATCTTGCGAACGCCCAACAGCATGCAGGCCTTGACGGGACTGGTCGAGTGCGGACTCATGACCCGGCAGGATGGCGAGAATCTACGGAAAGCCTATCTCTTTATCCGCATGTTGATCGATGGTCTGCGCATGGTGCGCGGCAACGCGAAGGATCTCGTCCTTCCTCCTACCGACTCCGAAGAGTTCATCTTCCTCGCCCGCCGCGTCGGCTACACCACCGACGACTGGCAAGCTGGCGCCAGGCACCTGCAAACCGATATCGAGCAACACATGAAACTTACGCGGGAATTTTTCGAACGCACCTTCGGGAAGGTGTGACGCCGCTCCGACGCATCCTGATAGCCGCCTCGCCCAATTTGTGAGCCGAATACGATCGATATTCGGCTCATAAATACTTACACTGTGAGCCGAATGCGTGTATCATCCGGCTCATGTCCTACAATTGGCAACTATCAGCCTGGCCGGAGTTTCGTTGCGACCTCTCTGGAATCGAAGAGGTTCTCTTTACGCTTGCCGAAAAAACCGGTCGGGCCAGCGGACTCCTCAAAGGGCTGACAGCTGACGCACAGACGGAGGCCACAATCGACATGATGGTAGTCGAAGCCATCAACACGTCCGCGATTGAAGGAGAACTGCTGAGCCGGAAAGATGTCCGGTCCTCGATCAGAAAAAATCTCGGACTAGAGGCCGGCCGTTCCACCGGGGACAAGCGCGCCCAAGGCACCGCTGCCCTCATACTCGCGGTCCGCAATAGTTTTTCCAGGCCTCTGTCGGAAACCATGCTCTTTGAATGGCACCGGCTGATCATGACCGGGCACCGGCATGTCGCGGCGGGACAATGGCGGACGCATCCCGAACCAATGCAGGTCATATCCGGCGCGGTGGGACATGAGCGGGTCCATTTCGAAGCACCTCCGTCGTCGCGCATTCCGAAAGAGATGGCGCGGTTCATCCGATGGTTCAACGACACGGCTCCCGGCGGATCGAAAGAAATTCGCAAAGCCGCAGTGCGCTCAGCCATCACACATCTCTACTTTGAGTCGCTCCATCCCTTCGAAGACGGTAACGGCCGCATCGGAAGAGCCTTGTCCGAAAAGGTCCTCTCGCAAGGGTTCGGACAACCGGCCTTGCTCAGCCTCTCGCGGGCGATTGAAGCCAAACGACATGCCTATTACGACGCGCTCAACGAAGGCCAGCAGTCGAACGACGTCACCTCATGGGTCACATGGTTCGTCAACATGGTGCTGGACGCGCAGATCCAGGCTGAGGAGCTGATCGAATTCACATTGAGGAAAACGCGACTCTTCGACCGATTCCTGGATCAGCTCAACAACCGGCAAATTCAGATTCTTCGCCGCATGCTGGACGAAGGCCCGGATGGATTCGAGGGCGGGATGAGTGCCAAGAAATACATGACCATCACCGGCGCATCGAAGGCTACGGCCACGCGCGATTTACAGGATCTTGCCGATAAGGGAATATTCACTCCCACAGGGGGCGGCCGGAGCACGAACTACAAGGTCAATTTGTAGACCTACTGAACAGCCCGCCCGCCGCGTCGGCTACACCACCGACGACTGGCAAGCTGGCGCCAGGCACCTGCAAACCGATATCGAGCAACACATGAAACTTACGCGGGAGTTTTTCGAACGCACCTTCGGGAAGGTGTGAGTCTAAGCCTCCCCACAATCTGAGACGGTTTCAAGAAAACCCATTCTGCCGCAGAACTCAGCTACCTTGGCCCCGGCATACTGACTGGGGGGAGGGTAATGAAGGATTCCAATTCACGTGTCCGGTCGTCAATCTCCTCCTTCAACACTCGATACTTGTCCACCTGCGCGCCACTCTCTCGTTGTAGCCAAGGATCATTCCTCCGGCGACCAGTTACGTTATTAGGGTCCATAATAGCACGGCCCAAAACCCCTGAAATCTCATGAGCCTTAGAGATGACTGTCTCCAGTACTCGTCTGCGCGCATCCTCATTCTCCACTTCATAGGCTTTTTCCCATAATCCAACGAGCATGCGCACCGGAGGCGATATGGTGATGATCTCATCAGCCAGACGAGACGCGCGCTTGAATGGGTTCACAGCTGGAGTATCAGTCTTAACAGGCGGCACTCTTCTTTGGATTTTCAGGCTTGCAAGCACCTCCGCAGGATGAACGGTTGGGATTGCTGGTTTGGTTGTGGGACATCGCTCTATCGCTTCTCCAATAAATCGAATCGGGTTGGTCCGGCTGAGCTTCTGAACGTATTCGTCCGTCGCCGAAACGGGACGGGAATGCCGCCAGTAATACAGAGTATCTCCCTCATAGATACAACTAAGCACCGGGTCGAAACCTAACTCTTTCACGACTGCGTTGGCTTCACTGTAATACCTGGCGCGGATTCGATAATATTCGTTAGCATCATCCAGCTCGCTCGGAACCAGCATAGGGCGGCGGGCGAGATCATTCATGGCAGACTCGATTCTCACTAACTCTTCTTTCACAAGTTTGGAGGGCGTGCCTGTCTTCCTCTGTCTTGCCTTCTCTTCAAATTCATAGGTAGTCGTATAGCGCTTGATCGGTTCTGGTGGAACTTCTTGAACGGGTGGCTCATCCAAGGCAAATCGAAGGAGATTTTCCATAAATTGGAGAGTCGCGTGACTCGTGCAATCATTGCGTTGAATGAGCCTGTAGGCCTCAGAATCGACATCCCATCCGGCATCGAAAGACATTACGGTCATGTAGAATCGTGGATCAATTCGATAACTTTTTTCTGTTTTCTCTCTGAAGGCCCCTTTCACATAAAAGAATTCTATCTTTTGAACGGGACTGTTATGGGGAAGATAATCTCCGCACACTATCCCGTATGCTCGTACGGCATGCACATATAAGCGGGGAAACCGCTTTTTCACAAAATGATTCTTTGCCTGCAAGGCTCCGAACTCACCGAAGTAGATGCGCAGATAGTTCCCGTCATTGGGCAGGCCCTCCACGTCAAGCCCAAGAGGCTCCTCCTGGCTGGTCGACGGGCTCGCCTGGCCGGCACCAGAATCCTGGGCCGCCGCAATAGGAGACTGTGGCTTCACTCTCGGTGTCAGAACAACGGCTGAGTCGATCAAGGGTCGTAGCGGCGGAGGCAACGGCACAAGTGTTGCCGGGTTACGCTTCTCGCGCGCTGCCGCCAAGCTCTGATAGTACGTATCTCCACTCATCATCGTATCGAATTTTCCGTTTCTCATTTCAGAGACGAGGATCGTATTTACAGGTTCTTCCTGCTGAGAACCTTCCAACGAAAGATCTGAATCAGGCAGCTCGATATTGCCATGACGAAGCAGACGGACACCAGCAACAAAGTTAGAGATGCGTATCATGGTGATAGAAGGACACTGCTGATTCACGGCGGACCAAATGTCTGCAAGGTGATGCTGATACCCGGTTGATGTGCCGGTAAGGTCTTCCTGAGCGGTGACGCGCCACCGGATGAAGATGTTGGCTTGAGTACCCTTATAAGTACCAAGCGGTAGGCACCAGGCCATTCCAAAATTCTCACTTGCTGTAACACGATACAGATCGGTTTGTACAAGCAGCTTTCCATCTTCCGACGCTCGGCTAGTCTCAATCGAAAAACCCATCAACATGGCAACCTGCGTAAACATGATTACTCCAAGCAGTATTGGCAGCCGAGGCTTTCTTAAGAAGATAGTTTGCATCACACACTCCATTGCAGTTCGTTACGGGTGCTGGATTATACGCTCACTTCATCATCCGGGAAAACGACTATCTGCTACTCGTCGAGAAGAGGCCAAGAAAAGGGACCAGGCTACTTATTCTAAAGCGATCTAGCCCCAGACTGCTGTCTCGGAACGCGGGTGCGGGCATCAGAGCAGACGACGCCGAAGGGCCAGGGACCCTTCGAGGTCTGAAGAAAACAACGAAGCACCCTTGGTTTTCGTTGCGCAGCGTTATCCCGTCAAATCTGTGATTTCACGTAGAGTCCATGCTCCTTGTGCCTATCGCCGCAAATCGACGACTCCAGCTCTTCGCCAGTAACCATCCGCTGGCTATGCCACCACGCGCATAGAGGGCAGTTTGATTTTTGCCCGGTCAGAGCTTAGCCTACCAACCAATACACCTCTTGAGAGATACTCATGGCAAAACTCACTCAGCTCAAGATCGAGTTAGAACAAGAAGACGATGGCCGATGGATCGGTGAGGTGCCGTCGCTACCTGGCGTGATGGCTTATGGCCAAACGAGAGCCGCTGCACTCGCAGCCGTCCAAGCGCTTGCCCTTCGCGCCATGGCTGACCGTCTGGAACATCATGAAGCGGTCCCCGAGGAGTTGATGAACGTCTCGTTCATTGCGACATAAGCCACTGGCCGGCCACGCAAGCTTCCCGCGTTCTTTCCACTCTCCTTCGTATCGGGTGGCAGATCACCGCACGACTGGTTCCCATAGAGTTCTGCAACGAACCGGCTGGCAAGATGTCGTTTTTGCCTTTCACAACCACGATGAGATCGGCCCACGGATGCTGGCCCGCCTCTCGAAATCCACAGGACTCACGCCTGACGACTTGTAGCCCCGATATGCGCTGCTTTGTCAGATCTGTGATTTGACGTCAAGCTCATACCCCTTCCCATCGCTGCAGACCGACTACTTCAGTATTTCGTCAACAACCATTACGATTCCGCTCATAGCGGTCGGCCATCGCCAAACAATCTACGAAGAACTGACGAATCAACTGCGGAAGAAAAACTAGGTACAACGCAAAATGGGTAGGTGTTTTTTGCAGCCTTCCAACCGGACGACTGGCAACAGAATCTATCGATTCTGTACGTGGACGGATTACAGCGAGGGAATGTGTGCCGGGCGCTTCAGGCGCAGCCGCTTCAGCTTGCTGCGCAGCGTGCTGGGATTCAGCCCTAATCGGACAGCGGCGCCGGAAGGGCCATAGATGCGCCACTGCGTGCGATCCAAGACATCAAGAATATGCAGCCGTTCCCGCGCCTCAAGATTGTCGGGAAGATCATCGCCCTCTCCTGCGCTCGAGAGCGCCAGAAACCGGTCATCGACTTCAACCGTCGATGACCGCGCGAGAATCACCGCACGCTCAATGACATTCTGCAATTCGCGAATATTGCCTGGCCAGCTGTACCGGACCAGCAACTCCATCGACGGCTCACTGATCTCAAGTCGGGTGCGTTTTAACTTCAGCCGGTACTGCTCCAAGAAATGCCGGGCAAGAAGCGGAATGTCGTCCGGCCGGTCCCTGAGCGGGGGAATGACAATCGGAAACACATGCAGCCGGTAATAGAGATCCGACCGGAATCGGCCCGTGCCGATGGCCGCTACTAGGTCGGCGTTGGTCGCGGCAATAATTCGCACGTTGACCGGCACCGACTGCGCGCTGCCGACTCTATCGACTTGGCCGTCCTCCAGCACTCTCAAAAGTTTGGCCTGGGCTTCCAGCGGCATTTCACCGATCTCATCCAGAAACAGCGTCCCGCCGTTCGCCAGCTCAAAGCGGCCGAGGCGTCGCTGCTCGGCTCCTGTGAATGCCCCGCGCTCATGGCCGAACAACTCGCTTTCCACCAACCCCATCGGCAGCGCGGCGCAATTGACCCGCACAAACGCCTTCTGACTGCGTGGACTCAGTTCATGAATCGCGCGGGCCAGCAACTCTTTCCCTGTTCCCGTCTCGCCGGTAATCAAGGTCGCGGTTGAGGTCGGCCCGACCGCCTGCGCAAGGGACAACACCCGTTTATACCCGTCACTGTTCCCGACCATTGCGCCAAAATTATGCGTCGTCTTGATTTCCTCAACGAGATATTCATTTTCCCTGGCCAGCTGTTCGTGCAACTGTTTGATCTGTTCATACGCCTGGACATGATCGATGGCATACGCGATCTGCGTGGCGACCTGGCCGAGAAACTCCAAATCGTCGGAATCCGGCTCGCCCGCCTGCACGCTGCCGATGTTTAAGGTGCCGATGCAGTCGTGCCCAATGAGCAACGGAGAGTTAATCATCCGGCCCAAGCCTTCCCGCGCATAGTAGTCGTCCTCAAGAAAGACTTGTTGCCGCTGAAGATCGGGGCGAATGTGAATCGTCCGATGCTCATAGACCCAGCCAACCGCGCTGCCTTTTTTGGGAATCACCGCATCGCGCTGCAACTTGCGGTTCGGCATGGTGGTTTCGACGGCATAAAAGTGGAAGGCGTCGGTGTCGGAATTATACAGCGTGATGCCGGCGCGCTCCCACGGCAAGACCTTGCGAATCTGCTCCGCGATGGCTTGCCAGAGGTTATCGCTGTTACGCTGGGAGTTCAGTACGTTGGTCACGGCCAACAACGCTCGATAACTTCCCTCGTTATCCCGCATCGTCGATTCTCCAGAAAAGGGCGCGGTTGCCGAATTCCCTACAGTACAACTTCGCGACCGCTTCTGAAATACGAGACCGGCGCAATCAGATGTCCTGCCTGGCTTCAATCGCGCGATGCGCACCGGCCGGTGAATCGGCGGCGCGGGCTGAACGATGAGAGCGGCCGATCAATCGCCCCAGGCCGAATCCGCCCGCGATGCCGCCCATCGCCGTCGCCGGCACCCCCCAGCGCACCCACGCTATCGATTGCGCCATGTCTCGATCCCACTCCCGCTGCCGTTCATTCAGTTTCCGGCCGAAGTCCTGAAACGCCAGAGTGATGGTTTGAGCCAGCGCCACGCCGTCTCCTCCTCTGACATAGGAAAGCACCGCTTCCTCTTTCCCATTCGCCATCTCCATCGTCAGCCGGCGCTTGGTATTGAGCAACTCCGTGACACGGTCATCGATCACCTGAATACGGCCTCGCAAATCCGGCCAGGCCTCTGTCATCTGACCGAGTCCCTCAATGATCCGTGGGATACTGGCCTCAGCCGTAATCATCGGCCGCAAGAAGGTGGACTGTTTCATCAATACGTATCCGCGAAAGCCGTTGTCGACATCCGCCACCATCCGTTCAAGCCGCAAGACACTCTGCTTAATCTGCGCCTGCCGGTCTCGCTCGCCATCCAGCGCCAGCCAGCGCTCCACAATAACCGCCTGGATGCCGGCCAGGCCAAGAAAGAACGCCAGGATCACGACTGTCCACTTCGTACGTGCGTCCATTTCCTCAAACACATCCTTGTCTCAACGACACCCGCGCGGCCCAAACAACGCGCGTGCCGCCGGCCAGCGGCCACACTTGCGCCCATAGAAATACGCCGAAAGAATGAGAGCCGAGAGAAGCACTGCCGGCAATCGATGGGAGAGGCGCAAGCCTCTCCCATCTTTCACGGCAACGATCCTACAACCAGGTCACCCGTTCTGCGGGTCTGATATAGATCGGCTCTTCGACCTGAATACGCGCCACTTCCTTGCCCGACTTGTTGAAGCCCAACACGGTATCGTTGTACATCTCGAACCGCTTCCCGTGGATTTGGGTTTCAAACACTTTCGGGCCCGGAATGACGTCGTACCGGAAGACGATCTGCTGACTGGCTCTCCAGAGCTGGAGGACCGCCAACAGTTCGCGGCTGGGCACGAGGTACTTCTCTATGGCGTTGTCCACGCCCGGGCCAAACATCTGCCGGGCATAGCCTCTCGGGCTGTGCCGCGGGGGGATGTAGTAGCCGTTGGGCTCGGTGCCCCACTGGGGGTACAGCGGGAGCGCCACCTGCTCCACGCGAATCGCGTAGTACAGGGGATGCCACCGGTCTTCGGCCCAGAGCCCATCCTCGCCGATGCGCACCAGGCTCTGCA
>JADLEJ010000014.1 GCA_020846195.1 Nitrospira sp.
ACGTACTGATTGTCCAAGAGGTTATTGAGGTTCACGTTCAGTTCCGCTCCGCGCAAGCTACTGTGGACCTGCCGTAGATCGTACCGCACAGCTGCATCGAACAACGTGTACGACGGCGCGTTCAAACTATTGGCGATATCTCCAAAATTGGAGCCGATATAGCGCATCCCGCCACCTAGATTCAGTCCTGCAAGCCACGACTCCTTTAAGGAATAGTCGAGCCATAGCGAGGCCTGATGCCGCGGTGTCAATGAAAGACGATGGCCGAGTTCCGCAGCATTGTTACTGTCGGTAATCTTTGAGTCTGTGAGCGAGTATCCCGCCGTCACATTGAGCGCCTGAAACAGGCTGGCTTTGCCCTCGACTTCGATGCCGCGCACCCGCGCCTCGCCGGTCTGCACATTGAACCCGAAATGCCCCGGATCGAGGTCGGGCGTCACGATGTTTTGGCGAGTCAACTGATACGCCGCGATCGTCAAAAGCGCATTATACCCAGCCGGTTTGTACTTGATGCCGGCCTCATATTGCTGACCTGTCGTGGGCTCGAACGGCGTCCCGGCAAAATTGGTTCCGGCTTCTGGTTGAAACGATACCGAATAGCTCACATACGGCGAGACTCCGTTCTCAAAGAGGTAATTCAACCCGGCACGATAGGTGAGCGCTGAATCCCGTTGCCGCGTCGAGTTCGCTTCATCTAAAAAGAAATCGCGGGTCTGCGTGTCGGCATTAGCGAAATCGTATCGCAACCCAGCAGTCAGGACCCAGCGCTCATACTTAAGCTGGTCCTGTGCGTACAGCCCGATTTGCTCGCGCTGTTGCTCGCTGGCAAAATCGATCAGGGGAAAATCAAACGACTGCCCATAGACCGGAGCATAGATATCCAAATCCGGCGAGTTGGAAAACCCACGATGCGTGCGCCCGCTCACACGACGATAGTCCACCCCCACCAACAGCTGATGTTTAATCGCTCCTGTATCAAAATTCCCTTGCGCTCGCGTGTCCAGGGTGACGGTCCCTGCCCGGTCGCGATAGAGTCCGGCAAGACGGCTGATGGTCCGAAAGTCCGTCGGCACGCCAGCGCCATCGCGCAAGAAATCCAAATAGAACGTAGTTGGATAGTCGGTCCTGACACCGGCGTACCGAAAGTTCTGCTCTATTTTCCACATCTCGTTGAAGCGATGTTCGAACGCATACCCGATACTGTATTGCTGCCGCTTCCACCGATCAAATCCAGGCTCTCCCACAAATCGATTGATCGGAAGCACGCCGTTGGGGTTCCCCCGCAACGTGCCTTCTGGCGGCAAGAACTGTAGCGTATTCCCGGCATCGTCTTTCTGAAAGTGCCCAAGGATAGTGAAGCTGGTATTGGCCTGCGGACGCCAGGTGAAAGTCGGCGCGATGAAATAGCGCTTGTCCTTGGCAAAATCCACCTGCGTGTCGCTGTCGCGCACCATCCCGGTGATTCGATAAAGAAATCGGCCTGCGCTGTCGATCGGCCCGCCGAAATCCACTCCGCCTTGAAGTCGATTGAACGAGCCGCCCAGCAGAAGCACTTCCCGCAATGGAGTCTCCGTCGCCCGTTTGCTCGTCATATTGATCAACCCGCCTGGCGGGCTTTGTCCATACAGCATCGATGCAGGCCCCTTCAGCACTTCAACACGCTCCAGGCCGTAGGGCTCGATCCGCAAATTGGCGTAATTGACGCCCAATAATCCAAGGCCGTCGAGAAACTGCGGCGCGTCGAACCCGCGGATATTGAAATAGTCGTCTCGCATCACCGGACCATACATCTCCGTCAGCACTCCCGGTGTATAGGCAACGGCTTGACTGACATTTTGCACCATCCGCGTATCCATTTCGGCGCGGGTGATAACGTTGATCGTTTGTGGAGTGGCAATCAGCGGAGTAGCGGTCTTTGCCCCGGATGCGGTCTCTTCAGCGACGAATGTCGTGCCGGTTTCTTTGCTTCGCACCTCTTTCACGACAACCTCCGGCACTTTGATAGGCTTCTGTTTCACGGGAGGCTCCAAGGCCTCATCAGGCCCCGCCGAGACCCGCGCATCGACTGCGGAGGAGACTGCGGAAGAAGCCGGCAGGAGCGTCCCTCGTTCGATAGTAATCATCCGGTCGCCTTCGACCCGATAGGTGAGCCCGGTGCCTGACAAAAGAACCTGCAAGCCTTGCTCTCGCGTGTGCGTTCCGCTCAGGCCCGCCGACTCCAGGCCGGCGGTGACGTCACTCGATGAACTGACCTGCCAGCCGCTGGCCTGCGCAAAGACATTCAGCGCCGCCCCCAACGATTGCGGCGGAATGTTGAATTCCAGAACGGATCTAGCCTCGGCGTCTGCCACCACGCCTTGAGCCGAACTGTGTCCTGCCAGCGGTCCGCTCAAAGCGAGCATCGCGCCCATCACGATTGCCCGCCACTGTCTGTACACGCAGCTCCGCTGCCTATTCTGCCGTTCGGGCTGACACATGCTTGGCCACCGTATGAATTACATTGCTAATGTAGACGGAAGGAGGCCTGTGCGTTCGCACCTGTCATGTGCAGGATTGAAATTAATCGGACCGGTCAGAACAGAATCACCACGCGATCGCCCAGGCCGATCGACTGAAGAGGAAAGGTCTTGGAGAGATGAAAGAGGATGTTCGACGGATCTTCGAGATTATACGTTCCGGTCACGCGCGGCTGTCCGATCTGCTGATTCCAAAAAAAGATCGCCCCCGGATGA
>JADLEJ010000015.1 GCA_020846195.1 Nitrospira sp.
AGTGGTGAGTCGGCTGGGACTCGAACCCAGGGCCCTCGCCTTAAAAGGGCGATGCTCTACCGACTGAGCTACCGACTCACGACATGAAATCTGTCACTCAGCTCGACGGATTGTCAACTTCGAACGCCAAGGCTCGCCAATCCCGCTGAGTTAGGAACGGGGGCGGCGGCGTGAACACTTGAGCGGATTGCGCAACGTGACGGTTTCGGTGCGCTTGGATCCGGTCGAGATCATATCGATGCGACAATCAGCCAGTTCTTCAATCCGCGCCAGGTAGCGCTTAGCTTCCGCAGGAAGTTGCTTGTACGTCGTGGCTCCGGTCGTTGAGGCCGTCCAGCCTTTCATGCGCTGATAGACCGGCTCGCACTGCATGAGCGCATCGAGATCCGCCGGCATTTCCTTATAGAGAATGCCGCCATGCCGATATCCCACGCAGATGTTCAATTCTTTGCAGCCGTCCAGCACATCCAGCTTCGTGACCGCCAACGAGGTCAAGCCGTTCACCTGGGCCGCATGGCGCACGACCACCGCATCGTACCAGCCGCATCGCCGCGGGCGGCCAGTGGTCGAACCGAACTCGCGCCCGCGCTCCTGAAGCCCCTGTCCCACTTCATCCGTCAATTCGGTGGGAAACGGTCCGCTGCCGACCCGAGTGGTATAGGCCTTGGCGATCCCCATCACTGCATCGATCATCGTCGGGCCCACACCGGTTCCGGTGCAAGCGCCGCCAGCCGCGGAGCTGGACGACGTCACAAAGGGATAGGTGCCGAAATCGACATCCAAGTGGGTGCCTTGCGCCCCTTCAAACAGCACCGTCTTGTCCTTGTTGATCGCCCGATTCAGCAACGTGGTCGTATCGACGATATAGCCTTTCAGGCGTTCGGCATAGCCCATGTATTGATCGAAGACTTTGTCGACTTGGAACGTCTCCACTTTATAGAGCCGCTCCAAAAACCAATTCATTTCGACCAGGTTCTCTTCCAGCTTCTTTCTGAACAACACCGGATTCAGCAAATCGCCCATGCGAATCCCGACACGCGCCATTTTATCGGCATAGGAAGGGCCGATCCCGCGGCCGGTCGTCCCGATCTTGCGCGACCCCTTCGACTGCTCGGAGGCTCGATCGATGGCCTTATGATACGGCAGAATCATATGCGCCCGCTGACTGACCGCAAAATTCTTCCCAAAGGCAATGCCCAACGGCTGGAGCCGGTCCATTTCCTCAATCAGCGCCCCCGGATCGACCACCACGCCATTGCCGATGATGCACATGGTGCCGCGATAGAGAATGCCCGACGGGATCAGGTGGAAAATATAGGTCCCGCGCTCGTTGATGACCGTATGTCCCGCATTCGATCCACCTTGATACCGCGCGACAATATCGGCATCCTTCGCCAAAATATCGACGATCTTGCCCTTGCCTTCGTCGCCCCATTGGGCGCCGATTATGACGAGATTTCCCATACCGCCACGTCCTCTCAGCCCGTTTAATCGCGAAAAAATGGCTCTGACCCGATGGGGAGATCAGAGCCGCGGGGGCTCATCGTAGGTACCGCCCATCCGTTTGTCAAGCCGATGTCAGACTAAATCATCCAGAAAACCCCTCACTCAAAACGGAGCGGCGCCGGTCCCGTTCCCTTCCCAAGCGGTTGCCGATCCAGCAATCTCTCATCTTTCGCTTTCTTGACTGGGTGGAACCTGCATGTTAGCATGCGGAACTTCTCGCGGAGTACGTATCTCTAGACATAACGGTGTGGGGCTGTAGCGCAGTTGGGAGCGCGCGTGAATGGCATTCACGAGGTCGCCGGTTCAATCCCGGCCAGCTCCACCAAACCAACCACCGAGTTGAAGAGCCGCGCCATCTAGATCGTCGAACTGTGGGCGCGCGCGAATCGCCACTTCTCATTCATCTCTCTACCTGATTGAATAATCGCCATGCTACAAATCGAATCGGTCTATAAGCAATACTCGACGAGAATTCTGCTTGAAGGCGCGTCGGCCCATCTGCGCCCCAATTCTCGGGTAGGACTCGTCGGGCCGAATGGCGCCGGCAAGACCACCCTCTTCCGCATGATCCTCGGGGAAGAATCCCCCGACAAGGGCAATATCCGCAAGCGCCCGCGGCTCCGCATCGGGTACCTGCCGCAGGAACTCGAAACGATCATCGGCAAAAATGTGCTGGATGCGACTCATCGCGACCTCTATCCCGAGCATGAGGCTGAACGAATCCTCATGGGGCTGGGATTTTCGGAAATCGATTTCACCCGCCAGGTCGAAAAACTATCCGGCGGTTATCGGATGCGCGTCGCCCTGGCCCACCTGCTGCTGACCAATCCTGACGTGCTCATGCTCGACGAGCCGACCAACCATTTGGACAAGCCGACCCAGCGCTGGTTCGAGCAATTCCTGCTGGATTCGGAAATGACGCTGCTGCTCATCAGTCACGACACGGCCTTTCTCGATCGTGTCGTCACTCACATCTGGGACTTGCGGCACCATAAGATCGAGGAATATCGCGGCAACTACACCACCTTCCAGCGGCTCAAGGCCGAGCGGGACGCGCAGCGCGAAGCCGCCGCCGGGCGCCAGGCAAAAGAAGTCGCGCGGGTGCAAACCTTTGTCGACCGGTTCCGCTACCAGGCGAACAAAGCCAGCCAGGTTCAATCGCGCATTAAGCAGCTTGAGAAGGTCAAGATGATTGAAGTGAAGCGCGATCCGAAGCGGGTGAAGTTCAAATTCCCGCTTCCCGCGGCGAGTGGCCGGCAGGTCTTGGAGCTGGAGGGCGCGGCCAAGCGCTATGGCGAAAAAGTGGTTTACGAACGAGTCGATTGTTCAATCGAACGGGGGCAGCGCGTCGCTCTGGTGGGAGAAAACGGAGCCGGAAAAAGCACGCTGCTCAAGATGCTGGCCGGCGCGCTGGAACCGGATAAAGGCAAGCGGTCGGTCGGCCATGGCGTCACGCTGCATTACTTCGCGCAACATCAGGCCGAGACGCTGAACCCCGAACATTCGATCCTCCAATCCCTCTCGGAAGTGTCCCACCAAGCGGAGATGAATTTCCTTCGCGGGATTGCCGGCGCCTTTCTCTTTACCGGCGACGATCAAAAGAAACCGATCAAGGCGCTGAGCGGCGGCGAACGCAACCGTGTCGCGCTCGCACGCATGCTGGTGGAACCGGCGAATACCTTGCTGCTCGACGAGCCGACCAACCATCTCGACCCGGCCTCGGTCGATATGCTCACCGATGCCCTCTCGGACTTCCCCGGCACGATCATCTTTATTTCCCACGACCCGACATTTCTGACCAGAGTCTGCACGCGCGTCATTGAAATCGAAGAAGGCAAGGCCCGCAGCTTCTCCGGCGACTACGAATACTATCTGTGGAAGAAAGCCCAGGAACTCGAATCCATCAAAGAATCGAGCGACGATTTAAAAGGCGCGGACCGCGGGAAAAGCGCCGGGCCAACCAAGGCGATGGCATCGCAGACCGCGGCGAAATCCTCAGCCGGAGATCGCCGGGACTTGAACAAGACCCAGGCCCGGCTTGAAAAGCAGGTCGCGCGCGCTGAAGCCGAAATTGCCGAATGTGAAACCAAGATTAAATCCAGAGATCTTGAACTAGCCGATCCTAAGCTCTACAAAGAGAAAGCCACCATGTGGAGCGAGCTGCAGATCGAGTACGATGGATGGAAGAAGGATCTTGTGAGGCTTACCGCCCGCTGGGAAACCCTGTCTGCCGAGCTGGAAGAGGTGAAGCAGAAACTCACGGCCTTCGCGTAAGGCGCCACGATGCCGCGGAAGTCTGTCGGATGCAGGGTGAAGCCGGAAGCGCTTCTGGATTTACCTAGACGGAGGATTTGATCGTTTCTTCGAGATAGTAAAAAAGCCAGCGGTTCTTATCCTTGGTCACCAGATCGTCCCACACCACTCCGGTCAAGAATCCCTTTTCCCAGTCCTTTACCCAGACGACTGTTCCCTCCAGCTTTTCCTGCTGGTCGGCGCCGTCTGAATCTAAGAACGCGAGGGAAACCGTCACTCGCTCATTGAGCGTGAACCGATCCTTGGTGTGCAACCCCGCGCCGATCTTATTCACATTGTCGAGCACGGCGGTGCTGGCGCGCCCCCCGCTCTTTGGCGCAATAAGCGCAGAGCCGACCAGCGTCGCGCGGACGAACTTCCGCCGCTCGTTGGCGACCGCCACAGCAACCGATTGCTTCGACTCCCCTCGCTTCATGGCTCTAAGTATAACCGATTAGAAAACTTTGTAAACCACCTAAACACGTCAGGGACGAGGCTTCGGCCGATAGTATTGCCGGTCTTTCAAGACGTCCGGGAGGTGCGCCTGCTCGCCTTTTGCCTGCGGATCATCGTGAACGTATCGGTACCCCTTCCCATATCCAATCCCCTTCATGAGCGACGTCACGGCATTCCGCAAATGCAGCGGGACGCCAAGATTGCCATGGGCTTTGGCATCCTCCTTGGCCTCCAATAAGCCGATATAGGACGCATTGTCCTTCCGTGCAGACGCGAGGTAGGTCGTTCCCTGCGCAAGATTGATCTGGGCCTCGGGAAGCCCGACAAATTGGACGGCCTGAGCCACGGCATTGGCCACCACGAGTCCTATCGGATCGGCATTGCCGACGTCTTCTGACGCGAAGATAACCATGCGACGGGCGATGAATTTCGGGTCCTCTCCGGCTTCCAGCATCCGGGCAAGCCAATAGAGCGCCCCGTTCGGATCGGAATCGCGCAGACTTTTAATGTAAGCGGAAATGACGTTGTAATGTTCTTCCCCCGCCTTGTCGTACCGAAGCGCCTGTTTAGTCAACGCCGCCGCGAGCAGCGCTTCATCGACCAGCCTGGTCCCGTCGGCTCCCGCCGGAGCCTGCATGACGACGAACTCGGTGGCCGTCAGTAGCGCGCGCGCATCGCCGTTGCCGAACCCGATCAGGCGCTGCCGCGCCTCCGGCGACAGGCGCGCCTTCCATTGCCCTAGCCCGACGTTAGAATCGCTCACAGCCCGATCCAGGATCTGCCCCAGCGCTTCATCGGAGAGCGGCTTGAGCAACACCAGAATCGATCGCGACATCAGCGGACTGATGACTTCAAACGAGGGATTTTCGGTCGTGGCCCCAACGAGAATCACCGTGCCTCGTTCGACATGGGGAAGGAAGGCGTCCTGTTGGGCTTTATTAAAGCGATGGATTTCATCGACGAACAACACCGTCTTCTGCTGCTGCAAGGCAAGTCGGTGCTCGGCACCCTTGATGATCTCACGCAGTTCAGGAATCCCGCCCGTCACGGCCGAAAATGCCACGAAATGGGCTTTCGTATGGCGGGCGATGAGATGAGCCAGCGTCGTCTTGCCCGATCCCGGCGGACCCCAGAAAATCACCGAGGACAGGCGATCGGACACGATGGCTTTGCGCAATGGCCGATCCTGCCCGACAATTTCATCCTGCCCCACAAAATCGGCAAACTCCCGTGGACGCATCCGCTCCGCCAGCGGCGCTTCCGCCGGTTTCTCCGTTTGGGAAACAGCAAACAGATCGGGCCCTGGATCGCGCGGCGTCGACATCGATTGCTCCTCAGAATGAACGGATTGTATAACCGCGCGCCGCCATCGCGCAAACGCCCTTGACCGAAAGACGCCGCCGATGCTACGAACAGCCTCAATAATCGGAGAGCCGCATGCGCGCAACCATCAACGGCATCACCCTCGCCTATAGCGATACGGGGCGCGGTCTTCCCATCGTCTTCCTGCACGCCTTTCCGTTGAACCGCACCATGTGGGCCGCGCAGGAATCCGCCCTCTCATCGCAGTTTCGTGTGATTACCATCGATCTGCGCGGACACGGCGAATCCGATGCGCCGTTATGGCATTACACTATCGACCAAGCGGCAGACGACGTCCGCGCGTTGCTGGATCATCTTTCGATCCGGCAAGCCCTCTTCGTCGGCCTCTCGATGGGCGGGTATATCCTATTGGCGTTCTATCGACTGTATGCGGACCGAGTGAAGGGAATGGTGCTGGCCGATACAAGGGCCCAGGCGGATACGGTTGAAGGGAAAGCTGGACGGTTTCAGATGGCTCAGATCGCTTACAAACAGGGGCCTGCTGCTATCGCCGATAGCATGCTCCCCAAGCTTCTGACCCCCGCAACGATTCAGACGAGGCCCGAAATTGTTCAGCAAGTCCGAGCAATGATTGAGGGGAACCAGGTCAGCGGAATTGCCGGAGATTTGATGGCGATGGCCGAACGCCCCGATTCAGTACCGCTCTTGAAACAGATTGCCTGCCCCACCCAGATCATCGTCGGCGAATTGGACCAAGCCACTCCACCTGCCGACGCGAAACTGATGGCAGATCAAATCGCTAATGCCCGGCTAGCACTAATTCCCAACGCTGGCCACCTGGCCAACCTGGAACAACCCGACGCGTTTACAAAGATCGTTGCAGAGTTTGCCGGCGGGCTGGCTTAATCCGAAGCGCCGACCCCGCCGCGCCTGATCAGCTTCAAAAACTCCAGCCTGGTTTGCGGCTGGGTCCGAAACGCGCCGAGCATAGAGCTGCTGACCGCGACCGTGTTCTGCTTTTCCACACCGCGCATCATCATGCAGAGGTGGCGGGCTTCAACGACCACGCCGACACCATGCGCGTTCAGTTTGGTCTTAAGAGTCTCCGCAATCTGCACGGTGAGCCGTTCTTGCACTTGAAGCCGGCGCGCGAAGGTATCGACGATGCGGGGAATCTTGCTCAGCCCGACGACTTTCTTGTTCGGCAAATACCCCACATGCACCTTGCCGAAGAACGGCAGCATGTGGTGCTCGCACATGCTGTAGAAGTCGATGTCTTTGACGATGACCATTTCATCGTACTCAATCGGGAAAAGCGCCCCGTTCAAGAGCTGGTCGATGTCGCGATGATACCCCTGCGTCATAAACGCGAGCGCCTTGGCCACGCGTTCTGGCGTCTTGAGCAATCCGTTACGACCCGGGTTCTCCCCAAGCGCCAACAATTGCTCCGTGACGAGGGCCTGCAATACACCGAGGTCTGCAGGCCGTCCGGTTCCACCCACATCGTCTACCGGCTTCCGCCGTCGGCTCGCTGCTCGCTTCGCCATAGTGTCTCCCTAGGATCTCGCCGAAACCGCGGCCGACCCCGTATATTCGAAATAGTTGTCTCTCGTCTCAATGACCGCGACCTTCTGGAGTTGCCCTTCCGGAACCTGCGTGACAAGCAAATCCCAGATCAACAGCACCAGGTTTTCCCCCGTGGTCGTCCGCGCCGCAAACTCAGGGTCCCGATTCAAATCCTGGTGATCGAACCGGCTTACAATCCGCTCCGCGACAACCCGGTCGAGTGCGTCAAGATTCATGGTCCGTCCCGTCTGGTCGGCAGCGGGACTCCCAATTGTCACGAGCACCACATAATTGTGGCCATGCCCATTGGAATTGTTGCACTTGCCGAATACCGTCCGGTTTTCTGCAATCGTCAAATAGTCGGTGTGCAACCGATGGGCGGCGCAGAATCGATACCGCCTGGTGATACTCCCCTGTCCCATGTCATCCACACTGCAATCGGTGAAAAAGCGAAGCCAGAATTCCCCTCGCGGGCAACTCTGGCTTCGTACTATCTGAACACTGTAGGCAGAGTACGCGTCCTCTTCCTTCCGGTCGATCCGCTTAGGCGCTGAAAGAGCTGCCGCAGCCGCACGTCGTCTTGGCTTGTGGATTCTTGATCGAGAATCCCGAGCCCTGAACGCTGTCGACATAATCGACTTCGGCACCCTGCAAGAGCGGCGCGCTCTGGGAATCCATGATGACCTTCACATCGCCCTTTTCAATGACGGTGTCGTCTTCGGCCATCTTGGATTCGAACGCCATCCCATATTGGTAGCCATGGCAGCCGCCGCCACGAACATAGACGCGAAGACCGACCACGTCTTTTTCTTCCGCCATCAGCTCTCGGATCTTTTGTTCTGCAACTGCTGAAATTGTAACCATTGTATTCCTCCTGTATCTCCAGATTCGCAACCAGCGATCCGGGTTGGCTTAGTGTAACACCTCTCTACCGAATATCAACTCCCTGGGCATCCGATTGTGCCTCCGATGGAGCGGAAAACTTGGGATCCGCAAACTTGGATTCCGGCACTCGCACCACTACATCGCCTAACACTCTCGCCTGGCAGCCCAATCGATGCCAGGGCTGGCTCAAGTCTTCTCTATCAAGCAAATCCTGCTCGTCGAAATCGATTTCGGACAAATGCTCACTACCGGACTGCACTTCAACCCGGCAAGTCGTACAAGAGGCATTGCCGCCGCAATCGTGATTCAGCGAGAAACCCAGCTCCTTCGCGGCATCCAGCAAGGTCAGGTTTCTGGTTACCGCGCCGCTTTTTCCCTGAGGATGTAAGAAGGTTACTCTTGGCACAGCATCTCCTCAGGAATGGGCACCCACCGCGGCTGGCTTAAACGGGCATCGATGCAGCCGGAGATGCTCTTCATACTCTTGCCGGAAAAGCTTCACGCTGCTCTGTACCAGAACCGCAGCGCCGGTCACCAGCGTGCAGTACCCGGTCCCTTTCACAAAACCGCAGAGCTGCAAGAGGCTGTCCATGTCCTTTTGCGTACCCTGCCCCTCTTCAATCTTCGTCATGAGAGTCGCTATATTATTCGTTCCCATCCGGCAGGGCGGACATTGCCCGCAACTCTCGCTCTTGAAGAAATTGGAATATTTCAATGTCGCGGCGACCATGCAGGTCGCATCGTCGATCACAATCGTCCCCGCGCTGCCCAATCCCGTTCCAGCCTTCTTGAGCGAATCGAAATCCATCTGCAAATCCAGCTGATCGGCCGTCACCATCGAAAACGCCGGCCCGCCAGGAAACACCGCTTTAATCTGCCGGCCGCCCACGACGCCGCCGCCGCACTTCTCGATCAACTCGCGGATGGTCACACCCATCGGCATCTCATAAACCCCGGGGCGATTCACCGAACCGCTCAGCGAAAACATCATCGTACCGGGACATCTCTCCGTGCCGACTTCAGTAAACCAAGCCGCGCCCTTGTACAAAATCCTCGGGATATTGCAGAGGGTCTCCACGTTGTTGACCAACGTCGGTTTTCCATAGAGGCCGAAATCCGTCGGGTAAAACGGCGGCTTCTGCCGGGGCATCGCCGGACGGCCCTGCATCGACTCCAGCATCGCCGTCTCTTCACCGGCTACATAGCTTCCATAGCCGTCGAACACCTGCAACTCGATATCGTAGCCCTTCCCCAGGACGTTTTTTCCGACAAACCCTCGCGCCTGGGCCTGAGCGAGCGCCTTTTTCAAATTCTCCCGCTCTTCCTCATACTCATGATTCACATAAATGAAAGCCGCTTTCGCCTGAACCGTATGGGCGGCAATCAAACAACCTTCGATCAACTGATGCGGAAGCGTCTTGAGCAAATAGCGATCTTTGAACGTGCCCGGCTCATGCTCGCCCGCATTGCAGACAAAATAGTGCTCCTTCACACGGTGATTCAACACCTTGTCCCATTTAACCCCGGTTGGGAATCCGGCGCCGCCACGCCCTCGCAGTCCAGCCTTTTTCAATTCAGCCACAACGTCGTCGGCTTTTAAGCCGTCGATGCACCGCTTCCACGCCTCGTAGCCCCCCACCTTGAGATAGCCTTCAATCTCCCAGGGAGCCCCTTCAAGCTTCTGAACTAGACGGGGATCAGTCGCAATGGACATAGACATTCCTTCGAAAAAATCCGCGAGTTTAGAATTTGTACTATACGGCTGACGGCGCGCCGCCGTCAAGGCAACTCATGGGGAATAGGCCTGAATCTCAAACAGTTAGGACAAGGGCCCTATGGCGATATGGGCCTGTAGGAACCAGGCCGCGGGCAGGGGAAACAGCCTGTTCGCCGTCAAGAAACTCCCCGGCGGCGAACAGGCGATCAGAGACCGCTACTTGAAGTGACTCCCAGCGCCCATGAAGAACAACATGGGAATCGAGAGCAGAACGTTAACACGGGACGCATAGAGCGCGGTCTTTCCCCAGGCCGCCATTTCGGCGGGTGCCGGAGTCCCCTGCGCCGCGGCCGTCACCGCTGCAATAATCTTCTTCTGATTGGGCCAAATGATCGCATGGACATTGACCATCATAATGATGCCCAACAATCCGCCGATGCCCAGCGCCATCGCCCCAGTCCCACCCTTCGCATACAGGTAGAAATATAACCCGATCCCCGCCAGCACCGTCACCGTCGCGCCATGGCGAAACCAGTTGAGCGCCAACGGCATCAGCTTCGGGATCACGATATTTTTCGTCGGTCCATCCAGGCTTTTCAGAAAAGCCGCATTGACCAGATTAAAGAAATACAACAACCCAATCCAGGTGATGCCCGCAAGGAAATGCACCCAGCGCATAATCATGCCGACCCACTCGACCTCACCGGCGCCGATCCCAGACATGCCGAGAAACACTCCTATCAACACAACGGCCAGCGCGAATCCCGCGCCAATCGTCTGCATCGGATCTTCAAGAAATTTCATTGCATCCTCCCCTCACACGGTTTATTGCCCGGCTGCACACTGCCCTGCAGCCCCTTCAATGTTGCCACGCCACCGGCACCACGCCGGCACGCTAACACTATGCCATCAATCGATCGACGTTCGCGCACAACTCTCGAACAGCCGTCGCAGACGCGTTCAGCGCCGCCCGCTCGTCCGCCGTCAAATCGTACTCGACAATCTGCTCTGCTCCGCCGCGGCCCAGCTTCACCGGCACCCCGACAATAACCCCCTTCAGCCCGTATTCGCCCTCACAGAGCACCGCGGACGGCAACACCCGCTTCTGGTCCTGCATGATCGCATCGACCATATCGACCGCCGAGGCCGACGGCGCGTAGAACGCACTCCCGGTTTTCAACAACCCGACGATCTCCGCCCCGCCCTCACGCGTGCGCTTCACAATCGCATCGAGCCGGTCCTTGGCAATCAACTCAGACACCGGCTTCCCCTTGACCGTCGTGTAGCGGGGCAGCGGCACCATCGTATCGCCATGGCCACCCAGCACCATGGCCTCGACATCCGGTCCCGGCACATTCAATTCGCTCGCAATGAACGCGCGCATGCGCGCCGAATCGAGCACGCCCGCCATGCCGATGACTCGCGACTTGGGAAACTTGCTGACCTTCAACGCCACATGCACCATGGCATCCAAGGGATTGGTGACCAGCAATAAAATGACCTCGGGAGAACGGGCGATCAGCTCCTTCACCACCGACTGCACGATCTTGGCGTTGGTCGTCAGCAATTCATCCCGGCTCATGCCCGGCTTCCGCGCGATCCCCGACGTGATGACCGCGACCGACGATCCGGCCGTCTCCTCATATCCGTTGGTCCCGACCACGCGGGTGCTATAGCCGCACACCGGCCCGGCCTGCGCCATGTCGAGCGCTTTCCCCTGCGGAACGCCTTCGACAATGTCGACCAGCACCACATCGTACCGGTCTCGCTCGGCTAACCGTTGCGCCGCCGTCCCACCCACATTGCCCGCGCCTACCACCGTAATCTTCGGTCTCTCCATCATCACACCTCAGATTCTAAGTCTTGTCCGCTTCTCTCCCTACTCCCTATTCCCCTTGACGGGTTCAGCGCATCCTTCACTGCGCGCATGCACCGAACGCCGCCCGCAACAGCTCTTCCATCAATCGATCCCGCGCGCGCGGGGCGCGAGCATAAAGGATGCGCTGAACCCGTCAATGCCCACCCTCGTGCTCCGTCCAACCCGCCACCTTGAAATTGATCGTGCAGACGAAATTATCGCCGTCGTAAAAATTGACCTTGATCTTCTTCTTGCCATAGGTCGCAGACAAGAACGCTTCCGGATCGTCGATCAAGGCCTGATAACCGCCCGCTGGATATTCGTTCAGATCGTGGAAGACCACGATCATGCCGACTTTCACTTCTTGGAGCACCTTGGCCCAGCAACGCGGATAGACCTCCCAAAACTTGGCGTCGATCATGTCCTTGGTCGGCTCCGGACGGTCTTCGCCAGGATTCACTGGCTGGGCGAACTTGGCCAGCCGGCGCACATAGGGATACTGATGCCCGGTAAACAATTTATAGAGCCAGGGCGGCACCACCGGCCGTGCAGATGTATCGGACATAGGGTTACGTCGTCAATCGTTGATAAATTCGTGGCAACCGGGCCGGCAACGACTCTACCCGGTCGATCACGGCAAACCGCACATCGCCATACATGCGCCGGAGGTAGGCATCGGCCTCCCGGTCGATCGTGACACAAAAAGGATCGATCCCGGCCTGCCGGGCCTCGCGCAATGCGACCTTCGTATCTTCGAGCGAATAGTCGTCTTTATAATCCCCATCGAGAGGGCGCCCATCGCTCACGAGGATCAACAGTTTCGTGCGGGCCTCGCAGGCGCGCAGCTTCGCCGTGGCATGACGGATCGCCGCGCCGTCGCGATTTTGCTGCCGCGGGACCAAGCCGCCAAGCCGGTGCGCCGTGGCGCGCCCCAACGGCTCATCGAATTCTTTGACCACCGAGAACTCGACCTGCGCCCGGCCCTGTCCAGAATAGGCATACACCCCGTACTGATCGCCGACCGCTTCCAACGCTTCGCACAGAAGTACCAGACTTTCCTTCTCGATGTCGATCACCCGCCGTCCGCTTTCCAGTTGCCGGCTAGTCGATCCGCTCACATCCACCAGAAACGCCACCGCGACATCCCGCTCTTTTTTCTCATGCCGGATATAGACGCGGTCGCTACCTTCCATGCCGGCCTGCTGCTCCGACACCCGGCGAACCAGCGCGTCAAGATCCAACTCCTCGCCGTCGGCCTGAGCCGTCGTGCGCCGGAATGCCGGCGGACGAAGGCTCTCGAAGAACCGGCGCAGCGCGTTCACCGCACTCCGATGTGTCGTCAGCGCCGCCTCGACCGCCTCATCCGACCCGGATTCGGCTGCCTGCTCCACTACTTGGCACCACTGGACACGATAGTCCTGAATCGTCACATCCCATTCCGGATACCGAATGCGCTTCACTCCCAGTCCATCGGTCTCCGCTAACGGACGTTCTTCCACCGGCAAGGCCAGCAACTCATCGACAACGGCAGGCAGCGCGCGACCACCGCCCATCACGTCGCTCATCGTCTCGTGCCGCTCACCGCCTGAGCTGTTCTGGTTGCCATGCTGCTCTTTGGAGCCACCGCTGCCGCTACGCTCTCCCGCGGGCTGCTGTTCAGCCGCGTCATGGCCCGGTGCCTGATCTCGCGAAATAAACTCGGGATTCATCTCCCCTCGGTACGCCCAATTAGTCATCGGACGGTAGGGATCGCCAGTGGCTTCTGACCCCGTCGGCCCGACGCCCATCTCTTCCGGGTGATCCTGAACGGGATCGCCCTGGATCATCTCGGCTTTGGGCCGCAACAGTTCCTCCATGCGGACATACACCGCATGCACGAGGCGCAGCGCCTCTTCCGCCGACGCGCCCGGCGCCAACACCGGACCGCACATCGACCAGAGCACAGCCACTTCGCCCTGCACGGCCCGAGGCACCGCCGATTCAATCGATTCACCGGTCGAGAGCCGCAAGAGGCAATCAACGAGCAATTCCTTCACCGTCAAACCATGCGCCGGATCGCGTGGAGTCACCGCTTCGCCGGCGACCCGCCGAAGATCCCGCTGTAGCCCTGGATACTCCCGCTGCAAATGCGCCTCGACTCGCGCATCCTCCAGCACCGTCCAGAGATCTTGTGCTAAGCGGGGATGCGGATAGAGCCGGAACAAGGCCGCCAGCGAGTCCGGTCGTTGCGCGCCACGCGCATAGCGCGCACAGACCGCCGCCACAACATCCTGAAGCGACTCCAGCGTCAACCGATAGGTGCCGCACTCAATGTGCCCCGCCTCATGCGCCGCCATCACCAGATAGAGCCGGACATTTTCATCGTAGGTCGGATATTTCCTGAGCAACGCCGGGAGCGCAATGGTGCGCCCATCGGCGCTGACCGTCGCGCGGGCGGGCGCATCCGTGACCGCTTCCGGAAGCGCCTGGATCTGCACATCCGATCCGCAGAGCCCTTGCACAAACAACTTAACGGTGCGTGCGACTTGCCTGAGCGGCACCCCGCTCAACGCCTGCTCGACCGATGCCAGCGACCGCTGAGACTCCAGTCCGAAATAAGCCCGGGCGCCGTCCACACTGTACGCCAGCACTTCCATGCCGGTCTTGAACCAGTTTTCAAATCGCGTAACAGCGTCGGTTGACGCCCCGATCATGCCAACGATCTCCGGGGCGCGGCGCAGATAGGCCAGCGTCGCCACCGCATCGTGTTCGCCGAGCAAGGCCCCGTACTGCACAACTTTGAGCTGCCACTCGGCCGAGGGCAACGCGCGCAGCAGCGTCGGAGCCTCTGCCAGCCAGGCAATCGCCGACTCCGGCGATTGTTCCGCAAACCCCGCCCCGAGCGACAACACTTTGGGACGCAACGCCGGATGTTCCAGATCGCCAAGAATCGCCGGGCTGGTCCTGAGAAACTCAATCGTGCCGAGATAGTCGGGGTTGCCGATCGCATTCGGCTGAATCAACTTCATCCCGAATCCGACCCATGGCCGAATCTCGCTCAGCGGCAACACCGGCGCGATCGCAGCGAGTTGCCGAATGTATTCCAGCCCCACCACCACATCGATCTGCGTCAGCTCCACTCCGATTTCCAGCCAAGGCTGCAACTGCCCGGCAGGAATGACGTCGAGAAGCAGCGGCGCCGTCCGAAGATATTCCAACGTGACGTTGGCATCCTGCTCGGCCAGCTCCGCCCCGATGGCGAGAATCGCGCTGCGAGCCTCGGGCTGATCCACCACGCCGAGCATGCGCGGACTTTCTTTGAAATATTTCAACGCCGACGCACCCGAGGATTCCACCAGGACGATGCCGAGATTGAGCCAGGCGACGACCGGCGCGAGACCGGCCCGGCGGGCTAATTCAGGCAGCGCCTCGACTGCCGCACGACCGACTTTCTCCGACACATCGGTTAATTCTTCCAGCAACGACAACACCGCCGCCACCGGTTCAGGCTTGCCGCCGATCTGAGCCAATTGGGCAGCCAGTTGCTCTGCCGACGCCCGGCCCAGGTCATCGGCCAACCGATCGATCAGCGCTGTATGTGCGTGCGATTCCGCCATGCCCCCGTCTATCCACCCATGCCAATCGTGCTAATGCTGCGCTAAATTTGCGAAGTGGTGGATTGTAAAGGACGCCCTGGCGCTTGTAAACTACTGCTCATGCGCCGGATGCGCAGATGTGAAGGGAGACCGCATGGCTGAGCCCAAGCAAGAGAACCTCGACAAAATGTGGAAATACGTGAAGAACTGCGCTGAAAAGAGCGGAACCAGCATGCATCCAACCCCCGCCGTCACCGAAGCAGTCGTGAAGGGACTGGCGATGCACATCGAAGAGCTCGGCAAGCCGCTGTGCCCCTGCAATTTTTATAAGGACAAGCAGGCCGAAGCCAAACTCCGGCGGTGGATGTGCGCCTGCGATGAGATGCAGATCTACAAATACTGCCACTGCCTCCTGTTCGTCCGGGAAGACGGGCTGCCGATTACCGAGTACCTCCCCGAAGGGCACGAGGGACGGGAAATCTACGGCCTCGTCACCGATCCGACGCCCGACAAAGGCCGCGCGCTGAGACATAAGGCCGCTGCGCCGCCAGCACCCCCCGGCGAGCCCACTCCGTCCAGCAAATGACCATTCTATGGCCAGGCCGGCGCCTCTCGCTCGGAGCAGCGGTATTGCTCTTGGCCAGCAGCATCGGCCTGAACCAAGGGACCGCAGTGGAACCGAATCCCACAGCGCCTCTGGCATTCAATGAAAAGGAATTCCTGGCCTACAAACAAAAAGGCCATGGCACGGTAGCAGGCCAGGCCTTCCTCGGGGCCTCTTCAGGGAAGGCCATCACGCAAGCCGGTGCGCCCATCCATTTGATTCCGATCACACGCTACACCCGGGCGTGGTTCGACCGCACCGTGAAAGCAACCGCCTGTTCATCGCCAGGCGACCCACCAGCAACTGATGCCGCAGCGGCATCGCGCCCGCATGTGAATTGCGCCCATGAAGCCCTCAGGGAATTGGCGTCGGACAAGCGAATCCTGCCCTATCTCCGCACCACCAGAGCCAATCCAACCGGCCACTTCTGGTTCACTAAAATTCCGGCCGGCCGCTACTACATCGTCAGCATGATCGAAGGCAGTTCACAGAAAGAAGACGGCCCGGCAGGCATCGCGTGGCTGATTGTTGATTTGGATGCGGCTGAAAAAGCGACCAACCTCGTCGTCACCGACTGCAAAGCCAGCCTGTGCTAGTACCCTTTCTTCCTTTTTCCCCAGGCAGAGTAAAGCGGATGGCTCTGGCTGCGCGCATTGTCCGAGCACATTCTTACCCATCGCTTAAAGCCTAGGCAGCGGGGTTATTTTTATTGCGCGCATCCAACGAGGGTCTTCTGAGACCGCGCGTTGGGCGAGCACGAAAACAACCCTGCTACCTAGGCACCCTCTTACTCCCACCCACTGACCTCATAGCCCTTCTCAATCAGACAGCGCACGACACTATCGGCATAGGCCGGATCGGGATCGGCTGGTTTGTACGCACCGGCTGCCATACCGCCGATCAAGCCCAGCCCGCCGCCGGCGGCCGCACCGATCGCCACGCCGATGCCGCCGCCGATCAAGCCGGTAGAGGCGCCGCCGGCTGCTCCGATAATCAATCCCAGCACGCCGCCACTGACAATACTGCCGGTCCGGTTCACTCCGGACGTCAACCCGGCCCGTTCCGCTTTCCCCTGACAAGCGGCAATATCCTGCTCCGCCCCTTCTTTCCCGTTCAGCTGCAAATGCTTATTCGACCGCAACACCGGCCCCGGCGCCGCACAAGCCCCAAGACTCACGAGCAATAAAACAGCAACGACACGATGGACCGTACGATTTCCCACAATCCTCTCCCTTCCCCCCTTTTCCTCTCTAGGTCCCGGTGCTGATGGATTCACTGCGCGCATTGACCGAGCACATTCCGATCGTGCGCGGGCAGCGAGCAAGAATCCATCAGCACCGGGAGCCTCACCCTCACTGCCACCCCGTCACTTCATAGCCCTTGTCTTGAAGGCATCGATTGACAAAATTCGTGTAGGCCTGACTCGGCTGTGGGGAACCTGCGAACGCGTAAAAGATTCCGGTGAGGAGCCCCCAGACGGCGCCGCTCGCGGCGCCGATTATCGATCCCCTCCCAGCCGCCCCGGAAATGGCGCCTCCAACGGCGCCGCTCGCAGCGCCGACACCCGCTCCGACCGCCGTGCTCGTCGCCACCCGGGTGCCCTTGCCGCTCGCTTCTTCCGCACCGGCCGATTCAGCCGATTGCCTGCACGATTCGATGTCCTGCTCCGCCGCTTCCTTCCCGGCCGCTTGCAAATGAGGATTCGGATACAAAATAGGCTTCGCCCCGGAACAAGCCGATGTCACGAGCACGAGCGAGGCAAGCACCAGCTGCGTCCGCTTTTTCATGAAGCCACCAGCCCTTTCTCTCCGGTCAGGCCCAATCGCGCCAGCACATCCGCCGCCGCCAGCGTCTGGCAGAGCACCCGTTTGCGCCGCCCCCCGGCGCCGGAGTGAATCGCCAGCGTGGACGGGGGCACCGCCAGGCGCTGCGCCAGAAATGCGAGCACCGCCTCATTCGCTTTTCCATCCACCGGCGGCGCCGCGATGCGAATCTTGAGCGCATCCCCGTGCAGGCCGACGCATTCGGACCTGGACGCTTTCGGCTGAACCTGGATCGTGAGAATCGCGCCGCCTTTGGTGTCTTGCACGATCGGATGAGTCATGGCGAGAGAAATCGCGGCGGCAGCCGCTAAAAGATGGCTTTGACAAGCTCAAGAATACTGCGCTGCATATCCGCATCGTCGGTAATCGGCCGGGCGATAGCCACGTCGCAGGCCTGCGCGGGCGCGACCCCCTGCCGGATCAATGTTCCGGCATAGATCAGCAACCGGGTGCTCACGCCCTCTTCCAACCCGTGATTCTTGAGGTTGCGGACTTTCCCGCCGAGCTTCACCAGCTTCTCCGCGATCTCGCGGCTCACACCGGCCTCTCGCTCCACCACCGTCGTTTCAACGGCAGGGGAGGGATAGTCGAACTCAATCGCCATGAACCGCTGCTTGGTGCTTTGCTTCAGATCTTTTAAGACGCTCTGGTAACCGGGGTTGTAGGAGATCACCAGCATGAAGTCGTCCGCCGCCTCGACGATCTGGCCCTTCTTTTCGATCGGCAGCACCCGGCGGTCATCGCTGAGCGGATGGATGATCACCGTCGTGTCCTTCCGCGCCTCGACCACTTCGTCGAGATAGACGATCGCGCCGTGCTTCACCCCAATCGTCAGCGGACCGTCCGCCCATACGGTTTCCTGCCCCTTCAGCAAATAGCGCCCGACGAGGTCGGATGCCGTTAGGTCTTCATGGCACGCCACCGTAATCAACGGCCGGCCTAACTTGTGGGCCATGTGCTGGACGAACCGGGTCTTCCCGCAGCCGGTCGGCCCTTTGAGCATCACCGGCATCTTGCTCTTGGCGGCGATGGTAAACAGGCCGACCTCGCCGCGCACTTCGGCGTAGAACGGCTCCCGGTCGATGCGGTAGGCCTGAATATCGAGTTCTCGTCCTGACTGGCTCATAGCTGATCCATTCTACAGTGGAATATTTTGGGGCACGATAAACGGAACCGAGGGGGAAGATCAAGCCAATCGAACGGGTCGGATGGCCCGGCTAGGCCACCTTCGCACCGTCCAACACCTCGCGGACCTTCTGGACCAGCACGTTCGGGGTAAACGGCTTTTGGAGAAACGCCGTGTCCCGCTTGATCCCGCCTTGCGCAAAGACAGGATGATCGGGATAGCCCGACATATACAGCACTTTGATTTCCGGCCGGACCGACGTGAGCTTTTCCGCGACTTCCGGCCCGCTCATCTGCGGCATCACCACATCGGTCAGCAAGAGGTGAATCGGGCCGAGATGCCGGGTGCCGGTCAGCAAGGCTTCGATGCCATGGCGGGCTTCCAGCACCGTATAGCCGTGCAACCGCAGCGTCTCATGAACCAACCCCCTCACCGCCGGTTCATCCTCGACAAGCAAAATCGTCTCGCGCCCATGCACGCGATCGGCATTCGCGGAAGCCGCCTGGCCGCTCTGCGCCACGCCATCCACTCGTGGAAAGAAGATCTTAAACGTCGTGCCCTTATCGATCTTGCTCTCGACCCCGATCGTGCCACCGCTTTGCTTCACAATGCCGTAGACCGTGGACAAGCCCAGCCCGGTGCCTTTCCCCTTCGCCTTCGTGGTGAAAAACGGTTCAAAGAGATGCGACTGCGTCTCCTCGCTCATGCCCTGCCCGGTGTCCTTGACGGCCAGCAGCACATAGTCGCCTGGCTCAAGCGGCATCGTCTCGCGGCGCGGGCCCTTGCCGATCGAAACATTCCGCGTTTCAACGGTCAACCGGCCGCCGGTCGGCATCGCGTCGCGGGCATTCACCGCCAGATTCATCACAATCTGCTCGATCTGCCCAGGATCCGCCTTGATGGCTCCGAGGCTCTGTTCCAATTCAGAACAAAGCTCAATGATATCCTCACCCAACAGACGCCGCAGCATCCCGTCCATATTCAGGACGATCGCGTTCAGATCGACCACTTTCGTCGCGACAAATTGGCGGCGGCTGAAGGCCAGGAGCTGGCTCGTCAGGCCAGCCGCGCGATCCGCGGCTTTTTTGACCTCTTCCATCTCGCGCTTGGCCGGATCGCTGGCGCCCAGACGCCCCAGGATCAACTCGCTGTACCCCCGAATCACCGTCAGCAAGTTATTGAAGTCGTGCGCGACGCCGCCGGCGAGCCGCCCAACCGCCTCCATCTTTTGCGATTGCCGGAGCTGCGCTTCGGTCTGCTGCAGCGCGTCTTCCGCTTTCGTGCGCTCGCCGAACTGGCCGATTTTGAGCCCGATATCCGTGACCATTTTCAACAGCTCGTCGTCCGGCTCCCGCACATACCGGCTGAAGAACTCAATGACCCCCTCAATCTCGCCGGCGATGCGAATCGGGAATCCAAACCCGCCGTGCAACCCGACCTGAGCCGCCACCTCGGTCCGAAGGAATTGAGCGTCCAGCGCGACATCCACGATCCAACAAGGCTGGCCGCTCGCCAAAATCCGCCCCGGCAACCCTTCCCCCGACGCGAACGACTGATGCCATGCCGCTAATGAAAACTCATCGCCTTGAAACGCCGGAGACTGCCATTGATCCAAGCACCGCAGCACATTGGTCTGTTTATCGAACCGCCAGAACAACCCGAGATCCCAGTCCAGGCTTTCGCCGACCGCCTGAACGATCTTGGGCACGGCTCCTTCCAATGTCGAGGATTCGGACAAGACCCGGGTGACGGCATATTGCGACGCCAGCCGGCGCTCAGCCTTCCGCCGGTCGGTGATGTCGCGGACGAATGCGCTGAAAATATACGCTTCGCCGATCCGGGCCGGCGACACGGACAACTCCACTGGGAACTCCCGCCCGTCGCGATGACGCGCCGTGATTTCGATCCGGCGATTGAGAATCGGCCCGACGCCGGTCCGGAGAAACTCGCGAATCCCCTGGACATGCGCCGCGCGGTCCTGTTCGGGGATGACCGTCTCCGACAAAATCCGCCCCAGCACTTCATCGCGCGACCAGCCGAAAATCGCCGTGGCCTGGGCATTCCAATCGGTAATGACGCCCGCCGCATCGATGGTAATCACCCCGTCGAGCGCCGTATCGACGATGGCGCGATTCCGCTCCTGGCTCTGGAGCAGCGCGGCTTCAGCCGCGCGCGCCCAGGCGCTCTCCTGCTGAGCCTGGCGGTACTCCGCCCGCAGCCGCACCGTCGACCACAGCAGCAACATCAACAGCGGGAACCAGATAACCAGCGCCGCGACACCGATCTTCCAAAGCACGCCGGAGCGGATCGGCATCAGAATCGCGTCGCGGTCGATCCGCACCAGCACCGTCCAGCCCAGGCCGTGAAAATCTCCATAGCCCTTTGTCGCCGCATAGCCCGTCACCACCTGCGCATGCCGGCGGAAATGTTCTTCGACCACATAGCCCGGCTCTCCCGTCTGGCTCAGCTTCGCGGAGGGCAGCTCCAACTCAAGCAGATTGATCGGTTCGAGCAACGGGGCCTTCGAATCGACAAACACCTCGCCTGACTTCGCGAGCATCTGATATTCAACCGCTCCACCGAACCCCTCGCGCCGTTGAAGCGATCGGATAGTCCGCGTCGTCACATCTTCCAGCACCGGCACAGCCACTCGCGTGGTGACCGCCCCTAAGAAGGTTCCGTCGGCATCGAAAAGCGGCGCCGTAAAGGCCACCATGCCCACCTCATGATCGGCCTCAGGCCGCACCACGTCCCCCACCAGGCCCCGTCGAGACTCGCGCGCGCTCCGAAACCACTCGCTCTGGCTGAAATCCTGCCCGACCAGGGTCTCTTCCGTTGAGGCGATCATGATGCCCTGCGGATCCGTGACACCCAGCCAGTGATACATCGGCGCGTAGGCCGTCTTCATCCAAGCCAAGTAGCTGCCGAGGTACTGCCGGTCAGGCGAACGAAGCGCCGTGCCATGGGCCATCATGTTCACATCGCCATAGCGCTCGAACAGCAACCGGTCCAAATTATCCGACACTTCCGCCGCCGCGAGCGTCAACTGCTCGCCCGCAGCCCAGACCAACCGCCGCTCGACATACCGCACCAACAACGCCCCGATGCCGAGCGCGAGAATCGTGACCAAGACAATCAGAACCGGAAGCCACCCATAGCGGCGTGAGGACTGCATGAGAGGCGATGCGACAGGAAAACTCATGGCTGTAACGGACTCACAATCCAACTCTCGATGGCCGCCACGGGATGGTACGCGAGCTTGGCGGCTCGAAGGCCGGGCAGACCGGCATCGTCCATGGCATTGATATACTCAGCGCCGCCGTGGCGCGCGACGCGACAGGTCTCGCGAAACAGATACTGCGCCAAACCGGGCACGGATCGGTCGGCGACTTCGACCAGCACCGCAAATGTTTCAGACGCAAGCTGGTAGCCGAACGTATACCCCATCACCCGGTCCTGCACACAGGCCACCGTGCCGGCGAGTCCCTGCCGGTCGCCCAGCTCCCAGACCAGCTCATGCGCCGCTTCGGCATCCTCGAGAAGAAATTGCCCCATCGCATCCAGCTGCCCCGATTGCTTCTGCGACACCCATCGGTGGAATAGATCGCGGCACGCAGGCCGGTCGGCTGCCCTATACGGGCGGAGTGCGACCGATGCCGTCCGCTCGACTCGATTGCATAGCGCGCGTTGCGCCTTATAGGCATCTCCGGCGAGCTGCGCCAGCGAGCCGGCCCGGTACAGATAGTCCGGGGATTTGCCCGACCAGTGCAGCCGGCTGCCAGTGAGACGCGCCTTCTGACGATCCGTCACATTCTCGATCCGGCTGACCGGGGAACCGTGATTCCATCGATGCAAATCGGCTAACCCCTCCTCGACCGACTCTTCGAACAACCTTGCCCCAAGCGGAGGCAGCGGCATAAACCACCCATCGGGAGAATGGGCGAACAGGAAGAATACTCCATCCCGCTCCATCCACCAATAGGGCAATGTCGTCGTCCATATATAGTGATACACAAAGGCGTAGGCCGCTAGTGCCTCATGGTCCAGACATTCGGACCTTTCCAACGCCGCTTTCATCCGAGGCGCATCTTCCAGTCGCAGCGGACGGAGGCGCGAGTCCGGCGGCAAATCCACTTGATGGAGACGCAGCCGGCCCGTCACCTCCGGGAGCGAGGCGAGCACGATCACATCCTCCTGGAACCTCCCAATGAGACGCGGATTGTCCGCAAGAACCCGGAGCGTGGCCTCCTGCTGAAGCAGTGCCTGAACCTGCTCGGCATGCCGACGAATCTCTCCGGGAACAGCCTCCCGCATAAAGGGGCACTTGGTATCCCATCCCAGCTCGATCTGTGAGCCATCGGCGCTCCACATCAGCGCCAGCGGATAGAGATGGCAATCGAGCGGCCGCTGTTCGTAGATGCCGCAATGCGACGTTGCCGGATCGAAAGCAGGACAGAGATAACCATCGCTCTCCACGTCTTTGACCAGCGCAATCTGAGAGCCGGCGGGATCGATAAACAGCGCGGGCGATAATCCCCGCGCCACCGCAGCCCCGATTTCACCCCGCGTAAAGTAGGGGCGCAGAAAACTATCCGACTCGGGAAACCGGCAACAGACATCGCAGCGCAGGCACACCGAGCCGGGAACGAACTGGGGCAGTGGGTTGGACAGGCTCACGTGCGAGTTGAACTCCAACAGATCAAGCGCCATGGCGGCCCCATCATACGATGGGCTTGCCCATCGAGCAAGGAACGACCGCGCGGCGCATCGTCGATCGCTCTCTCAGCACCCTCCGCTTCCATGATCGATCGACCACAAGGGCCAGCACGATACGAGCGCCCCTTGTCCGCTTCTGACCCCCATGGTAGCATCTGCGACAGATGTCCTTGATATCCTGACACTCGCACAGGTCTTTACTAAAGGATCGCTCTTTGGCCCACACACCGTCACCCTGTTCGTCTCTAGCGCCAGACCTCGCCATCCACCGCTGTGCCGATATACACGCGCAGCTCGAAGCGGCCGGCCTCTTTGCCTCGGATGCCGCCCCGCTGGCCACGAACTCCTGGCGCGTCAGCCCTTGTCCGCTCGTCCTCTCTCCTGAACAGATCGCCTTCTTTACTAAACTGGGCCCTCAGCTCCTGGCTTTCTACCGGGCTCACAACCGCCTATATCTCGACAGCGTGAAAGGCACTCAGCCGAAGTGGGTCGCGCAGTACCTCGACCAGGGCAAACCCGACGCCTTGATCGCCTATAGCCGCATGAAGCGTTTCCGAAATGAGCTGCCCGCGGTGATTCGCCCGGATGTCATTCCCACCCAGGACGGCATGGTCATTACCGAACTGGATTCGGTCCCCGGCGGAATCGGCCTGACGGCCTGCCTCTCCTCCATCTATAGCGGACTCGACGACCGGCCGCTGCCGCTCATCGGCGGCCGCGACGGCATGGTGCGCGGGTTTGCCGCTATGTTGCAGGCGGTCCGGCACGAGCGAACCGGCTGCATTGCAATCGTCGCTTCGGAAGAGGCCAAAGAATACCGGCCGGAACTGACCTGGCTAGCCGGCCGGCTGCGCGAACAGGGCCTGCCCGCCTACTGCGTCGAACCGAAGGAGATCCACTTCACCGAAGAAGGCTTGCGGCTTCGCACGGCCACCGGCGAAGAACCCATCGCCGTGCTCTACCGGTTTTACGAACTATTCGATCTCTTGAATATCCCGAAGGCCGAGTTGATCCAGTACGCCGCCAAAAAAGAATTGGTGGCGGTCACCCCGCCCTATAAACCGGCATTGGAAGAAAAGTCGGCCTTTGCGCTCCTGCACCACCCGGTGCTCCGGCCATTCTGGGAAAAGGAACTCGGCGAGGCCACCCTGCTGGACCTGACGACGATCATGCCGCGCACCTGGCTGCTCGACCCGGCGCCGATTCCGCCGAGCGCCACCATTCCCGGGCTGCACATGGGTGGCCGCGCCGTCACCAATTGGCGCGATCTCGCCGCCGCCACGCAAAAAGAACGGCATTACGTCGTCAAGCCGTCGGGCTTTTCCGAACTGGCCTGGGGCAGTCGGGGCGTGTCCGTCGGGCACGATCTCCCGCAGACCGAATGGACCGCGGCTCTCGATCAGGCCCTCGCGTCGTTTCCGACGACGCCGTACATTCTTCAGGAATTCCACAAGGGCCGCATCTACGAACTCGACTACTGGGATCAGGCGGCGAACCAGCTGGTAAAAATGAACGGCCGCGCGCGCCTGTCGCCCTACTACTTTGTCGCCGACGGCCACGTTGAACTGGCCGGAATCCTGGCCACGGTCTGCTCCGCGGAAAAGAAAATTATCCATGGGATGAAAGACGCCATCATGGTCCCCTGCGCACTACCGCACGCGTAACGTGCGCACCGCTCCCTTTTCCCCCAAATGCCTCATTCCACTTTGACTGTTTTCCATGGTAGCCTAAGACCATTATGGCGCTGACGCTCTATCATGTGGAATGGTGTCCCGACTGCAAAGCCGTCCGCAACAAGCTGGCGGAACTTGGAGTCCCCTATACCGGCGTCATCGTGCCGGATATCCGCCCAATGCGGAAAATCGTCCATGAGGTCTCGGGCCAGTATTATGTGCCCGTGCTGATAGACGGAGACAGCGTCTTGACCGAGACGCACGACATCTTGGCCCACCTCGACAGCCACTATGCCAAGACATCTTCCTAAATCCTCGATGCAACCTGGCGTTCCCACACGATCGGCGGCAGGGTGCGTCCGCCCCTATCGCCAGCGGTTTCATCTCTTACACAGGAGGCCATGACGCCCGTGGAGGAATGGAGACGGATACTCGCGGAAAGCATCGTAAAGCCCAAAGATCTGGCCGACCGATTCGGACTCGACGAGAAAGAAATAGAAGCCATCGTCGGTCCGTACCCCATGCGGATCACCCCGACCGTCCTCGGAACGATGAAAGAAAAAGGCGATGCCATCTGGAAGCAGGTGGTTCCGGAAATCGCGGAGCTGGACGATATCGACGCAGAAGACGATCCCCTCGAAGAAGATCTGATGAGTCCGGTGCCCCACCTGGTCCACCGGTATCCCGACCGCGTTCTCCTCATGGTCACCAACCAATGTCCGATCTACTGCCGCTTCTGCACTAGAAAACGGCTGGTGGGCAAACCAGGCTTTCTGAAGCAGGGCGAGCTGGATCGCGCCATCGCCTACCTGCGCGAACATACCGAAGTCCGGGACGTCATCCTCTCGGGCGGCGATCCGCTGCTGCTCCCCGACCACTTGCTGGACCGTATTCTGAAGGCCCTGCGGACAATCCCTCATTTGGAACTCATTCGCATCGGGTCCCGCGTGCCGGGCACATTGCCGCAGCGGATTACGGCAAGGCTCTGCGAGATCGTGAAGAAGTATCACCCGATTTATATGAACCTGCATTTCAATCATCCCGACGAGTTGACGCCCGAGGTAAAGGCCGCCTGCGGCATGCTGGCGGATACCGGCGTGCCGCTCGGCGCGCAAACCGTCCTCCTGAAAGGGGTGAACGACGACCCGGAAATTATGAAACGCCTGGTGCATCAGTTGCTCCTGGCGCGGGTCAAGCCCTATTATCTCTACCAGGCGGACTTGACGAAGGGGACGAACCATTTCCGCACGACCGTGGAAACCGGACTGAACATCATCAAGGCGCTGCAGGGCCATACCAGCGGCATGGCCGTGCCGCACTTCGTCATCGACGCGCCCGGCGGAGGCGGAAAGATTCCGCTGTTGCCCAGCGACTATCTCGTCGACTTGGATGAGGATGGGGCCGTGCTCCGGAACTACGAACGCAAGACCTTCCACTATCCGCAACCGAAATCCGGCCGCGAGTTGCCGATGGTCGGCGCCCGCTCCGGGTTCGACTACGACGCAAGCGAAAACAGTTACCCCGATCGCGACGGGTTCGCCTCGTGGGGCAACAGTTGCGGGGGCAATACGGACGAGCTGTGAGCACAACACCGACCCAAGGCATCCTCCCGTATCAGGATATTACGCAGCTGATCGCCACGCAGGCGGTCGCGGCCTCTCCCGCCATCGAAGACCGGCAGATCCAACCGGCCAGCCTTGATCTGCGCCTGGGGCACAAAGCCTATCGGCTAATTAGCAGTTTTCTGCCAGAATTGTCCGCCATTTCCTCGCGGCTCGATGTCCTCGACTTCTATCAATCCGACCTGGTCATGTACGAGATGGATTTGACGGAAGGGGCCATTCTGGAAAAAGGCCATGTCTACCTTGTGCCGCTGCTGGAAAGCCTGAAGCTCCCAAAAAATCTTCGTGCCCGGGCCAACCCGAAAAGCACCACCGGACGATTGGATGTCTTCACCCGTGTCGTGACGGACTTGAATGCGGGCTTCGACGAAATCCGCGCCGGCTATCGCGGGCCGTTATTTCTTGAAGTTGTGCCGCGCTCGTTCGCCGTCAAAGTCCGCACCGGCCAGTCGCTGAATCAGATCCGGTTCGTCCGCGGCGACGCGACCGTCAGCGACGCGTCGCTGAAAATGCTCCACCGCAAATCGCCGCTGCTCTATCACAACAGCCCGGCCAGAACCACGCTGGAACAAGGCGAGTTCCGCGCCGAACGCGGGCTCTTCCTGCGCATCGACCTCAAGGGCGGCGACCGGACAGGCTCCCGCATCATCGGCTATCGGGCCAAGAAAAACAGCCACGTCATCGATCTGGCTAAAGTCGGGCACTACCGCGCGGCGGATTTTTGGGAACCGCTCTACCGCCATCGGAACGACAGCCTGCTTCTGGAACCGGAAGAGTTTTATATTCTCGCCTCCAAGGAGCGCATTCGCGTGCCGGCCGGATACGCCGCCGAGATGGTCGCCTATGAAGCGGCCTGCGGAGAGTTGCGCACCCACTATGCCGGATTCTTCGACCCAGGCTTCGGCTATGGCGCCAAGGGAGAGATCAAAGGCACGCAGGTGGTGCTGGAAGTCCGCCCCCACGACGTGCCGTTTCTGATCCACGACGGACAGACATTTTTTAAGGTTGTATATGACCGCATGCTCGACGTACCCTCACAGCTCTACGGCACCACGTTAGGATCGTCGTACCAAGGGCAGGCCCTCACACTCAGCAAACATTTTAAAGTGTAATCATGGCACCGACAGACCTTCCAACAAAAGATCCCGCGCCGTCTCCGTCGCCAGGCCACGTAGACGGCGAGTCCAGCGAGGACAAGCAGCTCAGCGTCGCCGGCATGATGACCGGCACCGCGCTGATCTTCATCGGCTTCCTGAATGTCTTTCTGTCGATCAGCGGCGGGTTCGAGATCAATGCCGTCCCCCTGCTCATCTACTTCGGCGGCATCGCCGTCTGGGCCAATGCCGTCATCGAGAACCCTACCTGGCGCTACAGCGTCATGATCGTCGCCATCGCCATCGGGCTGGGATTCTTCCACTACGGCGAAGTGCTCTTCTGGCACAAACAAGTCGTCTTCTGGACGACCGTCGTCGTGGTCATGTACTTCATGTTCCGAGAGCCCAAGACACCGGACCGCTAAACCTCGGTGATGATTGCCATCATCATCCCCACCCTGAACGAATCGTCGACCATTGCGCGTACGCTGGCGCACACCGTTGCATTAGGATTCGACGACATTATTGTCAGCGACGGCGGCAGCACCGACCCGACCATTCAGGTTGTTCAGGCCTGTTGCGCCAAGGCACCGGCGATCAGGCTCATCACCGCGCCGACGGGCCGCGCCCGCCAAATGAATGAGGGGGTGAAGGCCTGCCATAGCGATATCCTGCTGTTCCTCCATGCCGACACGGCGCTGCCTCCACAGGCTATACAGATCATTGAATCTGCCTTGAACGATCCACAGATCGTCGGGGGCCGGTTCGATGTCCGCTTCGACCGGCCTTCCCCCTGGGGCACGGTCATTAGCCGGCTCATGAACTGGCGCTCGCGCCTCACCGGCATCGCCACCGGCGATCAGGCCATCTTCGTCCGCCGCCGAATCTTTGAACAGATGGGCGGCTTCCCGGAGATTCCGCTGATGGAGGACATTGCATTCAGCCGGCGATTGAAACGCCTGGGACCGACGGCCGCGCTCACCGACTGCGTAACGACCTCGTTTCGCCGCTGGGAGCAGCACGGCCCGCTCCGCACAATTCTCTTGATGTGGACCCTGCGGTTCCTGTATTGGCTGGGAGTCAGTCCAGCGCGACTCAACCATTTTTACAGGGCCATCCGATGAAGCAAACGCCTCCTCATTCTTCGCCGCAGTCCGCGCGCAACGCCGCGCTCGTCATTTTCGCAAAAGCGCCGATTGCCGGGCAGGTTAAAACCCGCCTCTGCCCTCCGCTCACCCACGACGAGGCCGCGACGTTGCACGGCAGCTTTGTCCTCGACATGCTGGAACGCACCAAGGCCGGCGCCGCCAAGCTCAAGCTGCCCATCGATCGCTATCTGGCCTGCGCGCCATCGTCCACGCTCGTTTTTTTCCAAATCATGGAAGAGCGGCAAAGCGTGAAGCTGATCGACCAGGTGGGCGACGATCTGGGCGCGCGCATGCAGCAGGCATTCGCGGCCTTGTTTGAAAAGGGCTATCAGCGGGTCTTCATTGTCGGCACCGATATCCCGTCGCTCCCGCTCGACCATTACCAGCAGGCCCTGGCCTTGCTGAACACGCATGACGTCGTATTGGGACCGGCCATGGATGGCGGCTATTATTTGATCGGACTTAAGCAGCCCCGGCCTGAGCTCTTCGCCAACATCGCCTGGTCGACCGATCGCGTGCTCGCGGCCACACAGGAGAAAGCGGCCAGCCTGGGATTGACGACCGCGCTGCTCTCTCCCTGGCGTGATGTCGATACTATCGACGACCTGCGCGCATTGATTGAAGCCAGCGCTGCGGACGCAAAGAAGCCGAAAAACGAACAGGCCTTTTCACAACGGACCGCCGGTGCGCTGCAACATCTCGCGAAGTGCCTTCGGACGAGAGCCAGCGACCATCCATCATCGAACGGATATCCCGCATGAATGAACGGATCGCCCTGATTACCGGCGGCGCCAAGGGAATTGGAAGAGGCATCGCCCTCGACCTGGCCGCACAGCGCTGGAACATTGCCATCTGCTATCGGACCAGCGAGGCGGAAGCCCAGAAGACCGCACTGGCCATCACGGAACGGGGCGGGCAGGCAATGGCCATTCGCTGCGATGTCTCGGATCCCGTCGCCGCGAAAGACCTTGTTGTCCAGGTCGAACGGACATGGGGGCACATCGATGCCCTCATCAACGGAGCCGGCCCCTACCATCGCGTGAATCTGTTCGACGAAACGGTCGAGGGCTGGAACGAGATGTTCGATGGCAATCTCCATCCCATTTTCTATCTGGCCAAAGCCGCAGCCCCTGGCATGAAAGCGCGCAAGAGCGGCCGCATCATCAATTTCAGCATGGCCAACACCGAGCAGATGATCTCGCAGCCGGACGTGACGGCCCACTACATCGCCAAAGCGGGCGTGCTCATTCTGACCCGGACCCTGGCAAAGCTGCTGGCGCCTTATGGCATCACCGTGAATGCGATCTCGCCGGGCTTCATCGACTCCGGCAGCGCGCCGCCGGAAGAACTCGCCAGCATGATGAAGCGCATTCCCGCCGGCTATATCGGCACCGTCGACGACACCGTCGCCGCCGTGCGATACTTATTGAGCGAAGACGCGCGCTACGTGAATGGCGCGAATATTCAGATCAGCGGGGCATGGGGAATTTAGGGAATGAGACTATGCCTGTGGCGATTTTTTGCTCACTGAACGCGCACCGGGAACAATCACAGTTTTGGATTAAGGGCGGTGCTTGCTCAATGTGCGCAGGGAAACCGCCACAGGCATAGTCTCTAGGGATGGACGAGGAAAAGGATCGTTGAGCGGTCGCTCGGTCAATGCGCGCAGTCTGAAACCAATCCGCTCACATCGCTAAGTGGGTGGAAGGAGAGAAAAGACACATGAAAACCGATCAAGAACGTGAACAGCACCGCCGTTTTGTCCAAGCGCTGCAGCATGAACACCTGACATGCTCTAAACCAGGCTGTGGCGGAGCGATGGATGTCGTCGACCTCACGCCGCACAACGCCCGCATTAAATCCTATGAAGCGACCTGCGAGCGCTGCCACCTGGTGGAAAAGATTACCGGCAAGGAAGAACATCAGCCGGCATGGGACATTGCCTCGATTACGATGATGGCCGACGTGCACCTCCTCCACGACCAACCGGCCTGCCCCTTCGACGATACGCCCATCACCTTCATCTCAATGCCGAATCCCAGACGGAAGGCGCGCTATCGCCTCGCCTGCTTCTACTGCGGCCGCCACACCGAAATGAACTGGCCGCCACCGGAAGCCAAAGGATAGTTACTCCTGGAAAAACTGAAATTACCGCGATGCTCCCTTGCCTCTGAGCGCACCCACTTGCGCGCGAATATGGGCTAGAGTTTCTTTCATCGGCGAAAAAATTCTTGCCGCGCGTTTTTGCGAACCGACTTCCATTTCCCAAATCCAATTCTCGTCCGGTGTTTCCTTGAACAGATCCGCCATCGGCTTCTGATTATTCAGCTGATAAGGGACCTGCTCCTGAATTTCTTTGAGGATCGCGTCGGGAGCGAGGCCCTTCTTTTTCGCCTGCGCCGCCAAATCGCTGGTCTTCCTGGAATCCCCGATTCGGAGATCCAGCTTGGCAATCTCACGATCTAATAACTGTTCCTGCCGTTCGACAAAACTCCGTAGATCGAAGAGGTGGGCGATTTCTAGCTTTAAGGTGCCGGGAAACAGACTGCCCTCTTGTTCGATCAACGATTCGATCCTCCCTCGGTAACTCTCTAGAAAATAATAGGCAAAGAAAAACTCTTCAATCGGCCACCAATGACGCCGATTGACAAGTCCCGTCAGATTTTCGACTAAGCCGACTCGTGTCAACCGATACCGAGGCTGTGCCTGTCCCCCGAGTTGCTTCGCCAATCCTTCATGAACCAGTCCAGAGAGGTAGCGTGCAATCTGCGTATTCTCAACGGCAAGACTTGGGCCCTCCATCGCGCATTCCAGCCAATTCGAAAATAGCTCGATCAAAAACCGAAGATCCTTCTGGCGAAACCCCTGCGCAGAGAATCTGGCATGGGCCCCGATCGCGGCAGCGTTAAAGAGCACCCGATGGCGGCCAAGATGTGTCCTTTTTACCTTCTTCACCTTGCTCTCCCTATGGAGTGACTGTGTCACAAGAATACCACCCCTTCAATTTCGGCGAAATGCATACTACCTTTTGCAATACAGCCTCATCCGACTGTCGTGCGTGACAGTGTCATGAGATCAATCCCCTGAATTGCCTCCTGACGGACTAGACTCCATCTAGACGATCCCTCATTCACCAGGAGGTTCACATGCGCATCTTCAAACGCATCAACGCCACGATTCAGTCCAACTTTAACTCATTCCTTGACCAGATCGAGAATCACGAGGCTCTGGTGACGGAAGCGATGCAAGAAGTGCGGGCAGCCTCGGCACAAGCCACAGCCCGCCTCGCGCGGCTGCAACAAGATGAAGACAAGCTGGCCGGGCGGCTGGCCGATCTCCGGAAAGAGACAACCCAATGGAAAGAGCGCGCACTGCACGCAGGCGCGCAGGATGAGGCCCGTGCGCTGGAATGCGTAAGGCGGATGACGCGGACAAAGGAGGAGGCGGCTTCAACAGAGGCTCAACTCGCGAAAGCGCGAGAGCTCCGTGCGCGGCTGGTCGACGATCTGAGGGGAATCCAATCCAAGCTCGACGAGCTTCAACGAAAAAAACACGCGCTGGCCACCAGGCAATTCCGCGCCGAGGCCATGAAGGCGATCCAATCGGACGGCACGAGCGCCCTCGACGAGATCACCGGCATCTTCGATCGCTGGGAGACGCGCGTGTCGGAAGCCGAAGGCTATGTGGCCGGTCCCGCGTTGCTCACAGACGACTTCGAACGCTCGTATCGAGAGAAGGAAGACCACGAGACGCTCAGGGCAACGTTGCATGAGCTGCTGACCGAATCCGAACGGTAACCATTTCTGGCCCTTACCGCACGAAGGAGGACGATCATGGAACGCTGGATGGATATTCAGAAACTTGGACAACTGCTGCGATGGATGGGCTCTGTGCTCCTGTTGGGGGCGAGTGCGAGCTTCATGATGGAGGGCTGGCATGACTTCGGATCGCAGCTTCGGTATTTCCTGTTTCTCGGGTATCTATTGGGCCTCGCCGGGCTCGGCATTCTGCTGGGCTCGCGCGTGAAAGAAGACAAAGGCGCCAGAACGCTCCTGGGACTCGCTGTCGCCGGCATTGCCGCCCAGTGCTCGCAACTCGGCGCCATGATCCACTCCATGGTGTCAGCAGACAATGGCTCTTTGCCTGGCGCGCTTCTCTATGAGGCCGCAGGCTGGGGCCAAATTGCCATTCATGGCGCAGCGACGATCATGCTGCTCGGGCCGGTGGCCTATCTCGGCTTCTCAGCCTTGAATCGGCCACACGCACGCCCCCTCACTGTCGCCTACCTGCTGGCCTGCAGCAGCCTCTTGATTCCGGTCAGGCACGGTATGCCCGTGACACTGGTCTTGATCGCGGTAGCGATGTTGGCCCTGTGGGTCGATTCGCGCTTCATCGCCAACACGACAGTCGGAAGCACCAGTGAAGGCATCATCAGCCGCCTGTTACTGCTCTTGCCCGTGGGCATCGTGGCGGCACGCACCGCATTCTACCCGCAGAGCGATCTGTTCCTCGGGGTCACCAGTATACTCGTCGGAATGGTGCTCTTCGAAATGCTGCCCCGCTTGATGAAAGAGGAGACAGAACGGACACGCATCCAGACATTCAGCACCATGCCCATGGTATTGGGCTGGTGCGTGATCGCGTTCCAGTACATTCCCACTGCGTTCAACATGACGGTAGCCGGGCCGCTGATCACCATCTTGCCGTTGAGCGCGATGCTGACCGCATTGTCATTGCGATCATTCGGCGGGGGAGCCGCATATCGGAAAGCGGCCTCATTGCTGGCATTGATTGCGCTGCTCTCCCAACTTGGCACAGAGACGACGCTGCTCTCCTCGTTTCTTTGCGTCGCACTCTCCATGGTCATGGTGATCGCAGGATTCCGCTGCCAAGAGCGGGTGGTGTTCTCTACGGGGATCGTCGGCTTGATCTTCGGGATGGGCTACCACTTGAAGTTCGCTGTGCAGCTGTATGCCCAGAGTCCATGGGCGTTCCTCGCTGCAGCCGGAATCCTCGTCCTCTTGAGCGCTTCGTACCTGGAAAGGCATGCGACCCGCATGTTCGGTCGGGTGATGCTCTTGAGGGAGGAAATGAAGGCCTGGCAGTAGCCGACTCGGCGGCGTACAAGCGACATGCCCTCACAACAAAACCGGCGGGTACTCATACGAGCGCCCGCCGGTCTATTGTTGTCTCGGCTCCTGCCGAGCTATGTTCGACTTGCCGTTACTTGCCGAATGCTTTCTTCAGCAGCGGCTCCATCTCGCCCTTCTTTTCCATCGGGTCGAGAATATCGGTGTCGCCGTAAAAGGTTCCATCGATGAAGACCTTGGGCAGCGTCGGCCAGTTGGTCATCTTAGTCAGCGCTTCCCGCTTGACCGGCTGCGACAGCACATCGATCAATTCGTAGGGATAGCCATACTTGTCGAAAAACTGCATCGTTTCGCGCGTGAATCCACACATCGGCATGGTCTTCGTCCCCTTGCCGTAGATCAGAATCTTATGCGCATTCACTTCCTTCTGGATTTCCTGTTCTATCGGTTCAGCCATCGTCTCCTCCTAGACTTCGTCTCTCGTTCGGGCCGTCAACTCCAAGGCGTGAATACGCCCATCCTTCATGGGCACATCCAGCGCCTGATAGATGAGCCGGTGCCGATCCAGAAGATTTTTCTCCCGAAACGCCTCCGACACCACTGTCACTTTCAAATGATCCATCGTCCCGGTGCGATCGGTAACCGTCACAGCCGCATCCGGCATGCTCTTCTGAACGTACTGGGTCAACACTTCCGGCGTGATCATGCCAGGCCTCCATCTATCTATGTAGCTGAGGATACCCGAGGGCAGACTGGAAACGCAATTCGCTTCAACAGAGACGCCCTCGCACAACAAGACCGTTACACCTGGTGCCTATAAACCAATACTGGTGGTGGATATCCACCACGAGACGTCAGATCAATCCATCGACCAACTGCAATCCGTTCATTTGCAATGAACTTTCACGACCTCATACGCGGCACCAGGATTGCTCAATGACTACTGCGGGAGAGCAACCATGAAGCACACGAATCGTACAGACCCAACATCTTCCATTATCCACCATCAAGGAGGTTGTCATGGCTGAATTCAAATCAGGATTCTTTGTCGGAGGCGATGCATGCAATGGGCGAATCCTCGTCGTGGACGATGAACCGGACATCCGCAAAGTCGTGAAGATGACGTTGCAGAAAGCTGGCTATGACGTGCTGGAGGCCGAGAATGGCGAGAAAGCCATTGAGGCCATCAATAGCGGGGAAAACCGGCTGCTGCTCGACGTCATGGTCTGCGACATCCGCATGCCGAAGGTGAACGGGATCGAAGCGATCGCGTACTTCCGGCAGAATTATCCCCGCGTGCCGTTGATCGTTCTGACTGGGTTCCCCGACACCGATATGGCGACATCGTTACTCAGGCAGGGCGTAGTCGACTATCTCGTGAAACCCGTTGAAGGGGACAAGCTGAAAGCCGCCGTCGCGCGCGCGATGGAGCAGCGTGAACTGGCACCCTTATGACCTCTTCGGCACCGCAGCTCTCTGAGCAGCACCAGGCGGGGAGGGCCCTGTCCCGGCCCTCCCCCGCCGCACACAAGAAGGATTCCGCCGCCCCTATGACAACGACCCACCTCACAGATGTGACGCCTACCAAAATCGCCATTCTTGGGGCCGGTCGAGGGGGCACCGCGCTCCTGGACTTGCTCCACCAAATCCCGGCCATCGAGATCATCGGCATCGCCGATTGCAACCCTGAGGCATCCGGCCTGCAGCGGGCCCGCGAACTGCGCGTGCCGGTCGCCGCCCACATCGCCGAGCTGATCCAGAACCACGGCGTGCAATTGATTCTCGACGTCACCGGCGACCCTTCCTTGGGAGCAATACTCCGCCGGCAGGCCCGGCCTGAAGCGGATGTGCTCAGCGGCTCAGCCTCCCGCATGCTGTGGGAACTCGTCCAACATGAATCGACCTTGCAAGCCGAACTGCTCCATGCCGAAAAACTCGCGGGCATCGGGTCCTTCGCCGCCGGCATCGCCCACGACATCAACAACCCGTTGCAGCTGATTCTCGGGCTCGCGGAAAATCTGGAGGATGAGACCGATCTGAAAACGGTTCACGCGCAAGCCGCCGACATCATTGCCGCCGTCAAACGCACCACGGCCATTTGCAGGGATCTGACCTCCTATGCCCGGCGTTCGGCCTCTCAGAACCATAGCCTGGTTCCCCTCAACGCCAGGCTCGACGAAGCGCTCAAGATCGCCCGGTATGCCGTCGGATTTCACGATATCGACATTGCAAAACAGTACACGCCCGACGCCGCCGCCTCAGGGCATCCGGACGAACTTCTGCACGTCTTCGTCAATCTCATCACGAACGCCATCCAGGCCATGAGCGATGGCGGCACGTTGACGCTGCGCACAACCATCGAACCTGACCGGGCGACCATACAGGTCTCCGATACCGGCTGCGGCATCCCCTCCGATCTCTTCAACGCGATTTTCGAACCGTTCTTCACCACCAAGCCGCCGGGGAAAGGCACCGGATTAGGCCTGTATAATATCAGGCACGTCATCCACCAGATGCACGGCACCATTGCCGTGGCCAGCGACGTCGGCATCGGCAGCACCTTTACCGTCACCTTGCCGCGAACCGCACAGACGTGACGCCCATGACCACACCGAAGCCGGCGCACGCGCCGCAGACAACGCGAGAAACGCGGTGGGGACTGAAAAGCAAACTGATCCTCTCCATGCTGTTCGTCGGCATCGTGCCGCTCGTCGTGGGCTTGGGCATGGCTTTCCGGCAAGGGTCGCAGGAAATCCGCGACGTCAACGGCGAAAGCTTCAAGGCTCTCGCCACCGAAGCCGCAAGAAAACTCGATCTGCTGGTGGCCGACGAAGTCGCGCGCACCGCCCGCATCGCCAATGATCCCGCTGTCGTCCGGGAACTTGAGCATCGCCGGGATATGGCGCAACCCCCTTCACCCTCCCCGCCATCCGAAACCGACACCGCAGCCCGCTGGGCCGCGCGCGACCCGGCGCTGCTCAAGGAGATCAACGGCAGTCCATTGGCCGCGTTGCTGCAGGAGTACTACACCGGTACGCACAGCGCCCCCGACCAGCTGCTCCCCTCAGTCGTCCGTTCGGCCACGAAGATGCTGTTCCTGACCGACATTCACGGCACTCTGGTGGCCGCGATGACCGCCATGCCTGAATTCCAGCATAGCCACACCTCTTGGTGGCAAGGCGCGTACAACCAAGGCGCGGGGAAGCTGTACATTGAAGACGTCCGCTTCGACGACAAGATCGACGCCTATGCGTTCACCATTTCCATTCCGGTCATGGACAGCCTCCGATACGAAGTCGTCGGGGTGCTCCATCGTGTGATCGACGCCAAAGAGTTCTTCTCGCCCTCGACTCATGTCATCCGGTTTGGGAAAACCGGCCACGTCATGCTGATCGACAGTCGCGGCATCGTGATGAGCTGCCCCATCCTGCCCACCGGCATCGCCCTCTCCGACAGCAGCCTGATTCCGCAGATCACTCCGTTGCAACCGGGCTGGGTGCAGGCCGCCAGCGACGGACATGGCAGCCATACCACCTCGATCATCGGCTTTGCGCCGCTGCCAGAAACCAGCCGCGCGACGAACGGCTCCGTGAGCGGCGGCTCATGGCATACCTTTGTCTGGCAGTCGTCCGATGAATTATTTGCGCCGATCCAGCATCTCTTTACGTGGATGATTGTCTTCGGCGGCATCGCTGTCGCGCTCCTCGCCGTCCTGGGCTACGTCGCCGCCAGCCGCATTGTCACGCCGGTCCGCGCGCTGCAACAAGCCGCCCAAGCCATTGGGAGAGGAGAGCTCCAGACCGCCATCGACATTCGCACCGGCGACGAATTAGAAGACCTGGCCGACGAATTCACTCGGATGAACGCGCAACTGGAAGCGGCCTTCGCCGGCTTGACCGACCAAGTCACCTTGAAGACGCAAGAAGTGGATTACCTCCGGCAATCGACCGATCAGATTCTCGATACCGTCCCGACGCCGATCGTCTTGATCGATGCTCAGGAATCGGTCCACTACATGAATCAGGCTGCCCGTGAGGCCTTCCACCTCGCGCCCGGCGCACCTGCGCCGCCCTCACTCTTCACCATGCTTCCGCTCGACGCAGCCAGCCAAGCCAAACTGCGCCAAGAGTTTTCTGGGGTCGCCGCCGAGGCGCGCGGCTCCACGGCGCCAATCAGGAATACTCCTCCACGGGATCCGCTGGCTCAAACCGGAACCCACGAGGACGCCCACAACCGGCCGGAGCTTCGGATCGGCGCGCGGACCTACCACTATCTCTGGTTTCGCTTGCCGAGCCGCCCAGGAGAAGACCCGCGCAGCGGGTTGGTGCTGCGCGACATCACTGAGGACAGCCGGATGCAGGATCAACTCATTCAAGCGGAAAAATCCGGCAGTCTCGGCGTGCTCACCGCCGGCATCGGCCATGAGCTGAATAATCCCCTGTTTGGAATCCTGGGGCTGGGAGAAGCCATTCAGGACGAAACCGATCTGGCGCGCGCGCGATTGCACGGCCGCGATATCGTCGCCCAGGGGCGGCGGATGGCCGCCATCATCCGGGACTTCACCGGCGTCACCGCCCGGGAAACCTCAGCCCAGCGCATCCCGGTGTGCGTGGAAACCGCCATTGAACGCGCGCTCGACGCCATGCATGTCTCGGTCGATTTAACCCAGGTGGCCATCCACAAGACCTTCGCCGGAGACACCATGGTGCTGGCCATCCCCGATCAACTCCAGCAGGCAATGATGAATCTCTTCATGAACGCCGTCCAGGCGATGAAAGGCGTCGGCGCCTTGACGATCGCCACCGCGCAGACCGATCGACTCGCCACCATTCGAATCGCGGACACCGGTCCGGGAATCGCCCCACAGCATCTCGCGCGGATTTTCGACCCGTTTTTTACGACCAAAGAGCAAGGCACCGGCTCAGGCTTGGGCCTGACCGTCGCCCGGCGCATCATCAGGAAATTCGGCGGAGAGTTGCGGATCGAGAGCCGCGAGGGAGAAGGCGCAACCTGCCTGGTCACATTGCCGATTCTCCGCAACCAGCCGCCTGAGGAGGGCCCATGCACCGATTCATCGCCACGCTCGGAGCCACAGCCGGCGCGTTCCTAGTCGCAGGGCTCACCCTTGCGCCGCTGGCGAAAGAACCTCCGGCCCTGCAAGGGATCCCGCCGGAGAAGGTCGCCGATTATGTCCATGCCATCGTCCAGGCCGACCGAACGACCTACACGACGCTCGTGGTGACCCGAATGCAGGACAAACACATTGTCAACGCCACCGAGCATTGGGAACAAGACAACGCCCTGCCGCTCCCCGCCCAATTCCTGCAACATTCTGGGAAAATCGTCGCTGAAAGCGGGCGCGGCATCCGTTACCGCCTCATCGGCCTCAATCCGATTTATCAACGCAACGCCCCGGCGACGGAATTTGAACGGAAGGCCCTGGCCGCATTGGCCGCGCAACCGGATCGCCCTGTCACTGGAGTCGTGTCGAGCGGGAAAAAGCAATTCTTCCAGGCCATTTACCCAGACCGCGCGGTCTCAACCGCCTGCGTGTCGTGCCACAACAGCCATCCGCTCAGCCCGAAACGAGACTTCAAGGCAAACGACGTCATGGGCGGAATCGCCATTACCATTCCATTGGATTAACGATGGGACTGAGAGAAAATCGGCGGCGGGCAGACGCTAGGCCGATGGAGGCGAGCCGGAAACCGCACGGTTGGGGACGAAATACTCTTCCCGATAAATTTGAATCGCCGTCATGAAGAGGCTGATGATGATCGGGCCGACAAACAATCCCAGCAGTCCATACAAGCCGAGGCCGCCAAGCACGGAGAGCACCAGCAGCAGCACCGGGATCTGGACATCCTGCCCGATGAGCCACGGCCGGAGAAACTGATCGACCATCGAGACGACACCGACTCCCCAGGCCAGCATGCCCAGCGCCTTGCCGACAGACCCGATGGCAAACAAGTACAACGCGACCGGCCCCCAAACCAAGGCCGTCCCGCCAAAAGGAATCGGCGCCAGCACAATCGTCAGCGCCGTCCAGACGATCGGGAACGGCACATGCAACGTAACATACGCCAGCCCAGCCAGCGCGCCCTGCACCAACGCGGTGACCAGGATGCCTTTCACGACCGCCCGGACCGTTTGATCGAGCCTCGTGAGAATTTTTCGTTTATGCGACTCCTCCATCGGAATCAGCTCGTACAACGAACCCATCCAGCTCTCGCCGTCTTTGAGCAGAAAAAACAACACCATCAGCATGATGAAAAAATTGCTGACGAGGATGACGACGTTCGTTAAGAGCCCCCCCATCTGGCTGACCACAAACTGACTGAGCCATTTGGCCCCCGATAGCATGGAGTCCTCCATCGGCACCGGCTGCCCATTGCCGCCCGACAGCAACGAGCGCAACCAGCCCCCGATGATCGGCACCGTCGCCAGCTGGTCCGGCAGCTGCTGGACGCCGCCGGCGACGATCCACTCGCGAATTGCCTGCTCCGCAGCCACCGCTTCGCGAACGAACACCACACTCATCGAGACCACGGGAACCACCACCACCGTCAAGACGCCGACCGTCAAACAACCGGCAGACCAACAACAGGCGGACTCCAGGTCCCGTCCGCCCATCAGCGCCGTCAGGCGGCGATGCAGCGGGAACACCCAATGCGCCAGCAAGGCCGCCCAGATGGCTGGAAAGAGGAAGGGCTGCAAGATGAGCCCGATCTGATAGAGCAACAGCGCGAGAAGAACGAAGAACACGACCGTAAAGAGTTGTGGACGAGTCATGCGTGGCTGGAAAAGCAATGCATAGCTGGCATGGTGATACCAGATCTGCAGAACGTTGTCACGAGAGCCGGTGCGAACTGGCAGGACAGAAAGGATGCCACCATCGACCTGCAGGATGTTCGAGCTACCATCCAGCAATACCGCTGCTGGACATATTCAGCAGCTTGTCAGAGATCCAGCTTTTTCCCCAATACCGCGACCGGACGATTGCGATTCCCGTTCATGTCCCGGACAGCGCCCGGCAGCCGGGGAACATCCTCCGGCCAGGTCGTAACACCCATGTCGCTAGTGCCCTGGAATTTCGCCCCTTCTTCCATCGAGAAGATCGGCGCATGCACTTCCCCCATGATGATGCCGGTCTTGAGCAATTGCACCCGATCGCTGGCGGTGATCGTGGCCTTGATGCGCCCACTGCTGATCAACACACCGGCGGTAATCGTCCCCTTCACGACGCCGTCTTCGCCAACGATGACTTGTCCTTTGGTGTAGATGTCCCCTTCCAAGCGGCCGTCGATACGAACGGTGCCGTCGACACGGATTTCCCCCTTGAGTTCCACCCCTTTCGCCAGCAGCGTGATGTTCCCGTCGTCCATATACGCACTGTGTTTCATAGCGGCTCCCGGTTGAGCGAACATTCGCAGCTCAGGATACCCCAGGGAGATATCGACACCTAGCAGTTTGTCAAAACAGGCAGCCGCTAAGAAAATCCGAGCGTGTGCTTCACTCGCTCCCACAATCCTCCGCCATGCACCTCGCAATACACGCTTGGCTCCGTTCCTTCGAGAAACACTTCCGTTACGCGCTCAGGGCATTGCGCCGTCGCCAATTGCCCGGTGCGCGGGTCAATTGCTCGCGAGACGATCCCGCTGGGAACGGGAAAATCAGGAGAGTCGGCGGGAATAAGCCGGCGGGCGATCTCCACCCAAATCGGCAACGCCGCCTGCGAGCCGGTCAAGCGAATCGCCCGTTCGTCGTCGAATCCCACCCAGACCCCGATTACCAATTCAGGCGTGTAGCCGATGAACCAGGCATCGCGATAGCCATCCGTCGTGCCGGTCTTCCCGGCAACTGGACCCCGAAGCCCCCAGGCCCTCGCTTTCGATCCGGTTCCTCGATCCAATACGCCTTTCAACAGAGAGGTCGCCAGATAGGCCCCCTGCGCCGATGCCGCCTGATGCCGGTCCACCAGCGGGCTCCAGACCGTCTCTCCCGAGTCACGAACCAGATTGGTCAAGGCGACAGGTTTCACCGCCACACCCGCATTCGCCAGGCCACCATAGGCCGCCGTGATGTCGAGAAGCGACACCGACGCGCTCCCGAGAGCCGTCGACAAGTTGTCGGGAAGCGTGCCCTGGATGCCAAATTCCCTCAGCAGCCGGTTGATCGAGCCAATCCCAAGCCGATGCGCGGTGCGGACCGCCGGCACATTCAGCGACTGTTCGAGCGCCGCGCGCACCGTGACCTGCCCGTGAAACTGACGGTCGTAGTTCTGCGGCGACCAGGGGCCGGTCCCGGACTCGAAACTCACCGGCTCGTCCGCCAGCATCGTCGCCGGAGTGATCCCCGTACTCCCTTCGGCGCGCGCCGCCTCGAACGCGGCGAGATATACAAAGGGCTTGAATAACGATCCGGCCTGCCGTCGCGCCTGCGCCGCTCGATTGAATTGACTCGTGCGATACTCGCGCCCCCCCACCATCGCGCGCAGGTGCCCCGTGCGCGCATCGAGCGCCACCACCGCGCCCTGCAGCGGCGAGTCTCCCTCGCGCAACGCCGGATACTGCTGCTCCAGCTTGGCCAGCCCTTTGCGCAGCGAGTCCGTTGCCAGCTGCTGCATGTAGGGATCGAGCGTCGAATAGATCCGGGCGCCTTCGGGAATGCCCATGCCGGTTCCGGCCTCCACCTGCCGCAGCAGATAGTCGACAAAGTAGGGCGCATCCGCCACGACATTTTCTGGCAGCGACACCTTGACCGGCCGATTGACCGCCTCCTTCCACGCGTCTTCGGTCAGCACACCCTCCTCGCGCAGCCGTCGGAGCACCACATCCCGGCGGTGCGTCGCCTGCTCCAGGTTTTTCGTTGGCGAATAGGTATTCGGCCCCTTGATCATGCCGCCGATCAACGCCACTTCCTCGATCGAGAGGCTATCGAGGGATTTCCCGAAATACCGGTGCGCTGCTTCGCCGACCCCATAGATCGACACGGAACCAGCCTGCCCGAGATAAATCTCATTGAGATAGCTTTCGAGAATCTCCTCCTTGCGATACTTCCATTCCATGACGAACGCCGCCACCACCTCGCGCAGCTTTCGCCCCATCGTTCGTTGCGGCGAATAAAACAGATTCTTGGCAAGCTGCTGGGTAATGGTGCTCCCGCCCTGCACGACACCGCCCCGCGCCACATTCGCCCACAGCGCGCGGCCGATGGCCACGGGATCGACCCCATAGTGGGAAAAAAATCGCCGGTCTTCCACCGCCAAGACCGTCTTGATGACCAAGGGGGGAATCTGATTGTAGGGCACCCACTCCCGCACCTGCCGCGACCCGCCCCGCATCCCGCTCAGCAACGGCGGCTCCAAGGTCGCAAAGGGCAGCGACTCCCGCTCCCGCACCGCCAGCACATTCGCGATCACGCCATCCTTCAGTTCCACGCGCACGCGCCGGGACGGTTGATGGCTTTCTTCCTGCGCGCGCAGATACAGATCGAGGGCGTCCGGCGACGCCCGATAGTCGCCGGGCGCCTGCACATCCGAGACGGCGCGATAGCCTAAGCGATGCAGCCGGTCGAACACCCCGGTCTCGGCCACCGGCTCTCCGGGCTTCAACAGATGCGGCGCGCCAAAGATCAATAACGGTGGATGCTCATCGCTCTTGGGAAGCGACAGGCTCGCCGACAGCACCGCGCCATAGACGACAAGCGCAACGCCTCCCAACGCCGCGAGCGCGGCACCCGTGCCCGCGGCTCGCCGCACCCATCGCCAGCGCGCACCTGTCGTCAGAAATCCCATATGAAGGACAGCATACGCGAGGAGACATGGGGATGCGACTGAAGAAACGCACTGACCCGCGTGGGCGTGCACGCACGAGATCCAGAAGAGACAGATGATCGGCAGCAGGCGCCGGCACAACAGGAATCACGCACTGCGCACCGTCTTAGGCTGCACGAGCCGGAACCGAAATAGAGACCGGCTCGGGCTGCGCCCGGTCTCTATTGAATACAGCAACCCGATTTCGACCCGTCTGTTTCGCGAAGTACAGCGCCTGATCCGCCAGGCTGAGCACCCCATGAATATCCTCGTGACCGGTCACGTAGGCAACGCCAAGGCTCGCCGTCACCTGCAACCCCGCCGGCGTGCGCACCGCAGCGCCGCTCTCGGCTTCGATCTTGCACCGAATCCGTTCGGCGGTCTGGAGAACCACCTCTAACGGCGCGCCGGTCAGCACCAGACAGAACTCCTCCCCTCCGTACCGCCCGAGCATATCCCCGTCGCGAATCGCCCCCACCATCGCCTGCGCAACCGCGACCAGCACCTGATCCCCAACCGCATGTCCATAGCGGTCATTGAAGGCTTTGAAGTGATCGATGTCGATCATCACACAGCCCACCCCCGCCGCGACTCGAACAGGATCCTGCATCGCCGCCTCGACCTGCTCGAAAAACGCCCGCCGGTTAAAGCAGCCGGTCAGAGGATCGCGCGTCGCCAGCCGGTGCAGCTCGTCGGTCCGTTGCATCAACTCCACTTGCGCCGCCACCAGGCCAGTGACGGTCCTGGCTAGTTCCGCGCTCTTGGTTTCCAGCGCCGTCACATCGTGAAACGCAACAATCGTCCCGCGCAGTCCGCCCCGGTCATCGAGAATCGGCGCGGCGGTCACCATAAACAACCGCCGCCCGCCGTCCGGCAGCTGAAGATCCAGGCGCATCCCCTGCTGCGGCCCACCCCGCGTCACCGCCCGATGCCATGGCAGCTCACCCCCCTGTCTGCCATCCTGATTTTCCGCTGGCACCCAGGGAAACAGCGTTAGCGGTTGGCCGAGAATCGTCGGCAACGGCTGCCCGACCTGTGCGAGAAAGGCCTCGTTCGCCAGCACGATCAGGCCATTCACATCGAGCATCGCCACGCCTTCCACCAGCGTATCCAGCGCCGCCTTGACACGCGGCGGCACGACCGCGGACGGATCGAGGTGGCGCAGCACGCGCTTCAATAACAACCGGTAGGACACAAACCCCACCGCCGCGACAAACAAGACGAACCGGACCCACGGCTGGAACAACCAGTCCCATGAACCGCCCTGTTCCGGCTGGCGATAAACAATCTGCAAGACCCCCCACGAATCCGCCCCGCGATAAATCGGCACGAGCACATGAAGGCCGGTCGAGACGGCGCTCTGTGAAGCATCCCAATGGGGCACCGCCAGCCCCGCGTGCGCCAGGACTTGCCCGGTGCCGGTCATCAACGCCGCACCCGCGATCTCAGGCGTTCGCTCCACCAACGCCCCGAGCGCGGACTGAAGAATCGCCAGATCGCCGCGCTCGACCAGCAGCGAAAATTGAACGGCCAGCATCTCGCTGAACGCTTTGCGGTACGGCGCGACATGCTGCTGCGGAGCAGGGATCAATCCCATCATCGCATCGCCGGCCAGCAGGAGGCTTACCGTCAGACTGACCAGCCCGATACTGAGGAATGTGAGCGGAGACAGGCGTCGCATTGGTTCTTCCTACACCGGCCGCTGCGGGCGGCCAGTCTCGCCCTCATCGTCCCAGAGATCCTTGATCCCCCGATACTCAGCCTGTTCCCGGCGGGCCGCCTCGCGCTGCGCCTGTTTGCGGCGCTCGCGTTCTTTACGGCGCGACGCCACCACCGGCAGCGGATCGATTGTCTGCCAGGCCGGCAGCGAAGCTGCTAGGCTGGCTAACACGGCCGTACTGCGCAACGCCCAGGCGACAAATCCGACGGACAAGGCCACGCCGGAAACGGCCGCAATCCTGGTTGAAAAGACCTGCTGCTGATCTTCCGCCGCCAGCGCGCTCCGCAGCGACGCGGTCACCGCGTCGAGCTTGGCCATGAGCAGGTCGTTGACTGGCGGCAGAGATCCGGCAGCAGGCGGCGGGGTGCCGTCCGGCTCCTCGACAGGCCCGGCATCGGTGGCGCGTACCGCCGCCGCATCATCCGGCGGCGGCTCACTCCGGGCATCGACAACCAGGTCTTCTCCTCGGCGCAACTCCACGGACACGGGCGCCACCAGCACAACCGGCGCTTGCGCAAGCCCTTCGTGCGGCCCTCCGGCTGAAACCGGCGCGACATCTATCGGCTGCGAGCTGCCGGGCTCTGGCAGCGGGGCGATTCCCACTGGCGGAACGACGAACGGCGGCGGCGGCGCGACGGACACACCCACTGGCGCCGTGGGCACCAGAGATGGCGGCAGACCTGTTGGCGGTATCACTTCAACGACATCCGAGACGGTAACCTGAATAAGTTGAGTGACGCTGGCACCCAGGCTATCCGTGACCCGGACTTGCACCAGATAAATATTGTCGCCATTGGCATCCGCCGCGACTTCAAAATCAGGCGGCGCCGTAAAGCTCACGGCTCCGGTCGAGGTGTCGATGGCGAAGAGCGCCTGGTCGGCTCCACCGCTAATGGCATAGGTCAAGGCCTGTGCCGGAAGATCGACGTCTTGGCCGGTCACAATGGTGACGGCGCTGACGCGTTCCGCCACAGTGATGGCGGCAGCCGATCCGCCTCCATTGCTCGTGATCGTCGGCGCATCGTTCACCGGAATAATCGTCAGAGTCACCGTCGTCGAGCCCAGCGTGCCGCCCGCCCCATCGTTTACCGTAAAAGTAAAGCTGTCGCTGGTCGTCTCCGATCCATCATGCCTATAGACAAGGCGATTAGCGGCGATATCCGCCTGCGTGAATGTGGCGGCGGAGACGCCGGGACTGGTCGTCAACTCCAGTCGTCCATGCACCGGGCCGGTTCCAATCGAGTAGGACAGCTGAACGTCAGGGGTGTCGACATCCGTCACCGCCAATTCGCCGCCGCTGATCGTATCGAGTCCCCCTTCCGCGCCCGTGCTGCCGGCATTCACGGATAAGACTGGCGCTTCGTTCACATTCGTCAGATTGATCGCGAAGGTCTCGTCATAGGTCAGCCCACCGCTGTCGGTCATGCGCACAGTCACGTTATGGCTCGCCGCCGATTCATAGTCGAGCAAGGCACTATTGGCCACGGTGATCTGACCCGTGCTGCTGTTGATGGCAAACCGCCCCCCCGCATTGTCGGTCAAGCTATAGGTCTTCGTATCGCCGACGTCTGGATCGGCCCCCGTCACCGTGCCCACCGCCGTACCATTGGCCGCGTTCTCCGCTACAGTATTCGTTGAGAGACTCAGATCCGTCGGCGCATCATTCACAGGCGTCACCGTGAGAGAGACCAACGCCGTCTCGTTGGACATCGGCTGATCCGAGCCATAGGCAAACTGGCTGGCATGATACTGCGGGCTGCCATTGGATGATGGCGACCCAAGGCCGGCCTGATCCCAAGCATGAAGCACGAGGCTGGCCGTCTCGCCATTCGCGCCGTCCGGCACATACCGCACTTGCGTGCTACTATCCAACAACAGCTGATGCGTTGCTGACACACTCCCGAACGCCGTCCAGCTCGCCCCGTCGGTGGAGTATTCCCAGATCCCGTTGCCGATTGTGGATCGCACCGAGATCCCCTTCACCGCGCCAATATCCACATCGCTCCACCCCGCCGCCGTCAGCAGCGTATCCACGGTGACCGGCGCGGAGGCCGTGTCTTCATTGATCGAAGGCCAGGTGATGACCGTGCCGTCGAGAAGGTCCGGAGAATCGTTCACGGCACTGACGGCCAATTCGGCGGTGGCCACCAGCGAGGAATAGGCGGACGTCCCGCCGCGCACCGTCACATCCGCCGTCGATTCGACAAACCCCGTCGTCGCCGTGCCGACAGTCTGATCCCAGGCCACAAACGAGATCGTCGCCGTCTCGCTATTCTGACTGGTGGGCACATAGCGCAGCAGCGTGCTGCTGTTGAGCAACAAGGCGTTCGTGACCGACCGACCGGAAAAACTCACACTGCCCCATGTCGTGCCGCCATCCACGGAATAGGCCCAGTTCGGGCTGGCCCCTGTCGCGCCAGTGACCGCGATCCCGGAGAGCGTGCCGCTATCCGCATCGGACCAGCCCGCCGCCGTCAGCAGGCTGGCCACCGTCACAGGCGAGGAAATGGTGTTCTCGTCGGTGCCGGGCAGCGTAATCAGCGCCGACGCCAAGACCGGCGCGTCGTTGATGCCGCTCACGGTCACGGTGACGTCATAGTTGGCGCTGGTGCCGCCGTCACCGTCGGTCAGGACGTACCGAACCGTGCGCGCCCCAGTCATCGGCGCGGCGGTATCCGTGTTCTCATAGGTGATGTTTTTCACCAGCTCCGTAACCGCCGTCGCGGTAGCGTTGCTGTTGAAGGTAATGACGAGATTCGCCCCACCGCTGCCACCAGTGCAGGTCCCGATCGTCACGCCGCCGTAGGTGACGTTGCTCCCGGAGACTCCGATCTGTCCCGCTCCCGTGCCTTGGTTACGGATGCCAAGCGCATCCTCCACACTATCGCTGCCCGCTGCGAATGAGACGGTCAACGTGCCGGTATCAAAGTTTGTCGAGTCCACATCGGCCACTGCGGCATTGCCATCCTGTTCGATCACCATTGCCCCGCCGCCTTCGCTGTACGCCAGGTTATCTCCGGCCAAATTGGCAATCGTCGGCATATCGTTGACGGCCGAAATGCTGACCGTCGTGTATCCGGTCCCGGTCAGCGCGCCCCCAGTGCCTTGGCTGCCAGTGTTCCCATCGTTGAAGATCCAATCGATTCGAACGCTGGAGGAGGGCGCATCGCTGCTGTTACTGTACGCGATCTGCTGCATTGCCGAATTGACCCGCGCATTAGTTGCGTTGGCGTTAAAGGCCAGCGTCAGCGTCCCTCCGCTATTGGTGTAGGTCCCGATGGTCGTCCCGCTCACCACGACGTTGCCGCCGCTCAAGCTCAAGGTGCCGGTGGCGGAAAAGACGTCGTCACTGCTCGCGCCGCCGTTGCGCGCCACCGTGAGCGTCGCCCCGCTGAAATTATTAGCGGCGGAGAGCTCCGCATCGTAGATCTGCACATTGCTGTCCAGCACGACCGGCGAGCCACCCTCGGTAAAGGCCACCGTCCCACCAAGGGTTGCCACCGGGTCAAATGACTGATCCAGCTGGCCGTCGGCGGTATAGCGCACGAGTGTGATGTCGTCATTGCTGCCATTGCTACTCGCCCCAACAGCCACAATCTTCCCGTCAGCCTGGAGTGAGGCGCCCCATACGGCCGTTTTGGTGCCCACCGAGTTCATCGCCGTCGTGACAATACCATTGGTGCCAAAGCTCGTATCCAACGTGCCGTCGGCATTGAACCGGATGGCGCCGAATGATCCCCCCGTAGCGTTGTAACTCCCGCCCGCCGCCACCACGATCTTGCCGTCCGGCTGCACCATCACGACACCCGTATCAACCCCCGTGGAGCCGCCGAAGGCCTGTATGACAATCCCGTCACCGCCCCCAAAACTGGCATCCAAACTGCCATCGGTGTTGTACCGCACCACCCCGATGCTAGTGCCTAATCCAGCCAGCACGATCTTCCCATCCGGTTGCACGGCGATGGAGTATCCCATCTCATAGGCGCCAAGGCCGAGGTCGGTCGTGACGATTCCATCGCCCCCTCCAAAGCTGGTATCCAAACTGCCATCGGTGTTGTACCGCAGCATGGCATACTCGCCCGAAGCCCCCGCATTGGCAACACCTCCCACAAGCAGCTTGCCGTCAGATTGAATGACTAAAGAGTATGCCCAGTCCCTACCGGACGTGATGGAGGTGATAAGGGTGCCGTCGCCGTCGAAGCTGGTGTCCGGGGTGCCATCGGAGAGGAAACGCATGACCACGATGTTGTCGTTGTTCCCACCGGAGGTATTGCCACTCATGATGATCTTCCCATCCGCCTGCACCGCCACCGAGTAACCAATATCCCCGTTGGACCCCCAATCGGCGACAATGATCCCATCACCGCCGCCAAAGGTCGTATCCAGAGTGCCGTTGGCGTTGTAGCGCACCAATGCGGCATCCGGCCCCGCTGTTCCGGCCACCAAGATCTTGCCATCAGCCTGCACCGCGACCATGTTGCCAACATCGTTGCCGCTGGTCAGCGAAGTGACGACCGTGCCGCCAGTCCCAAAACTCGAATCGAGCGTCCCATTGGAATGGTACCGGGCGAGTGTCATATCGGTTCCGGCAAATCCCGAGACCAGCAGTTTCCCATCCGACAGGACGACGAGGCCGTTGCCGACATCTCTCACCGCGCTGACCGGCGTGAGGACGATGCCGTCTCCCACCGCAAACGACGGAGCCGTATCCTCCGACAACAGGGCCTGCCAATTGGCTTGGCCATCTTCTGTCGCCACCACCGCCGTTTCAATTGCCCCTATGTGAGATTCCAAGACCCAGTCGCCACCCAACGCCGCCGCACCGGTCGCATCGGTGCTGGCGGCCACATCCGCCCCCGTCAGCGCACTCAACACGCTCAGAGCCTCCTGGCCGGCAGCTCCCTCCGAGAAATTGCAGCCGTACACCAGCAAATCGGCGGTCTCTGACAGGCTCTGCTTGATGACGGCCAACTCTTCCGCATAGCCCCCGAGCATAGTCTCCTGCGTCAGCGCACCCGTTCCCAATACCAGCCGCCCCTCGCTGCCATGCGAAATGATGTGGATGGCATCGATCCCTGCCCGGCCCGAAAGCGTATTCGCCATCTGCTCGATGCCATCGCTCCCCCCATTGAGCATGATGACCTCGATATTCGGATCCATCCCACTCAAGAGTTCTCGATAATTCGGCACCGTCGGATCGACAAACACCACCTCGGTGCGCGATTCGTTCGGCATGAAGGTGGAGAGGGCTTGGAGGAGGTCCTGGCTGTCGGAGGACTCGGAGGCCTGACCGTCGGCGGCACCCTCCCCAGACACAGCGGTCTCCGCTTGCTCTTGCGCCACCTGTTCGGTTCTGACTTCCGCGGCGGTGGCCGCGGCGGCCGCATCGAACATCAGGCGGGATTCGAGCGAGAGGAGTGCGCCGTTCAGAGGCCGGGCCCGAGGAGCCTGCTGAGGCCGTTTCTCGTCACCCTCTGGGGCGGAACTCGGTTTCTTGTTCGGTAACATAGTGGCCTGGTACTCATCCTGTGCGATGGCGTCTGATAGTCCGTCAGGTCTTCATCGGATGGAGCAACGCGATGCTGTAGATCTCTTGGGGCCTGGCCAAGTCCGACCTATCCGATCAGCCTCAGACATGCAGAGACAGGCATCAACGAATGCCTACGTGAGTGCAACCGATCCTATGGGATGGGGGGATGCTTCGCGAGCCTAGAACCCGCTTTCTCTTAAGAGCGCGGCCACCGTGTGGTCCCAGGTACGACGGACCAGGCTCGATGGCTGACCATCGAGCAGGACATGGCCGGTCACCGCCTGATCATCGGCGGATGCAGGCGCCATCACCGTAAGGCGCACCCGATAGACAGACGTCTCAGGGCGGAGGCGCCCCTTGTCGTCCTTGCGCACCGGTACGTCACCGCCATAGACGGACGCCAGATAGGGGCTCGCCAGGTCATACTGATCGACTTCGGCCACGTCACTGACACGGGTCTCAATCGCAGGGCGTGACAGATCGGCTGGAATGAAGCGTGCCGGCCGGCCTGTTTCCACAAAGGCGAGTTCGTCGACGGACACCAGACCTTCGATTTCTCGATGCTCGGGATTCATGATGTAGGCGATGGGGACCTGTTCGTCGATCCAGCGGCCGGGCATCAACGACTCCTCCCGATCTCGGATAATCCCCGTGATGGGGGCTTTCAGCGCCAACTGGTCCTGTTTGGCCTCAAGCCCGGCAAGTTCCGCCAGTCCGGCGGTCAGCGATTCGGCAATGACTTGGCGTTGGGCACGATCATCGGCGTGCCCGGCCTGGCGTTCCAGCCGGAATTCCCACATCGCCACCTTCGTTTCCGCCAACCGTCGCTCGTTCTCAAGGGCAGGGTTCTCTAACACCACGAGCTCATCGCCGGCGCGGACGGATTGACCGTTCTGCAGATGCAGCTGCCGAATACGCCCGGCTGTAGGGGCGTAGACCGTCGCGTACGAGGTCGCTTGCAGAACTGCGGGAACGGATACCCGCGTGGGAAGCGGAATGAATGCCAATGACAGGGCCAGACTCAAGCAGCCTGCTGTGATCCAGGCTCGGGGGGAAGCTCCATACCATACGCGGCTCTTCCACCAGCCTGTCACCTCCCGAGCGATCGGCAAGACGATAAACCAGCCGATCTCAACGAGGAACAGCAGGATCCCCAAGGCTTTGAAGAAATAGTGATACACCATCACGGCGATGCCGGTGAACAGGACCAGCCGGTACAACCATATCGCCCAAGCGTAGACAACCAGAATATGCTGAAGGCCGGCCGACACGCGTTCCGGAGGCGCGCTCCGGTCGCCGAACAACAGGCCGCGCAGGCGCCATTGCCCGAATCCAAAGGCGCGGTCTTGCAAGTTGGGAATGCCGAGTCCGTCGGCGATCACATAGTATCCGTCGAACCGCATCAGCGGATTGAGATTCACCGCCAGGCTCATGACGAGGCTGGTGGTGGCCACGATGAAGGCGAGGCTCCGGACTGTCCCCTCCGGCAAAAACCCCCAGAGCAACAGGGCGATCGCGGCCAATCCCAGTTCGGCGATTACGCCGCCGGCCGCAATCAGCAGCCGTTTCCGTTTCGATGTCAGTCGATACGAATCGGAGACATCGGAATAGAGCATCGGCATCATCACCATGAACGCGACCCCAATGGTGGGGACGCGACAGCCGAAACGGGTGGCGGTATAGGCATGGCCCAGCTCGTGGACCACTTTGACGGCGCAGAGTGAGACGCTATAGAGCATCGCTCCTCGCCAGTTAAAGAAATAGAGGAAGGATGACACAAACGTGTCCCATTGGCGGCTGACCAGCGCCAGACCGGTGAGCCCGAAGCTCCCGAACAGCCAGGCCGCGGCAGTGGTGTAGAACGGGGCCACACACGGCAGCGTCCTTTTCAAAAACTCATGCGGGTGAACGAGGGGGATCTTGACGAACAGGTAGTGATGGATCAGCCACATCAGCCAATGCTGATCGCCCGCCTGCGCCTGGGTGTGATAATCGGTATGTTTCCCACTAGCCGACTGTACTGTGAGGTTGTTCGCATAGAGGAACTTGACCAGATCTTCAACATCATCGATCGTCGTGCGACAAATCGTTTCGCGCTGCATCGCCTCATGGAGCTGTTCCATCGTGCCGGCGTGCCAGCGCTGGATCATTTGGTAGACCGGCCATTCGATTTGGAAGTAGCGGGTGCGGACGGGATCGACGATGGTCCAGGTCGGGACCCCGTCAGGGGTCGGCGCGCTTCGCAGGAACTCCAGATTCGATCGCAGCGGGGGAAGCGTTCGTAATGGAGCCGTGTCGCCCAACTGGCTTGGCGCGACCATCGGTCAGTATCCAACCCATTGCCGCAACGCGGTCAACGGGCGCCTGAGAAGGAGATAGGCCAATGGGCCGCGTTCCCCATACACCTTGGCCGTCCCCTGCCAGCCGATGCGGATGCGCGGATCCGGTTGGGCCAGCTGGGCGGTGACCCGGTACGCCAAAATGTCTCCGGGCAAGACCTCCGCGTGATAGCTCGCATGCTGGACCGTCGCGGCAAACGACTCCAAGGGAAAGGCGTTTAGGAACACGACGGCCTCTGCGCTGTCCTTCAACACAATCGCGTCGGCCACAGGAAGATCAATGCGCAATTCAATCTGTTTCGGATCGGCGATTTCCATGATCCGTTCTCCGACCTTGACCGGTCGTCCCGCCCAGTCCGACGGATCTGAGTACAAGGTGATGCCGGCCCGGCTCGCCGTCACTTCGACTTGATCCAGCATGTCCTTCGCATAGTCGAGCTCCGTCTGCCGGAGGTCGGCTTCAGCCTCTTTGAGCGGCGCGTCCGCCTTGCGTTGAGGGTCGGTGAAACCGGATTGCACGGCCTGCAGGTGCTCAGCCCGTGCGACGGCCAGTTGTTTCTCCGCCACATGGAATTGGTTCCGCAGCGTCGTATCCTCGAACCGGAACAGCGTGGCACCCGCCTGCACGGGGTGATTCGGCGGAACCCGCATGGCCGCGATGACGCCGTCCATCGGCGCACTCACAATCACCGGAGCCTTCGCCATGACCTTGACCGGAGCAACCGCCGATAAGCGGATTGGCAGACAGAGGGCCGTGACAATGGCGGTGGGAAGCAGCCACCAGGCCGGCTTCTTGATGTTCGTCGACCAGCGCCGCGCTCGCTTTGCCAGCGCTTTCCAGGCGTACGCATAACTGCCGGCGAGCCGGTGAACGATCGCAATGTCGTTCTCCTGCCAGTTGAATTCGCGCTCGAACCACCAGGCCCCGAGCACGGTCTTGTCGGGGTGTGTGAGCGGGCACCAGAAAATCTGCCCCGTCACAAACTCTCCCCAACCTTGGCGCAACTCCGCCGGAAGGAGATCCTCCGTCACCACCACGGGCTGCCGGCCGTGGTCGCTCTCGCGAAGGTATTGCCCGACCGCTTCCAGCCACTGAATCAACGGGGCATGGCGGTCTACCACCGCCACGCTAGAGGCACTGGCAACCTGGTATGGATCGTTCGGGCGCGAGGCGGACAGTAAAAACGCCTGCGTGTACGGAATAAGCCGACGCGTTTCATTAACCGCAAGAAAATGCAGCTCTCGAACGGTCTTGGCCTCGCGAATCTGCCCTTCGAGATGAGTCAGGACCGCAAGGTGAATCAGCGTGGGGATTTGTTGCGGAGTCGGTTCCGTTGCGGTTGCCATAGCATCCCGTTAGGGTTGGACCAGGGGAAATTGCGCCGTCCCGCTCATCCCAGCGATAATATCGTCGGGTAATTTATTGAAGGTCCCCACGATCTTGACTGTCTGACTGGCCGGATCCACATTGGCGCCGATCTCCTTGATCCTAGCCGGGTACCCTCGCTGAGTTTCATCCACCACGAACGTAAAGGGCGCCTTGCGGCGCAACCAGGCCAGCGACGACGACGGAACGACCAATTCAATTTCCAAACTCCGGTCGTCAAGCACGCTCACCAGCTTGTCGTTCGGAAAGACGTTCTCGAATTCATTCACCATTACGCCCGCCACGCGGCCGGCAAATGGGGCCGCGATCTGGCAGCCTCGCACGTTGACTTCGGCCACTCTGATCGCCGCCGCCGACTTCTTCGCTTCGGCTTCGGATATCTCCAATTCCAGCGTGCTGACCGCATGCAGTTTCGTCAGCTCGCGATTGTTTCGAGCCATCTTCTCTTTGCCTTCATGTTCAGCCGTCGCCGCGGTCAGTTCGGCTTTGTATTTGTCGCATTCCAACTGGACCAGTGTGGCCCCTTTTTCAAAGCGCGCTCCTTCTTTGTACGGCATCTGATTGATGCGGCCCTGCACCTGGGCATAGAGCACCGCTTGTGTCGCCGCCTTGACGATGCCCCGCATCCCCCCCCCGCTCAGACGCATGCCCGGCGCCGGACGCTCGCCTTTCGACCAGCTCACCGGCGTGGCGCACAGCCACCCAGCCAACGCCAATACAGCTGCGCCGCTAATGAGCCGCAGTTGCCGCATGGACCTCCTTGTCCTGCAGGAGGCTCTGACTGCGCACAGGCAGCGGCTCCCAGAGACGCCGCAATGACTCGGCCAATCCTGACAGGCTCTGATCGGCGCCGGCCGGCGGCACCGCTTCTTCGCCGATGGCAGACCGAATCGTGGCATACGCCGTCTCGACTCCGGCCTGCGCCACATCGAGACGGACTTCCGCTAAGATCTGATTCACTTTTTCGCGCAACAGCACTAAGTCGCTCGTGCTGTTCGTCAGCCACAGACTGCGAGTGTGGTCAGCAATCGCCTGTTGCGTCTCCCGGTATTGTTTGGCATTCCCCAGTTCGTCCTTGGCCAACATGAATTGAGCCACTCCCACATGCACCTCCGTCAAAATCGCCATGGTCAACGCCAAACTCTGCGCCTCCAGCACGGCACGATGGGCCTCAATCGCCTTATACTTGGCCGGCACGCGAAACACGCCCAGAAGATTCCAGCTCACCTGCGCCGCATAATTCAGCCAGTTCTGGTAAAGAAAAAAGCTATTGCTGTTGTAGTAGCCTCCGAACTGCAGCTTCATGCTGGGAAACAATTCCAGCAGCGTCGCCTTCGCTTCTTTCACATTGATCCGCTTTTGATAGTCGATCGCTCGCAACTCAGGACGAAACAGCAAGGCTTGCCGCTCGAGACTCTCCGCATCCAGATTCACCGGCGGCACCGCGGCCGAACGGATCGGCTGCCGCACTTCAAAGTGGACGCCGGGAGACAGACCGATCAAAGAGGCCAGTTGCAATTTGG
>JADLEJ010000016.1 GCA_020846195.1 Nitrospira sp.
ATGAAGCGGACATCATGGTCTTCATCCTCAGCTTCGGCTCGTCGCAGCCACGAAAGCGCACGGTGCACGCGAAGCCCCAAAGGCTTCTGGAAGCCGTCCCGCAGCGAACGCTGCTTCTCCTTCAGAGCTTCGGGATGAAGAGTATTGCCCAGCGGATATCGATAAACCATGCGCGCAGCTTAGCGCGAGGAATCCTTACGGAATAGATCACGGCGTGATCAGTTTGGAATTCGCGATACGGCGCGGATCCACTCATCAATTTCCGCTTCGACCCAAACTGCACATTTGGGCCCTAGCGATCGTGACTTGGGGAAACGCCCTTCGCTCATCCGCTGATAGATGGCTGAACGGCGCAGCCCGACGCGGGCCATCACTTCCGGCAGTCGAAGAAGTCGGGCCGGCGGCACAGTTTCCGCCGGCGGCAGGTAGGGCGTTTCATCTTGTGCTAAATGCGACATTGCTCATCTCAATCGTAAAGTTCAGTCCCCTCCGAACTCCCAGGCTTACCGTGACAGCGACATGGCGATGTCGCGATTGGCGAAATCATCGATGTGCTTGGCGAGCATTCGCGCAACGAGCTGCGCCGTGCCGCCCGCCCAGCGGGGCCGCAGATCCTCGATCCGGCGGCCGAGGGTCCGCTGGAGATGGACGGGTAGGCTGGTGAAGAACTCTTCGAGAAACTCGCCCATCTCGCCATGCATCCACTCGCACGCGAGATCTTCCTGCCCGGCGAGAGCGAGGATCATGCTGGCGCGGGGCTGAGCTCCGCAGGCGGCAAGCACACGAGATGCTTCGTCGAGCCCGATGGGCCGCTCACCGCGCGCGACGCGAAGCAGGGTCTCGCGATGCATTCCGCATTCATTGGCAATCCTGTGGCGGGGTTTGCCGGCCGCATCGATCGCATGGGCAAGTACGCGAGCCAGGCTTTCATTGGCCGGTCTGGCGGCGGCGGTTGGATGGTACATGGTTGTCTCCTAGCTTCTGCACTGGTGCGACTCGCAGGCATAACGCGAAGTGTCCCATGTAGGAAAATGAAAAGAACATAGAGGGAACATCTCGTTTAAAGGCGAATCAGTTCCTCTGCCCGAGTCGTCGGCGGATCACGGCGCATGCGGCGGCGATCTTCGACATGAAAACCCTATATTATCGTCATTATTGCTGTTGAAGGCCGACGAGCCCTGAAAAAAGTGTCCGCATCCATCCGTCTCCAAAGCGGATTTGATGCCAACCCTTTCCTACGATCATTTCCTAGATGCATGTGGAACACACAGCGAACGCAAGAACGCTGTGACCACCCCTCCAACCGGAGCTTCACATGCAGTCTCTCACCCTCCCCCGGCGCGCCAGCGTCAAGGGTCTCGGCAAGACCCTCAACATTGCCATCCCGGTCGCAGTCGCGGCGCTTGCGGCGAGCGCCGCCTATGCTGGCGCGGATACGACCTTCACCCCTGCCCTCACCAAATTCACCTACGCCCCATGTTCTATATATGTTCTTTCTCGATTCGGCTATAGAAGGATCGAGAAATGCCACTGAAAACCCTGATGATCGGCAGCATTGGCATCGCCATCGCGTTTGCCACTCCTGCCAGCGCGCAAGACCTGCCGGCTCCCCACATGCCCGAAGAAGGTGACAGCCGCTCCGATGGCATCCGGATTGCACAGGCATCAAACGGGTTCCAGTTGGTCGAGCATGGGCTCTGGCAATCGGCGCTGAATTCGACACCATCGAATCCCGAGATCGGCGCGGTAGGCCGGGTCCGCCTTCCCTATCGCTACCAACCCAAGACTGGTGCCGGGCCATCCGGCTTTCGACGAGCAAGCTTTCTGCCTCACATCTATGCCGCTGAAGCAAAGTACTCTTTGCCCACCGGCCTACTCGATGCACTTGTCTGGACAGAATCCCGATACAATCCACTCGCCGTGAGCAAGGCGGGCGCAGCTGGCCTCGGTCAGCTGATGCCGGCGACGGCCCGCGAACTCGGTGTTTCGAACCGTTTTGACCCGATGGCTAACATCTTCGGCGCTGCCCGATATCTGCGACAGATGCTCGACAAATTCGGCATGGTCCACTTGGCCGTGGCGGCCTACAATGCCGGTCCAGGTGCAGTCGAACGCGCGGGCGGTATCCCGCGGAACGACGAGACGCCAGGATACGTTCGCGACGTCCTCCGCCATTGGCGCTTTTAGCGAGGAAAGCAGTGAATACGAGCCGACGGCGCGTGGCCGGGCTACTGGGCCGGACCCGGCGCGGCCTGATCCTGACGACAGAGATCAATGAGGTCTGGGTCATCGAGTACGACGAGCCATGCGATGAACTTATTGACTCCACCGTCATCGTGGATGGAGCCATGTCAGGTATTTACCGTTTGCGGGCCGACTGGATCGGCCCTGTCTGACCAGGTGCTTCAAGCAGCCCGCTTGCGTCCCTTGCTGATGTCCACAACCTTCCTTCCATCCAGAAAGTCCGCCCAATCCTGCATCATCCGCCGACGAGGGGCGAGATACTCCGCAGCGTTGTAGGCAGTTAGCGTCCGCGCTCGTGGTGTAATTTCCGGTGTAGGCGATGGTGTATTCCGGGGTGGGGCATGCCCCACCCCGGAATGCGGCGTCGCTGGTGGCCACCGGGTTCATCGTTATGGTGGAGTTTGC
>JADLEJ010000017.1 GCA_020846195.1 Nitrospira sp.
ACAAAAAATCCCCAGGGCATGTGCCCTGGGGATTGCACCCTGTTTTCTTCATCCCCGTACCTTCCATCCTCGAAAAGGTTTTCATAACGGCATTGCGCCGCGCCATGCTCATCGTTTCCAGCAGCCGACTCCTTGTCTTTCAAAAGAGCTCTTTTTCGCTCGTATCGTGAGCTGCGGGCTCTGCGCGATGAGTTATTCCAGGCAGGTCTTCTGGCTTCCGGTTCATCCTACTCGCCGGCCTTCCCAGGATTCTCTCCCCAGTGGCTCAGTCGGCTTTTGTTCCCGGTCACAGCGGCGGGACCGCTCCCGAATCGGTGGTGACACCTGCGCGGGATTCCCTATTAAGCCTTTCGGCACCTGTTTGTTATGTTATATAGGTTGCGCGTTCCCTTTGTCAACTCCACGATCAGGTTCGGATGCCCCCGCATTGCTGTGCCGACTCCGCTATCGTCTGCTCCTCCTTGATCGCCTCCAATGCTGTACGGTCTAATGCCTGAATTATGCGTCGCAGTGGAACGGAGTCTGCATGAGTGATTGATTATGGCCTTTTTTTTACCCTGTCCTCCCAGTACTCGGGCTCTCTATTGAGCTGCATCACCGCGAGGTGCCCATGAATCGGGAAATGAAAGGATATTTTGAATGGTACGGTAAACTTCTTTTGCAAATTCCAATCCGAGACCGTTTTGGCGCTCGTTATAGTAACCGACAGCATTGTTCAGCTCTCTTTCTGCAGTCGGATGAAACGAATACTTCAAGAGCCTAACCTGTCATGTATTTTCTTAAATACTTTATCTCCCGGAATTGTTTTTACTTTTCCGCTTTTTATCTCTTCAACTCTCTTTTCCGCCTCCCTTGCCCATAGCTTGTCCACATCTTTTTGCGAAGGATTCAAGCTCCTCAGGAGTTTTTCAATAAGTTTCGTTCTTATTTCTATGGGCAGCGAAATTGCTTCGTCAAAAAGTTCTTTGGTCCTTATCACGTTTATCTCCTTCTCATTGATTTTGTCTTATTATATCATGCTCTTAAATAGAACAATCCCCTTTTAACACAGGAACGCGATGTACTCCTGCTCCTTCGGGCTCTTGAAGGAGAGCGGCAGGTAGTTGCCTAATTCGGCGGGTTCGTACATGGCTCAGACTTTCTCCCAATCTAATTCAGTGGCCTTTGCTTTTACAATTATCAGCCCGTCTTTGCAAAAACACAGTTTGCCTTGGAATTGGCTTGATACATAGTCATCCGCACTGTGTGAAAAGATGTTACGCAGATTATCTCTGACGCCCTCGGCATAAGGGTCGATGACGAGAATTTCCCTATCTTTATGCCGTCTGATAAGATCGTTGAAGTGCTCATCGGCATAATTGAATGAATAGCCAACAACCACAACTTTTTTCGCATTTGCAATGGCATCCTTGGATCGATACCAGATGTCGATGAACGCATTTGAAAGTACCGGTTTCATTTTCAATGGCGGAACGATTGAAGGAACTACGCAGGTCGGTCTTTTGCCTTTCTCAAAGCGCGTATTCTGACCGACCGTATCCTTGATGAAGGCAGCGATCTCCACGCGGTCGTAGTTGTCTATCGGGATCAGCTGTCGATCCCGCATGCGGATAAAACTCGAAAGGTCGCCATGGAAGTAGAGCGCACGGTTGTCACCAAATCGTTTTCTGGCAAAAGAGGTGTAGTTCAGTGTGATCATGGTCCAGTCATCCGGCAGGGTGGAATAGAATGGCGTCGGTCCATTACTTATAGAGGCTGTTTCGCAGTGTTTCAGGTAGGCCCAAAGAGTCCAGGAAAGATACATGTAATTCTTCATCTGGGGCTCGGAATTGGTATAAAACCCGATAAAGCTATCCATAAGCAGTCGTTCAAAATCCATAAGATTACCGCGAACATGCTGCAATATAGGATGATTGGGCTCATTCAGACTGCGCTCGAAAATCTTGCGCATAACTGTATTGAAAACATCGGTAAACGAGAGTTTCGGCAGGTCGATGATATTGTCATCCTCAACAGTGATTTCCCCGCCGAAGACATCGTTGATCAAAATTTCCGTTGCCTCGTCTAGTCGAACATCCTCTTGAAGCTTTTGAATCTTGATAAGAAGTGCTACAATCAGCTTGCCCAACTTTCTGTCCGATTCTTCGAGCTCGCTAGATTCAACTTGTCGCCCAATGCATTCAACGATATTCGCCACCTGTCCGCGAAACTCGTTTGAAAGTTTATCGACCGCATCCTTGATGAACCTGTCGTAGCTAAAATGCAAATTTGGGAGAATTTTTCGTAAGGATTTGTCGATGACCTGGCCTTCATCCGTCTTGAGAAAGTTGCGGATACGTGGAACCAATTCTGCCGCAAGTGGCATATCAATCCCATCGCTTTTATCAACGCCGGCCCCGCAGATAACTACGGTACTCATACAACTCCTCCTTGATTTTCTTCTCCCCAAACGCGGACGAGGGTGGCTTGGATCTTCTTCTCCATGCGGGTGATCAGCTCGCGGTTAGCGTTGACGAGCGCCTGCTCGGCCTCGATTTCGGCGACAATGGCGCGTTGGGTTTCGGGAGGTGGGAGGGGGATCTTGTACTTCTTGAAAAATCCGTTGTAGAAGCTCTGAACGGTCACGCCAGGCTTAATACCTTCAACAAGGATTGAAGCCGAATGCGTCTTGAGGACATAGAACAAGAACTCTGAAAGGATTTCCACGCCCTTAGGTTGAAATGCAATCAGGTCCTGATTGATGCACATCGGTCGCGAAAGCAGCGCCACCGGGAACGAATGCTTCAGGATGCCTGACCTAACGACGCAAACCACAGTCTTAGCCGGGAACAACTTCGTCGCACTGTCGGTAACAGCCTCTTCGGAGATGTGGTCTTCAGTGTCGAGGATGAGATCTGACTTCATGTCTTTTGGCGACACCCAAGGAATAGTGCCTTTCCAATAGCGCGGATTGGCCTTCGACGGCGTGCCGCCGCTTGATGTCGTGAAGTGCTCCCCCAACTTCACCATCGGCCAGTCGGGGAGGATAGAGATCTGGGGGGCAGCATCGGCAAAAATAATTGGGCTGATCCAGTCGCTTGTTTGCCGATTTTGATCAATCGTGATTGCAAATGCGTAACGATAGCGCCTTTGTGTGGCGATTTCCCTCAGTCGGTTAAGATCTTCCCCTCCGCGCTCCTTCTTAACTTCTATTACAATGAAGTTTTCATTGGTGCCACGGCGGTGGATAATAATGTCGGGTGTTGTAAGCGTTCCGCTGGTGCCTCGTTTTGGATCGTTTCCATCTCGATTATATTCGTGATCCACATCCCACTCCTGAAACTCATCCTGAAGGTAATCTACGATTTTTGCCGTCATTGACCGCTCATTAGTATTGAGATCGATCAGTTTAGAATCTCGTCGTATAAATGTATCAAGAGCAGTCTTTAGTCGTTCTTCGACATCCAAATGTCGCGGTATCCAAGACGTTGGAATATGGGGGCGGTAGTTGTCGAGGACGGCACGGACGCCGTCGATGACCCTCTGGTAGCCCTCGATCTCCTCCACAATCTCCTTCTGCACCTCCAGCGGCGGGAGGGGGATTTCGAATTGCTCAACGTATGCTCGCGGCACACGCTGCAATCCACCTGTGCCGGTCATCTGGGCGATGGCCGGCTTACGAAAGCTCCTGCTTGTCACGCAGAAGTAGATGTAGTCGGCCAGAACGCGGTCACTCGGCCGCAGCACGTAGAACTCGCTAGACCCGAAGCCCACACCGTTGGTCAGCCCCTTGGCGACCCCGGCCTTGCCGTTTTCAAAACAAGGCGTAACTTTCGCAAGAAGTACGTCGCCATCTGCAAAGTAGGTGTAGCTCGATCCGAGTTCACTGATCCTCTTCGTCTCCCTCGGGGTGAAGTTGATGCGGTTCTCGCCGAGATCGGCCATTGGAACGAATGACACGAGCGTGTCCGGCGGGTGGGAGAGACCTTCCGACTTAGCCGGATTGATGGTGCACACCTCGCCGAGCGCGACAAGTGGAAACGCGTGTGTGCGCGCACCATTCTCCCGGTACCGCTCCCCGCTCAGGCTGTGGTCGCCGTTCGCCGCGATCTTCTCCTTTGCTACAACCAGCCCGAGCGTCGGCTGGAAGTGGTCCAGTGACTCCCGCGCCCGCAAACGGCGCAGGTACTCGGCAATCTCGGCGCGGGCCTGGGGCAGATCATCCTTATCGATGGGGCGTCGCTGAGCACCCAGGCCAAAGCCGTCGTTCTCGATTTTGAAGAAGGCGATGCTGTCGGCCTGCTTCGCCAGCGCCTTGTCGAGGATCAGGATCGAGGTCTTTACGCCGGAATAGGGGTTAAACACGCCCGCCGGCAGGGAGACGACGGCGACGAGGTAGTCCTCCACCAGCATTTTCCGAAGCTGGGTGTAGGCGGTCTGGCTCTGGAAGATGATGCCCTCGGGCACGATGATGCCGGCGCGGCCGTTGGGCGTCAGGTGCTCGGCCATGTAGTCCACGAACAGCACCTCGCTGCGCTTGCTCTGCACACTGAAGCGGTTGTGCGGCTTGATTCCCCCCTTCGGCGACATGAAGGGCGGGTTGGCGAGAATGACGTCGGCGTACTCGTTCCAGCGGTCCTGGCTGGTGAGCGTGTCGTACTCGAAGATGTGCGGGTCGGTGAAGCCGTGCAGGTACATGTTGACCAGCGACAGGCGCACCATATCGGGAGAGATGTCGTAGCCCTTGAAGTTGGCGGCCAGCCGCCCTCGCTCGTCGGGGGTGAGGGTGCTCTGGCCGTCCTTATCAGTATTGGCCCGGAGGATGTGTTTGAAGGAGGAGATCAAGAAGCCCGCCGTGCCGCAGGCCGGGTCGAGTACGGTATCGGTCTTCTTCGGGTCGATGATCGCGACGATGAAGTCGATGATGTGGCGCGGGGTGCGGAACTGCCCGGCGTCGCCCTGGCTGCCGAGCACCGAGAGCAGGTATTCGAAGGCATCGCCCAGGCGCTCGGAGTGGTCGTACTCGAATTCGTCGATGATCTTGAGGAACGCCCGCAGGGTCTCCGGATCGCGGTAGGGCAGAAAGACGTTCTTGAATATGTCTCGGAAGAGCGGCGGGATGCCGGGGTTCTCCGGCATCTTGGCGATGGCCTCGGCATAGACGTTGAGCGTCTCGTGCCCGCCGAGCCCTGACCGCATGAGCTTCGCCCAACCATAGCGGGCGTACTCGCCGGCGAAGAACTTGCGCTTGCCGCCCAGTTCCTCGGCCTCGGCGTCCATGTCGTCCATGAACTTGTAGATCAGCGCGATGGTGATCTGCTCGACCTGGCTCTTGGGGTCGGGCACCTTGCCCACGAGGATGTCGCGGGCGGTGTCGATGCGGCGTTTGGTATTGGTGTCGAGCATGCCTATCCCTTCAACTGTTTCAGCGCCGGCGCAGCCGTCAGCACCCGCATCTGGCGGATGGCGACTTCGTTGAGCCGCTTGAGTCGTTCGCCCTGCGGAAGCCCCATGTGGATAAGTTCGGCGTTCATCGCCTCGATGTTGGCTAATACGAGAAGTTGTTCTACTGTAGCGTGATCGCGGACATTGCCCTTTCTGCCCGGGTTGGCGCGGCGCCACTCGGCGGCGGTGTACCCGAAGAGAGCCACATTGAGGACATCGGCCTCACTCGCGTAGGTCATGGCGGCCTGGGCCGGGGTCACCGTCGGCGGGATAAGGTGTGCCTGGATGGCGTCAGTGTGAATGCGATAATTGAGCTTTGAAAGGGTGCGATTCAAGTTCCAGGCAAGCGACAGACGGCTGTTTTCGTCCTCCTTGAGGCGTTGAAACTCTTTGATGAGATAGAGCTTGAACTCTACGGAAATCCAGGTGGCAAACTCGAAGGCGATGTCCTTGTGGGCGAAGGTGCCGCCGTAGCGTCCTCGCCGCGACACGATACCGATTGCATCGGTGGCTTCGATCCACTGGACGGGGGTCAACACGAAGCTATTTAGACCCGCCCTGTTTCTAAACCCCTCGAATTCGAGGGGTTTGAATCCAGGATTGTTGAGGGATTCCCAGATGCCGAGGAATTCAATCGTGTTCCGGTTTCTTATCCAGTTCTGAATGACGTGATCGGACCGGTCGGGCTCCTTGTGCTTGGCGATGTCCGTTAGGGAGATGAAGTCCTGCTCCTGATGGATAAGGACCGTAACGGATGTCCCCTTCACGTTCACGGCGGCTTTCTGTGGTGTGCTCATGAATCCTCCTATGCTGTGAACTGGTTCAAGGAGACGTAGTCCTTGATGTATTCCGGCACAAGGGTGCGGAACTTCTCTGGCACGGCCTTGAAGTCTCGGGTCGAAAAGACGGGGTTGGTGGCAAGATCGGCGAACTGGCGCTGGTCGATGATGTCGCGGACCCGCCCGCTGGTGACGTAGGCCTTGAAGTAGTGCTTGATCGCGGGAATCGCCGAAGGCGGCTCGGGCACGTGGTCGGCCACGAACTTGGCGAACTCCTCTTCGAGCAGCTCGTCCTTACTCTTGAAGCGCGGGATCAGGCCGAAGACCTTCTCCAGGATCTCGCGCAGGGTGATGCGCCGGTCCACGGCGGCAGCCTTCCGCAGCTTGTCGAGGCTGTAGTATTCCTCGGGCTTGTCGAAGACCTCGCGATTGACGTAGTCGATCACGCGGTCCCACTGGCCGGCTTCGACGGCGGCGACGATGACCGGATCTTCACGGACGGCGTCTTCGAACCGCTCGAAGAACATCCGGTCGATCTTCATGCCCTCGTAGCCGATCGTCTCCTCCCGAACCGAGGCGAGGATGTCGGCGCCGGGATGTTCGTAGGTGCCCTCGTACACGACCGGCCCGGTTCCGCCGCCTTCGTCGCGGGGTCTGGCGGACGGGCGCGGCAACGTGAGCACCTCGTCGTAGTTGAACTCGGTCTCGAAGTACTCGCAGTTGGCGAAGAAGTCGAAGAGCTTGAAGCCGGTCTTCTGGTGTAGGGCGATGCCCGCCCGGATCTGGTTGTCGAAGAGGTGTTCCAGGAAGTCGTGCTTGCGCGTGCCGCGACCCTTGATCTGGATGAAATCCGTGGGCGAGAAGATGGGACGGAAGAGGCCGAGGTTGAGGATATCGGTGCAGTCGTAGCCGGTGGTCATCATGCCCACGGTGACGCAGACGCGCGCCTTGCTGGTCTTGTAGGCCGGGATGAAGTTGCCCGAGCCGAGCAGGCTGTTGTTGGCGAAGTTGCTGGTGAACTGCTGGGCGTCGGGAACCGAGGAAGTGACCAGCACCGCGAAATCCGACTGGTACCTGCCGGGGAACGTGCGGTCAGCGATCCGGTTGAAGATCTGCGCCAGCTTGGCGGCATGGTTCTGGCTGACCGCAAAGACGATGGACTTGCCGATCTCGCCGCTGACCGGATCGCGCAGGGCGTTATCGAGGAAGGTCTTGCAGAAGAGCTGGTTGGTAGCCTCGGAGAAGAACCGCTTCTCGAACTCGCGCTGCTTGAAGGCTTCCTGCTGGTCCTCGCCGGTATCGTCGGTGAAGGAGACGATGAAGCCCTCTTCCGAGAGGAGCTCCGTGGTGATCTCCGTGCGGGCGTCCACCACAGTCGGGTTGACCAGGTAGCCGTCCCTGACGCCGTCGAGCAGCGAGTAGCGGAACGTGGGCTGGCCGCTCTCGCAGCCGAAGGTGCGGTAGGTGTCGAGCAGGAGACGGCGTTCGGCCTCGCGCGGGTCGCGGGTGCTCGGGTTGTCCTTGTCGAAGCGGCGCAGGTAATCGCGCGGCGTGGCGGTCAGACCCAGCTTGTAGCCGATGAAGTAGTCGAACACCGCGCGGGCGTTGCCGCCGATGGAACGGTGGGCCTCGTCCGATATCACCAGATCGAAGTCGGTCGGCGAGAAGAGGCACTGGTACTTGTTGTTGAAGAGCAGCGACTGCACCGTGGTGACGACGATCTCGGCCCGTCGCCAGTCATCGCGGTTCTCCTTGTAGATGACCGTCTGGAAATCGGCGGAGAGCAAACCGGCGAACGCCTTCCTGGCCTGATCCTCCAGTTCCAGCCGGTCCACCAGGAAGAGCACACGCCGGGCGTTGCCGGAACGCAGAAAGAGCTTCACCACGGCGGCGGCCGTCAGCGTCTTGCCGGTGCCTGTGGCCATCTCGAAAAGGAAGCGGTCTTTCCCTTCCCGCACTGCGGCCTGTAACTGATGGATGGCTTTAAGCTGGTAGGGGCGCAGGAACCGGAGCTTGTTGGCCTGGAGGTATGCCGGGCGTTCGGCCTCATTCTTCCAGCCCGCCTCGGACTGGTAGGTCGGGCGCTGGGTCAGGACAATGTAGTCCGCCTCGACATGCTCTTCGACGAGACGCTGGGGGTTCGGGGTGACCTGTTTGTAGCCGGTGACCGAGTCCGGGGTCGGAAACGAGGTGATGACGTAGGGGTTGCCGCGCTCCAGATCCCAGAAGTAGTGCAGGTTGCCGTTCGAGAGGATGACGAACCGGCAGTTCTGCGAACGGGCGTACTTGCGGGCCTGCTCCTTGCCGACGAGGGGATTCTTGTCCTCGGCCTTGGCTTCCAGGACGATTAACGGGAAGCCACGGGCGTCGAGCAAGAGGAAATCGACGAAGCCGCGCTCGGATTTCTCGAAGTTCTCGCCAAGCGAATCGAGGTCGGCGGGCTTGATGGCAACGGTCGGCTCAAGCCGGATGTTTGCAGGTGTGTCGCCCTCAGGGAAGAATCGCCAGCCTGCTGTTTCGAGCAGCTTGTTGATCTTGATTCGGGCTGTGGCTTCTTTTGTGGACACTCAGGCTCCTCGTTCAGGGGTAGTCATCAAGCGACATAACGTTTAATCTGCCAAGTTGGCAGTTCAAAAAAATTGTATATGAACATAGCATATTGTGTTGCTTATATCAATAATAAAAATCCATTCTTTGCAGTATCACAAACGCCACTGTCTTTGCATTTTCTGATATTATGGTTAAAAGAGTATAGAGGCTTTTTATGGGAGCCGCTGTAAGAGGCACACAAGCTTCTCTGCCTGATTTTCAAAGGTATTTGCTCGATCACAAGCTCGTCC
>JADLEJ010000018.1 GCA_020846195.1 Nitrospira sp.
TCCGCACCGATTGCCAGTGACGGAAGCGACACCACCACAGGAAACAGAAGGAGGCCAACCATCGCGCAGAGCGCCATGATTGAGAACACTTTCTTCCGGGTTACAAGACCCATGGGATACCTCCTTAATGCATTACGAAAAAGATTCATCGCAAGCCCTATAACTCACACGCAGAGCCAAACTACTTGCGGAACATGTACCAGAAGTCCAGCCCCTGCATATCCATCAGAAAATGGTCAACCATCAGGAAGAATCCCACGCAGATCACTACAGAGATAATCCCATACAGAATATTCTGCCCCATCATCTCCTCCTCATCAGATCGATCAAAAACGCAAAAAATCACACCGTCAGCGGCCCTAATCTAGCAGGGGCACTGAATGCCAGAAAACCAATAAAAAAACCACAGACCCACCGCGCAAGTGATGTAAAAAATCATCTTGCCGACCTTAACCATCACATCGCTGTCCGCTGTTCCCGTCGCCATCGTGCCTCCCCTTCCATGCTCGAGATAATGAGTGAAGTCTGCGAATTCCTTGACACCCAAAAACCTGTGTGTTATTCAAAATTCCTTAGCTGACGACTACAACAACACAGGGAAAACCATGACAAAAAACTCAAAAATTTTCGACATTATAGTTTTGGCCGGTATGGTTGTCAATATCATTTTGGCCGTGTTTCTGATTCTCTACTACTTTGATTTTCTGTAGTTTTCTCGTTTCGAGTAGCCGTCTCACCCTCGCCATTTTCTCCCGACATCGCACACCGAAACCCGATCGTTTCATCACGAAAATCAGGGACCATTTTACTCCGACTGGTGAGGCGAAGATCGCCCCCAGTCGTTGTATAGGCCCCTCCCCGCATCGTACGGTAGACGCCATACTCAGGGCTCGGCGGGTTACGGTCAGGGGCTTCCTTGTAATACCCCTCCGCATACCAGTCCTGCACCCATTCCATGACATTCCCCGCCCCATCCATCACACCGTACGGACTGACATCGGCCTTGAACGATCCTGCGGGGGCGCTTGCTTCAAATCCATCATTGACCCGCGCCCAATTCGCCCCATCGGGCTGTTCTGCACTTCCCCAGGGCCACAGACGACCATCGGAGCCCCGCATAGCTTTTTCCCATTCCGCCTCCGTGGGAAGCCGCCGCCCCTTCCACTGACAATAGGCCACGGCGTCGTCCCATGACACATAGATAGCGGGCTGATTGGGGCCGCGCATTTTGGACACATTTTTGGCATAGCGCGACGGAGGCCCGGCCTTCCGATGGCCAGTGGCCGCGGCAAACTGCCCATACTGCGAGTTCGTCACTTCGTAGCGATCGATTCGAAACGCATCGAGAAAGATCTCCCTGGGCGGCCCTTCGTCAAGCCCGCCCACATCGGTCCCACGCAGAAAAACTCCGGCAGGAATCAAGACCGTTTCTTCATCTAGCGGCACTTCACCTGTGGCGGACATGTCTTCGGGATGCACTGATGTCTGGGAACTGGGATCATTCTCTTCAAAGGGAGTCGTGGTTGTCCCACGAAGAATCGCAATAATCGGCATGGCCGCGAACAGCAGGACCACGATAAGAAACACGACCTTGAATCTGGTTTCCATAACGGCTACTGACCGGCCATGTCGCCGCTCGGCTCCAAATCGCTCGCACAACGAATTCCGATTGTGATGTCATTCCGCCAATGCTTCGCGGCGAATCGCTTGGAGAGCCTGGCGTTTTGCTCGGTCTCTCGCCAAGACCCGCCACGCACGACTTTCAAATCGCCTTCATCCGGCCCTTTGGGATCGCGATACCCGCCCTTTTTATAGTAATGTTCGTCGTACGTATCCGCGACCCACTCGGCAACATTGCCCGTCATATCGTGCAATCCGTAGGGACTGCGGCCAGCCTCAAACGAGCCTGGCGGCGCAAGATACTTATAGCCGTCCTCCGGCCCATCCACATTGGCCACGCCGTTCATGAATTTGTCGCCCCAAGGGTACTTTCGCTTCCCTTCGCCACGCCCTGCTTTTTCCCATTCCGCCTCAGTCGGCAACCGCTTACCGGCCCACTTGCAATAGGCCACCGCGTCGTTCCATGAGACGCTCATCGCCGCCAATTCAGGCTTTAACACTTTCGACTGATCGTCTTCGAACACCTCGATCCGCGGAAACGCGCGCTTGGTCATTTTGGCGAAACGCAGATACTCATCCTGCGTCACTTCGTTGCGATCGATAAAGAACCCTTTCAAGAACACCTGCCGCTCAGGCGCTTCATCCGGATCCCCATCGCTGCTTCCCATCGTAAACGGCCCCGCCGGCACCTGCACCATCTCACGCCCTTCATCGCCGATCCTCGTCTTGTACATGGAGAAATCCTGGGCAACCGGCGCGGCCGCTACCGGACGAGATTCTGTCGGTATGCTCATGGCCAGCTCCCGCATCTGCTTGGCCTTATACGACTCATAGACCAGCCCTGCAATCAGGAGAATAAATGACCCGAACACAAAGACGATCGACCCGATCAGCACACCCCTATTTTCCATATGTCTCCGTGTACTCCTCAAAAAAATCGACAGCGATCGCTTCTCTTATTGACGCGCATCCTGCGCGTCCCCTTCAACAAAGGCACTCGCCGCTTCGGCCTTGCGAGCCGCGCGCATATCCAGCAACATCGAGACCTGCACGCCAAGAAATCCACCCATGGCCGCTCCGGCACCTGCCCCATACGAAATCCGATCAGGCCCGGCCAACAGCCAGGCCAACGCGCCGCCCAAAACCGTTCCCACTAAAATGCTGATGAGAAACCGGCGGCCTCCGAGAAACCCCACAACACCGCCCATGACCAGCCCAATGCCTATCGCCAGCGGCATGAATTCCGTGCCCATGATAAGACCAATCAACGTACCTACCGTCCCCATCACTAGGACGCCGAATACAATGTCCACCAGCTTTCTGGTGGGCAGCCCCTGTTCTCCTGCCTCAGTCATGACAGCGGTGACCCTCTCCGTTACTTCGCAGGGCTCGCCACCAGCGAACCGAAATCGATCTCGACGCCGGGCGCGGCAATGATCGAAATGCCCCAGGCCTTCGGCGCCGGTTCATGCTGGTGAAGACGCTTGAAGTCCTCATAGACATTCACCCGCTCTTCAAACCATTGGCCAACCTCTTTTGTCCCGCTCTGCGCCACAATCTCAGACCCGCTGAACATGCCGCCTTCCGTCAGCGTCCCTTCTGGTTTCGTTCCACTCCAGACGTACTTCGTGAACACCGGAATAAACAGAAGATCGGTATCGAGCGAGGCATAAATGGCCGCGATCTGATCGATGCCTGCCGGAGCCTTGAGCAGACGCCAGCGCCAGGTGAGCACGGGATACGCCTTCGGATCCCAATCGATCTTCTTTTTCTTGATCCGCTGCCCGGCATCTTTGGCCGACAAATAGTTCACCCCGTTTTCCGTCTGCACCTTGTAAGCGTCGCGCCCCTTGGACTGACTGCGCTGGTTTTCATGATCCCAGGACGAAGGAAACCCATCGGCCTCTTTCCCTTGAAAATCCTCCAGCACCAATACCTGAGCTTGCGCAGAGGCCGGCTCGCCGGTAAAACTTCCGCCACACAGCGCGAGCCCCGCCAGCGCCACTCCGCTCCACAACATGCGACCGTTCATAGACCTATCGACCCTTTCTTCAAGATGAGGCTTCTTGCGAAGAAGACGGAGCCAGCGCCGGAGCCTGCTCCTCAACAAACTCTTCTCCCATCACCGGCTGCTGTCCGCGCTGGCACATCCAAAAGAGCGCAAACACCGCCGCCCAAAACACGACCATATTTAGCGTGACCATCTTCGACGCAAACTCCAGATCCGGCGTAAAGGCCCAGGGGGACACGTCCGCCATCAGATCGCTGACGTGCCAGGCCAAGCGCCCGGACGATCGAATGTACCCCATCAATCCCATCACCCAGGTAAACGCCGCCGCCAGACCGAACAACCCCACCATGCCGCGCACCGAAATCTTTCCCCATTGAATCGGACCATGCACAATCGCCCCCCTCAGCATGAGGCGATTGATCACGACGCCCGCCACAATGACGATCAGAGTCGTAGCCGCTTGCGGCGAAGACAGTCCGACGCGCACTTTCGCGGGTAAATAGAATCCATAGATCGACAGCCAGATGACATTCGCCATGCCCACGGCATACAGCGTTCCAATCAGAAGAGTCCCCCTCTTGACCCAGGACACCGTCATCGTCCGATTGGCCCGCCGATAGTAGAGAAAGCTGAGCGCCGTGATAAGAATCATCACATTCACCGCGCCGTTTTTCGCCGACATCACTCCATAGTTCCCAACCACCGGATGCTGCGCGCCGCCCATCGCCTTCACTTCCGCCCCTGACATCAAAACCGTATGCGGCGTCAGCCAGATAAACAGCGCCAGCGTCAGCACACCGAGGAGGAACTGATAATAGGACTGGTACCGCTCCCCACCCTTGATGCGCGCCATGCTTTGCCAAATGTAGTAATTGATCCCCAGAAGCAACGCGCCGATCAAGAGCGCCTGCACCACAAAGAGCCAGGTCAACAGCCCGCCCATCATCGTCACGCCCATGCTCTGGCTGAACACGTACACCGAGCGCATGAGCCAATACCCAGCGATCGGCATCGGGAGCAATGCGCAGACCGTGACGAACAAAAAGATATAGCCGACCCAATCGTAATAGGCCCGCTCCTCGCTCGTTTTGCTGGTGAAAAACCGGTAGCAGGCATAGGCCAGCACCACCGCGCCGCCGGACATAATGTCTGCCAGGAAACGATGAACGTTGAGGGGGTTCCAGAGCGCCGAATGCAGCAAATGCCAGACGTTCCCCAGGAACCGCCCTTGGGCATCCACACCGGCGGGCGCCATCATGAACGCCGACCAGGCATTTGCCAGTAACAGCAAGGACGTCCCAACAATATTCGTCAGAATACCGATCGCGGCATGAATCCACTTCAACCCCGGTTCAGCCATCCGGTTCCAGCTATAGTAATAGACGATCAACAGCAGCGCTTCTCCGACAAACACGAGGGCGTAGACCGGCATAAACGACTTGAACGTCCCGCCCATATACTTCATGAACGATGGATAGAAGTAGATGAACATGGACAGCATGAGGCTTCCGACCACGGCCGTCACCGAAAGCGCCAGCAACGCGACCTTCGCCAAATCTCTCGCCAAGCCGTCATAGCGCAGCGACAAGGCCGGCTTTTTGGTAATCAGTCCGGCGAACTCCAACAAGGCGCAAAACAGCGGCAGGGCAAGGACGAATCCTCCGAAGTAGGTATGCTGCTGGGTTACAAACCAGACCAACAGCCGGCTATCGAACGAGCCGACCCGCGAATAGACGGTCTCATGGGGGCCCGGGGCTGGCGGCCCTTGCGGCGTGCCTGTAGTTCCAAAATACAGGTCGGTTGCGTCCTCGGCAAACGACGGACTCGGACCATTGCCGATCACAGGCAGCAGGCTGGCCAGGATTGTGACACACACCGCGACCGCGATCATGGAACCGGTCATCCAATTGCGACGACGCATACGACTACCCCTTCGATCCCGTCTTGCTTAAGGCCATGTCGCCAGTCAGCTCGCCCATGCCGCCGGGCGCATTGGCCGACTTGCCAAGAATCCCCATCACGAACGGACAGCGCAGCATCCCGCTCGACAGCTGCGGTGACTGCTCATCTTCAACTTGCCGGCGATGCCCCAAATAATATCCGTAGAGCGCCATCATCGCCGTGACGACTGCGCCTCCCGCAACGGCCAGCCCTGTCGCCATTCCCGGCTGCCTGCCGACAAACAGCACCAGCCCCATTACGACCAAATAATATGTGGCCGCAAAGGCCATCCCCGGCCACCACCAATACTTCAGCAACTCGGCCGGCGCTGTCCGCTTCAGCGTCTCCAGCCATGAGGCGGACGGGCGCAATCCACCGAAATAGGCACAGAGCGCGAGGAGTCCGCCAAAAATCGTAATGCCGGCCAACTGAGCCAGCGCGGCCATTTGTCCATCGGCGACCGCATGCCCCGACAACCCCATCAACCCGCCGACACCCAGGCCAACACATCCCCACAATCCCACCTGAGCCAGCCGGCTCTGCACGAGTGCGCGAAGAGCCGCTCCATCTGGGAAGGTGAGAAAGGGACGCCCCATCACCGTAAGCTTTCGCACATGGCCGATTTCAAACGCATCGCGAGCCACCGCCGTGCTGGAAATAATAATCGCCATCATGGCTGGGCCGTCCGGATGCTGCAAATAGCTGTAGCCCACAATCCACAACAGGGCGAGTACCAATAAAGAGAGCTGGATCCCATAGACCGCGCCAATCCAAACAGCCAACCAACTCAGCAGCCGGACGCTATCTTCTCGCGCGATGACTGGCCAGGAGGCCGACCGTCCGACCCGATAAGCCAGGAGAGCCGTCACCATCGCCACCAGACTGCTCACCGCCAGCAAGACGAGCGGCTCCGTCAGCGGCACCAGATGCTTCGCCAGGCGGTAGACGCCGAACGCCACCAGCCCTGGTACAAACATGACCAGGCGCTTTTGTTTTCGTACTGTGTCTTCCGTCACTGCCAGACTCAGACTCGGCAGCACCCGCAATGCCATTCGATGCAACATAATCGACTCATCAAACGCCAGGCGTGAAACATAGACTGACAGCGACTCGTGCAGATTCGCCGTTACGATTTCTGCGCGGCCATCCCGAAGTACTTGGCCTTGATTTCTTCCATCAGCGCCACGGTAATGCGCGTCTGGCCGCGGTCGGCGGCCGTTCGCTCCAGCTCGATCTTGGCCATCGCCCGCACCGGAGCCGGGACTTTATCCAAGCGGCGCTCCGCTTCAGGCTCCCATTCGATCCGCTCCCCCGTTCGCGGGCGCAGCAGCACATCGTAGGTCACCACCCGCTCGCCGCGAATCCGCAGATCCTGCTCCACCTCGTCTCGAAACAGTGGCGCCAAATACGGCGGCATGCGATCCAACCGATGCACGGCATCGTCCGTCCACATCACCCGATCGACAAGCCCGTTCATCTGCCCAGCCGGCACATCCACCCCGACCTTGAAGCCGCAGCCGCGGCACTCCGACCGGATGAACCACTGAAGCGCCCCATCGTCGTAGGCCCGCTCCTCAATGCCCTCGGTATGCATCCAGCGTCCACAGCCACAAGTTAGCATGGGCTACCCGATCTTGCCGGGATAGAGGATGTAGAGCATCGCGTAGGTAAACGTGCCGGTGGCGAACAGGATGCAGTAGATAACCATCGTAAACCGGCCCAACGCGCGATGCCGCCGCCCACCGTCCGGCCAGATGCGTTGAATCGTGATCTCCACCGCCAGCACAATCCCGACCAGCAACAGGAGCCCAAGATAGACTTCCAGCTTCCGCATGGAGAAGCCAGCCGTCGCCACGCGAGAGAGGAATAACCCCAGCACGACGACCGTCACCGCGCCGAAAATCACGCCGACCTTCTTCCAGGTTGTGACCAGCAAGGACTGGCGCAACGACCGGACACCGTCGATCACCTGCTGCGAGCGAAATCCCAGCACGATCATGTAGACCGCCATGACCAATCCGATGATGACGAGAATGATGTGGAGCGTCAGCACCGGGATAAACACATAATCGTAGAGCGCTTGCGAACCCCCAAAGCCTTCTTTGCCCTCCACCGCCAAAACCCCCAACTGCCGGAACAAGTAGTAGGCGATGAAGAAACTGAGCATCGAGATCATCCCGCCCAGCATCAACCAATGATGCGCGTCCGCCTTGCGCTGTTTTGCCTGGATCCACCCCAGAATGAACAACCCCGTGAACAGCGTGGCCATGAACTGGCTCAAATCCGCGCCAATCGTGGCATGCGTCCCGAGAAAACCGGGATCCTTAAGCCATTCCATTGCGCGCTTACCTTATTCCTTTCAGACCCTGGACTACGGCGGTTTTCTCCAATTCCACAGCCGAGGCAAACCCCGCTGAGGTCATCCATTGAATCGCGTCGCCGGTCTTGTAACAGCCGCCTTGCTGCGTATTAACGAGGATATGCACCGCAAAGGCCGTTGTCCAGGCAGGGCCGGTCCCCGCCTCATCCAAAAACCGATCCTTTATAATCAATCGTCCCTCCGGCGCCAGGTGCGCTAACACCTTCTTCACCAAGGCCGCATTCGTCTCATAGGTCTGGTAATGCAGAATGTCGGACATCAGCACGACATCATAGGGACCGCCCAGGCCATCCACATTGAAATCGCCTGGACGCAGCGCGATCCGCGATTCCAAGCCGGCCTCTTTCACCGTTTTTTCAGTCAAGCGCAACGTGGCGGGCAGATCGAATACCGTGGCAGTGAGTTCGGGATAGGTCTGACAAAATGCGATGGCATTGGTCCCCGCGCCCCCGCCCAAATCCAACATGCGCACAGGTCCGCTCAACTGTAAGCGTTTAGCAAAATCAGGCCCGCTTTGCTGCCCGATTCGATGGAGCACGGCCAGAACATTCGTACCTAGCTCGGGGTCCGTCTCAAAGACATGCCGGTCAACCGCCCGCTGGCCTGTTCGAATGGTCTGCTCGAGCTTCCCCCAGTTCTCCCATTCCGCATCGTGCAACAGGAGCAAATGCCCGATATATTGAGGAGAATGCTTGACGAGATGACTGGACGCTGCCGTCGAATTGCCGTACGTCTCGCCTTCTTTACTGATCAGCCGCATCGCGACCAAGGCGTTTAAGAGAAGAGCCAGGGTCGGCTCATGGGCACCCAGGCGCGCCGCCACCTCTTGAACTGTTTTTCGCTTCCCATCAAGGGCTGAAAAAACATCCAGCCGCACGCCGGTGAGGAGAATTTTCGTCTCCCAGTAGTACCCGAGTTGAAAGATTTCCGCGAGCGAGAGTTCTCGTGACACACCGGCCCTCTTGAAGGTTCCGCATTTAGGATTTTGGCATCTTACCCAGTTCAGAAAGTGAA
>JADLEJ010000019.1 GCA_020846195.1 Nitrospira sp.
ATCTGGACTTGGCTGCGGCCCGTGAGTCGGTCGGCTATGCCCTCCGAGATGAAGTCTTTCGATGGGAAGCAGAGGTGGCCAATGGGCAAAAAGCTGTGGTCTCCGCCGAGGCTCAAGAACGGCAGGCGGAAGTGGACCTGAACCGCATCTTGAATCGTCCGCTGGAAGAGAAGTTTCAAACGGTGGAGCAAACCCTGGAGGACCCGGGGTTACTGGGCGATACGCGCCAATTGTTCGCCTATGTCGAGAATCCACGGGGATTTCAGATATTCCGGGATTTCGAAGTCGAAGAAGGAATCCAGGCGGCTCCCGAATTGCGGCGGCTTGACGCCTTGAGCGCGGCTCGGGAGCGAACCATCACGAATGCCCAGAGAGCCTATTGGCTTCCAGAGATCGCCTTGCAGGGCGCGGGGTTTCAGCAATATGCCCAAGGGGGAGGAGGAGCCGGGAGCCTGACAGTTCCCCTGGGCCCGGTCGGCTTTGCGCAGACCCAGAACAATTTCTATGTGGCGAGTATCGGACTGACCTTCCCCCTGTTTCAGGGCGGATACAAAGATGCCACGGCCCTCAAGGCCCGTGAAGAACTGCGTCAGGTGCAGCTCGAGCGGGCCGCCGTCGCGCAACAGGTTGAAGAACGGGTCCGCACTACGCTGTATCAAACCGGCGCTTCCTTTCCCAGCATCAGACTCTCGCGGAAAGCGGCCGAGTCGGCCCGCAAGACCCTGGATTTGGTGGTGGATCAATATTCCAGAGGAGCGGTGGACATCATCAAGCTTCTGAATTCGCAGAATGCCGCGCTGACCGCGAATCAGGCCGCCGCCAATGCGGTCTATGAATTTCTGATCGATCTGGCGAAGGTACAGCGGGCGGTGGGGCAGATGAGTTTCTTTCGAAGCTCCGAAGAGCGAGCCGCCTGGTTCGAACGACTGAAAACGCATTTTGTGAATGCCGGCGTCTCGCCGGTTCTGCGCGATGACCCACGGAACTGATTGACACGGAGTGACTCCATGCCGACCCCAAAGATCGCTCGCCCCACTGTTATAGGAATTGCGCTTCTATTGATTGTGGCAGGAGCGTCCGTCTGGTGGTTCTATTTTCGAATCCCACCGCTCGTTGGATTTGCCAGCGGCAACGGACGACTCGAGGTGCAGGAGATCGACGTCGCCACCAAATTCCCAGGCCGTATTGCGGAGGTGCTGGTTGATGAGGGCGATCGCGTCCAAGGCGGACAAGTCGTCGCCCGCATGGATACGAGTTCGTTGAACGCACAGGTGCGAGAAGCGGAGGCGCAAGTCCTGCGCTCCAGGCAGGGCCAGATCACGGCCAAGGCACTGATTGCGCAACGGCGGAGTGAAACCTTATTAGCCGAACGGGATTTTGAGCGGGCTCGTGCTCTCTACGTCAACGCCAATATCTCCGCGAAAGACTACGATCGTACGCGGTCCACGATGGACACGGCGAAGGCCGCGACCACACAGGCTGAAGCTCAATTGGCGGAAGCGGACGCGACGATCGCGGCGTCCCTCGCGCAAAAGGAACGGATTCAGGTTGATCTCAAGGATAGCGTGCTGACTGCGCCTCGGAGCGGCCGGGTACAGTTTCGGTTGGCGGAGCCCGGCGAAGTGCTGGCAGCAGGAGGAAAGGTCCTGACGCTTATCGATCCGACCGATGTCTACATGACGGTGTTTCTTCCGGCCGCTGAGGCGGGGAAAATAGCGCTGGGTGCTCAAGCGCGGATTACGCTCGATGCCGCTCCGAACCTCGTCATCCCCTCTGCGGTCTCGTTTGTCGCCGACAAGGCTCAGTTCACGCCTAAAGAAGTGGAAACCAGGACGGAACGCGAGAAACTCATGTTTCGAATCAAGGTCAAAATCGATCCCGAGTTGGTCAAAGGGCATGAGGCCCAGGTCAAACCGGGCCTCCCGGGCGTGGCGTACGTACAGTTGGATAAGGCCGTTCAGTGGCCCTCATTTCTTCAAACCAAGCCCATGCCATGAATGAATCGCCTCCATCAGTCGCTCGTGTCACCGGCGTCACCCATCGCTATGGGGACACGACTGCTCTTGATGCGGTGACCTTGGACATTCCGGGCGGCCGCATGGTGGGGTTCATCGGTCCGGACGGGGTCGGCAAATCCAGTTTGCTGGCCCTGATTGCCGGCGCAAAAAAAATCCAGGCCGGCGGGGTCGAAGTCCTCGGCGGCGATATGGCGGCTGCGCGGCATCGCAACGAGAGCTATCCGCGAATCGCCTATATGCCCCAAGGACTGGGAGGCAACCTCTATCTGACCTTATCGGTCTTCGAAAACGTGGATTTCTTCGGCCGCCTGTTCGGACAGAACCGTGAAGAGCGCGAATGGCGGATCACAGACCTGCTGCGAAGCACGGGGTTGACGCCGTTTCGGGACCGTCCCGCAGGAAAGTTATCAGGCGGCATGAAACAGAAACTGGGCTTATGTTGCTCGCTGATTCACGACCCCGATCTGTTGATTCTGGATGAACCGACCACCGGGGTTGATCCGTTGTCGCGCCGGCAGTTCTGGGACCTCGTTGATCGGATCCGGAAGCGGCGCGCGGGGATGAGCGTGCTCGTGGCCACCGCCTACATGGATGAGGCCGAGCGATTCGACTGGCTGGTGGCCATGGACGCGGGGAAGGTCCTTGCGACAGGGAGCCCGGCGGAACTGAAGGATCGCATGAACGTGCGGACGTTGGAAGAGGCTTTTGTTTCATTGCTTCCTGAAGAGAAACGTCGAGGCCACAGCGCCATCGCAATCCCTCCCCGCCGGACACACGAGGGCCCGCCGGCGATCGAAGCGCATGGCCTCACGATGCGGTTCGGCAGTTTTACGGCAGTCGATCATGTGAGCTTTCGCATCGAGCGCGGCGAGATCTTCGGCTTCCTCGGCTCCAACGGCTGCGGCAAGACCACCACGATGAAGATGCTCACCGGTCTATTGCCCGCATCGGAAGGGATTGCCAAGCTGTTCGACCGGCCGGTGAACGCCCAGGACCTTGACACGCGCAAGCGTGTCGGCTTCATGTCCCAGGCGTTCTCTCTCTATGGCGAACTCACGGTGCGGCAAAACCTGGAGCTGCATGCGCGCCTCTTTCACCTCCAGCCGGAGAAGATCCCCGGGCGTGTGGCAGAGCTGACCAAACGGTTCACGCTGGAAGACTATCTGGATGATCTGGCGGAGGCTCTGCCGCTCGGAATCCGCCAACGTCTCTCCCTGGCGGTCGCCGTCGTTCATCAGCCGGAGATATTGATCCTGGACGAGCCGACGTCCGGTGTCGACCCGGTGGCCCGCGACGGATTTTGGGAGCTCTTGATCGAGCTCTCCCGCAAAGACCGCGTGACGATCTTCATCTCCACCC
>JADLEJ010000020.1 GCA_020846195.1 Nitrospira sp.
CGAGCGGATTAGTGACGTTCCTGAGACGCCCGGCGGCATCGAGAATGCGTTGCGTCTCCCGATTCAGCGGGTCCTTGATCTTCACAAGATCGCCCACCTCATACGTGAAGGTGGTGATGTTGTTGAGCGGATCTTTGATCGTGAGCGGCTGGCCCGCGTTGTTCACCGTAATCGTGGTGATCTTGTTCAAGGCATTCGTGATCGTCGTGAGATTGCCCTTGGCATCGTAACCAAAGGTCGTCGTGTGGTTGAGCGGATCCGTGACGGTCGCCACCTGATTGAAGACCGGCTCATAGGTAAAGGTGGTCGTCACGGCATTCGCCGTGGTCGCGAGCTTCGTCACTGTGAGCGTATTGCCTTTGGCATCGTAGGTATACGCCGTCTTGCGATTCAGCGCGTCCGTCACGCTCAACAAGAGATTGGTATTCGCCTGCCATTCATAAGTCGTGGTCTGCGCCTCCGGCTGGCCCAAGGCATCGGTAATCGTTGTGGTCAATCCTGCACTATTGAAGACAAAACGTTTAATGATCCCGCGCGGATCTGTCACGTCGGTCTGAATAACCTTTCCATTTCCATCCAGCGTATAGGAAAACTGATAGGTGGTGCCGTCCGCCTGGGTTTGCGTCGCGACCCGGCCATTGGCATCGTAGGTGTTCGTCACATGAATATTCCCACCCGGTTCCTTGAGCGTGAGCAGCCGATGTCCAGCGTCATACGTATACTCAGCGACCCCATTGGCAGGATTGGTGACCTTCCACAGCCGTCCGCTGGCATCATAGGTGTAGACGATCTGGCGGCCAAGTATATCCATCACCTGCGTAATGCGATTTGCGGCATCATATGTTAGGGTCAGGTACCTCCCGCTCGGCGAAGTAATCTTGGTGAGGTTCCCGGTCAACCCGCCATCCAACGCGCGAGTCAACGTCGTGGCATTGCCATTCCGATCCAGCATCGCCACGAGAGCCCCATACTCACTGAAACGCCATTCTGTACCGTCTTTAAACTTGAGCCGATAGCGCTGGAAGGTTTGATCCCAGGCCAACGTTGCGGCATAAAATTCGGTCTGCGTGGTGCTGTGTTGCAGCGTGGAGTCGAGACAATTCGTGCCACTCGTGCGGGCAAAGTGAATATAGGCTCCGTCCGGCATAATGACTCTCGCAGCCGTACAGAGATCATCGCGTAGCATGTATTGCTCATAGGGATGGCTAGAGCCGATCCCAAATGCCCGTGACGCTGTATCTTCTGTGCGATATGTTCTGATTAGACGAATCGGGATGACATCGGGGATTACGCTATCGGTATCATTTTGCACATAAAGCCCAGTCCGAGTATCGCAAGGATCGCCAGCAGCGGGGCAAGTTAACGCATTGCCTGGATCGATGAACTTCACCGGCGGATCGGCGGGCGGTTCCGGCCCATTCGGCTGCCCGACATAATGAATGGCCAGCCTGGACGCGATGGGAACGGGAGACGGACTCTGGCAGGGCGTGCCTCCGGTGAGTTCTAGAAAGGTGGGCCATGTCAGCTGCACCCACCAAAAACTCCCACCCGCTTGAGGGTGACAATAGCCCATGGTGCTGGGTGTCCCCACCCAACCAGTCGGAATGCCATAATTAGGAGCCTCGGCGGTAATCTTGAACCACGCCACGGCATCGTACGGGCCTTGGGCGGTGGTCCCGGGACCAAACGGCGTGATGAACGCCTGCCCGTTGAATTGCGTCGTGGGATTCTGGCCCGGATAGGCGATCGATCCGGGCGGGATCGGCGTGCCCCCCGCCGAAGACGGTTTGACGGGATTAAACTGTGCCCACCCAGTAATCGGGGCCAGGCACAGACACGACAGCAACCCTATGATTACGACTTTCATGGTGTTCTTGCCTCTCATGGATTCGTCACCTGTAGATTCAGCGTCCCCGTGGCAATGGTGCTCGGATCGATCACCACGGTGTACGTCTCAGTGGCTGGCAATGTGACTTGCGTCAGGTTGAAGCTCGCGGCGGCACTCCAAGTGTAGGTCAAGAACGTGCCGTTTTGGCGAAGCAGCCGGAGGGTGGTCAGACCAGGGAAGGTATTGCCGGTGATCCGCACCGTGACCAGTTGTCCGGACGTTCCCGCGAAGGTAGAGCGTCCGTTCTGGCCGACCCGGGCAATCGTCACCGGGGTGGCGGCCGCATTGACGGTCAGACTTCCTGTCACCTCGGTCGAGAGCGTGAGCGTCACCGACCCGGTCGCCGTGCCGCTCGGATCGACCAGGATGGTGTACGTCCCGGTCGTCGGCAAGACTGGCGGATCAACGCTCCCACCCGTCGTTCCAATGGATCCTGATGTGAGTGCGGTATTGTTTGGCTGGAGCAGGCTCACCGTCGCGTTCGTCACGGTCACCGACGAGACCCCGATATTGACTTGCTGCCCGGCCGTGCCGCTGAACGTATAGCGCGCCGTCTGCCCCACACGGGTGAGGCTCACCGGAACCGAGGCGCCGCCGAGGGTGATCGAGCCGGTGAACGCCGACGAGAGCGTCAGCGTCGCCGAGCCGGTGTACACAGTCCAGGGGTCCACCACGACCGTGTAGGTCCCCGTGACCGGCAACGCCGCCGGATCGACGCTCCCACCGCCTGTTCCAATGGTGACCAGGGCGAGATTGGTTCCGTCCGGTTTCAGGATCGAGATGTTGCTGTTCGTAATCGAGACCCCGGAAACGCCCAGATTCAGCACCTGCCCGGCCGTGCCGCTGAAGGTGTATCGAGCCCGCTGCCCCGGCACGGTCAGGGTCGGCGCGACGGTCGAGCCGTCGATGGCGATCATGCCGGTCACATCCGCCTGGTTGTACAGGGTGATCGTCATGTTCCCGGTAAAGATGGATTGAGGATCGACCAGGACCGCGTAGGTCCCGCTGGTCGGCAGCACCTGCGTGTCGATGGCATCGTTGGCCGTGTTCATCGGCTTGGTCACGAGGATCGATCCATCCGGTTTCAGAATCTTGACGTCGCTCCCTGTCACGGTCACCGCCGTCATCCCAAGGCTCACGGTTTGACCGGCCGTGCCGCTAAACGTGTAGCGGGCATTCTGTCCGACCCGGGCGATCGACACCGGCACAGCCGACCCGCCCGGCGTGATCGTGCCGGCCACTTCCGTCGAGACGGTCACCGTCGCGTTGCCGGTATAGGTACTGAGGGGATCGAGCACGATCGTATAGGTGCCGGACATCGGCAACACCGGCAACTCCAACCCACCGCCAGCAGTACTGACCCCGCTGGGGAGGAGCGTCAGAGCCACCCCGTCGGGGCGATAGACCATGACATTGAACTGCGAGATGGTGACGCTACTGAATCCCAGATTGATCCGCTGCCCCGCGAGGCCGTCGAAGACCATCAACCCGTTTTTGTTCGCCGTGGGAATCGCAGCCGTGACCGTGGCCCCGTTCACGACGGCTCGACCAGTGTAGAGAATATCGGCGGCCACCACACCCGGTGGCGCGACAAAGAACTCCGTCGCACTGGTGACCTTGCCAGCCAGCGTGGACACTGAGAGGACACCGGTCTGGGCTGTCGCCGGCACCGGCACGGTCAATGTCGTACTGGTCGCCGTGGACACCGCGCCCATGGCCGCGGTAAATGCAACCCGATTGTTGATCAGCGTTGTGTCGTAATTGGTTCCCGTCAATGTCACCGTTGCGCCATAATTTCCGACCGCAGGACTGAAACTCGACAGGGTCGGCGCCCCGCCAACCCCCACGGTAAAATTCGATGCACTCGTGGCCGTCACTCCGGCGACCGTCACACTGATGGAGCCATTGGTGGCGCCTGCAGGAACATTGGCTGTAAGAACCGTCGTCGTCGCTGTCAGCACGCTTGTGGTTGTGCCGTTGAACTTCACCGTATTCGACGCAGGCGTGGCGCTGAACCCCGTGCCGTAGATCGTCACCGTCGTCCCGACCGGGCCTTTGTCCGGGGTGAACTGAAAAATGGCCAGTGTCGCCGAGTTCTGCCGTGTAATCCCGAGGAGGTTCCCGACGGCATCATAAGAATAGATCGCCGTGTCGGTCGCAGGATCGATCACCGCCATCAACCGCCCCAGATTGTCATAGATGTAACTAATGTCGCCGGCAGGGCTCTGGGCGCACGGCTCAAGGATGAGCGCACTTATCAGAGTAAGGCCGGCGAGGCCATGTACCAGCTTGCTCCATGAACATGAGATCATGTCGATCCTCTTTTCCCGTTCTGTGATTGCGGAATCGTCTTCGGTCCGCACGACATCCTGCGATCCTGTTGCTCAACCTCACCGTGGACCCCGCATCCGCATCCACATCCACCGACACATACACATAGATTGGATTCCTTTTCAATGCACCCATTCGGACATGGCCGAATGGTGCTCGCTATGCTTCGCAGATTCCGACAGCGATACAATCACGCGGGCAGCCCCGCACATGCGGCATGCATGACAAGCCTTTCGCTCCAAGAACTCCGGCGTCTGAGGCGCCTCCGACCTCCACATCCGCCCTTTGACCCCGCGCGCATCTTTCGTATAGGCTGCTCCTGACGGTCGATAGTTCCGTCGACCGCGCGCAGGAACTGCCCATGAATCGTTCGGATCGCCGCCGGCAAGAATCGCAACAGGGCAGGACAGGCTCGGCGCCAGACAGCTTCGCCATTCGCAATCTGCTCGACCAGGGCAAACGCCATCACCAGGCCGGCCAGCTGGCGGAAGCCGAGCGAAATTATCAGCTCGTGTTAAACATGTCGCCCGGCCACCCTGAAGCGCTGCATCTATTGGGGTTGCTGGCCTATCGCGTCGGCAGTTTCGATCACGCCATCGAGCTTATTACCCAGGCCATCGATGGCACGCCCAACTCGCCGCTGTATTGGTTCAACCTGGGCGTGGTCACGCAACGCGCCGGGAAGGCGGACGCCGCCATCCGCGCCTATGAGCGGGCGATCGAGCTGAATCCAAAATATGTGGATGCCACGATCAATCTCGGCAATGTCCTGAAAGACCAACACCGCCTTGACGCCGCCATTGCGACCTATCGCAACGCGCTGAGGCTCAACCCGACGCATGCCGACACTCACAACAACCTCGGTGTCGCGCTCAAAGAGCAGAATGCGCTCCGGGATGCGATTGCCTCCTATCGTGAAGCCATCCGGCTCAAGCCGGCGCATTTCGAAGCCTGGAACAACCTCGGCCTGGCGCTCCTGGAAACGGGCGCAAGCGATGAGGCCATCGCCTCGTTCCAACAGGCTCTGAGCATTGCCCCGGCGTCATCGAAGGCCCTGTACAACCTGGGCATCGCCGCCATGTGGATTGGCGATCATGCTGGCGCCATCGGCCACTTTTCCCAGGTAGCCACCGCTAAACACCATCACGGCGGACCGGTCCAAGAGACCACGCTCTTCCGATCTCGCGTCAAACACGACGCCGAGCAAACCCGATTACTCATCGAACGTGGCCGCCTCGATGCGTCGCAGCGAAGTTATGTCGATGCGCTGGAGCGATTGGAAATTACGCTGGCCGCGGCGCATCCCACACGCAACCGGTGCCCCATCGATCCGGCGGCGCTCGCAGCGGTGGCGCCCTCCTTCAATCGATTTCTCTATCGCGCCCCCTGTGAACGGCTGCCGGACGGCGCTCTGAATCCGCAGCTCGATGTCCAGGCCATCGAAGCGCGCTACCTCGGCCATCAGCCAGAAGTCACGTTCATCGACCACCTGCTCAAGCCGGAGGCCTTGACGGCCCTGCGCGACTTTTGCCTCGAATCCACGATTTGGAAAAAAGACTACGACAACGGCTACCTCGGCGCGTTCCTCGGCGATGGGTTCGCCACGCCCCTCCTGCTGCAAATCGCGGAAGAATTGCGCCGCGCCTTTCCCCGCATCTTCAAAGACCATCGGCTTACGCAGGCCTGGGCCTTCAAGCAAGACAGCGCAAGGCGCGGCCTCTCTATCCATGCCGACGCCGCTGCGGTGAATGTGAATTTCTGGATTACACCGGACGAGGCGAATCTGAATCCCGAGAAAGGCGGGTTAGTCGTCTATGACAAAGAAGCGCCGGCGGATTGGAACTTCGCGGCCTATAACAGCGAGCAGAATAAACCGAAGATTCTCGAATGGCTCACCCAAGCCGGCGCGCAGACGATCCGAGTGCCCTATCGCGCCAACCGCGCCGTGATGTTCAACTCCGATCTCTTTCACGAAACGGACGATGTCGCCTTCCGCGACGACTATCTCAGCCGGCGCATCAACATCACGCTGCTGTACGGCTACCGCCACCAGGCCTAGCCCCGCGATCCCTGAAAGACAGCTCGCCATCCCGCGACGACGGCCGATCAGCATCGGTCATCGCCTCGGCCACCACAGACCGAATGTGCTGCCGCAGACGCGATGTCGCGAACCGCATGGCCATACCGATCGCTGCCGCTAAGAAGACAAACACTGGAACCATGATCCGGCCAACCTGTTCAAGCCGCTCTTGCGGAGCGCGCACGGCATCCGGCTGCATCGGCCGGACAAACGTGAGCCGCGCCCACGCGATGGTCGCCCCCTTGTCCTGGATCGGCTCAATGACGGTCACTCGTTCCTGGCCCGGCATCGGCTCGTCGCGAATGACCGCTTCCCGATTCTGCGCGCGAATGGCGGTCCAATTCGGATCGTGAATCTGCTGGCCGACATACCCGGCGTTGGACGCGGCCATCACCCGATTGCCATGATCGATGACGATCGTATCGGCGAGATGGCCGCTCCGCCAGGTTCCCACTAACGCCTCTTGCACCTTCGCCACATCCACCACGAGCGCACTTGCGCTGAAGGACGCGAACGCCCGGCCCACCGCCACCGCTTCCTGCTGAAACGCCTGGCTCGCCTGCGCATCGCGCTGTTGCCCCTGCGACAGGTCCGACCGCTTCAGCGTGTAATAGAGCAGGCTTCCGATAAGGGCCGTCGCCACGAGACTGACCATGAGTGCGCGAAGCATCGAGCCATACCTCTTAGAAAATTTAGGCCTGCGCGGGGCCGACGGAGAGCGCTCCCTCGCAATGCTTGGAAGGAAAGACGCCCTCAGACCGCCTCATCCGATACATCAACACGTTGATAGGGCTCCCGCTCAAGCGCTTTCACCACCTGCTGGAGCCGCGCCCATTCATCCGGGGTCAGACTGGTAAACTCCAATCCAAAACTGCGGTCGCGACGCCACCGAACCACCGTTTGTGTGACCTGAATCGGCGGCTCGTCGTTCGAGAGATCGATGCGCAATTGCAGCGTCGTGCCGGGCTTCACGTCGGTCGCGCTGAAAACGCAACAGCCCCGAATCGACAGATCGCTGAGCTGGCCGTCACCGGCAACAATGTTGGCGGAACTAAAGGAACTGCGAAACTGGACGGGAAAACGGGGATGGTGACGATGCTCCACGGGGTGGCCTCATACGCAAAATCGCGCTACCCCTTAATATTGCCAATGGGTCGAAGTTCCGCTACTTTTTTTGTGATTCCCGCACGGTCGACCGACTCCACGACGTCGGAAATATTTTTATACGCGAAGCCGGCCTCTTCCGCGAGCCCCGACATCGAGACCGCCTTCACGAGGATGCCGCGCTGTTTCATCTGTTGCTGCAACTGTTCGCCGCTGATCGACTTCTTCGCCTGCGTCCGCGACATCGTGCGTCCTGATCCGTGCATCGTCGAGCCAAACGTATCGGCCGCCGCCCGCGCCGTGCCGGCGAGCAGATACGAGCCCGTTTCCATCGAGCCACCGCAAATCACCGGCTGCCCGACAGACCGGTAACAGGCCGGCAAGTCCTGGCTGCCCGGACCGAATGCCCTGGTCGCGCCTTTGCGATGCACGACTAACTCGCCTTCGGAGTATCGCTCCACTTTGGCAATGTTGTGCGCCACATCGTAGACCAACTCCATGCCCAACTCTTCTCCCGAACGGCCGAAGACTGAGGCAAAGGCTTCGCGAACCTGGTGCGTGATGACCTGCCGATTGGCAAACGCCGCATTGGCGGCGCAATTCATCGCGGCAAAATAGTCCTGGCCTTCTTCGGACAGAAACGGCGCGCAGGCCAGCTGTTGATCCTTCACGGCAATCCCGTAACGCCGCATCGCCTTCTCAAAAACCTTGAGATAGTCGCTCGCCACTTGATGGCCGAATCCGCGCGACCCGCAATGCACCATGACGACAATCTGATCCTGCCCGGTGATGCCGAAGGCCTCCGCCGTCTCTCGGTCGAAGATCCGGTCATTCGAGGCCACTTGCACTTCGAGATAATGATTCCCGGAGCCGAGCGTCCCCAGCTGGTTCATCCCTCGTTTTACGGCATGGTCGCTGACTACGGACGGATCGGCGCCGGACAGACAGCCGCGCTCCTCTATTCGCTCCAGATCGCGATGCCACCCGTATCCCCGCTCAATGCACCAGCGGGCGCCTTTCGTCATCACGCCATCGAACGCCTGCCGGTCCATCGACACAAATCCGGTCGATCCGACACCCGCCGGCACTCGGCGAAACAGCTCGGTCATCAGCCGCTCCAACTTGGGCTGCACATCCTCTCGCGTAAGATCGGTCCGAATCAGCCGCATCCCACAATTGACGTCGTACCCCACCCCGCCGGGAGAAATGATTCCTGAACGCACATCGAACGCAGCCACGCCGCCGATTGGAAAGCCATAGCCCCAATGGCCGTCCGGCATGCAGAGCGCATAGCGGCGGATGCCTGGCAGGCACGCCACATTCGTCACCTGCTCGAACACGCCGGTATCCATGGCCCGAAGAATGGACTCTGTCCCATAGATGCGGGCCGGCACCAGCATGCCGGGCTTCTCCGTGACAGGAATCTCCCACACCTCATCGGAGATGCGCACAACCTTCATGCCGGTATTGAATCTCATACGTCGAGCACCACCCTCACGCGCCAGCGCCCATTGTCCTGATGCAACCGATACAGATGCTTGGTCACACTCTTTACATCATCGCGCAACTCCTGCGTGGCCTGATTTACCGGTTCACCGATCAGCGTCCCCAGGAGTGTCCACTCCGCGCCCACTTGGGTCAACGAGATCGCGGCACGGCTGAATACAACACCGGCGGCATCCTTCCAATAGACTAAATCGGAGAGCCAATCGAACAGCAGTTCGGCGGGATCGTTCGCCGCATGTTCAATGTGCCGTTCCCACGTTGCGCCGACCGTCTTGGGATCGGCCATCGCCTCCATCACGGCGTTCGACGCGGCCTCGAAGAGCTCTTGAATGGAATCGCCTTCGGCATCGAAGGCCAGGTCCGCCAGCGCCACGTCGTCAAGGAAATGAAAGGAAGCCGGCATGGCTGAAGGCTACAACGCCGTCGGACGGCGCGCGCGCCGGAAGATGGCCCGCACCTGTTCCAAGTCGGGAATCCGATGCGCCAATGGATTAGGCACCTTTCCCTTGAAGAACATTCTGATACCGAGCGGAAGAATTCTGAGGAACCGCGAGAGATCCAGCCCGACAACCTTGAGCGGCATGATAGCCTCGTTCAGCCGCCCCTGCTGTTCAATGATCGAAACAAATCCAGTGATATGCCGCGCGCCGCCTGTCGCAGTCAGGCCCCGGTCGAGCGACGCCCGGCGCAACCGGATAATTGCCTCCATCGGCTTCACATCTTTCGGGCAGACTTCCACGCAATAGTTGCAACGCGTGCAATCCCACATCCCGTTCGTCTCTTGCAACACGGCAAGCCGCGCCCGTTTCAGTTTCTCCGATTCGCGCGGATCCGACAGAAATCGATCGACTTTGGCCAGCGCCGCAGGCCCGGCAAAGCCGGGCGACACCTCATGCACCGTGCAGGCGGCCACGCAGGCTCCGCACATAATGCAGGCATCGACATTGTGATATCCGGAGCCGGACGAAGCGGCATTGCGGGCCTCCGCTCGCACAGCCGGCACGGCAGCCGACGCCGAAAGCCAGGGCGTGATGTCGCGGATCTTCCCCCAGAACGGGCGCATGTCCACGACCAGATCTTTGATGACCGGAAGATGATGCAGTGGGGCGATGCGCAACCGGCCATGCCGTTCCAGTTCTTTGCGGACCGACGTGCGGCAGGCCAGCTTCTCGCCGCCGTTAATATTCATGGCGCAGGATCCGCAAATCGCCGACCGGCACGAATACCGCATCGCCAGACTACCATCGACCTCATGCTTGATCCGGATCAGCAGATCGAGCACGGTCGAACCGCGCCGCACATCGAGGCGCACATCCTCATCGTGCGGCGTTGCATCACGTTCGGGATTGAATCGTTGGAGGGTAATGGTGAGACGCATGGGAAGCTTTCAGCCTTTCGCGATCAGCCATCAGCACCCTGAACGCCGATCGCTGAGCACTGACCGCCCATGTTAGCCCAGCTCAAAGACCTTCGGGAAATCGGTCAAATTGCGACAGCCGTCGCTCGTGACCAGCACCATATCCTCGATCCGCACCGCGCCCAATCCAGGATAGTAGAGCCCCGGCTCAACCGTCACGACATGGCCTTCCTGCAGTAACGACCCGGTCCGGCTGATACGCGGCGCCTCATGAATATCCAATCCGACGCCATGC
>JADLEJ010000021.1 GCA_020846195.1 Nitrospira sp.
ACGAGATCGTAGCGCTCGGCAATGCCGATATGAATCGAGTTCTTCCGGTTGGCGTCACCCGCGTAGCGCTCCGTCAAGAACGTGTGGCCGGACAGGGTCCAGACCATCGACTCGTTCATGAGGGTATGCAGAAGACGGAACACCATCGTGTCTCCCACATAGGCGCGCAAGGTCGGCGTATAGGGATCGCCGTGGATGCTGCTGCTGAAAATCTGCGACGCATCCGGATTGGTCGCCAATCGCTGGGCGACTGGCGCCGCTCTGAAGTTGAGTCCGCTCCCGGTGGTGTGAGTCCCACCGTTCAAGAACGGCATCGGCGTCATGTAGATCTTTTCCGGCATCATGAACGACACGGTCTTTCCAGCTTCGAGCGCCACTTCAATCGGCTGCCCGGGAGGATTGCCCGCGGTCACGACGTTGACGGTGTGCGGCACGGTGTCGTGCACTTGCACCATCAATTCGCGGAAGCTGTTGTTCACGCCATGACCCACCGGCTCAACTGTCCGGATGTCGGCGATGGGGCCGCTCCGCACTTCCTTGCCGGTCTTCGGATCATGATAGGTGGAACCGACCGGCTCGGCGATGAACGTGCCGAACCCGCCGTGCGGCCAGGTGGTCGCGCCGAACGCATGGTCGTGCCAGAACACGGTGCCGACGTCCGCATCGACCCAGAACCGCTGCCGCACGAACTCCACCGTCACGATGTCGTTCGCCGGATGGTCGTTCTTCAATCCCTTCGCCAAGACGATCGTGTTGCCGTTGATCGCCTTGATGCGGGAAATTTCGTTGCCCTTCACGTTATCGGCCCCGACAAGAATCAAGGTGCCCACGTGATACTGCTTGGCGTTCTTCACCGCAAGACTGCTGGCGCCCTTCTTGGCCGCCGCCGTCAATGAGGTGTTCATGGGAACTGGAAGGCCCTTCGGATTCTTCTTCTCCAGCATCGTGAACGGGCGGACCGACTGCTCGTACGAGAAGCCGGTGATTACGCCGTCCGACGCCTGGTTATCGAACTGCAAGAAATGCCAGTGCGTGTTGATCTTCGACGATTGGAAATTCGTGTAATCGTCGTCGTCCCACTCGCTGGTCAGCGTCCAGTCCAAGCAATCGTAAATATTGCCGCGGACCACCAACGGATACTTCAGATCGTCGTTGGCGCGGATCGCCGCCTCTTCTTCATGGAGCACATAGATCAAGCCGTTCGGATCGATGACCGCCGGCTCTTTCCCCTGCGCCTTCGCAATCTTGATCGGCATCTTCACGAAGTGGACGTTGTAGCTCTTCCGGCCGGCATTCTCCGGACAGAGGCTCCAAACACCGTTTTCTCCGGGAAGCGCTTGATCGACACTCTCTTCGCCATTGCCATCCCGGCGGATCATCTCAAGCCAGGGCGCGCCGACGTGGTTCGGCGAGAACATCACCCGCCGGCCGAAGTGCGGCGTGAGATGCGGCCAGGCCACTTTCCCAGTCATCGGCTCGAACATGATCGGATGCCGCTTGCCAGGGTGCGTCGATTTATACTTGGGATTATCGATCGTGCTTTCTTTTTCGCTCATCGCCACGTTGCCGTTCCAGGTCCAATCCAGGACGGTGGCATCGTACGAAACGGTCTGGCCCTTCTCATCGTCTTTATGGCCAGGCTTGCCCATCGTGGGCAACTGCATGGCGACCCAATCCTTGATGTTGATGACGGCTGGGTTGCCCTTCCAGTTGCTCTTGCCCTTATCGGTAATCGTGAACTGCTTGCCGAACCAGTCCACCGTCTGACCGACCAGCTTGTCGGACGCAATCGGGGTCTTGATGCGGCCCTTGCGATCCGGCAACTCACGGAGATCCGGCATCACGTCGTTCCGCAGGTCACCCTGTTGAATCGTGTTGTACACGCGCCAGTAGCCCCACATGCCCGCGACATAGTGGTGCGCCACGTGGCAATGGAACAAGAAGTCGCCGGCCAGCTGCTGGCACAGACCGGAACCGCACTCGGTCTCCAGGTCGAGGGCTTCTGACGGCCCGATGACTTCCACATCGACACGGTCGGTCTTCGCACGGATGACCGGGTACTTGACCGGGCCGTTCGTGCTGGTCGCCCAGAGGTTCATGTCATCGATCGCCCGCGGGCTGCGCGGCCATCGGATCGTGCCTCCGTGCGGATGGTGGCTGTGGAACACTTCCGATCCACCGTGAACCAGCCGGAACTTCGCCGGATCGCCGATGTAGGAGCGAGGAATCGTCGGCGACGGATCGCCGAAGGTGTACGAGCTGTAGCCCATCGACTCGTCTTCAAAGCCGAAGTACTCGTGCTGCACATGCATGTTGTTGATGCCGAACGGCTCGCTGCGATAGTTGATCGCGCGGCCGCCCGGACGATAGGCGTCGGTCAGCGGGTCGCGTTGCGGCAAGAAGTCGCCCTTCTTGTTCAACGGACGGAACGCTTCATCGCCGACTTCGTGGTAATAGAGCACGAACTCGCGGAAGTCCGGGCCCGTGCCGTTCTTAATCATGACCTGCCAGCCGCTGGAGGCCGGGGTCGCATCGCCGCTGCCGAGCGCTTCCCAATAGGAAGAGCCGCGGGGCTCGACGACGAAGGAACCGAACATGCCCATCACGGTCAGCTCGCGGTCGTTGCTGAATGTGTGGAACTGCCGGACACCTTCCTGGGTGTTCGGATGGATGTACCACTCGTAATCGCCGCTCTTGTCCTTGGCGACAATCGTGTCCGAGTTGGTCGTGGTCGCCGCGGCGCCTGTCGCGCTCACCACCATGGCCGAGCCATGGATATGAAGGCTGACTTCTTCGCCGCCCTCAAGCTTGTTGCTCAGCTTAATCTTGACGCAATCGCCCTGGTTGGCGCGAATGGTCAACGGCTGAATCCACTGCGCTTGCACACCGGGGATAACGGCGCCCGGATCGAACCCTTCTTTGTCGCGCGACGCCTTATTCGTGGCTTCTTCCGCGCGCACCTTGTCGAGGTTCTCATCCAGCACATACATATAGCCTGGATAGAAATCGAGCCACTGATTGAGCGTGATCTCGACGTTGATCGCGGAGACGTTGTACTGCTTCACCGGCGCAGTCGCCGGACACTTCCCGCCACCCTGCAGCGCCACCGGTTCAACTCGGGGGTCGGACACCAACAGCATGTCCTGCCCACCCGCACCGTATTGGTGCATCATCGACTGGGTGTTGTACATGCCGGTGTTGACGCCCTGGACCTGCGGATCATGGCTCATCTGCTCCATGATACGCTGGTGCTGCTGTTCGACCATCGCCGAGCGCTCGCCCTTTCCGGACATGGCGTCTTCGACGATCGTCTGACCTTTGAGTTGTTCCGCCCATGCGGGCAGCTGATGGTTCATGGCGACATGTTGTGTCGCATGACCAGCTGAACTGGGAGTCTCAGCGGATGCCAGCGGCGCCCATAGTAGGGCTGCCACCGCCATCGCGCCGAGCATACGGGTAGGCACACAAACCCGTGGTGTGCAAGATAACATGGACCGGCCTCCTTGTTATGATGATGAACCTATGTAAAACAGACCAAAAAAACAAACTGCACAGACCTACATTTGCATAGACGATTCGTCTCCAGGAAAAAGTCAATGCCCCTCGATAAGGAATTCGCACGATACTGAACTCACGATTCTCTGTCAACCCCCTTGGACACTTCGCACATTGCAATGTAGCCGATTTTCCCATCGACGGTCCGAGCACTGGTATTTCATCGAAGCCCTCACGTACAGTCTCGGCCAGGATACGATACTGAAATCCACGCGCATCTCTCCGTGACTTCCTTCTCTATGAAAAAGCCCACGGTCATTCTCGCAGACGACCACACCTTGGTGCTCGAAGGATTTCGCCGCCTGCTCGAAACCCAGTACGAACTCCTAGCCGCCGTCGGCGACGGGCAGGCCCTCCTTCAGGCCGCCGCACAGCACCGTCCTGAAATCGTCATCCTCGATATTTCCATGCCGGTCATGAACGGGATCGAAGCAGCCCGTGCCCTCCAATCCCAGTTTCCTTCGATGAAGCTGGTGTTTGTGACCATGCACGCAGATCCCGCCTATATTCGCGCGGCCTTTCAAGCCGGTGCATCTGGGTATGTCCTCAAGCAGTCTATGGGCAACGAGTTATCCCAGGCTCTCCAGACTGTCTTGCAAGGGCAGACCTACGTGACTCCGCTGATTGCCAAAGATGTCGTCGATGGCATGCGGCACGGCAACGCACGGCCTCTTGCTGAGCTCACTGCGCGGCAGCGGGAAGTCTTGCAGCTCATCGTTGACGGACTGTCAACGAAAGACATCGCCCTACGACTGAATATTTCGCATCGAACGGTCGAATTCCATAAGGCTCAGCTCATGCAGCAACTGGACCTCCATAGCACCGTTGAGCTGATAAAATTTGCCCTGACACATGGGCTGGCGCGCCTGACGTAGCCGATCTCTCCTGACGATGCCCCCTGGGGAATTTTCTCCCGGCACCCTCGTAATCTTACGAGTGCCTTCCTTCCTATTTCCCAGCTATAGTCCGCTCCCTGTTTATAGGTTGAAACCCAGAGGGCCGGGACCATGATGCCACTCACTCGCCCCACCATCGTCATCGGCGACTCATCGCGCGCCATGCTGGCGCTCACGGAAACCCTGGTACATGACACCTTTGATGTGGTGGCCAGTCTCATGGATGGCGAGTCGCTTGTGCTGGCCGCACACCGGTACCAGCCGGCTCTGGCCCTTCTCGACTTTACCCCTTCGTTCGGAGATGCCCTAGCCGCCAGCCGCCAACTCTCCCAAGAACTTCCGGCAACCAAGATCGTCTTCTTTTCAACCCATGACGACGCCGCCTATGCCGCGGCAGCGTTTGAGGCGGGCGCCTCCGGATTTCTCGTCAAACAACGAACCCCTAACCTGGCAAACCTATTAACGCGAATCTTGCGTGGCGAGCGGATTCAGCACCCGACAACACTTCCCACCCTAGCGCGCCGGTAATAGCCTCCGCCTTTCCTTTCCTTCTCACAGTTGTGCGATAATGCGCCATGCTTCTGAAACGTTGGCTCGTCGGCGACCCGCTCAAGACGGCACAAGCGGCACATGAACGGCTCTCCAAAACACTGGCGCTGGCCATTTTCTCCTCCAATGCGATCTCCTCGGTGGCCTATGCCACGGAGGAAATTCTTCTCGTCCTCATTCTGGCTGGCTCCGCCGCCGTTTCCTGGTCGATCCCCATCAGCATCGCCATTCTGATTCTGACCCTGATCCTGACGATCTCCTACCGCCAAATCATCTATGAATATCCTTTGGGAGGAGGTGCCTATATCGTCGCCCGCTCGAATCTCGGCGAGCTCCCGGCGCTGATCGCGGCCGGTGCCCTCATGATCGATTATATTTTAACGGTCGCCGTCAGCACAGCCGCCGGCATTGCGGCACTTACCTCGGCCGTCCCCTCGCTGTTTCCGCATCGCGAGGCCTTGGGACTAACCGCCATCATTTTCATTATCCTCATGAACCTCCGTGGCGTGCGCGAGTCGGGAAAGTTCTTCGCAGTCCCGACCTATTTTGCCATCGGCGCACTCGGGATGACCGTTGTCCTTGGGACCATCCAATCCCTTATCGGACCAAGCGCTATAGCCGTCGCGCCTCCCGCCACAGCGGCCCAGGACGGCCTGGACGGAGTGACGCTGTTTCTGATCCTGCGCGCCTTTGCCGCAGGCTGTTCGGCGGTCACCGGAATGGAAGTCATCTCGAACGGCGTGCAAGCCTTCCGCGCGCCGGAGCCTAAGAATGCCGCCACAACGATGGTCTGGATGTCGTCCATCCTCGCCTGCCTCTTCATGGGCATCAGCTGGATGGCCTACCACTACGGCATCCTCGCCAAGGAAGATGAAACCGTCGTCTCGCAACTGGCTCGCCTGACATTTGGAACCGGCATCGCATACTACGCCGTCCAGATCGGCACCATGCTCCTCCTCGTCCTGGCAGCCAACAGCGCCTTCGCAGGGTTTCCGCACCTCTCATCGATTCTGGCCCGTGACGGATATATGCCGCATCAAATGGCCAGCTTCGGCGACCGGCTCGTGTTCTCCAATGGCATTTTCATTCTCGGGTTCTTCGCCTGCCTGCTGCTCGTCATTTTCCACGGCGACACGCACGCGCTGATCCCGCTATACGCCATCGGCGTCTTCGTCTCCTTCACCCTGTCCCAAGCCGGCATGGTCAAGCGCTGGCTGGTCAAGCGGGGCCTGCACTGGCGCAAGAAGCTCGTGGTCAACGGAATCGGCGCCGTCACTACCGGCGTAGCCACCGTGATCATTGCCATGACGAAGTTTATGCAGGGCGCGTGGATCGTCTTCCTGCTGGTCGCCATCCTGATTCTGATGTTCCGAGGGATTCGCTCGCATTACAAGGCGGTCTCTGAACAAGTAACGCTCACCCGGGACTCGCGCCCGCCACGGCCCCGCCGCAATCTTGTGATTATGCCGATCGGAGGGGTCAATCGCTCAGTCGTCCGCGCCGTGGACTACGCCCGCAGCTGGGGCGGAGAAATTCGCGCCATCCTGGTCGATGTCGACAAGGAAGAGACGGCCCTCGTTGAAATTAAGTGGGCCCAGTGGGGCTGCGGCGTTCCGCTCGTGGTGCTGCCCTCGCCCTACCGTTCTATTCTCGGATCGATTCTCGACTACATCGAGGACCTCCGGCAGAAAGACCCCGATTGCTGGATTACCGTCATCATCCCGGAGATCCTGCCGGCCCGCTGGTGGCAGAATATTCTCCACAATCAACGGGCGCTGCTCTTGAAAGGGGCACTGCTCTTCAAAGATCGCGTCGTGTTAACCGATGTGCCCTACCACCTGACGAGGTAACCGTGAAACGTCACCTGTGGTTGCGGAATTCCCTCATTACCTCGGCCTGTTGCCTGATCCTCTCGACACAACAAGCGTTCGCATTCAAAATCGTGGCCCCGGCCGACGGATCGACCATTAAATCTGGCCAGACCATCACCGCCCGCGTTGACCTTGGCGCGGATAGCGGCATCGTAAAAGTCCGGTACTACTGGTACGGGGAACAGGCCGAAACGCTCGTCCAACAAGATGACTCCGCTGCCTCGATCATGCCTCAGCAGGATCGTCTCAGTGATGATCGCTACGCTCAAAAAGACAGCATCACCGGCGCGCCCGTGGTCGCCATTGCAGTCTTGTCGTCAGGATCCGACCAAACACCCCCATTCGGCGGCGCGCTCAAAGTCCCTAAAGAAGCCGTGGGGCCGACCCGCCTCCTCGCCGTCGCGGAAATTTCGCGCGGACGCCTGGGAACTAGAACCGTCTTCGATGAAGTCATCGTGAACGCGGAGCCGGACGCCGCGCTGCAGACCATCGACTTCGAAACTGAAAAGCCCCTGCAATTGGGCAGAACCGGGCAATCCTCGGCCTTCGGACACGTGGATTCGATGGGCAAGGTGTTCGAACTCCCCGTCGTCGGCGAGTTTGCGGATGGCGTCGTGCGCCCGATCAGCGCACCGGCCAGCGGCACCAGCTACCAATCATCGAATCAGAAGATCATCAAGGTTCTGGCCAATGGCATGCTGCAAATCGCGGGAAACGGCAAAGCAACTCTCACCGTGGCCAATCGCGGCAAACAGGCTTCACTCGAAGTTGACGTGAACGTGAATGAAGAACCCAACGAACCACCGGTTGCCGACGCCGGAACGAATCGAACGGTGAAAGCCGGGACAAAAGTGAAATTGAGCGGCTTGAAGAGCCGTGATGCGGAAGGCGAGGCACTGTACTATTCCTGGAGCCAGATCCGTGGCAGCAAAGTGCCCCTGCTGGACGTGAACGGCCCCGAAGCCTCTTTCCAAGCTCCAACCGTGTCAGAGCCCAGAACCTACCGCTTCAAACTGCGCGTGACGGATAAGAAAGGCGCGGACAGCCTGCCAGCGTTTGTGGATGTGACAGTGGAACCGTGAGACGGTGGCGTGTGTGAGGCAGAAGTCCAAACAATCATTTCTTTTGAATCAACCAATATAGAATAGAAACTTTTGCGCCGAAGGCTTTTCCCGCTTCAATTTCGCCCCTCTCTGCGTAAAGCTTAAAGTTTTTGAGCGCCGCAATTGTTGATTCTATTGCCTGCGCCTTCACCTTTTCTGATGATCCATGGTCTTTAATTGCTTTCCCCCACCCGCGCCTGTACTTCACAACTCCATCATATCGTTTATCGGGTAGTCGAGCACCAATATGGGTGGCAAGGACAAGAGCATATACGAGACATTCTTTTCCTTTCTTCTCACACTTGTCTATGTCTTTGCATACTTCGAGGAAATGCTTTTGCGCCTCGTCAATGAATGTAAACAGCGACCACGTTTTCAGTTGGATCAAAGAAGCGGGTGTGGGCTTATCTTGCTTCCGCAAAATGGCAATATCGATTCGCTTCCACTCACGAGCCACAATGAATTCAGGGGGAAGTTGCTTATTATGTAGTTCCCAAGCAAGACGATCTCTGATTACAAACTCCGGCTTGGAGGTTAACGCCAGATACGCCAACTCTCCTCGTTTTTTATCAAAACATCCTTCAAGCCCTTTAATGGTCTTAACCAATATCTGATTGATCGAATCGTTTTTCATATCATTCATAGAGATTTCTTCTAACATACCGCCAACAGGTATGGCAGGCCTACCTTCACGCTTCGACCTGGCGGGAAATGGTAGGCCAGCCTGAGCTCTACTTGCATCGTTGCCCTTCCTAAGCCGTTACAACATACTGACTTCACCATTGGGAAATTTACTAATCACCCCAAAGGAGCCATAGGCCAGAACAACTGTCACAGCTTCTCTCTCCGATGAAGAAATGCGCAAGCTTGAAGAACTCAGTAAACGCGAAGGCTTGACCGTCAAACAGATAGTCCGCCTCGGCATCAACGCCTTCGTCGGCCAATGTCATGAACCCTTCCGCATGGCAGCCCAGCAAGTGATGGAGAAAAACACCGAGCTCTATCGGCGGCTCTTGTGACCCAGAGAAAAACTGCTTACAGCTGAAGCAGCCGTGCACCGTGGATGAGCACCACAATGGTTACAGTATCTCCATCGACCCGATGCACCACCCGGTAGTTACCGACGAGGAGTTCCCGATAGATGCCGCGTTTATCTTCAGGAACGTTCCGGCCGGATTCGGGAAACTGTCGTAATTGTTCGACACGGTGCTGGATGTGCAATCCGAAGGTGTGAGCGTAGCCAGGAGAATCCGCCTTGATAAAGGCTACCAAGGCCTTGAAGTCATCACGAGCAACAGATGACCAGACTATGTGAGCCATCCAGCCAGCTCACGCATGACATCCTCGTGCGGGATCACCTGCCCATTCTCCACAGCCTCTTCCCCGGCCTTGATCTTTTGGAGCACGTACAAGTGATACTGAATATCTTCGAGCGTGGCTTCTTCAGGCAACTGTTCGAGCAATTTAAGGACAGCCGCTTTTTCTCCCATCAGTCACCTCCAGGAACACACATCACTCCAAGGATACCGTGCATTATACGAGGATACCGTGCCGGTTGCACGTCGAAGGAAATTCCCTCACAAGCCTTTTCAACACAAATCCATAGTGTTTACAAAGCCATTTGATTGCCGTTTTCATCCGAGCAGCGCCGACTCCAACCCTTGCTTTATCCTGCCCATCTTCTGAGTTTTTATAGCTTGATAAAGCAAAATCCACGCAGAAACACACATACACTTACACCTCCCCCAACCGCACCGGGCCGAAGACTTGACGGGCCTGGCGAAGTTCAGCGATATGGCAACGGGGGATTACCTTAGTTTACCGATCTGACCCCGCACCCACTGCATCAATGTTTCCTTACTCAGTTCACCAGACGCAACTCGGCGAGTGGTCTCTTCAAGTTCTTGCGGAGCTATTGAGAGGTCAACATCGTTGAGACGAAGGAATGCCAGGCAGGACATCACAGCAGCGCGTTTGTTTCCATCGATGAAAGGATGGTTTTGGGCGATGTGAAAGAGATAGGCCGCTGCCATTGCAGCCATATCCTCATGGAGAAACTCACCGGAAAATTGCTGGCGGGGCATCGCCACTGCCGCGTCCAGCAAGCCGTGGTCTCGTACTCCGTGAGAACCACCGTCAGTGTTGACAGTATCGGTATGGAGCAACAGAACGTCGTCCACGCTGAGGAAGGTGATGCTTTTCACAAATCAATCCGCCAGCCTTTTCAGCATGGGCCCATACCGCTTGCGAATGTCCTTAATCACCATCTTCATCCGTTCAGGACCAACGCCGACGTTCGCAGGCGTCACAACCAATGCGTTTCCGCTCACGGTGATCTGAAGCGGTGTTTCTTCAGTAATACCCATCGCCTCCATCATGGGCTTCTCAATGACCAACGCCATGCTGTTCCCGTGCTTCTTGAGTGTCTTGATCATGGCAACCCTCCAGTACTAACAATGTTAGTACATAGCATGACGCCTGTCCAGCGGACCTTATTCATGCCTCGCTCAACCGCACCGGCCCGAAAGCCTGCCTGGCCTGATGAAGCTCCTTGATATGGCGGCGGAGAGCCGGGCCGAACGTGGAGCTGAGGACAGCTTCCCGGTGGCGGACGATGCGCGCTTCGGCATTCCCGATCTGTTCTTCCAACTGCCTCACTAACCGCGCACCCGAACCGGTCAGCCACTTGAGATGACTGCCCGCATATTCCAGGTCCTGAATGGAATAGCGGACCGATTCAATCTCTTCAAGACAGCGGAAACGCGCTCGCAAAAGATCGCGCTGCGTCAACCCGGCTGCTTTCCACTGCTTCATCCCCTGCTTCGTCTCGGCCCACGACGAGAGCCGCTCGAATAGCAGCGCCCCCATCGTGAAGGTAAACGTCGCGTGCAGAATGCCGCGCAGGGGGCGCAGGCTCCGGCGCCAGGGCGAGTAGAAGATCTGCTGATTGTGATCGCCGTGATACATGACGTGCTTGCGCAGGAGCAAATTCAGGTGATGGTGGCTGTTCTCGTGAATGAGGTCGTCGATGAGGTCGAGATTGTTCCGGTCGAAACAATTGATAAAGGAGAGACCGGGCCGATGGCGGTAGCTGAAACTGACGACGCCCTTGGCATTGAGCGGAATAAGTCGGGAGGTCAACAGCGCCAACACCTCGTGCCCTTCAGGCCACGCCGCATGAATCGTTTCCCAGGCCCGCCGGATACGGGCTGCCTGCTTCGGGTCCGTCGGAACCACTTTCTTCGGCTGACGGTCTTTGCCATAGACGAGGGTGGAGCCGACCGTCACCGCGCCATAGGAGGTCCAGAGGACCTCAGCCGTCGGACGCACAGCCCAATGCCATTGAGCCTGCCCGCCTGCAATAGTCCAAATCGGCGCGAGCGTTCGCCCGACTTTTAAGGTAACCCCCGAGGCATCGACACGAAAGACCGCACGGCCCTTTGCGCGCGTCAGGACACGCTTCAACGAAGGCGGGGCTTCGCATTGATCCCCCGCGACCCCGAGGGGCACGGCACCGGCCTCCTCCGCCTTTTCAAAGTTCTGCGCCAGACTGCCCGGCACGTTCCACTGCAACACCTTGCGCGTGTGGCACCAGGCGGCGGCAGCGGCGGGATCGAGCCACAGAGCCTCTTGCGCAATGTCCTGAGCCAGTCGCTTGCACAGACGTGCGAGCCGGCCGTCCAGGCCGCTGACATGCGGCTTGCCTTTGGGAAACAGCTCGTCGAGATAACTGTTCTCGAAGAATTTTTCCTGACACTCGGCAAACAGCTGCCCGGCAAATTCCCGCCGGTTCGACTCTGTCCGCCATTGCTGCCAGATATCCAAGAAGTACACGAAGTCGTTCAACGACTCGATCCATCCAGCCACTTTCCAGTTGGACAAGTCCTCGGATTTCGGCCTGCGACTCAGGGCTTGGACAAAGCCTGTCGGAAATGCGAGCTGCGATGCCAGCTCATCGTAATCGTCCTGCAACTCCCGGCAGAGATCCTGAAGCAGCCGCCGCATGGACAACTGAAACTCACGAGTAAGCGCAATCAACGATGGAGCGTCGAATAGAAGCACCTGCAGCCTCCCTCAATCATCAATAGGAACCACGAGAGACTGTAGCGTAGGAGAGACAGGCCTGCAAGGAGGAACCGAGGCGGAATATAGACGGAACCTACCGGGAATCATGCCGATAAACCGGTCTGCGCAGCGGACGGATTGAAGTACCCGTAGTAAAAACCCTACACCCTCTCGGTCACGCCGTGGCTTTGAGCTGCCTGGCAAACTCCGGAACCAGCACGCCAGGTTTCAGCAACCGCATCGTTCCTGCTTTTTGAATTCTGCGATGACGCAGGATCAGCGGGTCCACGATATTGCCGCAGGACACGCAGCGCAAACCGCGCATCCACATGGGGATGCCGCTCTCCTGCAGATCGATCAGATTGTCGACCACCATGAGGCCTTCACATCGTACGCACTTCATAACGCCCTCCTCATCACAAATGTTTTTACCTACTCGCCCATCCGTCGCCGCAGCTATACAGAGCCTAGCAGCTTGCCGAAATCTTGCTTGCCCATGAATAAAGCAAGCTGGATGCCAGTCGTCCATCGTCACGCTCTTGCGGGTTTTCTCGTCGGATCGTAGAGTGTGCCGGCTGGGGAAATGATTGTTACTGATGAAATGTGACCGAATTGGCCCCATGCGACACAAATGGAGAAAGACCGGCGCAACCGCTTCATGCCGCCGTAGTGTGACTGAGACAAACAATGGCACTGACAGCGACAGAAATTACCCAGGTAGTAGCTGAACTGGCCCCGGCTCTGATTGGAGGCTGGATCCAAAAAGCCTATCAGCCGACCGCGCGAACAGTCGTGCTGGAAATCCGAACGCCGGGCCGCACCCATCGCCTGCTGCTCTCTGCTCATCCCGCATCGACTCGCATTCATCTGGCCACTCGCGCGTTGCAGAACCCACCGGTGCCGCCAGCATTTTGCCAATACCTTCGGGCCCATCTCCACGGCGCGCGCATCGACCATCTTCAGCAAGAAGGTTCGGACCGCATCGTCTCGATCGCACTGACGACCAGTACGGGCTCCCGCCAATTGGTCGCCGAATTGACCGGCAACGCCGCCAATCTCCTGGTGCTGGATGCGGAGCGCTGCCTGCTGCGGGATCTGAATCGCTCTCAAGACCTCTATGGCAAACCATACCAACTGCCTGTCTTACCAGCCGGTCGTGCACTGCGCGAACGAGACGCTCGTTTCACTCCGGCTCACCATGAACCCTTCAGCCTGTCTGCGGCGATTGAGCCGCACTACGAGGAGAAGGAATCGATGGACGCATTCGCCGCCCAGAAAGAAGCGCGCGCGCACCACCTCAAAAAAACGATCAAGAAACAGGGGCGGCGTGTGGAAGCCTGGCGGAGCGATCTCGCCAAAGCCGAGAAGTATCGGAACTATGCCCGCTACGGAGAATTGCTAAAGGCGAACCTGGGCACGATCAAGAAGGGGCTGGAGTCGATCGCCGTCGTCGACTATTTTGACGAGGCACTGCCGCACATCACGATCCCACTCGATCCGACGAAGTCCGCCCAAGGCAATATGGACGACTACTTCAAGAAACAACGGAAACACGATACGGCCGAGAAAGAACTGCTCCCTCGCATCGCACAAGGAGAAGCCGAGATCGACGCCCTGCGCCGGGAATTGCAATCCATCGAGCAAGGAACCTGGCAACCGGCATCACAGCGGTCGCCGGTCTCTGCGCCGACCAGACGACAGGCTCGATCGAAATCGAGCGATCGACCGGATGAGCGACGCGGCCCGTTCCGCCGTTTCACCTCCTCCGACGGACTCCCGATCTTCGTGGGACGGAATGCGCGGGAGAATGATGAACTGACCTTCGGACTTGCGAAGAGCGACGATCTTTGGCTCCACGCCCGCGGGACCCCTGGTTCACACGTGGTGGTCCGTCTGGAAAAAGGAAGCGAGCCGCCGCCGGAAACCATTCGGGACGCCGCCACCTTGGCCTTGCTGTATAGCGATCTGAAAAAAAGCGGCAAGGGCGACGTCATCTATACCCGGCGCAAGTGGGTCAAGAAAACCAAAGGCCAGGCACCGGGCGCCGTGACCGTGACACAAGAGAAGTCGCTTCATGTCAGCTTGGACAAGAAACGATTGGACGCGCTCAAAACCCGTACAACTCAAGAATAATCGCACCCACCCCGCAGTCCCTTTCTTAACTTTCTCGCACCATGCTACAGTGCCAATATATGGGCACTACTTCACCGACGCCGGACTCATCGCGGATCATCGGGACGCTTATTGCCTGTAAGGGCCTCCACGAATTCGAGCAGACCTTGAGCCGCACGGCTCGGAATGAAGCGCTCGACCTTGCAACACCGGATGAAAAAGCTTGGAATCAGCCGCCCCACTCGCCGCAAAAAATAATGTGCCCATATATCGTCAGCGCCTCCCTGCGCTGCCAATCTATCGGCACATTTCGCCACAAACTCTCGACGCGCATTTCTGATCCTACTCATGATTCTTCTCACTTCATCATGGACTTGCGTAGCCACCATGCCACTGTTCGCCGATCTGGCACCGTCCCTGCTCTATCTCGCCAGCATGAATCAGCACCGTCCTCTGACTCCAGAACGTCTCAGCCGGACCATCGAACAATATTTTGCTGAGAGACAGGCCAAGATCCTTCCTTCCGGCGAACAAGCCAAAGACGGAACGCGGCTTTCCTGGTGCGGCGATGTGCTGGAATACCTGACCGCTGGACTGGCTGAACGGCTGGCGGCGCGCGGCGTGACATTCAGTAAAGCGTTCCCCGGCCCATTCCGGCTGATGGAGGAAGACCAGTTGACCGACGGCCAGCATATTCGCCGGTTCTGGACAACGGCGCTGGACCATGGCTGTCCCATCGCCCGTCTCTGCACCTATTTTTTTCACCGCCATGACCAGGTGACGCTGCCGCAACCGCCTCAAGTGATCGCCTATCCCCCCGACTATCCGGAACCCGATATGGAAGAACCGGCATGAACTACGTGGCGCTCAAAATGCTGTTCGGCGATCGCGCGAAATATCTCATGCTGCTCTGCGGCTTAACCTTCGCCGTGATGCTGATCGTCCAGCAAGGCTCGATCTTCTGGGGGCTCATGATCTGGTCCCAGTCCAGCGTGAGCAATCTCAACGTGCCGATTTGGGTCACGGATCCGGGCATCGCGCAGGTCGATGAGGTGAAACCCATCGCCGACACCGCCGTGGACCGTGTGCGCAGCGTCCCCGGAGTGGAATGGGCGGTGCCGCTCTACAAAGGCCTGCTGCGCGCACGACTTTCCAACGGGGACTACCATCAAATCACGCTCACTGGCCTCGAGTCCTCAACCCTCATCGGCCGGCCGGCCGAAGTCTTGGAAGGCCGGTTCGAAGACATCTTGCAGCCTGACGCCGTCGTGCTAGACCAATGGGCGGTCGAGCGAATGGGCGGACCCGCCATCATCAAGATCGGCACGATCTTCGAGCTGAACGACAAGCTGGCCCGTGTCGTGGCGATTGCCAAAACGCAGAAAAGTTTTACGAATATCCCGGTGGTCTACACCACCTACGAGCGCGCCCTCCGCTACGTGCCTCGCGAGCGCCGGACTCTCTCCTATGTCCTCGCCAAAGCGAAAGACACCCTGCCCGTTGCAGAGGTCACCCGGCGCATTCAGGAACAGACCGGCCTGGGCGCGTTCACCGCCGACGACTTCGGCTGGAAAACCATCGGCTGGATCCTCAAGAATACCGGCATCGGCATCAATTTCGGCACAACCATTTTCCTGGGCTTCATCGTCGGCATGGCCATCGCCGGACAAACGTTTTATCTGTTCACCGTCGAAAACCTCCGGCAGTTCGGCGCGCTGAAAGCCATGGGTGCTTCGACCTTCACGCTAGCGCGGATGATTCTCTTGCAAGCCTTTACCGTTGGACTCACCGGCTACGGCCTTGGGATCGGACTGGCGACGGCATTCGGTTTCTTGACGGCCAGAAGCGGCGGGCTGCCCTTCGCCGAAACCTGGCAATTGCTCGTGCTGGTGCTGATGGCGCTGCTGGCCATCTGCGCATTCTCAGCGCTGATCAGCATCATTAAACTCGCGCGGCTCGAACCGGCCGTGGTCTTTCGGTGAGCAGGATGGACCATTCCACAGAACAACAGGCGCCATCGGCCGCGGTCAGCCTCCGCGGCATCGTGAAATCCTTCGGCACCGGCGACACGAAAGTGACCGTGCTCAGAGGAATCGATCTCGATATCTATCTAGGCGAGATCCTGTTGCTTGTCGGCGAATCGGGCGGCGGGAAAACCACGCTGCTGTCCGCCATCGCCGGAATTCTCGATATCGATGACGGCGCCATCGATGTGCTCGGCGTGCCGTTGAGCCAGCTGTCGGCCGCGAAGCGCACCACGTTTCGAGGTCAAGCGATGGGGTTTATCTACCAGCAATTCAATCTGCTGCCGGCGCTCACCGCAGCCGAGAATGTCGCCGTGCCCCTCCTCATCCAAAAGATCGGCCGCGCTGAAGCCGTGCAGCGCGCGCGAGTCCTGCTCGACCGCGTGGGGTTGGGCGACCGGGCGGAGTTTCTGCCGAAAAATCTTTCCGGCGGCCAGCAGCAACGCGTGGCCATCGCCCGAGCGCTGGTCAATGAGCCGCGCCTCCTCATCTGCGATGAGCCGACCGCCGCGCTGGATGGGCCGAATGGACAAAAAGTGATGGAGCTGTTGCGCGAGGTGGGGCGCGCGCCGGACCGCTGTGTCGTCATTGTCACCCACGACAGCCGCATCTTTCACTTCGGCGACCGCATGGCCAATCTCACGGACGGACGGATCGTCAGCATCGAATCGATTGCCAGGGAGGGGACCGCATGATTGTCTTCAAACGCCTCAGCGTCTGGGCCGCCTTGGCCGGGATCGCCTTCTCCGCCTGGGCCCTGATGGGCGCCAATAAAACCGAACCGATGCCGACGCCGATTGCAGAGCCGCCCCGCTCCCCCTATGAACACACGGTCGCGGCATCGGGCATCATCGAAGCCGTGAACGAGAACGTCCGCATCGCGCCGCCGGCCGCCGGCCTGATTACCAGAATGTTCGTGACCGTCGGCGATCAAGTGGCCGACCAGGCCCCGCTCTTCCAGCTCGACGACCGGGAGCTGCGGGCTCAACTGCTGATCCGCGACGCGGCGATTCCGCCCTTACAGGCCCAGATCGACGAACAGAAATACCGCATCGGCGACCTCGACACGCAGTTGCGCCGCCTCAAATCCGTGCATGATGAACGCGCCGTCAGCGAAGACGACCTCAAACGCACCTGGTACGCCCTTGAAGTGGCGAAACGCGCGCAGCTGCGCCTCGAAGCCAATTTGAAACAGGCGATCGCTCAACGCGAGGAAGTCACGATTCTGCTGGACCGGCTGACGGTCCGGGCTCCGCGCGAAGGGACGATCTTGCAGGTCAATGCGCGCGCGGGCGAGTACGCCACCACGGGGGCAAGCGAGCCGCTCATGCTGCTCGGCGATACCCAGCGGCTTCAAGTGCGCGCCGATGTCGACGAGGTGAACGCGCCGCTGGTCGCGCCGCAAGCGCCGGGAGTCGCTTCGCTCAAATCCATGGCCGGGTCCCCCATTCCCCTGACGTTCGTCCGCATCGACCCCTATGTGGTGCCCAAGAAATCGCTGACGGGCGACAACAGCGAGCGGGTCGACACGCGCGTGCTCCAAATCATCTATCGATTCGACCGGCCGCCGTTTCCGGTCTATGCCGGGCAACAGGTCGATGTGTTTATCCAACGCCAATCCGCAAATTCGGCTGTACCAGCGCCTGCGCCCCCTGGCCAACAGGAGCCGGCGCCATGATCCGATATACATCGATGCTCAACATGATGCTTGCCGCTTTGAGCCTGACAGCCTGCGTGCAGGGACAGAACTATGAACGCCCAGCTGTCGACGTTCCAAACAACTGGTCGAAGATCGCCGCGGCAGATCCAGCGCAGTTTCCCGCCGATCAACAGCCCGATGCCGAATGGTGGCGCGCGTTTGGAAACGATGAGCTCACCGGCCTCATCGAGCGGGCCTTGCAGCAAAATCACGACGTGAAGCGCGCCGTCGCGCGGGTGCTGGAAGGCCGGGCAGCCGTCATGTCCGCCTCAGCCGGGCTCTACCCTCAAGTCAATCTGCAGGGCAGTTACAGCAGCCTGGCCGTGTCGAAAAATACCTTGGCAGGCCTGGGGCTCGCGCGCGGAGGCCAGCCGGGGCCGCAAGTGTTTGCCTCCCCCGGCAGCACGTTCAACCTTTGGAACGGCTCCATGGATCTTCGCTGGGAGCTGGATTTCTGGGGCCGCATCCGCCGCGGCGAGGAAGCGGCGCTCGCAGAGGTCGGCGCGAATGAACAGGACGCGCGCGCCGTCGCGCTCTCCTTGATCGGCGATCTCGGGCAGTCCTATTTCCGTATTCGCGAGCTCGACGAACAGCTTGAGATCGCCGCGAGAACCGTCGCGGTCCGGCAAGAGTCGCTCGAGATCATCAAAAAACGGGCGGCGGCCGGGCTCGCGTCAGACCTGGATGTGGCGAGAACCGACGTGCTGGTTGCGGAAGCCGCCGGGGCGATTCCCGATCTGACCAGGAGCCGGGCGCTAGAACTGCATCGGCTCGAGGTTCTCACCGGTTCCGCGCCAGGCTCGCTCACGCTCTCCGGGAAAGCGCTGAATGCCGCGGTGATCCAACCGGAAATCCCCGTCGGCCTGCCGTCCCAGTTACTGGAGCGGCGGCCGGACATTCTCCAATCGGAGGCCACGCTGATCGCCGCCAATGCGCGCATCGGACAGGCCCGCGCCTACTTCTTCCCGACGCTGTCCATCACCGGCCAAGGCGGCCTCCAAAGCGCCGAATTTGCCAATTGGTTTTCAGGGAACAGCTGGAATTACAGTATCGGGCCTTCGATCACCTTGCCGATTTTCCTCGGTGGCACCAACGTGGCCAGATTGGATCAGGCAGAATCGCGCTACCGGCAAATGCTTGAGAGTTACCAGCAGACGATCCTGCAAGCGTTCCAGGAAGTCGCCGATCTGCTGGTGTCTCTGCACACGAGAGCCGAGCAACTGGCCCGCCAACGGGAACAGCTCATCGCCGCCCGGTCGGCGGTGACGCTGGCCACCGTGCGCTACCGCAAGGGCCTGGTGAATTACCTGGATGTCCTCGATGCCCAGCGAGGCGTCCTCACAGCGGAAACACAGGTGGTCCTGACCGAGCGGGCCAGATTGACGGACATGGTCAGTCTATTCAAAGCGTTGGGAGGCGGGTGGCTCAAACCAGCGTCTGCGGCATCGCCATCTTAGTCACGCAAACCCGGCACAAATTGCCTACGTCCTGACATCGACAACCACTCAAGAATAGATTACATTCGTCCGAATACGTAGCAGTCCTAGATGAAGCCCGTATTGTGACACCGCTATGACCCCATCTGCGTCCAACCAGCCGTCCAGCCAAGCCCCTACGACCATCCTTGTCGTGGACGATGAGCCGTCGATTGTCACCCTGTGCCGCGCGCTCCTCCAGCCAGAGGGATTCACAATCCTTGAGGCCGACGGGAGTTCGGAAGCGCTGAAGATCTGCGCAAAACATGAGGGTCCAATCGATCTCTTGCTGACCGACTTAGTGCTCCCCCCGCCGGGCTTTCAGCTTGCATCCAGCAACAATGAGTTTCCCCATGTCCATGGACACGAGCTTGCCCTGCGCGCCGCCACGATCCGCACGGGGCTCAGAATCATTCTGATGTCGGGAAATCCTGACAAGGAACTCGCCAGCCACGGCATCAAGCGAGGCGCGCTGCCATTCGTGCAAAAGCCTTTTGAGAAATCTGCGCTGATTCAGCTCATCCGCGCGGTCCTGCAGAGCCCTCCGCCAACGCTCAATATGCAGCATGGAAAATCGGCGAGCGACATCGATTGGTTTGGGTAAACCCTCGCTCAGACTTCAACCACACACAAGCAATACTGCGCGTCTGCAACCAGACGGGACCGCTACGCATGCTCCGTCATAAACCAGCCAGCGATGGAGAGCCGGCGGTGTTCGCCGGCCGTTTGATCGACCCGGCACACGCGGTGAAACCGCGGCACCGTGAACATGACCAGGGAGCCCGGGCGCGGCTCGATACAATGCGTGATGGACAACACTGGCTTTTCTGTCGTATGGGTTGAATTGGTCTCATACACAATCAGTTCACCGCCCCAATCGGGCTGCCACTCCTCGTGAAAATAACTCACCAGCGCGATTCGCCGTGACGGCGCCCGCCGGCCTCCCATCGGTTGCCCCTGGCTCGTATCGTCATGCGTGAGCAGACAATCTCCGGACGAATACGAATAATAGCTGAATCCCATGTGGCGGCCGATGATGTTCGGAAACGACTCCATGTGCTCCTGAATGCAGGGCAATTGCAGTCTGGACAGGAATCGATTCCCCTGAGACGCTCCGATCTCCGCTTTGGCCCAATTGCCGGACTCTGGAAAATCCTCCCGCACTTTGGGAAGGTCCGACAAACTCTTCCACGCCGCCTGATTCATCGCCTCCCGGAAATACTGCCGGTCGTCGGCCGACCAGAAGTTTTCTACGACCAGCACCGGGCTCCGGCGGAATGAGAACGACTGTAGATCCGAAAGCGGCTGAGCCGCCACGCGCACGCCCCCCTGAATCTCCACCATGTCCTCCTTGACGCAACGGACCGGCCATCTAGCGATATTGTCTTAGCACCCTCGTCTTTGGAATGACAAGGACGCTGACCAAAAAACGACGAAGGGGCCGCCACCTTGCGGCGACAGCCCCTTCTTCAAACCAAACTAAACGGGAATCTATTACCAGCGGTCGCGCTTTCCGCCGCCGCCACCGTTGCCGCCACGGCCGCCGCCACCACCAAATCCACCGCGTCCACCGCCGCCGCCGCCAGTGCGGGGCTCTTGCGGGCGCGCTTCATTGACGGTCAAGGTCCGGCCGCCGAAATCGGCGCCGTTCAAAGCCGTAATCGCTGATTGAGCTTCAGAATCAGACGCCATCTCCACGAAGCCGAAGCCCCGTGACTGGCCGGTGAACTTGTCCGTAATCACACGCGCGGACTCGACGGCCCCATGCGTGGCATACAGTTCACTGAGTTGTTGTTCGGTCGCCGCATAGGGCAACCCACCGACGTAGATCTTCGAACCCATGTGGGTTCCTCCTTTGAAAAAGATGACATTGTCTTGGACTCGAGTGACGGAGGAAGGAGCGGGCCGAAGACGCAGTCAACGCGGCGACTCAGGTCTGACTTCCGACGAAATTCCCGGGCAAGGCAACATCGTTGCGGGCCTGCTTTATTGTGACGATTCATCGCGAGGCCCTGGCGATGAGTTGTCGTAGCCTAACATAGGGGTCAGGTGAATTCAACGCTACTCTCCCACTCGAACCAGCAGTCCTTGGTTCCGGCAATAGGCAAATGTCCGGTGAAACCAGGCGATCATCGCCGCTAGAAATAGGAGATTCAGCCCGACGGCCCACCCCAGGTGCTCAACCGGCTGGCCGGAATGGCTCAGAACTCCCCGCATGCCCTCGAACACATGCGCGGCGGGATTGACCCAAGCCACCGGCTTGAGCCAGACCGGCAAGACATCCATCGGATAGAACACGCAGGAGATCGGCTGGAAGAGAAACACCATGCTCCAGGCCAGCACTTCGGCCTCCTGGCCAAACCGCATGATCAGTGAGGTAGTGAAGACGCCAATAACCCACCCGGTCACAACGAGATTCAGCACAAAAGGGAGCAGCCAGAGTCCGATAATGAAAATGCTGTAATCGTAAAACAGCCAGGCGCAGAGTCCCATCACCAAGGAGACGCAGACCACCTTGAAGATGCTCATGATCATGGTCGCGGCAAGAAACTCGCTCGGTTTCAGCGGGCTCGCGAACAGATTCATCAAGTTTCTCGACCAGAGCTCTTCCAGAAACGAAATAGTGATCCCCTGCTGAGACCGAAACAGAATGTCCCAGAGAATCAGCGCGCCAAGGAAAAATGTCACGAACCCCGGCACCTGCGTCTGATACCGCGCGAGATAGAGGGTGATGAACCCCCAGATGACCAGATCCAGAAACGGCCAGTAGAAGATCTCCATAATCCGGGGCAAGCTCCGGCGATAGAGATAGAGGTGACGGAACACGATAGCGGTAATCCGGTGGAGCTTCATGGGATCCTAGTGATGGTGCTCCTCGCCGCACCCTCCGCACCCCCCACAGTCCGCGTGCCGCCCCAGCATCGTATCCATCATCGTCTGGGCTCCGCCCACGAGCCGCTCGCCGACGCGCGTGCCGTCCGGCAATTTCCTCAAGCCCAATCCGAGCAGCATTACCGGAACTCCCGCCACGCCCAGCAGAAATGGCCAGGTGCCCAGGCGCGCGCTATCCATCATCCACACCACCGCCACCGCCAGGAGAAGCGGAATGATGCCCGCGGTAAGGCTGGCCCGCACCACTTGCCACTTGCTAGTGCCGCGCACCACACCCACGATGGCGAAGATCGACCAGAAGAGCCCCCAACCGGCGCTCACGCCGAACCCACCCAGCACCAGCCCCAACGCAAACGAGATGGCTGTCTCCATCATGATCGCACCGCTCCATTCCTTCCCAAGAGAGAACCGCTAGGACTCTCTGGCCAGCTTTAAAAAGACATCTTCGAGATCCGTTTGCCCAAAGCGCGATACGATTTGAGCGGCCGTGCCCTCCGCCACAAGCTTACCCTTCTGAAGAAAGATAATGCGATCCGACATTTCTTCCATCTCCCGCATATTGTGCGAGGTATAGAGGACACTCAACCCCGAGGCCTGTTGCTCATCCTTCAGCAGAGCCCGGATTTTATGCGCGATATCGGGATCCAGGCTGGCCGTCGGCTCGTCCAGAAACAGAATCTTCGGCTCAGTCAAAAAGGCCTTCGCCAGCGCCAATCTGGTCATCTGCCCCGACGACAGCTTGCGCGCGACCTTGTGCCTGAATTCCCCCATCTCTAACTTGCTCACGATGTTGTCGATCTTTCGCTGGACATCTGGCAGGCCATAGAGCCGGGCGACCACCCAGAGATTTTCCTCGACCGTCAGCGATTGCGGCATCGACATGTAGGTGGAGGAAAAATTGACTTGCTGTAGAATCGCCTCCCGGTGAGTCTCCAGGTCCATCCCGAACATCGAGATCGTGCCGGACGTGGGCGTAATGAGACCGAGCAGCATATGCATGGTCGTTGTCTTGCCTGCGCCGTTCGGCCCCAAGACTCCAAGAATCTCTCCGGGGTGCAGCACGAACGAAATTCCGTTTACGGCGGTAAAGTCGCCGAACCGCTTAATCAGCGTACGAACTTCAAGAACGGGCGATGACATCGAAAGAGTCCTGGTCTCAATTAAAACAATAGGGCCGCGCCGATTTTGTCAGGCACATGACAGGTCTCGCACTTCCGGCTGATCGGCCGTCCCTTGTACTCCTGCTTGCCATCGTGGCAGCGGAAACAGTCGGAGAGTGCCCTGGTGCGGAGATACGATCCTTCGGGACGATCGGGATGCCAGGGCTGGCTATCCGCCGCCACATGCCCGCGCGGGATCACGATCGGATAGCCCTTGATCGGTTTGTCGTGCACCACGCCGGAATGGCAGGTCGTGCAGCCCTCGCCCTGCCCTCTCGCGCCAAACGCCTCCATATGCGCCCGATGGCTCATCACCAGGCCCACATCCTTTACCGGCGCGGGCAAATCCCGCTCGGCGATCTCGGAGACTCTCAAGATATGGCGGTGACAACCCAGGCAGACATCCGACTCCACCTTCGCCTGAAGATTGTGGGAATCCGTCGGAGTGCCGAACAGATGAATCATCGAATCCTTCGTCCCGTTCCACGCCTTGTCATGAAGCCATCCCTCCACGCCGGGGCGGACATGACAGGCCACACAGGTCACTTCTTTGTGAGACGACACCGCCCAGCTGTCATACGACGGAGTAATGGTATGGCAACTGGCGCAGAACTTCGGATGATTGGTCAGGGGTATTGCGATCCCGCCGAGCGCGAAGGCGCCGGCGATCAGCGCTGCGATCAGCGTCGCTTTACGGTTCCAATTCATGCGTGACGCGAGGAAAGTGCTTGATGATGAGGGCCGCGACGCCCGCGACATCGTTCAAATCGAGCACCGGCACCGGAAGATCGACCGGTTTATCGGACACCACCGCCAGCAGCCCATCGGGAGAGACCGGCACTTCGCCGACCTGCTCGCGAATCACGACGATCTTGAGATACCCCTCGCTCTTCCAGCCCTCCGCGATAATCAGATCGTAGGAAGCATCGAGAAACCGGTCGCGAATTTCCTCGACCTTCATTTCCTCCGGCACGTCGGCGAACATCGCCAGACTGCCGCGAGACATCACGATGACGCTGCTGGCCCCCGCACGCTTGTGCCGCCAGCTGTCTTTCCCTTCGGTATCGAGATCGAATCCGTGGCCGGCATGTTTCACCGTCGCGACGCGATACCCCGCCCGCACCAGCTCAGGAATCACGCGCTCGATCAATGTGGTCTTGCCGCTGTTCGACCGGCCGACAAACGATACGATAGGCACGGCCATGGACTCAGCCCCTTTCCGCAGTCAACAACAGGACGTGTTGTGCCCCGTGCTGTGGCTATGTTCCGCCTGCGTTCTCCAGGCTTCCCCGCTCAATAACTGCACGGTCACCAGATCGCCCGGGTTCACCCGTTCCACTTCAACGGGAATATCGATCAGGCAGTTCGCCTTCACCATCGAGGTGAGAATCCCAGACCCTTGCGCGCCGGTCGTCCGAACCTTGAAGACTCCATCCTCGCGGGTCAGCACGCCGCGAAGAAAATGCCGGCGGTCCGTCCGTTTCGAAAACTTTTCCTGGATGACCGCCTGCACAAGCGGCCGCCCGTAGGTCCGATGCCCATTCATCTTCAAGATAGCCGGCCGCACCAGTTGATCGAAGGTCACCATCGATGAGACCGGATTCCCCGGCAGACCGAAGGCCAGCTTGCCCTGGATCTTGCCAAAGGCCAGCGGCTGCCCCGGCCGGATCGCGAGCTTCCAGAAATTCATCTCGGCGCCCAATTCGCGGAACACCGCCTTCGTAAAATCGTAATCCCCCATCGACACGCCGCCGGACAACACCAGCACATCCGCCGTGAGCCCATGGGAAATCTTTTCCTTCAGCGCCGCCGGTGTATCGCGGGCAATCCCGAGCAGAAAGGGAATACCGCCGGCCTCCTGCACCGCCGCCGCAATTCCATAACTATTCGAGTTGATGATCTTCTCTTCGCTGAATCGCTCATCCAAATCGGCCAACTCATCGCCGGTGGAAAGAATGGCGACGCGCGGACGCTGATACACGAAAACAAACGACTTCGCGAGAATCGCCAGCATGCCGGCATCGCCCGGACGAATCTGCGTTCCCTTGGCGATGATGCATTCGCCCTTCTTGACGTCTTCACCCTGCGGGCGGATATTGGCGCCGCGCGGTTCAGGCTTGAAGACACGAACGGAGCCCGGGGTGTGCTCCGTATCTTCCACTTTCAAGACAGTGTCCGCCCCTTGCGGAATCGGCGCGCCGGTCATGATGCGAATCGCCTGGCCAGGGCCGACCGATTTCGTCGGCATTTTCCCCGCCGGAACGTCTTCAATGATGGCGAGCGTGACCGTCTTTCCGACCGCATGCTCCTGCTTGATGTCGTCCCAACGCACGGCGAATCCGTCCATCGCGCTGTTGTTCCACGGCGGATTATCCCGCTCGGCCACGATATCCTCGCCCAGCACACGGCCGAGCGCGTCGAGGATGGACACTTTTTCCAAACCCAATGTCGGAGTGGCCTCTAAGACAATCCGCTGCGCCTCTTCGAGCCGCGTGAGTCCTTCTGTTGCGTCAGGTGCCTTCACAATCGCTCCCGTTCTCTCAGGTTGCTGAAACAGGCTGCCAGCGGCGTTCTCGCTACACTCAGAGTCTCAACGTACCGAGGCGTACGCCTCGCCTCTTCGCGAGCTGCGGCCTTGCTGGACAGCCTGTTTGATCAACCTGCTGATATTCATACTATGGAGTCTTCTCGCAAGCCGCTAATGTGCGTGCCGCGGTGCCACTTTCACGAGTGACCCGCTCTTCTTGCAAAACGCTTCGATCTGATTCGCGATGTTGTGATAACACTCGGCCGTCGCCGTATCCGAGTTGAACATCGCAAAGGGCTCACCCGCATCCGACTGCATCACGACATCCGGATCGAGCGGAATCCGCCCCAGGAACGGCACCCCCATGCCGTTGGCGGAGGCTTCTCCTCCGCCCTTGCGGAACACCTCGATGTCCTTATGGCAATGCGGACACTCCAGCCCGCTCATGTTCTCGACAATGCCGATGATCGGCACTTCGCTGTCTTTGCAGAACGTCACCGACTTGCGCGAATCCAGCAGCGCGACTTCCTGCGGTGTGGTAATGATGACTGCGCCGCTGACATTGCCGAGCAGATCGATCGTCGTCACCGATTCGTTGCCGGTCCCAGGCGGCAAGTCGATAAACAAGAAGTTCAGATCCTGCCATTCGACCCCGCCCAGCAACTGGTTGATGAATTCATACTTGTAGGCGTCGCGCCAGATGATGGGATCGTCTGGGTTCTGAAGCAGAAACGACATGGAGGCGATTTTCAGATTGTAGGCCTGGAAGGGAATGATGCCCCCGGACGTGCTGATCTTGAGCTTCTGCCCTTCCGCCCCGACCATCTTGGGAATGTTCGGGCCGTGAATGTCCATATCGCAAATGCCGACGTGCCAGCCCTTGAGCGCGAGGCTGACCGCGAGATTGGTCGTGCAGGTGCTCTTCCCCACCCCGCCCTTGTTGCTCATGATGAGGACTTTATATTCGATGCGCTCCATCCGCTTGGCGACGAGCCATCGGCTATGGCCTTCCTTGTCCTTCTGACAGGATTCGTTCTCGTCGCAAATCGCGCAAGCCCACATGTAGGTGCAGGCATCGCTTCCCCCGGAGGTTGGCGCTTGGATGACATTCAGTTCGCGGGCCATAGTGTGTCCTTCTATCGTATGCGCGCGTCATGCTGGCGCGCGGTGTGACATATCGCCTGACGCGTCGATTATCGACGGGGGGTTCCGGTCGGCACCCCAACATACTCGCTGTCGCCTGACTTCGCCATGCGCGCAGCGCCGGCCGTCGCAGCCGCCGGAGTCAGCGGCGGCGCATCCGCTACCTCGGCGTCCTCCTGCACAGGCTTCTTCTTGTTGAAGAAACCCGCGCTGATAATGCCGACTTCATAAAAGATATACATCGGCAGCGCCATCAGGCACTGGTTAAACGGATCGGGCGTCGGCGTCAGAATCGCGGCGACGATAAAAGATCCCAACAACGCCCATTTTCGATAGCGCCGCAGAAACGGCGCATCGACCCAGCCCAGCTTGGCCATCAACGTGATGGCCAGCGGCACTTCAAAGATCAATCCAAACACGAGGAGAAACCACAGCGCAAATCCAACGTATTGCGCAATCGAGAGCTGCGGAATAAACCCGGCGTTCACGCCGTAGGAGATGAGAAAATTCAAGGCAAAGGGGAGGACGAAGAAAAAAGAAAAGGTCACGCCCGTCAGAAACGCCAGCGTGCTCAAGATCACAAAGGGGCCGACAAACCGGCGCTCCTGCACATGCAGACCGGGCACGACAAACTGCCAGAACTCCAGCAAAATATAGGGGGTCGCCAGGACGACGGCAAACAGACCGGCCACTTTCACGTTCTGCCACAGCGCTTCGCCCGGCGCCAGAAAGACAAACGGCACCGTCGGGAGATCCGTCGGCTCCCACGACAACGTGCTGGGCACGAACATGTTCTGAAGGGGAATGCGCAGCCATTTCACGAGGGCGTCGGCGTAGAAGAACGTGACGACAAACACAATCGCCGTCACGATGACGGCACGCGTCAGCCGGACCTGGAGCTCCACGAGGTGCTCCATGACTGGCATTTTTTTGTCTTCCAGCGGCTTGAAGACCGAGTCCTGCAGCCACCGGTTTAAATCGTTCAGCACCGCGCCCTCATCGTACAGAACGATGCGGCGCCGGATCGCAACAGATCACCGGCGCCGCATACTCGGTCTACTTGGGATTGACTGCCACGAACAAGCTATTGCCCTGGCGGTTGACCAACAACACGGCCAACTCGTCTTTCTTGATCTTGTTCGCCGCCTTCAGATATTCATCCACCGTTTTGACGGTCTCATGATTCACTTCCTGAATGATGTCTCCACGCTGCAATCCCGCCGCTTCCGCCTGGCCGCCCGGCTCCACACTGGTCACGACCACGCCGGTGGTCTTCGCGGGGATGTTCAGCTGGCTCATGATTGCATTGTCCAACGCTTGGATCTTGAGCGACGCCAGCACATTATCCGGCGGCTTGATCGTCTCACCCTGCTCTTTGGGTGGCGCCGCTTCTTTTTTGGCCAGCAATTCGTCGGATGGCCGCTCCGCAACCTTCACGGCAATGGTCTGCTCTTTCCCATCGCGCAGAACTTTCACCTGGGCATCCTTGCCCACCATGGTCCGCGCGACCAAATTGCGCAACTGGCTCACGCTCTGCACTTCTTTGCCGTTGAACGCAATGACCACATCGCCGCGTTTCACTCCAGCGGCAGCTGACGGGCCATTCTCATTCACATCGCTGATGAGCACGCCCTTGCGCTGCTCCGGCAACTTGAACGACTTGGCCAGCGCCGGCGTGATTTCCTGAATCGCCACGCCCATCCATCCACGGACGACTTTGCCGGTTTTCTGAAGGCTGTCGACAATATCCACCGCGATGCTGCTGGGAATGGCAAAACCGATCCCTTCCGACCCGCCGGTGCGGGAGAAAATGGCGGTATTGATGCCCATCAAGTCGCCGTTCATGTTCACCAGCGCCCCACCGGAGTTACCCGGATTGATCGCTGCATCGGTCTGGATAAAATCCTCGTAGTCGGCGATGCCCACGTTTCCACGGCCCAGCGCGCTGATGATGCCCATCGTCACCGTGGAGCTCAGCCCGAACGGACTGCCGACGGCCAGCACCAAATCGCCCACGGCGAGCTTGTCGTAATCGGCCCACTTCAACGAAGGCAAATCCTTCGCTTCGATTTTAATCACCGCCAAATCCGTCTTGGGATCGGTGCCGATCGTCTTTGCGGTAAACTCCCGCCGATCGCTGAGCGTGACGGTGATTTGTGTGGCACCTTCCACCACATGGTTATTCGTCACGATATATCCGTTGGAATCAAAAATGACCCCTGATCCGGCGCTCTGTTCAGGCCGTCCATGCCCGCCTGGAGGACCTGGCGGCATCGGGGGCGGCGTCGGAAGATCCCCTCCGCCCGGCTCATCGCCGCCGCCGGGAGGGCCGCCAAACGGGCCGGGAGGAAGTCCGCCACGGCGGCGGCCACCTTCACCACCACCGCCTGTCACGGCAATATTCACCACGGCGGGGGTTACTTTCTTCACGATCTCAGAAAATCCTTGGGTAAATGCCGGAGGAACGCCTGCCACCGATATGGCAGGATCCCCGATCAACCCGCCTGCGACCGTGCCCACAAAGACAAGCCCGCAACCAATCATAAACTTGGTCGCCTGCTGACGCCGATAGACCATGCTCAGTTCCTCCCGACGGTTGAACTCACCATACGCCTCACATTGATCGGCAATCGGCTCGCGCCAGCCGACCGAACGGGACATCTTACACTAATCATTCCTTGGGCTTCAAAGAGGAAAAGTCCCCCTCAAAATAGCCTCGCTTTTGCATTTTGAAGAGATGGGCTGAGGCAATCCGAAGGATCGAACGACTGACTTCATTCATGTAAACAGCAATCCATCGGTCATTGCCTCACATATTCGCTCTTCCACATATCTGCATAGTCTTTCCAGAGGCAATCGCCCCCACTTGAAATCGAGCACAGAGTCCTTTACCGTGGCATCACTTCAAGGGTACTTCCACGCAGGACGCGAGGAGGAAGACCGGTGACGCAGGAAGAATTGTGCAGGATGCTAGATCTCTCCGTCGTCATCCCCGCGCATAATGAAGCTGTACGCATCCTTCCCTACCTACATTCGATTCACAACTCTCTTTCCCGTCAAAACCGCTCCTACGAAATTATTGTCGTCGATGACGGCAGCCAGGACGACACGATCAAAATAGTCTGTGATTTGCCAAAACCGAGCCCAGTACGAGACTTATTCCCTTGCCGACCTGCATGGGAAAGGGTGGGGCCGTCAGACAAGGAATGCTCGCAGCGCGAGGCCGGCTACAGTTATTCACCGATGCTGATGGCGCCACAGCCATTACAGAGCTCGGCCGGCTTGAACAGGCCATCCGAAACGGCGCCGACATGGCCATCGGGTCGCGGAGCCTGGCCTCTCGGCAACAAGGCTTCAAAGTAACCGCCCCCTGGCACCGAAGTATTCTGGGAGGCTGTTTCAATGCACTGGTTCGTTTGGGAGGAATTCGAGGAATAGGCGACACGCAATGCGGGTTCAAGCTATTCGAGCAATCTGTCGCGCGCGATCTTTTCTCCGCCTCGACCATTAACGGCTATGGCTTTGACCTCGAACTGCTGTTCATCGCCCAACAACGCGGCTACCGGGTAACAGAAGTCCCCGTAAATTGGACAGCCCTGCCAGGCTCAAAAATACGGCTCTTCCGAGACAGCATCGCCATTCTCCGCGAGTTCAGCCTTATTCACCGAAACGCAGCCAAAGGATATTATTCACCTGTTGCAACGCAGGACGCCCTCTCACCATTCCAATCTACGTCCCGCACCTCAAGCACACTCCTTTACCGCTAACCCTCTGCGCATCGCTCTCAAAATACCTGAACGAAAGATGCCTTCGTCAACGCACAGCGTCGAGGGTGCAAACTTTTATACGGCCTCAACAAAAAACGAGAGGGGTGGGAGATTGCTCCCCCACCCCTCTCTCAACCCAGCGATCCCTGAAGGGATTACTCGCCCTTGCAGAAGCTCCGCTCGTAGTTGATGATGTGCCAGGCTTCTTCTTCGTTGATCGCGGCAGGGATCAACGACACCATGCCTGTTCCCGCGCTGCCGTTCTTGATGACCCAGAACAGCTCGCCATCTTTCCGCTTCTTGTGGAACTTGCAATTGGTGAAGTCCCGGGGGCTCGGATCCAAGATCGCGCCGGCCGGGCCATCGCCCTTGCCTTCCTTACCATGGCAATTGAAGCAAGTGCCCTTGCCCTCGAACAACGCTTTGCCCTTGGCAATGCTCTCCGGGCTAGACGCAACCGGATTCTTCATCGCCTTTGCATCGCTCATCTGATCGGCTGGAACGCGGGGCTTGAGCGGATCCTTTTCCGCGGCGCCCACCACCGTCACAGACATCAGCATCAGGGCTGCAGTGATTCCCAAGAACTTCGAGAAGTAACCCATCGCACGTCCTCCTTTGTGTTGAACCCACCACACGTGAACTCGGCCTCGGGCCGCTGGCATCATGATACCGAATACAAAAAAAATCGCTGAAACGGGCGGACTATAGCAACCACGCTCAATTCTTGTCAAGAAATCCGTCCCCTGGCGGCTATGCCCAGACCACCCGATTGCTTTGCCTCCGCCCGCTGCACCCTCTCCATGTATCAAAGGGCGTGCCATGGAAAGCGAATTCAGAAAGGCCTTATTTAAGCCACTTATCGCGGCCAATCCTAGCGAGATCCTCAGCCAGACCTCGTCGCGACACCTTTGGGCCACAAACTTTCATTGTTGCCCCATGCAGGACGCTGATGCAGCCCAAGGCCAGCCACCCTACCTGCCATGGGGCAGTATCGCTGACAACAGCTTTGCGCGTGAGTGAACCAGATGGCTCGGCCCCCGCTTGAAAAGAAGCCGAAAGAAACGAGGCGATACCCTTACCGCTTGATCACCACATCGCGAGCGACTTTTCCACTCGGGCCGAATGGCTTAAGCGGCTTCCCGTTGAGTTCAGCTTTCACTCCGCCGGCATTCCCCAGCGTCAGAACGAACTGGTCTTGCCCTTTCCACTGGGCCTTTTCACCAGGACGCAGCAACGCTTCCTGCGGGCTGCCGCTGTCGATCTGCACCACCACCCAGCTCAATTCATTGGCTTCAAGATCCAGCACTAATTGCCCATCAGAAGCCGACCCGGCCCCCTCGATTGAGATGCCACCGAGCGGACCCTCTGTGCTAGGCGACGCCGTCGAAACAAGATCCAGCTCTGGCTTCGCGGCAACCACCGGAGCCTGGCTTCCAGCCGGTTCGCTTGCGCGCCCTTCCGCTGCGGGTTTCGCGGGGGCCGGCGGCGCGGGTTCATTCGGCTTGGCTGGAACGGGCGCTGGGTCCTGGTGGGCACTGGACTCGCCCGCGTCTTTTGTCACCTGCGTGCTTCGCTTATTCGACGTCAGCTCGGAAGTGCTTCGCCGCAAGACCGACGTTTGCTCGCGGCTCAGCAGGAAAATGAGCGTCAACACCGCAATGCCAATCGCCACCGCCACCGCTTTCCGGTTGGCTTGGCGCTTGCGCTCTTCTTCAACCTGCCGAACCTTCAACCGCTCCCGTTCATCCTGCTTTTCATAAAACGCCCCGGCCGACTGAACGAATCGATGGATCGCATCTTCTTCATCGAGTCCTAGGGATCGCGCGTAGGATCGAACGAACCCTCTCGCAAAGACCTGATCGGGCAACTTGGCGAAGTTGCCATCTTCCAGCGCTTTGACAAAATCGGACCGGATGCGCGTCTTCGCCGCGACTTCGTCGACGGTCAACCCCTTGGTCTCGCGAACCTGCCGAAAGAATTCACCAACCGATTCCATACGCCCTCGACTACTTTAACCGAGCCAAAAGTTCTGTTGCTGCCGTTGCGTACTCGCCGCCCTTATCCATCGTCTTCACCTTGCCGAGCGTCTCTCGCGCTTTGACGACATACCCCAACTTGGCATACACCCGCCCCAGCTCGAGATGGGTCAGCGCCGGAGGCACACTAGCGGGACTTGCCGCCGCGGCGTCCTCCAGCGACTCCATCGCCTCTTGGAAGTCTCCCCGTTGGGCCAATGCCCGGCCTAAATGAAACCGCGCCAAATCCGGAGTGGCATACAATGGATTCGCCAGCGCCGCCCGGTAGGACTTGATCGCCTCGTCCCACTTCCCCTGGCTTGCCAGGACTTGTCCTAAATAGGTATGCGCTTCTGAATAGGCGTCGTCAATCTGAATAGCCGCTTGCAACTCTTCTTCGGCCAGAGCCAATTTCCCTTGGATGGCATAGACATGGCCGAGGCCATAGCGCGCCTCTTTATTCTTCGGATTCAGCTGCACCGCTTTCTGAAACGAGACGAACGCTTTCTGGCGATCCCCGCTGAGCGTCGCAATCCCTTCCTGATAATGGCCTTGAGACTTTTGAATCGACTCTTCCGTGGCGGCACAGGCGCTGATGAACAGACAGCCCCCCACGAGCAGACTGCGTCCGCACTGAAGCGTCAGCGCCCCCCATGGCCCACGGCGCTGTTCCCCATCGGGCATTACGAAATATCCTCAAAATGAGTCAATCGTTTGAACTCCCGGAACCGCGATTGAATCTCTTTGTAATCCAGGATGCGTAAACGGTCAAGGCTAAAGGACTCTACGGTAAACGACGCCATCACGCTGCCGAAAATAATGGCTTGCTTCATCGCCTCGGGAGAGCGATTCCCCGTCGCGGCGAGATAGCCTAAGAAGCCGCCCGCAAACGTATCGCCGGCGCCGGTGGGATCCCGCACGTCCTCCAGCGGGAACGCGGGGGCGCCGAACACCTGCGTGCCATTGAACATCAGCACGCCGTACTCTCCCCGCTTGATAATGAGATGCTTCGGCCCTCGCGCCAACACCTGCTTCGCCACCTTGACGAGATTGGAATCTTGCCCCAACGCGCGGGCTTCGCCGTCATTGATGATCAGAATGTCGATTTTCTCCAAAACCTTCCACAAGGCCTCGCGCTTCCCATTGATCCAGAAATTCATCGTGTCGCACGCCACCAGGCCCGGGCGCTCAACCTTCTGCAAGACATCCAGTTGCAACTCGGGATCGATGTTGCCCAAGAACAACACATCCGGCGACCGGTACGCTTCCGGAATCTTAGGACGGAACGTTTCGAATACATTGAGCTTCGTGTCGAGCGTCTTCGCCTCATTCAGCTGATGGGAATATTCGCCCTTCCACCGAAACGTCGCCCCCGACCGCTGCTCCAGCCCCGTTAAATCGATTCCACGACTCTTGAGAAACGCGATGTGTTGGGCGGGGAAATCCTCTCCCACCACGGCAATCAACGCGACCGACGTAAAAAAGCTGGCTGCCGTTGAAAAATAAGTCGCAGAGCCTCCCAGAATATCGGTCCCCTCTCCAAACGGCGTCTTCACCGTATCGAGCGCAACCGACCCCACTACGAGTAATTTCCCCATGGTTTACCGCGCTCCCTTCTTTGGTCCAAAGACCCGCCCTGTGAGAATCCCTAGTTTTTTCCGGGCTGCCGCTGAGACACTCTTCGGAGCCGTCACGATCGCATTGTCCAACGCTCGCTGGCAGGAACAGGCTGGCGCATCGGCCAGGGACGGCATCACCGCCTTGAGGATCTGTTTTGCCAGGGCCACATTCTTGTGAAGCGTGGCCAGAATCGCCTCGACCGTCACCGCTTCCTGCGTCTCATGCCAGCAATCGTAGTCGGTGGCCAACGCCATCGTCGCGTAGCAGATCTCCGCTTCGCGCGCCAGCTTCGCCTCTGGCATATTCGTCATCCCGATCACATCCACGCCCCATTGCCGATACAACCGCGACTCCGCCTTGGTCGAAAACTGCGGCCCCTCCATGCACAGATACGTGCCGCCGCGATGGAGATTGCCGCCCACCTCTTCGCCCGCTGCCGCCAGCGCTTGCGCCAGCGACGCGCAAATCGGCTCGCCAAACGCGACATGCGCCACAAGGCCCCCTTCGAAAAATGTGGAGGCTCGCCGCTTCGTGAGATCGATGAATTGATCGGGGATCACCACATCGCCGGGCTCAATCGATTCCTTCATGCTCCCGACCGCGCTAACCGAAATGATGCGCTGCACCCCTACCGATTTCATGGCGTAAATGTTCGCGCGATAGTTGATTTCACCGGGGTTCAACCGGTGCCCTCGGCCATGCCGGGAAAGGAACGCGATAGACCGGCCATCTAGCTGTCCCACTCGAATCGCGTCCGACGGCGAACCGAACGGCGTCTTGACCCGCAAATCGCGAACCGCCTTCAGTCCCTCAATATCGTACAGCCCACTCCCGCCAATGACCCCGATGGAAGCCTGTGACCCGCTGCGCGTGCTTGCCATACACTCCTACTCCCGGTTACGCCACTCACACAACAGACTGCGCCTGCCAGGTATCGAGCGATTCCATGAATCGCTCGATCAATGCAACGACTCGATCGGCGGTGTGACTCGTCGATTCCTGCGCGTCGATCGTCAACCAGATAATGCCCGGTTCCTTTCGAAACCACGTCATCTGCCGTTTCGCAAAGTGCCTGGTGTCCTGCTTGAACTGCCGTATCATTTCATCCGCATCGTACTCGCCGGCGAAGTGCGCGGCGAGATGCCGATATCCCAACCCCTTCATCGATCCCAGCGCCCGGCTATACCCGCGCGCCAGCAATGCCCGAGTCTCTTCTACCATGCCATGCGTCAGCTGCCAATCGATCCGCGCTTCAATCCGCCGATACAGCATTTCTTTCGGACGCTGCAAGCCAATCAGCAAGGTGGGAAAGGCCGCCGCTTGCGACTGGTGGCGGGCATGCAAGGATGCGAGGGAGCAGCCCGCTAGGCGGTAGACCTCCAGCGCCCGAATCACTTTCGACTCATCGTTGGGATGCAGCCGTGCCGCGGTGACAGGATCCACCCTCACCAATTCGGCATAGAGACCGTCGCGCCCCTGCGCGGCCACCAGTGCCATCAGTTCCTGCCGAATATCCGCATCGGCCTCCGGCGCGTCGCAAATTCCCCGAATCAAGGCACGGATATACAACCCGGTTCCACCGACGACGAATGGAAGACAGCCTTCCCGGATGACCCGATCAATTTCTCCTAACGCCTCCCGCTGATAGCGCCCGGCGTTATACGGTTCATCGGGATCCGCAAGATCGATTAATCGATGTGCAATTCCCTGCCGCTCCTGCATCGACGGCTTATCCGTGCCGATATCCATCCCGCGATAGACCTGGCGGGAGTCGGCCGTCAGAATCTCGGTATGGTAGCGCTGAGCGACCTGAACCCCAACCGCACTTTTCCCGGTAGCCGTCGGCCCCAGCAAGACGACGAGGGGTCGATGCCGCCGAATCGAGTCGGCCATCATAGCGGATGGAGCAGTCATTGCGATGATCTCACGCTGTCTCCGCTACCAGCCAACCCGGCCAAACAGCTTCTCAAGCTCGTCCCCAGTCAGCTGAAAGACCGTCCGTCGTCCATGCGGGCACGTTTGGATTTTTCCCTCGGCCAGCCAATCTTCGGTGAGCTGTCGAATCTCCGGAAGCCCCATCGACCGGCCTGCCCGCACCGCACTGTGGCAGGCCAGCGAGGCCAGCACGGGACGCACCCGCGCTTCAAGACTGGACGCTTGGCCCCAAAGACTTAAATCATCCAGCAAATCTTGCAAGAAAGCCGGAGCATCGATCGCGCCGACCCCGAGCGGCACGCTCCGCACCAGCACTGTCGAGGGACCGAACGGCTCAAGCTCAAGTCCCAGATCCGCAAGGTCGCGTTGATAACGCTGCAACAGCGCCGCGTGAGGCGCGGATAGTTCCACGGCCTCCGGAATGAGCAGCGGCTGCGAGGCCATCCCGCGCGCGACCCAGGCTCGATACAACCGCTCGAACAACACGCGCTCATGCGCCGTATGCTGATCGAGCACGGTCAACGCACCGCCCACCTGCACGACCAGATAAGTGTGCTGCAGTTGTCCGAACGCCACCACCTCCAATGAAGGAACTCGCACATAGGGCTCAGCAGCTTCGTTCACAAACGCGAGCTGATCGGCGGCCGGCGGAAGACTGCCGATAGTCCGTGGGCCGCCCTCGTCTGCTCTCGGCAAAGGTCCCGCCGCTGGAGCGGGAAACCATGCTCGCGATAATTCCTTGTTGACGACCTGCTCTCCCGGCTCCTGCGAGACAACGGACTCACCGGCAACCGGCCCATTTCGGCTGAGCGCCTGCCTGACCGCCCGCCGGACCAGCTGATGGATCGCTTCTTGTTCTGCAAAACGGACTTCGCGTTTCGCGGGATGCACATTCACATCCACACGATCCGGATCGACGTCTACAAACAATACGAACTGAGGCTGCTGTCCCTTGGGAAGAAACGACCCATAACCTTCGACAATCGCATGGGACACCGCTGCGCTCCGGACCGGGCGGCGATTGACAAAGAGTTCTTGTGGCGTGCGCGATGCCTTCGCATGGTTCGGGTCGACGATCATGCCCGTGATTCTGGCTCCCGGCTGTCCAGCTTCCACCGGTACCGTCTGCTCAAGCGTGAACCGGGGATAAACCTGGCCGATACGATCGCGATCCGCCGTGACGGCGGGATAGTTCAGCGTCTCCTGCCCATTGCAGATCAATTTGAAATGCACCCCGGGCCAGGCCAGCGCCGCTTGCTGCACGACACGCGTAATATGGGAGGACTCTGTCGGAACAGATTTGAGAAATTTTTTACGCGCCGGCTGATTGTAGAAGAGGTCGGCGACTTCGATGCGTGTCCCGGCGACCGGCGGCGCATCGCTCAGCTGTGGCGCCACCCCGCCCCGCAGCTGCACCTCGGTGCCCACCGGATCTGACGGCCTGGCCGTCACAAGGCGCACATGCGAGACCGACGCAATGCTCGGCAGGGCTTCACCGCGGAATCCCATCGTGCGGATAGACCATAGATCCCGATCGGACCGCAGCTTGCTGGTGGCATGGCGTTCAAAGGCTTGCGGCGCGTCGGCCCGGCTCATGCCTTCGCCGTCGTCCGTCACACGAATGCTCGCGAGCCCCCCGTCCTTGATCTCGACGGAAATGGTCTTGCTCTGCGCATCCAGGCTGTTTTCAATGAGCTCTTTGACGACGGCGGCAGGACGTTCGACGACTTCACCGGCGGCGATCCGGCTCACGACATCGCCCGGCAAAATGCGAATGTTTCCGTTCGAACCGGTCGTCAGCACAACACGACACTCCACACCATCTCGACGAAGGCTGACTGCGTGAGACGGGAAATCGCGCGCCCGCGGCCGTTACCGAATATCGGCGAGTTTATTCTTGGCGAGCTTGGCTTCATCCGAGGCAGGGAACTCCTCAATGACCCGCTTAAGATATTTTCTGGACTTCACTAAGTCGCCGGTTTCCGCCGTGGCCAATCCCAGCTTGTAGAGAGCCGCCGAGACTTTTTCGTTCCCAGGGTATTCCGCGACGAGATACTCGAACGTCGCCGTGGCGCGCGCATAATCCTTTTGATTGTAGAGCGACTCCCCCAGCCAATAATGCGCGTTGGGCGTCAACGACGTCCCGGAAAAATCTTTGGTAAACCGCTGAAATCCCGCCACCGCCAGATCGTACTTGCCGTTCAGAAAGTCGTTGTACGCGAGATTGAAGGCGGAGGTCGGCGTAATCCCCGGCATGCCGGAGACAATCGGAGCGCTCTCGCTCTGCCCAGCGGACTTGCCTGGCTTCGTTACTTTCGGCACATCGGGCACCACAACATCAGCCCGGGTGGAGGCGGGTCCTGCGCCGTCTTCGAGCTTCGCCAGCTTCGCCTCCAGCTTTTGAAGACGCGCAGCCAGATCGTCGATCCGTGGCTTTCCCGACTCGACATCCTTGACACGCTCGACCGATTCGAGACGCCGCAAGGCCGCATCGACCCGCTGATGGTCTTGCTCTTGGGAACGCGAGATCGTCGAGAGCTGATCTCGCAACTCAACAAAATCCGCGTGCTTGGCGCATCCCGGCAAGATCAGTAACGAGCCCGCCACTCCGATTGCCGTCGCATAATGGGTAATGTAGGCTTGCATGAAATCTATCGACCCTCCCTCAACTGAACCAGCTTATCGGAAGCTTTTCCCGCTTCCGGGCTTCTCGGATACAGCGTGACCACTTGCTTAAATGCCGACGAGGCCCGCTTCTTATCCTTCAGCGCAAGATAGGCATACCCCTTCTTCAGGATGGCAGCAGGCACTTTCTCGCTCCGCGGATAATCCGATTCGACTTTGTCGTACGCGTCGATGGCCCGCTTGAAATCCTTAGCCCCGTAGTACGCTTCTCCCAGCCAATAGCGGGCATTCGGAGCGAGATCCGAGTTCGGATAGTTGGCGATGAACGCCGAAAACCCTCGCCGCGCGCCCTCTAAATCGCCGTCACGGAACAGCGCTAACACTCGTTCGTATTGCCCACGATCCGCTGCGGCATCAACCGGAGGGGCGGCCGCGACAACCGGAGCTTCTACGGGAGCGGGGATCGATGCCACTTGGGCGGCGGAACTTTCTCCCTCCTCCAGCGAGGCCTGCGGCGACTGCGCCTGATACGAGGACGAAGCAGACTCCGCCTCTTGTCCCTGCCGTTCGACTACAAGGGATTCCGGTGAAGGAGCAAGGGCAGCCCGCTGCGGCTGCTTGAGATTCTGCGTCCGCGCCCCATTTTTCTGGCTCACTTGTTCTAACGACCGGCCCAACGAATCCATCCGACGGTCCTGTTCATCGAACCGCGCGGCAAATTTTTGGCTGACGGATTCCAGCGTCTTCACGACCGACGCCACGCTCTTGTTCACCCCATCGAGGTGGCCGCTCATCGTCCGATTGGACTCGTTGATATGCGACACCGCCGCCTTGTTCTCGGCATCGACCTTCCCTGAGATCGATCGAGACTCCTGCTCGCCCTGCGCGACGCGATCGTTCAGGCCGGTGAAGGCCGTTTTAAACCCGGCGAGCGACTGGTTGAACTGGGTCAGGTTCTGAGTCATTTTTTGATCCAGGCTCTGCTGACCGGCTTCCAGCTCTTTCCGTTGTCCATCGAGGCGCTCGACGACTTTTCGATCCAAGACCTCATTGCTCTGCTTCACGGCCATCAGCACGTCGCGCTTGAGATCGTCCGTCGCTTTATTAACCGTCCGGGACTGCTCGTCAAGGCGCGCAGTGACCCGGGCGTCCTGCTCAGCCAGCTTAGTCTGAAGCGAAGCGACCTGCTGCTTGAGATCCTTGACCTGGCTGGTCATCTGCCCATCAAGCATCCGTAACTGCTTGGACAGCTCGGCAAGATTCGAACTCACTTGATAGTTCAGATCGTCCTGGGATTTTTGCAGTTTCTCCAATGCGTGCTGCGTCTGGTCTTTTTGATTTTGGAGTTCCGGCAAAACCTGATCCCGCAGCGACGAGATTTCCTGGCTCTGCCGCGCGCGCGTCTGGGAAAACTGATCGTCCTGCTGCTTAAGCTTCTGATGCAGGGTCCGCTCGGTTTGTTTGAGGTCGGCTTGCTGCGCCATACAACCGGACAACAGCGTGAAGAGCATGACGAGAACGACAGCCACTACGCACCTCACTTGCTGGAGATGATCCCGATCCATTCCCGCCATCTGTGCAGCGCTCCCAAGCATTCGCGGCTACTTCCCGGACTTCACGACCACATGGCCTCGGCGATTCTGCGCATAGCAGGCTTCGCTATGGTCTTTGCAAAACGGCCGCTCTTTCCCATACGACACGACACCCAAACGATTGGCGCTCACACCGAGCTCGACCAAGTAATTCCGGGCAGACTTCGCGCGCTTTTCGCCCAGCACCAGGTTATAGGCCGACGTGCCTCGCTCGTCGCAGTGCCCTTCGATCTTCAACTGAGAGCCCGGATTCGCCTTGATCCACTCGGCGTCGCGAGAGAGCGCCAAACGGCCCTCCTCCGAGATCGCAAAACTATCGTACCCAAAGAAGACATCCCGCAAACCAGCCGCATCGGCAGCGGCTTGCTCGGACCGGATTTCATCCATCTGACGGCCGCCCTGGGAAGGGTCCAGCTTCGCCATCATCGTCCCGCCGTTCACACGCTCCTCGCCGGGATTCTTATCGAGTCCGCGCAATCCACCCGATCCATCGCGGCCAGCCAGCGAGGTATCGGGGAAATTGGAGCTGACCCCGCCACCGGCTGCTCCGCCCGATCCAATCGGTCCAGACAAATCGCCGGCCCCACCGGAACCGGGAGCTCCTTTGCCCATGCCCGCCTGCGAGGACTGGGTGTCTCCGCCCGACTGCACAGATTTCTTCGAACAACCCGGCACCGTGACCAGCAGCAGCCCGGCCAGCATCGGAATAGACCATTGTGACAACGTTGCGCGCATAAGATTCGCTCCTTCTTCTAGAGACATCTTCCGGCCTATCCGGCAAGACATCTTGAATGTGTGATCGTATGTATCGACCAGGTGAATTACGACGCCGGCGACCAGGCCGGCGCACTGTTGTGCGCACCCGTAAAGGTGACTCGCTCCAAATCTTTTCCGTCTGCGTTGATCATGTACAGCTGGCTCTTCCCATCGATCGTCGAACTGAAGACCAGATGCCGGCCATCCGGAGACCAGGACGGCGAATCTTCCACCCCAGGCCCTGCCGTGAGCTGCACGCGCTTCTGCCCGTCCGGCGTGATGAGGCACAGCTTATACTCTTTTTTGGGCGTCCGGCACACATACGCAATCCAGTTTCCCCTGGGCGACCAGGCCGGCGCCGCATTGTAGTCCCCCTCAAACGTGAGGCGGCGCACATTCGTGCCATCGGCGCTCATGAGAAATATCTGCGGCCCCCCGCTCCGATCCGACGCAAACGCCAGCTCCCGTCCTGAGGGAGCCCAGGATGGGGAGAGATCTCCGGAGGCGTGTGTCGTCATGCGCTGCATGGCCTTGGTTCTGGTGTCGAGCTTATACAGCTCCGAATTGCCTTCATGGCTCGACGCAAATGCCAGAAAATTACCGTCTGGAGACAGCGCCGGCGTGATGTTCAACCCCGGCAACGACACAATCGTCCACCGCTTGCCAGTGGCTAACTCGATCATATCGATATCCTGCGTGTTGCGATTGCGATACGCCGTAAACACCAGAAACCGGCGATCCGGCGACCAGCGCGGCATCAAGTTCAAGAAGCCGTCCGATGTCAGCTGGCGCGGCTCATACCCGTCATAGTCCATGACAAATAGCTCTCGCGCCGATCCCTGCTCAGAGACGTAAGCAATTTTCGTGCGGGCAATGCCTGGTTCGCCGGTATACCGAAACACTAATTCGTCTGCAAAGCGATGTGCCATCAGTCGCACAACTGAGGACGATCCGACATAGCGCTTTCCGCCGACAATTTCATCCGATTCGCCGTCATAGACGAATCCATCCATGCTCACATCGGCGTCCTTGCTGCCATCTTTCGCGCCGGCCTTTCCCCAGACCAGCACCGAGACTCCATTTTCCTTCGCCTGCTTGAATGCCGGATGTGGGCCAGTGCCTACATCGCGCACCTTAATCCCAATACTGGGAAGATCCACCAGCGAGAACACGAGCGACCGCCGGATATCGGCCTTTAGCACTTCTTCAAGCCGCCCCCCCAGCCACTCCGGACCACTCGTATTCTGAATCCCAATCACGCCCAGAGGAATTTTTTGAAAATCTGGCCTGGTCGCTTCGAGAAACACATCGGTCGCACGGGACTCAATGATCCCGATCAACCCGGCCAGCACTACACAACCCCCTAGGCACCATGTTCGGAATGTCATGCGGAATGTCATGGATTACCCGTTTTGTTCTCCGACCGTAAAAGTGAAATGCGCATCGAAGTAGGATTCGGTGAGATCCGCGGGAAATATCGGCAGAGGATTGGCCGTCACCACCGCCCGCTTCCCAGCCAGATCGAAATACTCGTTTCCAGACGACTGTTCGACCGCCACCCCGCTCACACTCCCATCCCGATGCAACCGAAACTTCACCACAACACTGTATGCCTGCGCGGTCACATCGACCGGAGGCGCGGACCACATGCTGCTGATCTTGCGGCGCACTTGCGCCAGATAGACATTGGATCCCGGAGCTATCCCAGGAACTTTCAACGTCGTATCCACCGCTTTCACACTCGGCGCCCTTGTCTCCAGCTGCGGAGTCGGCGCGGGCTGAGATTCCGCAGGAGCCGCTTTGGACTCTTTCGGCAGCTCCAGCTTTTTAATCTTATTGAGCTCTTCGTCCAGCTCCCGGTTGAGATCGTCGGTCAGGGATGGCCGGGGCTTCGTTTCCGCCGATTTCTTGGGTACGGCCTTCGTCTCGGATATCACCGGAATATCCGGCAACTTCAACTTAGGGGCATTCGCAACCGCAGGCTCCTGAACTTTTTTCGGCTTGTCAGCCAGACTGTAATCGCCGAACTTCGGGGCGTCAGGCGGCAACTCGAGGCCTTTCAACAAATCGCGCATCGGATTTTGCGCGGCCTTGGGAGGAGCCACCGCTTCTCGCTGCACGACAGGCGGGGCCACGGGAGCCGCCTTCACTGGAAGCGCCGGCGCCGGGGTCTCCACCTGCTTCACCGGCGCTTTCACCGGCTCAATTGTTTTCACGGGCTCAGCCGCTTTGACAGGCTCCGCCGTCTTGACTGGAGGAGTCGGCAGGCTGGCCAGCGATATTTCGATAGAGGCCAACGGCCGCTCGCCCTGTTGCGGCAACCGCACCCAAGTAACGAGAATAAAAACGCCCAGGTGGAGCGCGACGGACCACACCACCGCGCGCTTCAAACGGCTGGTCAACTGGCCCTGCAGTCTCTCGTCCAGCCAAGCCCTGGAGTGCGCTGCAACCTGTACCATGGCCAACTGTCCTATTTCGTTCGACGCGGAATCGCCACGTCCGCCACCCGCTCAGGTCCGGTAGGGTCGGTCACCATCCCCAGCTTTTCAATCCCGGCCTTCTTCACTCCGTCCATTACCTGGATCACCACGCCATACGGCACATCGCGATCGGCCCGGAGATAGACCGACACATCGGCATGCTCTTCCTTCAAAAGCTTCAGCTTGCGCTCCAATTGAATGGCGCTCACCTGATCCTTATCGAGATACAGACGTTGATCTTTCTCGATCGTCAGCACCGCGCGAATCTCCGGCTTGATCGTGTTCGACGCGGATACCGGCAGCTTGATATCCATGCCCCGGTACAGCATCGGCGCGGTCACCATGAAAATGACCAGCAACACCAGCACGACATCGACCAGGGGAATAATATTGATCTCCGCCATAAAGCGGCGCTGGCGCGTTTCGAGGATCATCCCTTCGCCCCTGCAGAAGGAGAAACCGGCGCAGTCTTTGGCGCCAGCAGCGTCAGAAGCTCGACCGTCACCGTATCCATGCGGAACGCTGTGCCGCGGATACGGGACAAGAAGTAATTGTAGGCCATCACTGCGGGAATCGCCGTAAAAAGTCCAGCTGCCGTTGCCACAAGGGCTTCGGACACGCCGGGCGCCACTGCGGCAATGCTGGCCGTTCCCTGCGAACCGATTTCCCTGAACGAATCGATGATTCCCATCACGGTCCCCAGCAATCCGATGAACGGGCTGATATTTCCCGTCGTCGCGAGAAAAGGAAGATACGATTCCAGATGAGAGAGCTGCCCCTGCGCGATATGCTGAGCGGTGCGCTCCATGACGTGGCGGTCTACGGAAAGCACTGCGCCGCCATCCTGAAACTCACGCCCCGTTCCAAGCCGGTCCACCACGCCATGGAAAATCTTGGCGCAGGGGCTGCCGGTCGAACGCTGGGCATGCCGCACTACTTCATCGACATCCTTGGCCTTCAATAAGACCGTCATAAACCGGCGGTCTTCCGCGTCGGCGGATTTGAAGATTTTCAACTTGAGAAGAATTACGGCCCAGGAGACGACTGAGAGCAGGAGGAGAAGAAAGAGAACGACTTTCGACACCACGCCCAGCGATCCAATGAGAGCCATGGGACCTGACTGGAACATAGGACGCTAGCGTCTCCCTCCTCTATTCATGACACACCGTAGTGCAATGGAGTGTACTCGACTCTGAAGAAAAATGGCGGGGCCGACGGGATTTGAACCCGCGACCTCCAGATTGACAATCTGGCGTCCTAACCAGCTGAACGACGGCCCCTCGCGATTCTTCTATACGGCGGATGGTCGGAACGACAAGACGATTGACAGGGCAGCCGCTCAAGTCCCGAAATCAAAAATAGTGTTTCTTCCTTTTTCAACCGGCCCCACGAACCGGCTTACCGCTGGTAGGCGGAACAGGGATCGAACCTGCGACATCCACCGTGTAAAGGTGGCGCTCTACCAACTGAGCTATCCGCCCGTTTTTCTTAGCAACGTCGGCGGATGCTACCAAGTCCGTCCGGCCTTGTCAACCGATTCTCGCACTCTTCTTGCAGATTTCTTGATCTCTTGCCGCCATCTCATTCATCGCACATCGGGAGCAGCGAGATCTTCATTTCATACGCTGTCTCGCCTGCCTGGGGAAAAATTTTCGATGCACCTGTTTCAGCCGGCCCCGTTCAACATGAGTGTAGATTTGGGTCGTGGCAATATCCGCATGGCCCAGCATCGCCTGCACCGCGCGCAAATCGGCGCCCCCTTCAAGTAAATGTGTGGCAAATGAATGCCGCAGTATGTGCGGGGAAATCGGCTTGGCAATACCCGCGCGCTGCGCGCGCCGGCTCACAATTTTCCAAAAGGCCTGCCTGGTCAACGGTCCCCCGCGCCGAGAAACAAAGAGTGCGCGCGACGTCCGCCGATTCAATATGGCGGACCGGACATGCTCGACATAGTGCGCCAACGCCTCTCTCGCAACCTCGCCGATCGGCACAAGACGCTCCTTTGAACCTTTGCCGAGAATCCGCAGACAGCCCACCCTGAGATCGAGGCGGATCAGCTCCACCGAAACCAGCTCCGACACCCGCAAGCCCGACGCATACATCAACTCCAGCATCGTGCGATCGCGCTGGTCTTCCAAAGTGGGCAGCGGCGGCAAATCTAATAGTGCCGCGACCTCCACCGACGTCAGCGTTTTGGGTAACCGCACGGCCCGCCGGGCCACAGACAGGTCCTGCATTGGGCTGGCGGGCAATAGCCCTTCGCGCACAAGAAATCGAAACCAGCCGCGCAACGCCGACAGCGTGCGCGCCATCGACGCCGCGGACAAGCGCTGCTCTTTCAGCGACGTGAGAAACCCGGTGAGCTGTTGCGGCGCAACCGTTTCCCCCATTTCTACCCGATGGCGGGCAAGAAATATCTGCAACTTGCTCAAGTCGCGCCGGTAGGCTTCCAGCGTGTTGGCCGACAAGCCGCCTTCAACTCGAAGATGCCCAAGATACCGTTCGGCCAGTGGGTCGAGAATCTGATCGGCCGTTGTCGTCATAAAGAAAGACCGATGATGAATCGACGATGAGAGGCAAGAGAATCGGCGCCGTGCAAACACCGCAGTCTATCCGGCAGCAAACTATAGCCAACTCACCGGGTGAACTCAACGAACCAACCGCAGTTCTCCTTGACACTTCCGCACCCTTTCCGATACTAGTCACAACGTGTCGCCTACTAACCATCCGCATCCCTGTTGCCGCTAATGGGTGCTCCACGCACATACGCACGACTGCTTGCCTGCCGCCACTTGCTCGCCGCCCTGGCATTGAGCCTGGCAGGAGTTGCAGTCCACCCTCACCCGGCACCGGCGGTCGAACTCAAAGCGCCGCTGCCCGATCCCCCGGTGCTGTCTCAGGCCAAGCGATTGCTCGACAAGGGCGAGGCAGAATCTGCCGCCACCGTCCTTCGGCGGTTTCTGGCGACTTCCCCGCGCCCGGAGCATTTGGATGACACCTATCTGTTGCTCGGAGCCGCACTGTACGGCATGAGGGAATACCCCGAGGCCATCAAATACTTGAACCAGTTGCAGACTGAATTCCCAGCGTCCGACGTGGGCGAGCGAGGGAAGATTTTGCTGGCCCGCACCCACGCGGCCATGGGGAATATCGATTTAGCGCTCCCCCTGCTCACGCAGCTGCGCACCGGCACGACCGACGACGACACGAAGCACGAAGCCCTCAGACTCACCGCAGAGTTTTTGGTGCAGAAAAAAGAATACGTCCGCGCCATCGAAGCCTTGCTTCAGGAAAGCGCCGCTGGCACCGAAGACCATGTCGCGGAGACGCGCGCGCAGATTCGCGAATTCATCGACGAAAAGCTGGACAAGAAGTCGCTCGCGCGATTGCGCGACCTCTATCCGAAATCGTTCCCCGGCGACCTGGCCGCCATCCGATTGATCGAGCTCTATACCGGCCGTGGAGAGGACCATCTGGCCGAGCGCCAGATTCAACAATTTCTCGCGCAATTTCCCGAGCACCCCTACATCCCCAAAGCAACCGAGACGCTGGCGCTCCTCAAGACCAGACTGAAAGCGAACCAATTTTTCATCGCCACGGTCCTGCCGCTGTCCGGACGTCTCGCGCCGTTCGCCAATGAAGTGCTGGAAGGCATTCAGCTGGCGGTCGAGCGTGCGCGCGAGCAGCCGGGGATGCCGCCCGTCGGGCTGATCGTGAAAGACAACGAGTCGGATAAACCCTCGTTTCTCGAAGACCACGCCGCACTGCTCAACGAGGACCGGCCATTGGCCGTCATCGGGCCGATGCTCTCGAAAAATCTCCCTGTCATGGCCGAGATGGCCGAGCATGCCAAAGTCCCGCTGATTACGCCGGCCGCCACGTTCCCCAATGTCCGGCGACTAGGAGGGTTCGTGTTCAGCACCACCCTGACCTATGCCCTCCAAGCCAAGCGCATCGCAAACTATGCCACCGGCGAGCAAGGCTACCGCCGGTTTTGTATCCTGTATCCCGATACTACGTATGGCCGTGAACAGGCGCGGCTCTTCGCGCAAGAAGTCCGGCAGCATGAAGGCGAAATCATCGCCATGGAATCGTTCAAAGAAGGCGATTCGGATTTCTCCACACAGATCAAGAAACTCAAGGCTGAAGATCTCAAGAAATACGGCCTCGCGGTGCCGTACGACCCCTCGCGCCCGGCGGGAAAACCTCTCAGCAAAACCGACAAACGGATCCTCTACACGCCGGGATTCGATGCGATCTTCATCCCCAGCCGCGCCAATGAAATCGGCCTGCTGGCGGCGCAACTCGCCTTTCACGACGTCAAAGTCCCGCTCTTGGGAACCAACGGATGGAACTCGCCGGATTTCTTGCGCACGGCCGATCGCACAGCGGACGGCGCCGTCTTTGTGGACGCATTCTTCGCGGAGAGCGCCAATACCGCCGTTCAGGATTTTGTCCAGCGCTTCCAGAAACGTTTTCAGGGCAGCCCCACCCTGTTCACCATGCAGGGCTACGATGCGGCCAAGCTGGTGCTGGAAGCGATCCGTCGGGGAGCGACCTCGGGAGACGCCGTGCGGGAATTTCTGACCGCCCAGCACGACCTTCCCACACTAATGGGTCCTGCCGGATTCGGTCCTGACGGCACCCTCCAGCGCCCCCTTGCATTGCTCCAGGTTAAACACGGAAAATTCGTCCAACTCGACTAACCGGACCATGGCATGGATACGCTCGCCCCGATTCTCCATAAGATTTCGTATATGGGCCTCCCGCTCCTCCTTGCCATGGTGCTGCATGAATATGCGCATGGATGGGCCGCCGACAAATGCGGCGACTCGACCGCGAAGCAGCAAGGGCGCCTGACGCTGAATCCCCTGGCGCACATCGATCCGCTCGGCACGATCATTCTGCCGCTGCTCTGCCTCGCGCTGCCGGGAAGCTTCCTCCTCGGCTGGGCCAAGCCGGTTCCCATCGACCCGCGCAACATGCGCCAACCGCGCCGCGACATGGCCCTCGTCGCCGCCGCGGGGCCCGGCATGAATCTCGTCATCGCGATTGTCTGCGCGCTGATCGTCGCGGGGCTCTTTGCATTCGATCCAACGCTGCTGGCTCAACGCCCTGGCAATGCCGAGGGCGAACCCTCAAGCCTGGCCGCCATGATCCTGCTGCCCATCAGCGTCATGGCCCTCTACTCCGTGATGATCAACGTCTTTCTGGCGCTCTTTAATTTGATCCCGATCCCGCCGCTCGACGGCGGCCGCATCCTGACCTCCCTCCTGCCTCGCACGCCGGCGCTCGCCCTCGCGCGATTGGAGCCTTACGGCATGATGATTCTTCTGGGATTGATCGTCTTCGACAAAGAACTCCGCGTCATCCATACCATTACCAGCACCTTCGCCAACGCGCTGTCCGGCACGATCCTGTCGGCGGCACTGGGCCTTAGTACAGGAGCCTCGCAATGACCACCGCACCCCGCAAGCGCGTTCTCAGCGGCATGCAGCCCAGCGGCTTGATGCATTTAGGCAACTACCTCGGCGCCCTAGAAAACTGGAAGGCCCTGCAGGAAGACTATGAGTGTTTCTTCTTCGTCGCCGACTGGCATGCCCTCTCGACGAACTACGCCGACACCAGCCGCATCCGCGAATTCGTGCGCGAGCTATTGATCGACTGGCTGGCCGCCGGCATCGACCCGAACCGTTCCACCGTCTTCGTGCAATCGCGCATTCCCGAGCACGCGATCCTGCATCTGTTGTTTTCCATGATGACGCCCGTCTCGTGGCTGGAACGAAACCCCACCTACAAAGAAAAACAGGACGAGATCAAAGAAAAGGACCTCACCACCTACGGCTTTCTCGGTTATCCCGTGCTCCAGGCCGCCGACATCTTGTTGTACAAGCCTGACTTCGTTCCGGTCGGCAAAGACCAGCTGCCGCATCTTGAATTGACGCGAGAGATCGCCCGGCGCTTCAACGACATCTACAAAAAGCCGGTCTTCCCAGAGCCCAAAGAGCATCTCACCAAATTCCCCAAGGTGCTGGGCACCGACGGACGGAAGATGAGCAAGAGCTACGGCAACACCATCAACCTCTCGGATACGGAACCGGTGGTCCGGCAGAAACTCAAGACCATGGTCACCGACCCAGCGCGCGTGCGGCGCACGGACCCTGGCAACCCCGACGTGTGCCCTGTCTATGAATTCCACAAGATCTACTCGCCGCCGGAGGTGCAGGCACAGATCAACCAGGACTGCCGCACCGCCGCCATCGGCTGCATCGATTGCAAAAAACAGGTGGCGGACAAGATCGTCGAACGCATGGCGCCGATATGGGAGTCACGCGCAGCATTGATCAGCCATCCCTCGCGCATCGACGAGATCGTGCAGGACGGCAGCGCGCGCGCCGAGAAAGTCGCCAAAGCGACCCTCGCTGAAGTGAACGTGGCGATGAAGATCTAACGGACCTGCCTTCCCTAGGCAGAATTGCTAAAAACGCTAGAAGAACCGCGGTCGGCATGAAAAAATGCCGACAGCTGTTCACCTTCAGACCATGCTGGACGATTCTTTCCAAACCAGCGCACAAGAGGCTTTCATGACACCAACTCGATATTGGCTTGGCGCGCTCATTATTCTAGCAACCGGGGCATTGACCGGCTGCGGCACCTGGATGCATGGCGAACATCAATCGGTCACGCTCTTTACCACGCCGGCGGATACCAACGTCGTCGTCGACGACGTTGTGCATCTGCTGGCGCCGGGCACCATCACCCTCAGCCGCAAAGCCGACCATCGCGCCACGTTCGCCAAAGACGGCTACGACCCCGCCACCTATACGATTAAGCGAACCTGGTCCTGGTGGGTGGTGGGCGATGTGTTCGCCTGCGCGATTATCTTCTCCCCGCTGTGCATCATGCACGACATCGATGAAGGCGGCTATTACACCTTCGACGATAAGATCTACTTCACGCTGGACAGGAAAACGCCCGAGTCTGTGCCGGCCAAGTAGAGCCTCTAAATCCAGATACTCTCGTCACCCACCGCGTCACGCTGAGATTCAATCATCGGCGGCGCCGCCATCCGACAGGCTCACTTGTGATATGGTGCCGCTCGGGCTTCACCATCACAGCTGAGAATGAGAGGAACCGGCTCGCCATGAAACTGTCGATACTCGCTTGTGCGGCAGCGATCAGTCTGTCGCCTGTGGTCACGGTAAGAGCGGCAATCGATCCACCCTGCGACGCCTATCCAACGGCAAAACAAGCCCGCTGCGTGGTCATTTGGAAAGAACTGAATAAGGAAGACGGCGCGGCAATCTCCCAGTTTGGACTCGATCAATTAAAGCGGCGCGAGGAAGGGAAGATCAACGCGCAGCAGCATCTTTCCGAAAACATGGCCTTCATCAAGCAATCGACCGAGAAGCGCCTTGCCCGCCTAAAAGAACGGATGGCAAAAGAGTAGCCCCCGTCACTCTACGCGAAAAAACTGGTTCGATTCTTTCTCGACTCCGATTTCCGTTTCCGGTCCATGCCCCGTCACCACCGTCGTCTCGTCGGCGAGCGTATAGAGCCGTTCTCGGATTGACCGCTCAATCGTATCGAAATCCCCGCCCCAGAGATCGGTCCGGCCGATGCTGCCCCGGAACAAAGTGTCTCCGGCCAGCACGAGACGCTCGTCGGGAACATGAAAACTCATCGAACCGGGCGTATGACCGGGCGTATGAAGTCCTACCACTGTCACACCGCCGACCATGATGCGCTCTTCGTCCTTGATCCAATATTCCGGCAGCGGGACCGCCACATAGGGCACACCGAACATCCGGCACTGCGCCTCCAAATTAGTCCAGAGATCGAGGTCGTCCTGATGCAGGCAGAGAGTTGCGCCGGTGAGCCGTTGCATTTCGCCGGAGGCAAGAAAGTGATCGAAGTGGGCATGCGTGTGCAGAATGTGGCGGACGGTCAACCCCAGCTGCTCGACCTCGCGAAGGATCCGTTCCGGCGCGCCGCCGGGATCGACCACAATCGCCTGCTTCGTCACCGGGTCGCCGATGATGGAACAGTTGCACCCGAGCGGGGGAACCGAGAATGTTTTGCGAATCAAATTCGTCATGGCGCGCGCATGCTACTCCGAGTCGAATCACGGTGCAAGCAGCGGCCCGCCATCCAACTCTGGCTCGATACGAACCGTCCAGATCACTTCCGTGTCCCAGATCGACCAGGCCGTTCCCTGCCGCTTGAGCCACAGGAGAAAGCCGGCGCCCGAACCATCGGGGCGCGGATTGCCGACATAGACCAAGGCGTGAGTTTGGCGGAGATTGTATCCGATGCGGGAAAATACCAGCCGGTCCAATACCGGCAAGGCCTGCACCGGCTTAACCCAAGCCGCCAGGACCGGCTGTGCCAGCGACACTTCCGGCTCTTCAACCGCATTGCCGGAGACGAAGCGATAGCGCGTCCCGAACTGAAACCGCCCTTCCAATCGCGCGGCACCCTGATTCACCGCGACAAAGTCGCGGACCAGTTCGGCGGGAAGCGTCCCATCGAAATACCCCTGTTTCTGAAACCACGCGACCGTCAGCGGCCCTTCCTGCTCCGGCGAGAGCTGCGTCGCGGTCTTGCGCTCAAGCAACACCAGCTGCGTCGTTGAGCTAAGAAACTTGCTCGTGACGACCTGGTCGTAGCGCGCATAGTCTTCGAGCGGAATCGCGGCGGCCGCCTCCGATCCGTTCGATCGATCCGATCGATCCAATCCAGCGGCCGGCAAGGTCATCGCGAAATTCAACAGAGTCAGGAGCAGAATAATCGTGCGGCGCATGCCTTCAGCATAGCCGCCAGGCCGGAGACCGGTCAATTCGCCCGCTCCACCCGCCAGTAAATCCGCGTGGACAACCTCGCGCGAACCGTAGATAATCGCCGAATGAATATTCACAGGGAGTGGCGCGTGACGACGATGTTTCCCACGATGGCATGGATCGGCCTGCTGGCCTGGGGCCTGGCGACCGCCGGGTGCAAGCCTGATGATTCCCCGTTCAAGGCCGAGAACGATGCCTTAAGAAAACAGGTGACGAAGCAGGAATCCCTTCTCTCGTCCTTGCAAGACGGCAACAAGGTCATGCAACAGCAGATCGATCTGCTGAATCAGGAACTGCGCGATGCGAAGAAGGCCACGGGATCGGCCAAGGCCGAGATGGGCCAGCTGACCGATCAACTGACCGCGCAGCTCGCCCAAGCGAAACGCGCGAATGCCGAGGCTGTCAAAACCGCCGCGGCGCAAGCGGCGCAGCAACTGCGCATCGAGGAGAAGGGCGCACAAGTCGAAGCCCTGCCGCGGCCACTGGCCGCCGTCGCTAAAGTTGTCGAGGAGACGCTCGCCCGGCACGGCTATCCAGTCAAAGTCAGCTTTAAGAGCGATCAGAAAGCGGTCTACGTAACGGAACGCAAGATGTCGAACCCCGCCTCGCTTGAGGCCTCCGGCTCCCGCAACCAATACCTCATCACACTCCAAACGCTTCCTGCAAACCTGACCAAGCTCAGCGTGAAGACCGAATTCGAGAAGGTCACAAGGGACGGGCGCATCCTCCCCGTAAGCGCAGAAGAAGTCGCGGAAGTCGAACGCGGCCTCATCCGCGAAATCAGCAAGGTCCTCGAACAACCGAGCAAGACCTAATGACAAGGCTTCGCTGGGTTTCCCCGCTCCTGCTGCTGCTCGCTCTCTCGACACAGGCATCGGGCGCCGCCATCGCACCCAAGCCATCTCACGAATTGGCGCGCCACCTCGCGAACATTGCGGCGCTGGCGAAACCTTCTCCCGCGCTCACCGTGCCCGCCGGAACGTTTCTCCTCGGCAGCAAACGCATCGACGACGATCCCTACGGCATACGGACGCAGTTCGACGACACCGAACTCCCACAAAATCGTGTCTGGCTCGATGCCTTCGAGATGGATCGCGGCGAAGTGAGCCTGGGCGAATATCTCGCCTTCCTGCAGCAGCGGAAGACGCCGCCCGCCGACGAGCTCCAGAAACTGATCTGGCACGTCATCACCGTCCACTCCGTCACCGACACGACGCTCTCGCGCTGGCCGGCGCTCTACGTGACCTGGAAAGAAGCACAGGATCTGTGCCATGCCGCAGGCAAACGGCTCCCCACTGAGGCTGAATGGGAAAAGGCCGCGCGCGGAACTGAAGGGAATCTGTTCCCCTGGGGCGATGCGCCCCCCGACCAAACCCGAGCAATGTTCGGGCAACATCACGTGCATGAGATTCCGATCCTTGCTCCGGTCGAGTCGCTGGACGACGGCCGCAGCCCCTACGGATTGCATCATATGGCCGGCAACGTCGCCGAGTGGACGCATGACTGGTTCGGCTTCGACTACTACGCGTACATGACAGAGAAAAATCCGCCGGGACCGGCGAGCGGCCGCTACCGAAGCGTGCGCGGCGTGTCGTGGAAAAGCAAGGTGATCATGCTCCGCACCGCCACCCGTAGCGGCTCGCTTCCGAAACAGCGGTCCGCCACCATCGGCTTTCGCTGCGCGAAATCAGTGTCGGACCCGGCGCCGGAACCCACGCCATAAACATCCGTTCTCTTGGTGCCCTGCGCCTCACATGCTAGCATGGCGTTCTTATGGCCTTGGCAACCAGCGTCCACGATCTTCGCACCCTGATCCGCTCCTGCCATCCGCTGATCGTGATCGAGACGGTGGAGGAGGAGCGCGTGCTGGCCTTGCTGCAATCCGTGGCGGCGCAAGAACGCATGCCGCTGTTCGAATGGTCCATCACCAAAGGGCTCACGCGCGCCGACGACGGCCCCACGCTCAGCAAGATGACGGCGACGCCGCTGGCGCTGCTTCAACACCTGAACGGGCTGACCGTCGAAGCGGTCTTCTGGCTGAAAGATCTTGCCCCGCACCTGCAAGACGCGGCCGTCACCCGGCAACTGCGCGAAGTGGCGGCGGGCTATAGCCAGACCAGAGCCACCTGCATCCTTACAGGACATCCGATTGCCCTGCCGCCGGATCTTGAAACCATGGCCGTCCGCCTCGATCTCCGCTTGCCGGATCGCATGGAGCTGCAGGCCATGCTTCGGAGCGTCCTCGCCTCGCTCGGGGCCAGAACCGCGCCGCGCCGGCCACGCTCCACAACTCTTGCCCACAGCATCCTCGGGTCTCGCACGGATACCGCGCCAGCCGATGCCGGCCTCTCGACAGAGGAACGCGAGGCGATCCTTCGTGCACTTCAGGGGCTGACCCTGCACCAAGCCAGACAAGTCATCACGCAATGCCTGGTCGAAGACGGCACGCTGTCCGCCGAGGATGTGCAGAAAATTTTGAAACGCAAAGTCCAGGCCATCAAAGACGGCGGATTGCTGGAATACTATCCGCTTGAAGACAACCGATTTGAACTGGGCGGCTTCACGAATTTGAAAGCCTGGCTGGAGCGCGCGAGAGTCGGATTCACGGCCGAGGCCAAAGCCCTCAATCTGACTCCGCCGCGCGGCATCATGCTGGTCGGCGTGCCGGGCTGCGGCAAATCGCTCGCCGCCAAAGCCATCGCGCGCGAATGGCAGCTTCCGTTGCTCAAGCTGGATGCCGGCCGGCTGTTCGACAAGTTCGTCGGAGAATCGGAAAAGAATTTTCGCAAAGCGATTGAAACGGCCGAATCCCTCTCGCCCATCGTGCTCTGGATCGATGAAATCGAAAAGGCCATGGCGGCGGGCGGCGGCAGCGGCGATGCCGACGCGGGCTTGAGCCGCCGGCTCTTCGGCGCGTTTCTCACCTGGCTGCAAGAAAAGAAGCAGGACGTGTTCGTCGTCGCGACCGCCAATAATCTCGCCCTGCTGCCCCCGGAACTTCTCCGCAAGGGCCGGTTCGATGAAATCTTTTTCGTCGACCTGCCGGATGACGGCGAACGAGAGGCGATCTGGAAAATTCACCTGGAACTCCGCAAACAGGACAGCAAGGCCTTCGATCTGGTAAAAATCGTCAGTGCTAGCGACGGCTTCAGCGGCTCGGAGATCGAACAGGCCGTGGTCGCGGCCTTGTATCGGGCGCTTCACCGAAAAATGCCGCTCACGACCGATGTGCTGATTGAGGAACTGACCTACACAATGCCGCTCTCGGTTACACGCCGGGAAGATATCGATCGACTCAGGGAGACGGCACAAGGCCGTTTCGTGAATGTCCGCTAGCAGAGGGCTCACAAAGTCCGCCCGCGACGTTCTCGCTTCACACAGCGGCCCACCCGGCCCACGCCTGCGCCTCGCGCTCATCGGGGCAACGGCTGTTGCGATAGCGCTGGCCGGCTGTTCCAGCACACCGGTGGCCCGCGTCCCCGCCTCCCGGTTCGAGGTGACGCCGGTCCAGAAACCGCCTTCTTCCGCCGCCACCAGAACCGGAATCGTCCACACGGCCACCGCGCTTCTCGGCGCCAGACTGATCGAAAGCAATGGGAGGCGCGTCGCCTATGACTGCGCCGGTGTCACCCGCGCCATTTTCCTCGAACATGGCATCGACCTGTATGCCAGCAGCACAACGGATCGACGAGCCAACGGCGTTCGATTGATCTACAATCACATGCGGCAGCACGGACGCATCCACCAGGGCCCGGCGGTGCAGCCTGGCGATCTGGTCTTTTTCGACAATACCTGGGACTTCAACGGCGACGGCAGATTGAACGATCCGCTGACCCACGTCGGCGTGGTAGAGCGGATCGAGCCGGACGGCACCGTGATATTCATCAGCCGCGTCGCGGAAGCCATTCAACGCTACCGCATGAATCTGGCGCTTCCCCACGTCCATAAGACCGCGGACGGGCGCACCCTGAACGACTACATCCGCCGCAAGCATCCGGCCGACCCGGAAGAGATGGGGCATCTGGCCGGCGAGCTTTTCACGTTCTACGGAACTCGGCTAACTCACTAGCGCATCTCGCTGAGCGAGTACTTGCCGGCAGAACGTTCGACTGCGGCGTAGCGTATTCTACGGCAGCCATGGGGGCCCGATGCACCGAGTATTCGTATCGCTCACCGTCAACACCGCTGGTCTGATCCTGCTTGTAGGACTTAGCCTGGCGGGAAACGAATCGACTGTTCAGCGAGACGGCCTCAGCGGGATTTATTCCGCTCCACCAAGCCATCCCCCCATCGTCATGAAACCGGGAACTGAGCACCCGCTAGACGCACACCTGCACGATCAGACCGGCAGCGAGAACCGCTCCGCATTCGGCACGCCTCTGCCGCCCAATCATTTGACTCCGGCGCCGATCCTCCCCTTCAATCCGAATCGAGCCTTAGCACCCGCCCCTGCTCCTCAACATCCGCCTCCACCACCAG
>JADLEJ010000022.1 GCA_020846195.1 Nitrospira sp.
AGATGACGGACGGTGCGATGGACGAGGAGCGGCGATGCGGAACGACCGGACAACGGCAACCGTCCAAAGGAGTATGACATGAAAGCGCACTATCTTGGCCACGTGGTGTTTTATGTGAAGGATCTGCAGCGGTCGCTCGCGTTTTACCGGGATCTGCTGGGCTTCCAGGAAGTGGGGAGAATTTTCAATGGCGCTGCGGCGGGGCTCACATCCGGCCGCACGCATCATGAGCTGCTGCTGATACAAGTGGGCGACGCGCCGGGGCCTCTGCAAGGCCGGCGGCGCGGGCTGTATCACATTGGCATTAAGGTCGGCGACAGCCTCGATGAACTGCGCGCCGCGAAGCGTGAACTGGAGCAGGCCGGTGTGACGATCGACGGCATGAGCGATCACACCGTGAGCCAAAGTCTGTATCTTCAGGATCCCGACGGCAATGAAGTCGAGGTGTATGTCGATGCGGAGCAGTCGGTGTGGGAAAACGATCCGGCGGCCGTGGTGTCCCCGATCAAGCCGTTATATCTCTAAAAAGATCGCAGGTGCGATGGAAAGGCCGATCATGAACAAGGGTTTGGCATGTGTGGGCATTGCGGCAGCCGCCAGCCTCTTCCCGTGGCTGTTTGGGGTGAATAGCCCTGTTGCGCATGCGGCGGCGGGAGATGCCAAAAAGGGCAAGGTTGTGTACGAGAAGAGCTGCGTGCTCTGTCACGGGCCGCAGGGCCGGGGGGATGGCCCCGTCGGAAAGACGGTCATTCCTCCCGCAGCCGATTTCACAAGCGCGGCGAGCAAGAAAAAGCCCGATGCCGAATTGCTTGCCACGATCGAGAATGGACGGCCGTCGACGGCCATGGTGGCCTGGAAAGGTCAGTTGTCGGAGGCGGAGATTCAGGACGTCCTCGCCTATGTCAATAGTCTGCGACGGTAATTCACGGAAGCAAGAGCATCGTTCACTTCACACGTTCACCAAAAGGAGATCCCATGGAGAAGCCAGTCATTGCGGCGAAGCAACCGGCGGTGTTGTCGTTGGAGCCAGGCACCTATTATTGGTGCCGGTGCGGCCGTTCGAAGAATCAGCCGTTCTGCGATGGGTCGCACAAGGGCACCGAGTTCACGCCGATGGAATTTACGACGACCGAGAAGAAAACGGTAGCGTTGTGCCAGTGCAAGCAGACGAAGAACCCGCCGTTTTGCGATGGGTCGCACAAGGCGCTGTAAGAAGCACGCTAGTCGGGTTGCCGCTTCCAGCGATTATGCAGCCAGAGCCAGCTTTCGGGGTGGCGTCGGATCACCTGTTCGAATTGCGTGGCCATGACCTGGGTGTAGACCTGGATTCGCGCCGCCGGATCTTCGACCGGGGGAAAGACGACGGGCTCGAACACGAGGCGGAACCGCGCGCCGGTGCGGATGAGATAGGCAAACATGACCGGCGCGCCGGTGCGGATGTGCAGCAAGGCCGGCAATGTCGTGGAGGAGGCCGGGCGGCCGAAGAATTCGACGAAGACGCCTCCACTCGACAAACTCTGGTCGATCATCATGCCGATGATGCCTTTGTTCTTGAGGCATTTCAGCGAGGCTTTCACGGCGTCTTTGGGAAGGATGATATTCAACCCGCTGGCCGTGCGCTTCTCATAGACCCAGCGGTCGATCAAGGTATTGCGGACTGGCCGGGCGATGACGGTCATGTTGCCATAGAGGCGCTGCACCAGCGCGCCGGTCAGCTCCCAGTTGGTGAAATGGGCGGTGAGGCCGACAATGCCTTTGCCCTCTTTGAGGGCGGCTTCGACGTATTCCCGGCCCTCGATATCGACCGAGCGGTCGAGGGACCCGCCGGTAAAGTCTGACACGCGGGAAAATTCGACGGCGAGCCGGCCGAGATTACGCCAGACTTCTTCCGCAATGCGCGCGCGCGCGGCGTCCGATTTGTCCGGGAACGAGAGCGCCAGGTTGCGCAGCACGAGGTCGCGTCGTTTGGCGATGACATGCGAGACGGCCAGGCTGAGCTGTTCTCCGAGCCCGATGGCCCATGAACGCGGCAGCGCATGAAAGAGCAGGTCGGCGAAACGCACCAGGGCATACTCAAAAGCCTTTTTCATCTTAGGGAAGCACCTGCCCTTTGCGCTCTGCGCGTTCGCCGGTGACGCGGATCGATTGCCGGAGGCCAAGAATAGGCGAGTCGACCGGGTTCCGCAATCATTTTGCGCGGCGCCTGTTGCCGCCGCGATGGCAATATGATCGTTGCGTACCGGTGTCGCCGGGGGCATACTATGCCGCCATGGACGACGGTTCACCCGCACAAACCGCCGAGACAAATGAAGCCCGGCTCTGCGCGCTGCTGAAAGTGTCCGAGGCCATCGCGGCTCACCGCGACCTCACGGCCCTGTTCCGGGATCTTGCGCAGCGCCTCCCCGCCGTGACGCCCTTCGATTTCATCGGCTTGATCCTCCACGATCCGGCAACGCATCGGATGAAACTCCATGTGTTGGAAACGGCGCCGGCTCGTTCCCATGGGACCGGCCTCGACGGGCTGGAATTGCCGGTCGAGGAATCGGCGACCGGCTGGGTCTGGACCCATCAGCAACCGTTGATCATTCCCTCGCTCGCCGACGAAACCCGGTTCGCCAAAGGCATCGCGGCGTTCCGTGGGATTGGGGTCCAATCCGTGTGCCTCCTGCCATTGACCACCGCGATGAGCCGGCTGGGAGCGATCGGATTCGGGAGTCTTGAGCCCCATGCCTTTCACGCCAAAGACGTGGTTCTTCTCGATCAGGTGGCGAAGCAAGTGGCCGTCGCCGTGGACAACGCGCTCAATTTTGCCAGCGCGCACCTGTCGCAGCGCGCGCTGGTCCGGGAGCGGGACCGGTTGAATCTGCTGTTGGACATCAACCATGCCATTAATGCGACGCTCGACCTCAAGCAACTGCTGTCGGCGATTGCCACGTCGCTTCGCCGCGTCATGCCGCATGAACGGACCGCGCTGCTCTTGTACGAACCGGATCACGAGCGGTTTAGGCTGCATGCGCTCAATTTCGACCTCACGAAGGGGTTTCTGTCCGAAGGAGAGCTGGCGCCGGTCGATGGTTCTCCGGCAGGGATCGCCCTTCGCTCACGCCGACCGTTTTATTATGTCAAAACCGATCTTCAGAATTTTCGTTCCGAGGTCGCCGACCGCCTGCTGGCGGAAGGCATTCAATCGGCCTACTGCGTTCCACTGCTCTTGCATGATCGTGCTGTGGGCGTCTTGACGATCAGCAGCCTGACCGAACAGACCTTCGAGGCCGGCGACATCGCGCTCTTGGAAGAGGCGGCCAAGCAGATGGCCATCGCGGTCGAACACGCACTGAACTATGGCCAGGTCCTCAGCGCCCGCCAAGAGTTGGCCAGAGAGCGGGACCGGTTGCAGTTGCTGCTGGAGACGAGCCAGGCGGTCGCCTCTCACCTGGAAGTGCGGGATCTCTTTGCCTCGATGACGGCCAGCATCCGCCGCGTGCTTAAGGCGGATGTCATCAGTTTGACCCTGTTGGATCCCGAGTTGAACCGATTGAAGCTGTACGCCTTGGACTTTCCCGGGCGCAAGGAGTTTCTCGAAGAAGGAACCGTCTACGCGCTGAGCGAATGCCCGGCGGGCGCGGCGATCGCGCAGCGAGAGCCGGTGGTGCTCAACCGGCAAGAGCTCGATCGATCGGCAAGCGCGGTCTCCAAACGGCTCGTGGCCGAAGGGGTCGCATCGGTTTGCTGCATTCCCCTGCTGTTACGTGACCGGACACTTGGCACGTTGAATATCGGGAGCTTTCAAGAAGGGGTCTTCACGCAGGCGAATGTCGAGATGTTGAGCGAGGTGGCCAAGCAGATCGCGCTGGCCGTCGCCAATTCACTGGCCTACCAGGAGATCGCCGCGCTCAAGGACAAGCTGGCTAAGGAAAAGCTGTACCTCGAAGAGGAAATTCAGACGGGCTACAACTTCGAGGAAATCGTCGGCGACAGCCAGGCGCTGAAACGAGTGCTCCATCAGGTCAAGACCGTGGCGGCGACCGATTCCACCGTGCTGATTCTGGGCGAAACGGGCGGCGGAAAGGAACTGGTCGCGCGGGCGCTCCACAATCTGAGCGCCCGGCGGGAGCGCGCCTTCGTCAAGCTCAACTGCGCGGCCATTCCGACGGGCCTGCTCGAAAGCGAGCTCTTCGGGCATGAAAAAGGGGCGTTCACGGGAGCGATCGCCACGAAGATCGGCCGGTTTGAATCGGCCGACGGCGGCACGCTCTTTCTCGACGAAGTGGGTGAAATTCCATTGGAACTGCAAGTGAAACTGCTGCGAGTGCTGCAGGAGCAGGAATTCGAGCGGCTGGGGAGCACCCGCACCATTCGCGTGAATGTCCGCGTGCTATCCGCAACGAATCGCGATCTGGCGCAGCTGGCGGAAGACAAGGAGTTTCGCAGCGATCTGTACTACCGGCTCAATGTGTTCCCGATTACGATGCCGCCGCTGCGCGAGCGCGCGGAGGACATTCCCGCGCTCACCAGGCATTTCGCGCAGAAGTTCGCCCTACGCATGGGCAAGCGCATCGAGACGATTCCCTCGGAATCCATGAAGGCGCTCCAGCGGTATTCCTGGCCGGGCAATGTGCGGGAGCTTGAAAATTTTGTCGAGCGCGCCGTGATCCTGACTCACGGGACGGATCTCTTTGTGCCAGTCGCCGAATTGAAGCGGCCGAAGAACCATGCGGCGCCGTCCGGGACGACGGCGACGCTCGAACAGGCGGAGCGGGACCATATTCTGAAAACCCTCCGTGAAACCCAGTGGGTCATCGGCGGTTCATCGGGAGCTGCCGTCAAGCTCGGCATGAAACGCACGACGCTCCAATCCAAGATGCAAAAACTGGGGATCTCCCGTCCGAACTGAGCCTCGCCGCAGGTCCAATAGCTCGCCAGCGTTTCTCTTCCCCTGCCGTCGCGTGGTCCGGCCGCATGCTGTTGCCCCTCTTGACGGTTTTGCCCGATGCCGCGACCGCAGCCGTATTTTCTCCTTCCGATATTCCCCACTGTAATAATCGGCCGCCTCTTCCGTCTGTGAGATGACAGGGCCTTTCGATCACCGGGAGGCCAATCTGACATCGCCTGACATAGAAGGAGGGAACCATGAACGATGTAACTTTGAAGATCGATGGCATGAGCTGCGGACACTGTGTTGGGCAAGTGCGGAATGCCCTGGCGCGATTGGACGGGGTGCAAACGCATCAGGTGACCGTCGGCCAGGCCAGTGTGAGCTACGATCCAGAGGCCGTGGCCGTGGCGGCAATTATCGAGGCGGTGACACGGGCGGGCTATGAGGTCCGAGCCGTCGAGAGGGCCGCATGACCAGGATGGATTGGTTCACGATCATTGCCGGCGTTGCCGCCATAGGCTGGATCAACTGGTATTTTTTTCTCGCCCAGTCTCGCGGGTTGCCGGCGGACCAGCCCAAGGGCGCGGGACTGGCGGGAGGAAAACGGGCGAGCTTCACCATCGAGGGCATGACCTGCGCGGCCTGCCAGGCCAGGGTGCAACGGACGCTTGAGCAGGAACCGGCGGTGCTGGAAGCCTCGGTCAATCTGCTCTTAAAGACCGCGGACGTGACCTACGATCCGGCGGCTACGTCGCCGGACAGGCTCGCCGCGCTGGTGCGTGGCACCGGGTACGAAGCGGAGCGTATTGTCCCGGGCGGGAATGCGCGGGAAGAGCAGGACACTCGCGATGCGGCGCAGGAAGAAGAGTTCAACAACCTGAGAGTGAAGGCGGCGGTGAGCGGAGTCATCGGTGCCGTGGCGATGGTGCTGTCGATGCCGCTGATGGGAGGGGCCGGCTCCGCTCACGACCCGGTTATGCAATGGGCTGTGGAGGCACTGTCCCCGGTCTTGATGGCGGTCGCGCCCTGGCTGTTTACAATGCCGCCGTTCCTGCTCGCTCTCGCCCTGCTGGTGGCCACGCTGTTCGTCATGGCCTGGGCCGGGCGGCATTTTTATGTGCGGGCCTGGGCGGCCTTCCGCCACCATGCAGCGGATATGAATACGCTGGTCGCAGTGGGGACCGCCGCCGCGTTGCTCTATTCGCTCCTCGCCACGCTGGCGCCAGGGTTTTTTCTCTCCCGGGGAGTCGCGGCGGATCTCTATTACGAAGCCGTCATCATGATCATTGCGCTGATTCTGACGGGCAACGCGCTGGAAGCCAGGGCCAAACGGCAGACCTCCCTTGCCCTGCGGGGCCTCGCGTCTCTTCAGCCGAAGCGCGCGCGGGTTGCCCGGGAGCACGCCGAGGCCGATGTGCCGGTTGAAGAGGTGCGGCCAGGAGACATTATCCTCGTCCGTCCCGGCGAAGGCATTCCGGTGGATGGCGAGGTGATCTCAGGGAGCGGCTCCGTGGACGAGTCGATGCTGACCGGCGAGCCGCTGCCGGTCGTGAAGCGGGCGGGCGATCGCGTGATCGGCGGCACGATCAATAAGACCGGGGCGATCCGTTACAGAGCCACTACGGTCGGCGCCGGGAGTGTGCTCGCCCACATTATGTCTCTGATGCGCGAGGCGCAGAGTTCGCGTGCCCCGATTCAGAAACTGGCCGATCGGGTGAGCGGGATCTTCGTGCCGGTGGTGTTGTCGCTGGCGGTGGCGACGTTCATGGTCTGGTTCCTGGCCGCCGGCCAGGCTCCGGCGGTCCGGGCCTTTGCCGCCGCAGTGGCGGTCTTGATTATCGCCTGCCCCTGCGCGATGGGCCTGGCCGTTCCGACCGCCGTGATGGTGGCGACGGGCAAGGGCGCGCAACTCGGCATCCTGATGAAAGGCGGAGAAGCGCTGCAACGGGCCAGTCAAGTCACCACCGTCGTCCTCGACAAGACCGGCACGGTGACGGAGGGGTTTCCATCTGTCACCGATGTGGCTCTGCAAGAGACGCCCCGTTGGACTGAACAGGGTCTGTTGCGGCTGGTTGCGGCCGTGGAAACCTTGTCGGAACATCCGCTCGCCGAGGCGATGGTGCGGTATGCCAGGGATCGCTCAATCGACATCGCATCGGCGGCGGAATCGTTCGAGTCGTTGAGTGGGCGCGGCGTTACCGGGGTCGTTGAAGGACATGCGGTGGCGGTGGGCAACGCCAGGCTGATGGCGGACTATTCGGTCGACACGAGCGTTGCCGGTGAAACGGCTGGACAATTTGCCGCGGCAGGCAAGACGCCGGTGTATGTCGCGATCGACGGGCGGCTCGCGGCGGTGATCGCCATTGCCGATGCGGTGAAGCCCGGCTCGCCGGACGCGATCGCGCGGTTGAAGCGGATGAGACTCACGGTTGCCATGCTTACGGGCGACCATCAAGGGACGGCCGAGGCGGTGGCGCGGGCGAACGGGATTGACCGGGTTGTGGCGGGCGTTCTGCCGGAGGGGAAGGTGGCGGAGATCAAGCGGCTGCAGGAGGCCGGGGAAGTGGTGGCGATGGTCGGAGACGGCATCAATGACGCGCCGGCTCTGGCGCAAGCCGATGTCGGCATTGCGGTTGGAACTGGGGCGGACATTGCCCGGGAAGCCAGCGACGTCACGTTGATGCGGCCGGACCTTCGGGCGGTCGTCTCCACGATTCTGCTGGCGCGCCGGACGATGCAGGTGATGAAGCAGAACCTGTTCTGGGCATTTGCCTATAACGTCGTCGGAATCCCAATTGCGGCAGGCGCCCTCTATCCGGCATTCGGACTGTTGTTGAGTCCCGTTCTGGCCAGCGCTGCGATGGCGTTCAGTTCCGTGAGCGTGTTGTCGAACAGTTTGCGGCTTCAGCAAACCAGGGTTCTGTAATCAGGATGAAGAGCGAGTGCCACCTAGAAATGCCGAGACTTCGGCGAGTGCCGAAATATCGGCTGGTAGGGTTTCGCCAGTTCATCGCTCGATGCACGATCAAATGAAAAGTATCCATTGCCTACAACGAGTTACGGGTCTCGAGCGATAAAGGATTAGGCGGAACGGCCTTTGCGATGTATCGAGTTTAGTAGAGGATCGCAGGCGCGTCATGAATGAAGCCATTCAGTTTTTGACAGAGTACGGATTGCTGGTACTGCTTGCCGTTGTATTTATCGAGCAGATCGGTTTGCCCTTGCCGGCTTTTCCGGTCTTGATTGCGGCTGGAGTATTGGCGGCAACTGGGCGCATGAGTCTCTGGATCGCGTTTGGCGGCGCGGTGGCGGTTACGCTTGTGGCGGATTGGATTTGGTTTGAATTGGGCCGGCGCCAGGGGCGTCGAGTGCTCGATGTGCTCTGCCGCATTGCTCTGGAGCCGGACACCTGCGTGAGACGGACAGAGGATTTTTTCATCAAGCACGGCCCTCATTCGCTGATGGCGGCCAAGTTTATTCCCGGGTTGGGCACGGTTGCGCCATCCCTTGCCGGCATCGTCGGATTGAGCGCTCCGCTCTTTCTGTTCTACGATAGCCTCGGCGCGGCGATCTGGGCCGGGTCCGGTCTGGGGATCGGCGCGGTTTTTAGCGATCAATTCGAACAGGCCGTCGCCTATGTGGAGCGGATTGCGCCGGCGGCGACCGGAACGGGTTTTGGCATTCTGGTGTTCTACATTCTGTACAAGGCGATCGTTCGCCGCCGGCAGCTCCGCGGCGTGCCTCGGGTGACGGTTGAGCAACTGATGGCCAAGCTCCAGGCGGAGGAGCCTCCCCTGTTGATCGATGTGCGGTCGAGAGCGAGCGCGGAGGCCGAACCGGGGATTCCAAGCGCGGTCTTGATGTCGTTGGACGAATTGATCCGCCGCCACGATGAACTGCCGCGCCAGCGCGATGTGGTGCTGTATTGCGGCTGTCCCAACGATGTCTCGAGCGCTCAGGGAACGCTATTGCTGCACAAGCAGGGATTCACGCGTGTGTGGCCGCTGGCCGGCGGGATCGACGCCTGGCGGAAGCATGGTGGTGTCGGCGCGGACCTGGAGCCTGGCCGGGCCGTGGCCACTGTGGGCATGGGAGTGTAAGGGCGGATGAGATGTTGAAGATCACGCCACACATAACGGAACACTCGACGAGACTCGTGCTGGAAGGACGATTGGCCGGGCCCTGGGTGGATGAGCTTGAGCGGGTGTGGCGGGACAGCAAGAAATCGAGCGCCAACGCTCTTACCGTGGACCTGACGGGCGTGACTTACATTGAGCAAGAGGGAAAAGGGCTTTTGAGCAGGATGTGGCTGGCTGGAGCGGAGCTGCTGGCGTCTGGATGTTGCTCTCGGTCTACCTTGGAGGACATTATGTCGGCGGGCCGTTCCGCTCCGTCGAATCGTATTGCGAAGGATTCATCGAACCAGTAAATATTCGATGGCAGATCTGTGACGCCATTACAGAGCCTTGCGAAGCAGGTCATCGGACCACTAAGATTGCGCCAGGTGTGCAGGAGAACGTATTCATGATGAACCAGTTGTATTTGTCGACCGCAACCAGATTTCCCCTCATGTCGCGTTCGCCTATGCGGACAGCGCTGGCGCTTTCGTGCATCGTGGCTGCCCTGTCCGGCTGCAAAGAGGAAGCCGGATCGGCTCCGGTGCAGCCGATGGCTCAGGTAGAATTTGTCACCGTGACGACTCAGACCGTTCCGGATGAACCGGAATTCATCGGCCAGGCGGAAGCCTCTCGCCCGGTTGAAATCCGTTCGCAGGTGACGGGGCTGCTCAAGGCGGTGCTCTATCCTGAAGGGCGGGACGTCAAGAAAGGCGCCCGGCTGTATCAAATCGATCCGGTGCCGTTTCAGGCGGCGGTCGCCAGCGCGAAGGCCAAGATCGCTCAGGCGGAAGCCAAGCTGGTGCAAGCCAAACAGGATCTGGAACGGGTGAAGCCGCTGCTGGCCGACCAGGCCGTGAGCCAGAAGGATGTCGATGACGCGGTGGCGCAGGAGCTTTCGGCGAAAGCCGCTCTTCAAGGCGCGAAGGCGGATCTCATCAAGTCGCAATTCGATTTGGACAACACGCTCATTACGGCGCCCATCAGTGGATTGATCGAACGGAGCCGGTACTACGAGGGGCGGCTCGTGTCGGCGCAAACGGATTTGCTGACGGTGGTCCATCGCGTCGATCCGATGTTCGTCGTGGTGAATATGCCGGAGAGTTTCATCCTGAAGCGGCGGCGCGACATCGAGACGAAGAAGATTCATCATCCGGGCGTCTACCAGCTGCGGGGCCGTCTCACGATGATGGACGATACGGTCTATCCCCATGAGGGTGTGCTGGATCTGCTGGAGCCGGGATTGCGCACGGAGACCGGTTCCCGCCAGACCCGGATCACGTTTCCTAATCCGGATCGCTCCTTGCTGCCCGGCCAGTTTGTGAAGGTGCGCTTTACGGGAGATACCAAGACGGATGCCGTCCTCATTCCACAGCGCGCGGTGCTGCAGGGGCCGCAAGGGCCCTTCGTGTATGTGGTGGGCCCGGATGAAAAGGTCCAGATCCGCGATGTTGTTGCTTCCAACTGGAAGGGCGATCAATGGATGATCGATGGCGGATTGAGCGCCGGTGATCGTGTCGTGGTCAACGGGTTGATGATGATCGGCCCTGGCGCGCCGGTCAAGGCAATTCCGTGGAAGTCGACGGCGGCGCCAGAGACAGACCAGGACCCCGTTCCTTCCACTCCTAAACAAGGATAAATTGTGACGTCGCACGTCTTTATCGACCGGCCGATCATGGCATCGGTGGTGTCCATCGTTATTGTCGTGATGGGTCTGCTCGCCCTGCAGTTTTTGCCGGTTGCGCAGTTTCCCGAAATCACCCCTCCGGTGGTGCAGATCGATGCCGACTATCCGGGGGCCAGCGCGGAGGTGGCCGCCGAAGCGGTCGCCCGCCCGATCGAGGTGATGCTGCCGGGCATCGACAATCTGCTCTATTTCGAGTCGACCAGCAGCAACGACGGCCATGTGACCATCAAGCTGACGTTCGAGATCGGGACCAATCCCGACATTGCCCAAGTGCAGACCCAGAACCGTGAAAAGCTGGCGGAGCCGCAGCTGCCGACGGAAGTGATCCGCCAGGGCGTGTCCGTTAAAAAGATGTCTCCCGACCTCGTGGCGGTCATCGTGCTGAAGTCCACAGACCCCCGCCACGACGCTGTATTCCTCTCAAACTATGCCACGCTGCGTGTCGTCGACGATCTCAAGCGAGTCAAGGGCGTGGGCGACGCGGAGGTGTTTGGCCAGCAGAATTACAGTATGCGGATCATTCTCAATCCGCCGCAAATGGCGAAGTTCGGCTTGATCCCGAGCGACATCTCCACGATCATCCGCGAGCAGAATCGCGATTATCCCGCCGGGACTGTTGGGCGGGAACCGGCGCCGAAAGGCACCGAGCTGACGATTCCGATCATCTCGAAAGGCCGGTTGACCGATGTGAAGGATTTCGAGGAACTGATCGTGCGGGCCCTGCCGGACGGCTCGACGGTGCGACTCAAGGATGTCGCGCGCATCGAGCTGGGCGCCCAGTCGTATTCGCTGGAGGGTCGCTGGAACAGCACGCCCACAACCTTCATCCTGACGTTTCTGTCGCCGGGGGCCAACGCGCTGGACACCATCCGCCGCGCCCGCGAGCAGATGGATGAGCTGGCCAAAAGTTTCCCGGCCGGCGTGTCCTACGACATTCCCTACGACACCACGCGATTCATTGAGGTGTCGATCAAGGAAGTGGTGAAGACGCTGGCGGAAGCCATGGTCCTGGTCGTCCTGGTCGTCTATGTCTTTCTCCAGAGCTGGCGGGCCACCATTATTCCCGCCGTGGCGGTGCCGGTGTCGTTGATCGGCACGTTCATCGGACTCTCCGCGCTGGGATTCTCCGTCAACACCATCACCCTCTTCGGGATGGTCCTGGCCATCGGGATCGTGGTCGACGACGCGATTGTCGTGGTCGAAAACGTCGAGCGCCATATGCGCGAAGGCCGCGTGTCGGCCAAGATCGCCGCCAAGCGGGCAATGAACGAGGTGACGTCTCCGATCATCGCCATCGTGCTGGTGCTGGTCTCGGTCTTTGTGCCGGTCGGATTTGTCGGCGGGATTACCGGCGCGCTCTACAAACAGTTTGCCGCGACGATCGCCATTTCGGTGACCGTGTCCGGGTTTGTGGCGCTGACCTTGAGCCCGGCCCTGTGCGCCATGGTGCTGCTCCCGCATCATGAAGCGCGCGGCGGATTCTGGGCCTTCTTCGACCGGAACTTCGGGCGCACGGAACGGGGATTTTCCCGCATAGTCGGCTTGTTCCTGGCCCGGCCGGTCATCGTCATGCTGCTCTTCGGCTCGCTGCTGGCCATGTCCGCCGGGCTGTTCAAGGCCTTGCCGAAAAGCTTTCTTCCCGAAGAAGACCAGGGGTATTTCATTGTGGTGGCGCAGTTGCCGGACGGCGCGTCGAAGCAGCGGACCGACGCGGTGCTCGAACGGATCGAGCGCTATTTCCAAGGCAATCCCGCGGTGAACTCGACCAATGCCTTGTCCGGCCAGAACTTTGTGTTCGGCACACGCGGAGCGAACGCGGCGACCATGTTTGTGCCGCTTGTGCGCTGGGACGAGCGGCCCGAGCCGCAGAGCCATGCCAAGGCGCTGGTCGGTGCGGCCTATGCGGAGTTCGCCAAAATCCCTGAAGCGCTGATCCTGGCTTTCAATGCGCCGGCGATTCAAGGCGTGGGATCGGTCGGGGGATTTTCCGCGCAGTTGCAAGATCCCAGCAGCGGAGACTTCAAGAAGTTCGCCGCGGTGGCGCAGCAGTTCGTCGAACGGGCGCAGCAGGACCCGGCGATCGGCCGGGTCGGGACGAATTTCCGCGTCTCCTCTCCCCGGCTGTATGTCAATGTGAATCGGGAACGGGCGAAGGCGCTGGGGATTCCGATCTCCGACATCTTCGATACGCTGCAGGCCTACTTCGGCAATTTCTACATCAACGACTTTGTGAAATTCGGCCGCGTGTACCATGTGCAGACCGAAGCCGAAGCGGAATACCGGGCCACTCCCCAGGATTTGTCGAAGATCTATGTGCGCGCGCAAACCGCTCAAGGCGCGAATATGATCACGCTCGATACGGTTGTGACGCCGGAGTATAAGAGCGGGCCGGATCCGGTGAATCACTTCAACGGCTACAATACGGCGCTGGTGCTGGGCGCGGCGGCTCCAGGCTACAGCTCGGGGCAGGCGCTCGAAGCGCTGGATCGCATCGGCAAAGAGGTGCTGGAGCCGCAGGGCTATGCGATCGACTACAGCAACATTTCGTTTCAGGAGCGCCGGGTGGGCGGCCAGTCCAATATTGTGTTTGTGGTCGGGCTCTTGATGGTGTTTCTGGTCCTGGCCGCGCAGTTCGAGAGCTGGGTCGTTCCCTTTGCCGTGATCCTGTCCGTTCCGTTTGCGATTTTCGGCGCGCTCGTTGCCGTCTTCCTGCGCGGATTTGAAAACGACATCTACTTCCAGATCGGGCTGGTGACCTTGATCGGTCTCTCGGCGAAAAACGCGATTCTGATCGTCGAGTTCGCCAACTCACGCTATGAGGCCGGTATTCCATTGCTGGAGGCGGCGAAGGAAGCGGCGAAACTCCGATTCCGTCCCATCATCATGACCTCGATGGCGTTTATTTTCGGGATGGTTCCCCTGGTCATTGCGCAGGGAGCCGGCGCGTCCAGCCGCCAGTCTATCGGCACGGGCGTCATGGGCGGCATGCTCGCAGCGACTTTTCTGGCGATCTTCTTCGTCCCGCTCTTTTATGTCGTCACTCGCCGGCTGGCCCGGCGCCGGGCGTCCGAGCGGGTGGAGCATGAAGATCCCCCCTTGCCACCTTCATCGGAGGATCAGCCCCATCATGCGTAAGCCACTGGCTCTTGGATTCTCGTTGCTGTTCGCATCCTGTGCGGTGGGGCCGGACTATGAGCGGCCCAAGACGGATGCGGGCGAGACCTTTCGAATGGCGGAGGCGCCTGCCGACGCGCCGTCGCTGGCCAATCTGGCCTGGTGGGAGCTGTTGAAAGACGAGCAGCTGCAGGCACTGATCAAGATCGCGCTGGCCGAAAATAAGGATCTGCAAAAAGCGGTGGCCGCCGTCGAAGAATTCCAAGCCCGCGCGATGACCGCTAAAACAGATTTCTTCCCCAACATCACGGCGTCGGCCAGCGCGCCGAATCTCGGGCGGAAATCGAGCTTTCTGTTTCCGGGGTTTGCCAGCCCGTTCAACTACTACCTGCAAGGCAATTTGTCGTGGGAGCTCGATATCTGGGGGCGCATCCGGCGATCGAACGAGGCGGCCCGCGCGGATCTTCTCTCGAAAGAAGAAAACCGGCGCGCGGTGGTGCTGCAGCTGGTGAGCGGCGTGGCTGAAAGTTATTTCAATCTGTTGCAGTTCGACGACCAGCTCGATGTCGCGAGGCGGACGCTGCATACCTGGGAAGAATCGGTGCGCATCGCCCAAGCCCGGCTCAAGCAGGGCATGACGTCTCGGTTGGACACCGATCAATTCGAGGCGGAACGGGCCAACGCGGCGGCGCGGGCGGCGGAACTCGAACGGCAGATGGTGCAGGCGGAAAACCAGCTGAGTGTGCTGCTCGGCCGGAAACCCTTTGCCATTCCACGCGGCCGGTTGCTGAACGATCAGATGGTGCCGCCGTCGGTTCCCGCCGGGCTTCCCTCGGAGCTGCTGCAGCGGCGCCCGGACCTGCTCGACGCGGAACAGCAATTGGCGGCAGCCACGGCGCGCATCGGCGCGGCCAAGGCGGAGCGGTTTCCCAAGATCACGCTGACGGGATTGCTTGGTGCGGCGAGCCCGCAGCTCTCGAAACTGTTTGATGATCCCGCGTCGTTCGGTGTCGGAGGGATGGGGCTGGCCGCGCCGCTGTTGAATGCGTCGGTGCTCGGGTTTCAGCAGGAAGCCATTGAGGCGCAAGCCAGACAAGCGCTGGCGCAGTATGAGAAGACCGTGCTGACGGCGTTCCGGGAAGTGGAAGACTCGCTCGTCGCGGTGCGGACCGCGCGGGTGCAGAGCGAGGCGCAGATGCAGCAAGTCGCGGCGCTGCAATCGGCGCTGAAGCTGGCGGATCTGCGCTATAAGGGCGGGCTGGCCAATTATCTCGATGTGCTGGTTGCCCGGAGAAACCTGTTCGAGGCCGAGCTGGCGTTGACGGGAACGCGCCGCTTGCATGTGGTGTCGGTCGTGCAGTTGTATAAAGCGCTGGGCGGCGGCTGGTCGCCCGAGATGGATCGAAAACCGGACTCCAGAAAAAGCTGACGGCCATGAAAAAACTCGCTGCGACTCAGGTGCCGATTCATGAGCTTCTCGCGCGCCGATGGAGCCCGAGAGCGTTCGCTGAACGGCCTGTCGAACCGGATAAACTCGTCAGCCTGTTCGAGGCGGCGCGCTGGGCGCCATCGTCGAGCAATGAGCAGCCTTGGCGGTTCGTCGTCGCCACGAAAGACGACCGGGCGGCGTACAATCGCCTGCTGGCGTGCCTGTTGGAAGGCAACCGAAAGTGGGCGCTCCACGCGCCGGTGCTGATCCTGTCCGCGGCGAGCACGACCTTCGAAGAGAACGCGAAGCCGAATCTGCACGCCTTTCACGACGCCGGAATGGCGCTCGAAAATCTTCTCCTCCAAGCGACGGCGCTGGGTTTGATCGCGCATCCCATGGCGGGGTTCGATCATAAACAGGCCCGCGTGGATCTTCAGATCCCTTCCGGGTTCGAGCCGGTCGCCATGGTGGCGGTGGGCTATCCCGGCGAGGCCACTCTCTTGCCTGACCATCTTCAGCAGCGCGAGGCGAATCCTCGGGAACGCAACCCGCTGACCGAGCTCGTTTACGCGGGACAATGGGGCATCGCTCTTCCGCTCCGCCGTTCGTAGGGGGTGCCCCAGTGGCTCCGTTACACAGCAAGGTCGCAATAATAACCGGCGCATCGAGTGGGATCGGTCAAGCGATCGCGGAACGGCTTGCGGCGGATGGGGCCATGGTCGCGGTGAATTATCTTCGGAACGAGAGCAAGGCGCGCGCGGTGGTCGCCGGCATTCGGGCGAAAGGCGGGACCGCGGTTGCGGTACAAGCCGACATGAGCGTGATGGCGGATGCGCGGCGGTTGATAGCGGATGCTGTTGCGCAATTCGGCCGCCTGGACATTCTGGTCAACAACGCGGGGAAGTTCGCGCCGAAGCCGCTGGCGGACACGACCGAGGCGGATTTCGATGCCTTGATGAATCTGCATGCCAAGGGTCCCTACTTTGCGATGCAGGAAGCAGCGAAGGCGATGCGCGATCACGGGCGTATCGTGAATATTTCCAGCGCGGGGACGAAGCTGCACTATTACGGCGCGACGGCGTATCTGGGCAGCCGCGGAGCGCTTGAACAATTCACGCAGGGGATTGCGCAAGAGCTGGCGCCGCGCGGGATTACGGTCAATACGGTTGCGCCTGGTTTCACGGACACAGGGGTGTTGACGGATGCCTACAAGAAGATGGGGATCGAGGCGTCTCCGTTCAAACGATTAGGTCTGCCGCAAGATATTGCGGATGTTGTCGCCTTCCTTGTGAGTGAGCAGGCCCGGTGGTTGACGGGACAGACGATTCAGGCCGGCGGCGGGATCGTGATGTAGGCGATTGCGACTGCAATCTTTGGCCAAGCCGGTGCGGTACAATGCGGTGACGCCGGAGCAGTATCGAGGATTCGGGTTTCCCGCCCTCTTGACGTTTGGGGCATGGCTGGCGCAGAACAAGACCCGCATTCCCCTGACCTAACGACAATCAGACAAAGGAGCGAGCATGGTACGGCAGAATGTTTCCACCGGCGGTCCTTGGGAAGCCAAGATCGGCTATTCACGCGCAGTCCGGGTCGGCGCGCATGTGTCGGTGTCCGGCTCCACGGCGATGACGCCAGGCGGCCTGGTCGGCAAGGGCGATCCCTATGCGCAGACGATTCAGACGTTCAAGACTATCGAAGCGGCGCTCCGGCAAGCCGGGGTCTCGCTGGCCGATGTGGTCCGGACCAGAATCTATATGGCCAATATCGATCAATGGCAGGAAGTCGGCCGGGCGCATGGAGAAGTCTTTGGGACTATCAGGCCGGCGACGACGATGGTGGAGGTCAAACGCTTGATCGATCCGGATATGCTGGTCGAGATTGAGGCGGATGCCATTGCGCCGCACTAGCTAGTGGGTTTGCCGCGAGTGCTTCTTATCTATGCAGGGATCAGCCTCAGCCATCCGGTATCTCTCACGCGTAGATCCAGTGATGCGCCGGTTGATCCGCGACGTGGGGCTGTTCGCGCTTGCACCGAAAAGTCGCCGCACGCCGTTTGAATCGCTGGCCAGGGCGATTGCACTTCAACAGCTCCATGAACAAGCCGCTAACAGTATTCTCAAGCGGTTCATCGCGCTCTTTCCCGGCCGTCGCTTTCCCCGTCCTGAAGATCTACTCGCGGCGGAGAGCGATGCGATCAGAGGCGCGGGTTTTTCCCGCGCGAAAGTGGCCGCGTTGCGCGACCTGGCGGCGAAGACTCTCGATGGGACGGTTCCGACGAGTCGTGCGATCAAGTCGCTCGACGACGATGCGATTGTCGAACGGTTGATCGAGGTCCGGGGCATCGGCCGCTGGACGGTCGAGATGCTGCTGATTTTCCAGTTGGGTCGGCCCGATGTCTTGCCCGTCGATGATTTCGGTGTGCGCAACGGGTTTCGCCTCGCCTATCGCCGTCGCACGATGCCGACACCCAAGGAACTGTTGCGCTACGGCGAGCGGTGGAAGCCCTATCGCACCGCGGCGGCCTGGTATCTCTGGCGCGCGGTCGATTTGGCCAAGAAGACGCCGCCGGTGCCGGGTGTGGCATCGACATCGCCCTGATCGCGGATGTGGATGGAGTACCAGGAACATGGCTGATCCGAAGAAACGGTTGAACTCGAACGTGCCGGGGAATTTCTATGTGGATTCGACCTGCATCGATTGCGATGCCTGCCGGCAGTTGGCCCCTGCCAGTTTCGATGAGGCCGGAGACTATTCGACCGTCACGCGACAACCGCAGACCGAAGAGGACACGATGCAGGCCTATCAAGCGCTGGTGGCCTGCCCGGTCGGCTCCATCGGCACGGAGCGAAGCGACCCGGCGGTACTGAAGGCGGCAAAAGACAGTTTCCCGCTTCGCCTGACCGAGCAGGTGTACTACTGCGGATTCAATTCGGAGAAATCGTTCGGCGCCAATAGTTTCTTTGTGCGGCATCCGGACGGCAACTGGCTGATCGATTCCCCGCGATACCTCAAGCACCTGGTGGACGCCTATGCCAGGTTAGGCGGTGTGCGATACATCTTCCTGACGCATGAAGACGACGTGGCGGATGCGGCGGCCTACGCGCGGCATTTCGGCGCAGAGCGGATCATCCACCGCGAAGATGCCGCGGCCATGCCGGACGCGGAGCGGATCATCGATGGCTGGGACCCGGTCCGCCTGGCCCCTCAGTTCGAGCTGATCCCGGTGCCGGGCCATACGGCGGGCAGTTGCGCGCTGCTGTATGACGGGCGCATCCTCTTTACCGGCGATCATCTCTGGTGGGAACCGAAGGCCGGACGATTGGGTGCGCCCAGGCAACTGGTGTGGGACGAGGGGCATCTCTTGCAGTCGATTGAACGGCTGCTCCCCTATCGAATCGAATGGGTCTTGGCCGGCCATGGCCATCGCGTGCAACTCGATCCGGAGGCGATGCGGCACGAACTCACGGCATTGCTGGCAAGACGGTCGTTACGGCAGGAATGAGCCGGTATGGGTTGCGGGCCAGGTATGAAACGGATTTCATGCGAGGGAAGATGGAAGCAGTGTATAACGATAGGCTGGAAGCTGTGGGGTTCCTGTGTGTGAAAAGGATTTGTACGGGTAACGATGGCGAATTCCCTCCTTGCGTGGATTGATCGCAATATTCTTTCCTTAGGCCGCGACATGCGGCTGTCGTATCTGCCGCCGCTCATGGTCTACATGGCGTACGGCATCTCCGGCCTGACTGGCATTGTCGGCACGTTCTTCGTCAAAGACTATCTGGGTTTGTCCGCGTCGTTTCTGGCGGCGCTCGGATTCTGGGCCGGCATTCCCTGGGCGCTGAAGATGCCGATCGGGCATGCGGTGGATCTTTTGTGGCGCTGGAAGAGCTGGCTGGTTGGCGTGGGGGCTGGGCTGCTGGCGGTGAGTCTCGGCATCATGGCGGCGCTGATCGGCCATCGCGAGGCGATGACGGCCATCTTATCGGCGGAAGTCTGGTTTGTGTTGAGCGCGTTGCTCGCGCCCATCGGCTATGTGATTCAGGACGCGGTGGCGGATGCGATGACGGTCGAGGCCGTGCCGCGGGTCGATGAACGGGGGCAGCCGTTCGATGAACCGACGCGCAAGCTCATGCATACGACGATGCAGACGCTCGGGCGTGTGGCGATTGTGGGCGGCGGCATTCTGGTGGCAATGATTAATGTGTATGTCTTTAGCGGCACCGAGGGATTGCCGCAGGCGGAGCTGGTTCGACTGTACCAGCAGGTCTATCTAATGGCGCTGGCGATTCCGTTTGTTTCGGTCCTTGGCGTCGGCGTCGCCTGGGTGCTGCAGCGGCGGCAGAAAGCCGCGCTGATTCAGCAAGGGTTCTCTCGCGAGCAGGTTGCGCAAATGGTGGATGTTCGGGGCGATGGCAGCGAGGCCACGACCCCCGATTGGTGGGTGCTTGGCGGGAGCCTGGTCTTCGCGTTGTTTACGGTGATCGTTGGGCTCGGAGGATTTTCCTACAGTGAGGAAATCGTGTTTGCCGGATCGATGGGCATTGTGCTGTTCCTCATGGCGAAACTCATGCACGAGCTGGAGCCGGACAAGCGATTCACGCTGGTGGGAACTGCGGTGGTCATCTTTATTTTCCGGGCGATTCCCAGCGCCGGTCCTGGCGCGACTTGGTGGATGATCGATCAACTGAAGTTCGATCAGCAGTTCCTGTCGATCCTCTCGCTGATCGGGAGCACCTTGACGCTCGCGGGCATGTTTATTTTTCGCCGCTTCATGGCCGAGCGATCTATTGCGTATGTGGTGGGCTTTCTGACCATCGTCGGAACGGTTCTGACCCTTCCGGTCGTGAGCATGTATTACGGGTTGCATGAATGGACGGCGCGGATGACCGGCGGGGTTGTCGATGCGCGCTTCATTGCCTTGATCGATACGGCGCTGGAGTCGCCGCTCGGCCAGATCTCCATGATTCCGATGCTGGCCTGGATCGCCAACTCGGCTCCGGCCAACCTGAAAGCCACGTTCTTCGCTGTCATGGCCTCATTTACGAATCTGGCATTGTCGTTGAGCCAGCTCGGGACGAAGTATCTGAACGATGCCTACGTGGTGACGCGAGAAGTCCACGATCAGGCGACTGGTGTGGTTCAATCCCCTGCCGACTATAGCCAGCTGGGATCGCTTCTCGTCGTGCAGTTGTTGTTAGGATTAGCCCTGCCCTTGGCCGCGATTGTTTTTGCGAAAGTGACGCGATTCAAGAGCGCATAGCAGGATGTTGAGAAGCGCGGCGGTTCTCTAGGCTGCGCTCTCGCTTCGTTCAGTTTCTCAACGTCCCTAACTATTAATCGAGCAGTTCTTTGGGGACGTTGCCGCCGTTGTCCGCCAGCTTCTTGAGCACGGTCTTGTGCAGCCACATGTTCATCTGAGCGGAATCGCCCATTTTGTCGGCCGGGCAGCCGAGTTCTGTCGCAAGAGCCTTGCGGGCGGTTAAGCTGCTGTCGATCTTGAGGAGTTTAAGCAAGTCGACGATAGACGTCTTCCAATTCAGCTTCTCCGGGTTGGTTTTGGCTAACCCCTCAATCTTGGCGACCACGTCGACTGACGACATCGCCGCTGGAGGCGGAGCCGACGGTTTGGGCGCGGCGGCATTTGCAGAAGGGGCAGCGGGAGCGGTCGTGGGAGCTGCCGGGGCTGTGGATGCATGTGCCGATGAGCCAAACCCTAACTTTTCCATAATTGCGCTGAACATTCCCATAATCACTCCTTACTCACAGGGCATGACGAACCTGATCGTCGCGCGCTATTTTCAACATTAGGTGGAAATATTGATCGACTGTATCGAGAGCCCCTGTCGATGTCAACCCGTAAGTCGTGGCTGGCTCGGACGAAACGGAGAAACTTCAGTGGCCTGGCATCTCCTTGACCTGTACGGTATGATGGTCATCTATTGAAATGGCCGAAAGTTAATCTTATCGCAACGAAAGGGGGCGACCGGTTTCGACGGGGATACTGAGGTCACTGTCGCATGTCGAGCTCTCGGGAACTCGTAAAAGTCCGAGAAAAACGCAACTGCCAATCAAGAACTGGCACTCGCAGCCTAATTTAGGCTGAGACGTCGTTCCATCTGAGGCCCGCGGGGGTGGAATGGCGCGATGCAGCGGGCTGGTCCCAAGCCGGTGCTCAGCGGCTGAGGACGAGACAATACTGGGCTAGCGGCTGTTCTAAGCCTGCCGATGGGCGTGGATGGCTGCGAAATATAAATCGTCGGCTACACATGTAGACACAGTGCACGGACGATCTTCGGACAGGGGTTCAACTCCCCTCGCCTCCACCAAACCACACTTTGCGTGACCCGGAGCCAGCGTTTGGCTCCGGGCGTCGGGATCACACACCACTTCGCCGACACTCGGCGTCATCAGATCCTTCTGTACCAATTGCCGGAGCTTGGGATGGGCTTGTTCAAAAGTAGGCGGATCAAAAAAACCAATTGTGCGCGAGAAAGAAGCTAAAGGAGGTCAACGTAGCGGCGGTAGAGGCGTCGTTCGAAACAATGGCGAATTCTCTCCTGCTGGAGAGGGTCAGGAACGGCGTGGTTTCGTTGAAATGTACAATCGGTTTCCCGTTTCCCTCTAGGGTGAAGTCGAAGGTGAGCAATCCCTTCCGTCTCAGGTCGTAGGCTCTTCCAGCCTGCGTGATGTGTATCCGCCGTCCGAATCCTGGGACATGGGCGGCGCTCACTATGTTGTTCTGGTCGTCGAACATCGAGACGGTAAAATCATTCCAAAAGAATTTATTGGTCAGAAGCTTGCGCCGGATGGTGAAGGTGCGCCCTTCGACGGTCATGGTAAGATCGGTCTGAAACCGTCCAGACAAGCTCTCTGAAAGCGGCGCCTGTTCGGTTCGCCAAATCTTGGCCACAGGCCACTCGATTCGACCGAACGATTGCTCGGCCTCATTGAAGAGGAGGACTTCTGTCAGAGAAGTTCGAATCGCCTTGTGTGTTCTCATTGCGTCATTGTTGTGTAATATTGCCCGAGAGGCAATTCTTTCTGCAATCGGTGACGTGGACCGCCGAGCTGCGAAGCGTCGTGAGCGCTCCAAAGGGAAGTGGGCGTCGCCATCGCGGTTCACGATACAACTCGGGAGCCAGTCCATCACTTCTTTCTAGGAACCCCTCGTGACCACACACACCATCGTTCAATGCACGTTCGAGAAGCATGCGAATGCTATTCTGGATATCTTGAACGACGCCATCGTGCATTCCACCGAGCTCTTCGACTATCAACCTCGTGTCGTCGAAAGCATGGGGTCGTGGTTTGAAGCCAAGCGCAATGGCAACTTCCCAGTGATCGGGATTGAGGATCGGGAAGGCACGTTGTTGGCTTTCGGAAGCTACGGCACATTTCGGGCGTGGCCGGCCTACAAATACACCATCGAACACTCGATCTATGTGCATAAGAATTATCGCGGTTGTGGATTAGGGCGTCGGCTCATGCAGGCGTTGATTGCCGCAGCCCGGCAGCAAGGCATGCATGCCTTGTTAGGCGGAATCGATGCAGCCAATGCAGGGAGCATCGCGTTGCATCAACGCATTCTATCAACTGCTGCTCGATACACCCGCGTCTCCCGTGGAGGGATAAACTGACGGCTCATTTTATCTCTTCCGCGCGCGGCGGCGATGCGTCACTGTTTCAGGTCGTCCCTCTCGAGTTCTCGAATTGATTCCCCCCACAGAACTTTGCTAGAAACGTCTGCTCGAATTCTCATGGAGCACAACGGTGTGACAGGCATGAAAGGAGTGCTATGAGCGATGACATTTTGCAGCATCTGGGGCCGTTGGCGGCGCTGGCCGGTGTATGGGAAGGCGACAAGGGAGACGATGTGGCGCCATCGGGCGACCGGGGCACGAAACGGACGGCGTTTAAGGAACGGCTGACTTTTGAGCCGGTGGGGCCGGTGAAGAATCATGAGCAGGAGCTCTATGGGTTGCGGTGTTCACGGACAGTCTGGCGCCTGGGCGAGGACGCGCCGTTTCACGAAGACACCGGGTACTGGCTGTGGGATGCAGCGGCGAAGCAGGTGTTGCGTTGTTTCGTCGTACCACGCGGGGTGGCGGTGCTGGCTGGCGGGACGGTTGAGCCCGATGCGCGCGCGTTTGAGATTTCCGCGGAGGCAGGGTCGGATACCTATGGGATCTGCTCCAATAAGTTTCTCGACCGGGAGTTCAAGACCGTCCGGTATGAGCTAAAAATTACCGTACATGGTCAGAATAGCTTCAGTTATAGAGAGGACACGCAATTGAAGATCAAGGGGCAGGAGGAGATTTTCCATCACACGGACGCCAACCAGGTAACACGAGTTAGCAGGTGATGCGAGTCGGATAGATTCACGAGGGCGATTCTCGTTGCCTGGACCTGTTGGGGTGTTTTGAAGCAGCCACTTGGACGGTGAGCTGGCTATCCCCGTCTGTGACTTGCCACGAAGATGTTTGGTATGATGGAGGTCTTAGATTCGCGGGCTTCGTTTCGGTACCCTAAAGGGCCTATACTAGGCGGCGGAGTCTCGTCATCGCCGGGCCGTTGAAATCCAAGAGAGAATAGCGGATGGACATTCGATCGACGGTGACGGCGTTCATGATGATCGCGAGGTTGTCTTGTGTCTCCGTCCCTGTATGGGCGGAGGAGACGGTAGTTCCCAAGTCAGAATCAGCTCCCATACCGGTTCCTGCCACTCCCTCTGTGCCAGTGCCGAATCCAGTTCCGCCAAAATCCCCGGTGCAGGATACGGAAGCAAAACCTCCGGTCAAGGCACAGGCCCCTGGAGTATCGGTAGAAAGTCCAGGGAAAGAGGCGGCTCCGGGAAAAGCAGAATCGACTCCCCCGCCATCTAAGCCCAAGCCGCAAGAAGGCGAGGCAAAGCCTCCAACGAAGGTGCCGTCTTCTGGTAGCCCGGTAGACAACGGAGGGAAGGAATCTGTTCCTGTAAAGCCCGAATCATCGCCGCCTAAACCCAAGGCACAGGAGAGCGAGAGCAAGCCTCCAACGAAGGGTGTGTCCCCTGCCAATGGTTCGTCGGCCTCCAAGTCCGTGGTTCAGCCGCCCGCGGAGATTGTCGGGAAAGATGGGGCGCCGATGGTGCTCGTGCCGGCTGGCGAGTTTACGATGGGCAGCGACAAAGGGGACGACGATGAGTCTCCCGTGCATCGCGTCTATGTCGATACGCTGTATCTCGACAAATTTGAAGTCACAAACGGGCGGTTCGCCAAATTTGTTGAGGCTGTCCAGAGTGAGCCGCCGTGGGGGTTTTCGGATAAGGATACGCCGGTGGTTCATGCGGACCGGCCGGTGCGCTGGGTGAGCTGGATGGATGCGATGGGGTATTGCCTCTGGGCCGGCAAACGATTGCCGACGGAAGCGGAATGGGAGAAAGCGGCTCGCGGGACGGATGGACGCATCTACCCCTGGGGAAACGAGGCGCCGACGCCAGCTCATGCGGTGTTTGGCTTGAAGGAAGGTGGTGGAGAAACCGTTTCGCCCATCGGCAATCGCGATAAAGGGAAGAGCCCCTACGGTGTCCACGACCTGGCTGGCAATCTCTATGAATGGGTCATGGATTGGTACGCGGAGGATTTCTATACCAACTTTGCCAAGAGCCCGGCGATCAATCCTCGCGGCCCGAGCGAAGGAACGGCGAAAGTTCAGCGCGGAGGATCGTATATCAACAATCCCTATCGGTTGCGCTCCTCGTTTCGAACGAAGGGGGACCCGACCGAGCAAGATCCCAATGTCGGATTTCGTTGTGCGCAGGAGGTGCCCAAACTGCCATAGGGAAGTTCGGACACCCTCTGCTCGCAAAACGGAACCGCTTTCCCCCTACTCGCCCGCGGCCACGCCCTTCTTATACGTCGTGTACACATAGACCGGAATCCCGGCATCCTTCAGGGTGGATTGGATTAACGGCTGCACCTCTTCCCATGTCAGCCCCCCTACGCCGGTGGCCAAGCGCGGCAAGGCCAGGCTCGTCACGTTCTGCTCCTGGAGTTCTTTCTTCAGCGCATGCAGCACGTGATTGATATTGGGCACCGTCGCTTTCCCAGGCCTGCTCTGATGATCGGCCGGCGCTTCTTGCGTAAATAGGTTGATGATGACGGGCGAGCCTGGCCCTTTCCAGCTCCACAGGCTTCCGGGCTTGGGATTGTAGGTCTGACAATAGTGGCGGAAATCTTTGTACATGGCGGGCCATTGTTCCCGGAGGGCTAATGCGAGCCCTTGCTTAAAGTTGTCGTTGGGGGCAATGCCATGTGCGACCGCGCCAGCTTTTGAGAGGAGAATGTCACCGGTGACTTCTTTGATCATCATGAGCCCTTTCTGTGATGAACGATGCACTGGACCACTGTCATACGTACTAGATAGGCCGTCAAGAGCGAGAGGTCAACCGCAACAGCATGAAAAATCTTTCATGCAGAGGTTGTCGATGGGGCTGCCGGCCCGTCGTACAGGTGTGTAAGCGGAGTTGCGTGGGCCTGTCATGGCGAAACCCGTTTTCTCTTCGCGGTGGCTCTAGTTCTGCGTACCATCATGCATGGCACGGGATTGCGGTTACGCGAGGAGGAACGATGAATGTCCTTATCATTGGGGCGGTGTTCGGTCTGCTGATCTGGGGGCTCGTGTCCGGGCGCGGCGCGATTCGAGTCATGGTTCGAATCATCACCGGGAGCCTGACGCTGCTTTCTTTGGCCGGGATGATTCTCTTCTTCGGCGTGGGTCAGAAGGCGCATTGGACCAGCGATGGGCCGGGCATGCTGCTTATTATGATAGGAGTCGTCGCGTGTGGATTGTTTGCCCTTCTCTTCGGGAAACTGACATGGCTCTCTTCTCCGCCCCAAGACTCCCCGCCGTCATTGAGTCTCAGTGGACTCGCGCAGTCCCCGTCTCATAAAGAAAACGGTCGTCCCTCGGAGTAGCGCTCTTTCGACGCTGGTCTACGTTCCCCCGTTCCATCTTTGAATCGGTCGGCGTATGGTAGTAATGCATAGCCGATGCGCGGAGCGGGGGTGGTCTATCCTGACCATGTCAGGGAAAGGACGTCGAAATGAAACCGTATGCAGTGACCTCGGGCAGAAAGTTTTCACTCAAGGCCTACGACTCCGATGAAACCGGTGAGTACAAAAAGACGGATCAGGGAAAGGACAAGGCCAAAGCGGACACGGCGAAGCTGATTGCCCGGCTCGCGGGATTGCAGGAGCGTCTCTACGCCAATGCCACACGATCTTTGCTCATTGTGCTGCAAGGCATGGATACAAGTGGCAAGGACGGGACGATTCGGAACGTGATGTACGGCGTGAACCCGCAGGGATGCCGCGTCGCGTCCTTTAAGACGCCGTCGAAAGACGAACTGGCGCACGACTTTCTCTGGCGGGTCCATCGCGAAGTCCCGCCGAACGGGTACATCGGGATCTTCAACCGCTCCCATTACGAAGACGTGCTTATCACGCGGGTGCATGGATGGGTGTCGGATGCCACCGTCAAGCGGCGCTTCAATCAGATCAAGGAATTTGAAGAGCTGTTGCACGAGAACGGCACAGTGGTCCTGAAATTCTTTCTTCATATTTCAAAAGCCGAACAGAAGGAACGGCTCGAAGCCCGCATCGCCGATCCGGAGAAGCGTTGGAAGTGGAATGCCAGCGACTTGGAAGAACGGAAATTGTGGGACGGATATGTGCAGGCGTATGAAGATGCGATTTCGGCGACCAGCACGAAACATGCGCCCTGGCATATCGTGCCGGCGAACCGGAAATGGTACCGCAATCTGGTGGTGGCGGAGCATGTCGTTGAGGCGCTTGAAAGCCTGAAACTGAAGACATCGCCAGGGCCTGAAGGCGTCGATTTTTCCAAAATCGTGATCGAGTAATTTTCTGCGACCGCAGTAGGAGCCTAGCCGGTGCGCTATCGATGCGACGCATATCGGGCACAAGGTATGCCTCCATGCGCCACATAAAGATTCGCGTATTTCCCCATTGACAGGGTTTTCTAATGGGCGTAGATCGGAATTGCGGCCTATGATTTTCGGACGTGCGGGAAATCGGGCAGCGCGCGCGACTGCTATCCAGGTTTCTCGCTGAATTCATCAGAGAGGAGGGTGGAGATGAGCGATGCAACGCCACCTGGTCTGTCAGGCCCGTCGATGCGAAGGCGGGTTTCTCGTCGGTCGTTCTAGTCGATTCTCTCCAAGCTGTGCTGGCACGCAGAACCAATCGGGTATCGGCCTGATTGATGGAGGGAGTCTCCGCTAGAGCAAGAAACACAACGCAATCTCATCGTGCGGGTCTTTACGGGCCGCGACATCGGAATATGCCCCTTGGCGTCCTAAGCGCCGCTCACGGGCGACCTCCCACCATAGTGCAAGGTCGCCCGTGCTGTTTTGCTAGAGACGGCACAATCCCACCAGCTTCGTTCTTCTATCGCCTCTCCCTCTGCGTACGGAATGAAATCCTGCGCCTTGGGTTTCACCCGCTGAGGCCTTCCGGTGGACGGTTGAGCCGCTGGCCTCGTGATCGATGCCTAGAGGTGTTTGCGTTTATTTGGCCATCGGCCTGCGCCAGGCGTAGTAGAGCGGGATGCCGCTCAGGACAGTAGCTGCGCCGTAGAGCGATTCTGTCGGCCGTTCGAGGATGCTGAAAATAACCAGCGCCGCCGCTCCGCAGACGAGTGCGATTGGCAAGGCCGGGTAGAAAGGCGCGCGAAAATGTTGTGCGTGCGTGGACGTTCTCTGTCGGAGGCGGAAGATGGTGGAGAGTGTCAGCGCCATGAAGAGCGAGAGCACGAGGCCGCTGTAGACCAGCAGTTGCTCGAATGTGCCGCTGAGAATCAGCAGCGAGGCCCAGAGGCTTTGGAAGACGATCGCGCGCACCGGCGCACTGGTTCGGGGATGTACTTGGGCGAGCCAGGGGGCGATCATGCCGTCGCGAGCCATGGCCCAATAGACACGAGGCCCTGCCCAGGTCATGGCGCTGACGGCTCCTGTGATAGAGAGGCAGAGGAGCGCGGCAACGCCTTGCCCACCCTGCGCTCCCCACAAAGCGGCGGCGGCTTTCTCCGCCACAGGCACAATCGGCTCCTGCGCCAGTTCCGCGATGGACAAGGCTGACAGATACACCACGTTCAGCAAGAGATAGATCGTAGCGACGAATGTCGTTCCTCCGATCATGATTCTGGGCAAGGTCTTTTGGGGGTTCTCGATATCGGCGGCGATGTAGCCGGCAACATTCCAGCCGAGGTAGCAATAGGTCACGATGACGAGGGCGACGGCGGTTGTGCCAAGCGTCGGTTCCTGTGCGATGGGTGCGGCCGCGAAATGGCGCCCCTGCCCGATCACGGACGACAGTCCTCCGAGAATCAGTCCTCCGATGGCCACAACTTGGGTGGTGGTGAGCACCAGCTGCATCCGGCCGCCTGTTTGGACGCCTCGGCAATGGATCAGGGTGGCGCTCCAGAGCAGCGCAAGGGAGAGGCTCTTGGCAATCCATCCCGATTCGTCCTGGACTGGAACAACGCGCAGGGCATAAGAGGAAAAGCTGATGGCCGACGCGGCCACGGCAGCGCCGAAGCCGATGGTGAAAGAGGTCCAGCCGCTGAGGAACGCGACGAGCGGTCCATAGGCTTCTCGCAGATAGACATAGTCCCCTCCGGCATGGGGCAGCTGCGAGCCCAGCTCGCCGTAGATTATCGCGCCGCCGACGGCGAAGAGCGCGCCGATGAACCATAAGAGGAGAATCAACTGCGGATCGCCGAGATCTCTGGCCATAATACCGGTCGTTGTGAAGATGCCGCCTCCGATGATATTGCTGACGAGCACGCAGGAAGCGGTAAACCAGCCGATGCGCAGCGGTGAGGGCCGATTCGGTTGCAGCGAGGTGGATGGCATGGTCGCCGGCATGATGCGCGGAAACGGACGGCGAGGCAAGGCGGCGCGTTTGTGCTGCCTTGTGGTCTGAGCGGTCCCTGCCTTGTTTCTCCGCTCCTGGCCCATTTACAATGCTTCCCTCACCCAAGGAGGCCGTCATGGGTCTTGCCGATAATACATGCATCCCCTGCCGTGGCGGCGTGCCGCCGGTTTCAGCGGATCGTGCGCAGGCGCTATTGAAAGAGCTGGGCCATGATTGGGCGCTGAACGCGCAAGGGCATCTTGAGCGGCTCTATGCCTTCACGGACTTTGCGCAGGCGCTGGCCTATGTGAATAAAGTGGGTGCGATCGCTGAGGCCGAAGGGCATCATCCCGATTTCTACCTGGCCTGGGGGAAGTGCAAGGTCGAAATCTGGACACACAAGATTAATGGCCTGACGGAAAGCGATTTCTATCTTGCGGCAAAAGCCGACCGTGAATTCGAGCCATTCCAATCCGCAGCATCCTAAGCCAGGCCATCTTGCCATGATGAACGAACGAGGGAACAGATGAGCGGTCAAGCCCAGGTGGCGCTCGTCAACATGCCGTTCAGCTATTCGAAGTACCCCTCGATTCAGCTCGGGACTCTGTCGGCCCTGCTCAAGTCGAAAGGGGTTCCGGTCGACTGCCACCATTTGAATGTGCGGTTCGCCCACAAGATCGGCGTCCCGCTCTATGAAACGATCTGCGAGAAGCGCGCGCTTTTCGGCGAGTGGCTCTTTTCCTATCTCCTGTTTCGCGACAATCCCAAGCGCGCGGAATACCCCCGGGTCTTTAAGCCGGTCTTCGAGCAAGTGGCGCAGGAGAGCGGGCAGCCGCTCTCTTTTTTTGAAGACATGGCGACGAGGACGGCGCCGCAGTTTTTGACGTGGGCGATGACGGCGATCGATTGGGGGCAGTACAAGCTCGTCGGGTTTACTTCGACATTCGATCAGAATGTGGCGAGCCTGACGCTGGCGAAGATGATCAAAGATCTGTATCCGGAAGTGAAGATCGTCTTCGGCGGAGCGAACTACGATGGCGAGATGGGGATGGAGTATTTCAGGGCCTTTTCCTTTATCGAGTATGTCGTCGTGGGCGAAGGAGAAGCGGTCGTTCCTGCCCTTGTGGGTCATATCTTAGAGGGCGGGTCTGACGCGGTTCCGAACGGCGTGATTTTCCGAGAGCAGGATCGGATTCGATTTACGCCGAACCCGGCGCTGTTTACAGAGTTTGCCCAGACTGGCCCTCCGGATTACGACGATTATTACCATCTGCTGGCCGAGCTTGGCGATGCGGCGCAGGGCCTGGACCGCATTCTTCTCTATGAAGGTTCGCGAGGTTGTTGGTGGGGGGAGAAGCACCACTGTACGTTCTGCGGCCTGAATGCCCAGAGTATGAAGTTTCGCGCGAAAGCGCCCGATCAGGCCGCGCGCGAGATGACGGCGCTTTCCAGCCGGTATGACACGACGCGGTTCAGATTGGTCGACAACATTATCGATATGAAGTACGTCGAGAGTCTGTTCGGCCAATTTGCCGCGGCGCATTGCGATCTCGATGTGTTCATTGAAACCAAAAGCAATCTTCAGAAGAGTCAGATCCGCACGCTCGCAGTGGGGGGCGTGAAGTGCATGCAGCCTGGATTGGAAAGCCTCAGTCTATCGCAGCTTAAGGCGATGGATAAGGGTGTGACGCCCATGCAGAACATCTTGTGCCTGAAGTGGAGCAACTATTACCGCGTTGCGGTGTCCTGGAATATTCTGCTCGGATTCCCCGGTGAGACGAATGAGGATTATCGACGGCAGATCGAGTTGCTTCCGTCGCTTTTCCATTTGCAAGCGCCGGAAGCGACCGGGAAGTTCTGGCTGCAGCGGTTCAGCCCCTACTTTACGAAGCCGCATGAGTATGGCGTGCGGATTACGGGGCCGGGAATGGCCTATGAGTATGTTTATGATTCGACGCGCCTCGATCTGCTGAAAGTCGCGTACGATTTCGAGTACGAGCTCGATAACTGGCCGGTGGAGCCGCATCTCTATCAGAAATTGGTTGGGCTCGTGGAGGAATGGCAGCGACGGGCGCGCGGCAGCGACCGGCCATTTTTGTATTACTCCAAGGCGATGGACTATGTCACGGTCTACGATGGGCGGGATCCCCAGGCTCCGACGAGGCAGCGGTTCGATTGGCCTGCCGCGGGTATTATCGAGGCTTGCAATGAAGCGGCGAAGAGCAGGGGGCAGATTCGGATCGCGTTGCAAGAAGCGAAGCGTGAGGCCACGGCACTGTCCGATGATGAGCTGAATAATGCGCTAGGCGTTTTGACGAGCCGTCGTATTCTCTACGAAGAGCGGGATAAATATTTCACGCTCGCGATTCCTGAAAACCAATTTCTTTGAGCCCGGCCGCTGGCTGTGTCAGCGATCGCCCAATCCCTCTACATCGACAACTTCTCGGCCACGTTTCGCATCTGCACGCCATGCACGAGCGATGCGCCTCCCCTAATCGCGCAAGCGACATGCACGGCTTCGGTCATTTCCTCAATATTCGATCCCTTCTCAAGCGACGCTTGCGTGTAGGCATCGATGCAATAGGGGCATTGCACGGCATGCGCGACGGCGAGGGCAATCAACGCCTTCTCCCGCTCCGTCAGGGCGCCCTCTGCGAATACCGCGCTGTAGTAGCCCATAAACTTGTCCCAGAGATCCTTATTGCCCTTGCCCATCTCGGAGAATTTACCCAGATCGTGCGCGTGATAATACGATTCCATAGTTCAGCTCCTTTGGCTGCACGGGGAATGAGAAAGAGCGATGAAGGAAGCTGGCGTGCCGGTTCAGGGTCAGGCATGACCGGGAGGATCAGGCTCAACGCTCTGCAGAACTTCAGAAAAGCGAGTGCCGACAATATCGGTGACTTTGCCCATCAGATCGGTCACTTCTTTCCACTCTTCCGGAAGCAGATCTTGTTTTAATTGAGGGTGAATCGCCCATTGTGCATCGACTCGAGTTCCTTTTCGGCTCACGAGGACGCGCAAAAGCTCTACGTCCCAGGCAGCTTTCTCGCCTGGGTTCTCGCCTGCCGGGTGGTTGTTCATGGGACCTGATGGCGGTGTTGATGTTGCCATAGTGATGTGCTCCAGCAAAAGGGTTGCTCAATCTTAGCGTACGGATCGGCTGGCTGTATATGGGGGCGGCCTATTGGGGAAGGCGGCTAAATGAAGAAGCAGGAGGTCTATTCATTGGGTCAATGGAGCCCTGTTGCCCAAGGATTCCTGAATCACCGCAATCATCGCATCATGGAGATGCGCATTACTTGCGACTAATTCTTGCTCGTAGAGCGAGTGGGAGCGGCCACCAAAATTTGTTACTTTTCCTCCGGCCTCTCGAAGGATCGTCACACCTGCTGCCATATCCCAGGGGTTGAGTTGTACTTCCCAAAATCCATCGAGTCGTCCTGCTGCGACATAACAGAGATCGAGGGCTGCCGATCCTGTGCGGCGAAGCCCTTGGGCTCGAAGTGCAAAACGAGCAAAGTGGTCGAGGTTGTTATTCGAAGTTTCTCGAATGTTGTAAGCAAAGCCGGTGACGAAGAGGGCCTGATCTAACTGTGCGGTTTGAGAGACATGGATTGGCCGATCATTGATTCGCGCTCCACCGCCACGTGTGGCGCTGAACAGTTCATCGCGAGTAGGATCGTACACAACACCAAGCACACACTGCCTCTTGTACTCAAGGCCAATGGATACGCAATATGTAGGAAAGCCATGGGCGAAATTTGTAGTGCCGTCGAGTGGATCGATAATCCAGACATAAGGCGACTGACTCTGGCCAATGCGTCCTCGCTCTTCAGCGAGAAAGGCATGATCGGGAAAGCTGGCAAGAATCGCATCGATGACGCATTGCTCTGCGGCGTGATCTGCCTCGGTGACGAGATCGATGGCGCTCTTGTTTTCGACTCGGAAGCCGGTGCGCGCGTAATGCGAAAGAACCGTACCGGCCTGTTTTGCCGCATGAATGGCTGTTTCCAAGAGCAAGGGAAGAGGTGTTTCGGCAGGGGTGAATGGGGCAAGCATGGCGAATCATAGCACAGGGCCGCAGGGGGACGACCCGTCTATGTTCAATCTTCTTATTTAGAAATGGCCGGATATTTTTATAGATCAAGCTACGTGATAGCCATAGTATTTTATTATGCTGATGACGCTTGACGGCTCTTGCATGCAATGCTATAAAGCAAGCATGCTTAGTTTGAGGGCGATGTGGAAGAATTAACCGATATTCTTGTAGGGCTTGGCCAGCGAATTCATGCTTACAAGAATAGATTTCAGGAACTTGAGAAAAAAAAGCGTCGACTTGACGATGAGATTGCAACGATCAAGAAGTATCTCGAGCTTGCTGAGACGCTCTATCGAGTAGAAGCGGACAAGGCAAAGCTTGCCAGCCTCTCCAGTCAAATTATCCCCGATGATAATAAGGGTGTACGGACTCTTCCGGTGATGGACGTCACGGATCAATCGCGCGAAATTCTTTTAGGTCGTAGCAAGTACGTCGGAAAGAGTGTTCCCGAGGCGACGTATGAAATCTTGCGCGAGTCCCACCGTCCTATGCATGCAAAGGAATTGCTGCAACGGCTTGCAGAAGGCGGGTTGCAGATCAAAGGAAAAACGCCGCTGACCTCTGTGGCGACGTCGCTGAAGCGGGACAAGCGATTTAGAAAAGTCGGTCCGAATACATTTGAAGCACTTGAAGACGTGTTAGTTCAAGCGGTGTAGGTTGTCGTATTCCTTTAAAGGAAGGGGGGTGAGACTCTTGGCAACGAAGAAAGCAGCAGCAAAGAAAAAGAAGAAGTAGCCCGCCGAGTACGACTCGCCGAGGGTGAGGCCACTCACTCTCGGCGTTTACTCACGATTGCGCCTATGAAGGCGCAGCAACCTGCGCCCCCAATTTTTCGTGGGGTGAAGCCAAACCAAATATAGATGAGTAGTTATGAGGCCTGAAGCGCGACAGCTGGCTGTAGGCGGCTGCTCACAGGCGACTTTCTTGATTCAGCGGAAGCGGATTCCGTATTGAGTAGGATCCACTTATCGGACTGCTCCAAGATTTGCTCGACAAGGCGGGTGTGGAGCGCATGTCCAGATCGTTCGGCGATGAGGTGGCCGATAAAAGGCATGCCAAGAAGTGAGAAGTCGCCAACCAGATCCAGGACTTTGTGGCGGACGAATTCATTTGAAAACCGAAGACCTGATTCATTCATGATTCCGGTCTCTGAGAGAACCACGGTATTTTCAAGGCTTCCGCCTTGCCCGAGACCGCGCGCCCACAGAGCCTGCACTTCATGCATGAATCCAAATGTGCGGGCTTCTGCAATATCGTGTTCAAAGGTATGCGCGGAGCAATCGTGAGTATAGACTTGCGTCTTGATCATCGGATGATTGTAGTGGATGGTATACGTAATTTTCGGCGTCGAAGACGGTTCAATACGCACGGACTTTTGGCCGTCGCGTACTTCAATCGGCGCCATGATTTTCAAATAGGGTTGGCGGCGGGATTGCGACGCCAGCCCGGCCGATTGGATCAATCGGACAAACGGTGCGGCGCTTCCGTCCATGACGGGGATTTCACCGGCGGTCACGTCGATGTAGACATTGTCGACGCCAAGCCCAGACAGGGCGGCCAGCACATGTTCAATCGTTTTGACCTGGAATCCATTGCCGTTGATTGCAGTGCATAGCTCGGTTGGCACCAAGTGCTCGATAGATGCAGGGAGGGAGGCTCCTGACTTTCCGTTCCGATTCACGAAGACGACCCCTGTATTCACCGGCGCTGGTCTGAGCGTAATGGTCGTTGGCTGGCCCGAGTGGAGCCCAATGCCAGAGCAGGTAATCGGAGCGGCCAGAGTTTGCTGATTCCTCACGAGAGCCTCCAAGTTCAAGTGACAGTCAGCTATAAAGCAAAACTCTTGCCATTTGCATTTATTTGCAAGTAGCTAATATATTTATGCAAAAATTCAATTGGTGAATTTTCACAGTGTTGTAAAAAAAATACAACTGTGGATTAATAAAGTTTATTTTAGATCGATGGATTTGCGATCATTCAAGGCCGTGGGTCTAGCTCAATTAATCCTTTTCTGATCGCAAGGATGGCAGCCTGGGTTCGATCATAGACCTGTAGTTTATGGAAAATGTTACGCACATGGTTTTTTACGGTCTTTTCACTCAAGTCCAATGCGTTGGCGATCTCTTTATTGGTTTTCCCATCGGCGACCAATCGGAGCACGGTGATTTCTCGTTCGGTGAGGTCATGCTCCACCCACCCTGGCTTTTTACCCTTCTTTTGAGCCATGAGCGAAAATTCCGCGAGGATCTTGCTAGCGACGGATGGATGAATCAATGATTCGCCTCGGTATATGGCTCGAATCGCTGCGACAATTTGTGAAGACTCGGAGTCTTTCAGCAGGTATCCGGTCGCGCCGGCTCGAACGAGATCGAAAATGTACTGCTGCTCCTCATACATCGTCAGCGCGACAATCCCGATGTGCGGGAATTCGCGTTTGATTTGCCTGGTGGCTTCGACGCCGCCCATGCGAGGCATGCTCACGTCCATGAGAATGACATCGGGGACGAGCGCATTGGCTTTTTCGACAGCTTCCATTCCGTCTTGCGCTTCACCGACGATATGCAGATCCTCCTTGGTTTTGAGAATGGCCGCGAGCCCTTCTCGAACGACGCGGTGGTCGTCGGCAATGAGGACCTTAATCTTGTCCATGTTCGCTCGTCTCCTTGTTTATGAGGGGGACTTCGACGGTGATCGTCGTGCCCCGCCCCTGCTTGGAATCGATATGCCCCTCGCCGCCGACAAGTTTCGCCCGTTCAATAATGCCGCGAATACCGAAATGATCCCACTTGTCGGGGTCGCGCAGAACGGCATCCATGTCGAAGCCGATGCCGTTATCTGAAATGGTCACGCGCAGCATTTCGAGATTGATCTCCAGCTGGATCGACACACGGCCGGCCTTGGCATGTTTCTGGACGTTGCTCAAGGCTTCCTGAATAATCCGAAACAAGAAAATTTTGGTGCGGGGAAAGAGAATCTGTTCGTCCCCGGTCACGGTGAAACGCGCTTTAATGCGCGCCTGAGTCTCGTAGGACTTGAGATAGTTGGTCAGCGCGGGAATCAGCTCCATTTTGTCGTAATGGAGCGGGCGCAAGTTGAAGATGACCTGACGAGCTTCTTGAATGGCCAGTTTCAGCTGCGCCTTGCTTTCTTTGAGCGTGACGAGGCTTGCCTTGGGATCCTTGCGTACGAGTTGCTGGCATAAGTCGAGCTTAAAATTGACGCCAGCGAGACTCTGGACCAAGCCATCATGGATTTCGCAAGCGATGCGCGTTCGCTCTTCGGTGACCGCCGCGCCGGTTTCCTTGACATAGAGCCGGTAGAGCGACTGATATTTATTGAGCGTGCTTTCGATTTCCGCGGTTGCGCGGATGCGCGCGCCGATGAGCTCCCACATGAACTTCGCGCTGGCCCCGCCGATGATCGTGACGCCCATTCGGTGAAAGTCTTGCAGGAACTGCCAGACCTCGGCATCACCGGATACGTCGATCACGAGGTCGACCCGTTCCATCGCTAGAAGTTTGCGATAGTCCCGCGTGACAGGGATCTGAAGCTGCTTCGCGAGTGTGACGCCGGGAGCTTGCGCGTTGACTTCGGCGATTCCTACGATTTGGACCAGCGGGTCATTCGCAAAGATTTCTATGAGCGCGGTTCCCCCGCGCCCGGCGCCGATGATTGCGACATTGGTCGCGCCGACCTTTGACGACTTGCGGTGGATTTTTGTGGAGCCGGCTTTCGCGGTGGCCATGCGTCTCCAAACCTGACCCGGTTGATATGTTACGATTGCTTGCCAGGCTGAAACATTGGGCGAGAGCGCAGAAGAAGCGAGAGGCCGGTGAGAGGGCTAGGATGAGCTGCTGTCACCGTTCCCGACGCTGTTGAGCCAGGGACTTGAGTTCGTCCATGAACTGATCGATGTCCTTGAATTCGCGATAGACCGACGCGAACCGGACATAGGCGACCTGATCGAGTTGGTGCAACTCCTTCATGACTTCTTCGCCGGCAATCCGACTTTCAATTTCACTCTCGCCCATTTCTTGGATGCGTTTTTCAATCCGGTCTGTGACGGCCTCAATCGTTGCCGTGCTAATCGGGCGCTTTTCACAGGCTTTCTTGAGCCCGGACAGGATTTTCGTGCGGTCGAAGGATTCGCGCCGGCCATCTTTCTTGACGACCACCGGAAGAATTTCTTCAACTCGCTCGTAGGTGGTGTAGCGGCGCTTGCAGCCGAGGCACTCGCGGCGCCGACGAATGACCTCGCCTTCTTTCGCCATGCGCGAGTCCACTACCTTGTCTTCGAGCTCGTCGCAGAACGGACATTTCACTGGTGGCGACTCCGCCCCGGTACGTGTGGGCTAGTAGGAGTGAAAAATGGGGAAGCGGTTGCACAGCGTCTTGGCTTGCACGCGGACCTCTTCCAGCACGGCTGCATTCTGCCGGTTTTGCAACACGCGGTCGATCAGCGACACGATCTCTTTCATCTCGGCCTCGCGCATTCCGCGGGTCGAGACAATCGGAGCGCCGATGCGAATGCCGCTGGCGACTGCCGGGGGTTTTTCATCGTAAGGCACCGCATTCTTATTGACGATGATTCCAGCCGCATCCAGCGCCGCGTCGGCTTCTTTCCCGGTGATGCCCTTGTTGGTGAGGTTCACCAGGAAGAGATGCGTGTCGGTGCCGCCGGAGACGATCTTGTACCCGCGGTCGAGGAGCCCTTGGGCCAGCACTTTGGCATTGGCCTGGACTTGCTGCTGGTATTTCTTGAAAGAGGGCGAGAGTGCTTCCTTGAGAGCCACGGCTTTTGCGGCGATCACATGCATCAAGGGGCCGCCCTGGAGCCCGGGGAAGATGATTTTATCGACGGCTTTGGCATGCTCTGCCTTGCACATCACGATGCCGGCCCGGGGGCCGCGCAACGTCTTATGCGTCGTGGTTGTGACAAAATCCGCATAGGGAACAGGACTAGGGTGCAGCCCTGCCGCGACGAATCCGGCAATATGGGCGATGTCTACCATGAGGTACGCGCCGACCGCCTTCGCGATTTGCTGGAATCTGGGGAAGTCGAGCACGCGTGCGTAGGCGCTGGCCCCGACGACGAGCATGCGCGGACGGCATTCTTCGGCCAGTTTCTGGACTGTGTCGTAATCGATCGTTTCGGTCTGCCGGTCAACGCCATAGGAAAAGGCCTTGAACAGCATGCCGGAAAAACTGACTTTGCTGCCGTGCGTCAGATGCCCGCCCTGCGCCAGGTCCATTCCGAGAATGGTGTCTCCCGGCTTGAGGACGGAGAGATAGGCCGCCATATTTGCGGAGGAGCCGGAGTGTGGCTGCACATTGACATGCTCGGCGTCGAAGAGCTCTTTGGCGCGCTGAATGGCCAGTTCTTCAACGGTGTCGACATGCTGGCATCCGCCGTAATAGCGCTTGCCAGGATAGCCCTCGGCGTACTTATTCGTCATGAGGCTGCCTTGGGCAGCCAGGACGGCCGGGCTGGCGAAGTTTTCCGACGCGATCAACAGGAGCTTGTCATGCTGACGGATCTCTTCCGCTTCAATCGCGGCATAGACATCGGGGTCAGTCGATTTAAGAGCGTCCAGTGATCCGATCGCGTCGCGCATCGCCCCTCCACGGCCCGTCGCCAGTTATACTTCGGCGGTTTCCGGTTCTTGTTTCTTCACCACGCGGACGGTCACAGTCGCAGTGACCTCTCGCGGCATCTTGATCGGCACCGTCACGGTCCCCAGTTCCTTAATGGGTTGGGCCAGCTGGATCTTGCGCCGGTCGATCGTAAATCCTTGCGCGGCCAGAGCTTCGGCCAGGTCCTTGGAGGTCACCGATCCGAACATCTTGTCGTCTTTTCCGACTTGTGCCTCGATGGTGACGGTGACGGCCGAGACTTTCTTGGCGTGGGCTTCGATTTCGAGCTTCTCTTTTTTCGCCTTCTCCGCTGCGACGCGCTTCACATGCTCGAAGGCCTTGATGCTGCGGCTGTCGGCCAACACGGCTTTCTTGCGAGGCAAGAGGAAGTTTCTGGCAAATCCGTCCCGCACATCGAGCAGGTCGCCGAGATGGCCGACCCCGTCCATTGTTTCTTGTAAAATGACTTTCATCCCCCTGGCTCCTTCTGTTGGAAAGGAAGTGAGGATACGGGGGATCGGGTTGAAAAGTCAATGATCTAATCCTTTTCCAGGCTCCGTTCATCGCCTGGACAGGTGCCGATGGGCACCTATATCATGGCCGCGTTGTCACGATTGCAGAGGAGCTGAATGGAACTGACCGCCAGGACTTGTTTAGAGACGTGCGCCACGAGATTGGATCGGGAAGTTCAACGGACGAACGAGGCCGGACTCGATGCGCCCGTGATGGTTACGAGAGGAACCCTGCGGCATTCAGTGGGGGGGCTTCACGTGTATGAGTTTGCACTCCCGGCCGGATGCTTGTTGCCGATCGACCTTCCTGTGTCCATTGTTCCTGGGGATGAGCAGGACGCAACGGAGGGAGTCGTCCTGAGTTGTCACGACGGCGTGGCGCTGGTGCAAACGGTGGACGCCATTGGGGCTTCAGTCCTCTCGGCCACGCTCATTCCCGACCGTGCCGGTCATCTCGGCACCATTGCGACCAGACTGCGCGACATGATCAGTCAGGCAGATGCCTACAATCTCGGTCCGTCCGAGCGGCTTGTCCCGCTCTTGCTGTCGTCCGGCGATCCAGGTCAAGCCGCTCCTGGCGCTTCGGCGATCTTGACCACGATGTGGCTCGAAGATCAATCGCTGCGCCGCCAGAAGGTTGCGAGCCTTGTCCTTGAATTGATTCGGGCGAACAAGCGGATTTTACTGATCGGCCCAGATCATCGCTCCTCCGATGAAATGGCCGGGACGATTGCGAAAGCCATGAAAGCCAGCGGGTTGATGTACAAGACCTGGATCAGCCGCTACGAAATGAGCATTCTCTCCCAAGCCAGCGGGATCGCCATCCATGAGCTTGGGTTCGAGGCGCAGATGCATCAGTTTTATGCCAAGTCCAGGGCGGATAAAGCGTCGCTTCGGAGAAAGTACGACCGGTTTCGCGAGCTGACCCCGCTGCTGGCCTATAAAGGGCAGAAGCAAAAGGATTTGGATGAAGTCCGGTTGCTGGAGTGGAGACTGTTGACGCAGTTGAGCGAGCTGCAGGCGAAGATCAAGGATGTCACGACGATTCTGACGGAGTATGAAAATCTCCCGCTCTGGCGGCGGCTTGGCATGCAGACGGTCGGGAAGAATATCGAATCGCTTCAGCAATATCGGGTGCTCTACGAACAGCAGATTCGCGAACTGACCAAGGAATTGGAGATCGCCAAAGTCCGCATCGATGAGTTGGTGCCCGAGGCGGCCGTTCCAAAAGATTTGCGGCCGGAATTCGACGACCTCAAAGAAGACATCACGAAACTGGGCGGCACGAAGAAAATTCGCGAACTGCTGGCGGCGGAAGAAAATACCAATCGCCAGGCGTTCATCCAAAACCGCCGCCTGGTGATCTCCACGCCGGCGCGGATTGCCAGCGACCCGCTGTTTGCCCGCGTGCGCTTCGACGTGCTGATTGTTGATGACGCGCCGCAGATCGATTCGACCATGTTGCTGGCAGCGGCGGGACTGGTGCGCGAGCGCATTGTGCTCAGCGGGGATCTCCGCGAACTGGCCGCCCGTGGCGGCTGGGCGAAGCCGGGAACGGAATCTTAGGAGGCTTCCTGAGGCCTCGCACATAGTTGCTTGACGCCGGTAGCGTGAATTCAGGATAATCCCCCCCTCGACCCTTCTTGCCGAAGTGGTGGAATGGCAGACACACTGGTTTCAGGTACCAGCGACCGCAAGGTCATGCGGGTTCAACTCCCGCCTTCGGCACCACCCACTCCCTTCTTTCCTCCATATTCTCGCGGCTGATTGTATTTAGGCAGAGAGGGCTTTACCCTTGAGGCTCCGCCGCGGCGATCTATCGCAAAGAGGAGTTGATCATGGTCTGTCTCAGGACATTCATTGCGCTGGTTGCGCTGCTGATCTTCTTGGGGCATGGGGCGGCGTCCGCTGAATCGGGAGAGGCGAGCGCTGTCACGACCCATCCTGCTTTGGCAAAGACGAATATTTTTTTGGCGGCCGGCGATTATCGCCGTGCGCTCGAAGCATGCCAGCGCGCCATCGATGGCGCCCCGTCGGCGGCCCATTACATCCAGCTGACCTACGTGTATCACGCGATCGATGCCTATTTGGAACAGCTCGCGCAGGAAGAGCGCTGGATGGCGGTCGAACATCTGTACCTCAATCTGGCCTCTCGCGGCACGGAGGATCTGGTCGATCCCCCAGGCGGCCTGGCCCGCATGGCCAAGGAACTGATTCAGACCAGTGTGCGGCAACAGTCCGACGTCAGTGCGGCGATGGCCAATCGATTGGATAAGGCCGAGTCGGATCGTCTCTGGGTGGAACAGACGCAGTGGCGCGCCGCGAATCCGAAGACCTGGTGGCAGGGAATGCCCGCCGCCTGGGTGCGATAGGAGGGGACGGTGCGCGGCATCGTTTGGTTCAGACGGGATCTCCGGCTGCACGATCAACCGGCGCTGACGGCGGCGTGCCAGGAGTGCGATGAGATTGTGCCGCTGTTTGTATTCGATGAACCGCTGCTCCAGTCCGATGTGTTCGGTCCCGCTTGCGTAAACTTCATGCTGGGTTGTTTGCGCGAGTTGGCTTCGTCGCTGGCCGCGCGAGGCGTGATGCTGCAATGGCGCCGGGGTGAGCCAGTCTCAACGGTTGTGCAGGTCGCGCAGGAGTTGAAGGCCGACGTAGTGTACTGGAATCGCGACTATGAACCGGCGGCGATCGAACGTGACCGCCAGGTGCAGCTCGCGCTTGCCGAGCGGGGCATCCGTACGAAGACATTCAAAGATCATGTGGTCTTCGAGGCGGAGGAGATCCGGAGCGCCACGGGAGAGCCGTTGCAACGGTACAGTGCATACCGTGCGCGCTGGTGGGCCAAATGGCAGGCAACGAAACCGTCGCCCCTGACGAGTCCCGCATTCAAGGTCTCGACATCGGTTCCTTCGCGATCCGCCTCGCGTTCTCTTCCTTCTCCCATAGAACTAGGGTGCGACCCTGTTGTCCCATGGATCGATCCGGGCGAGCGGCAGGCGCAGATGCGGCTACAGGAGTTCCTCGGGAAATCCGTCCACGTGTACGGCGAGGGAAGAAACCGTCCCGGCATAGACGGGAGCTCGCGCCTCTCGCCGCATTTCCGGTTCGGCACCTTGTCGGTTCGCACGGCTGTTCATGAAGCCCTGGCTGCTCTTGCGAAAGGCGGCCGGGTGTCGAGAGCCGACGTGCTGACCTGGATCGATGAACTGGTGTGGCGGGATTTTTTTCAGCAAGTGTTGTCCGCCTTCCCTCATGTCGCGAAAGGCCCGTTCCGTCATGTGGCGGTTCCCCCGGTTCGAGAGCCTGGGGGTGAGCGCGACCGTCTGTTTCAGGCCTGGCGAGAAGGACAGACCGGCTATCCCATTGTGGACGCGGGCATGCGACAACTGAATCGGACGGGATGGATGCCTAACCGGGTGCGGATGATCGCGGCTTCGTTTCTTATCAAAGATCTGCGCCTCGACTGGCAAAGCGGCGAACGGTACTTTATGAGCCAGCTGCTGGACGCCGATGTCGCGGCGAACAATGGAAACTGGCAGTGGTGCGCGGCAACTGGGACAGATGCGATGCGCGGGCATCGTATTTTCAATCCGGCGCTGCAGAGCAAGAAATTCGATCCTGGCGGAGAATATATCTGTCTCTATGTGCCGGAGCTGGCCAAGGTGTCGAGAAAGTGGATCCACGAGCCGCATCTGATGCCGGTGGACGAACAAACGCGCGCCGGATGTTATATCGGCCGCGATTATCCTGCGCCCCTCGTGGACCATCGTCAGGCTCGCGAGGAATATTTGAGTCTGGGCAAACAGCGGACTGCGCGATGACCGCAATCCCGTTCCGCCTCGGAATCAGCCGCTGTCTCCTCGGGGATGACGTCCGGTTCGACGGAGGGCATAAGCGCGACAGTTTTCTGACAGATGTACTCGGCCCCTATGTGGAATGGGTTCCTGTCTGTCCGGAAGTCGAAGCCGGGCTGGGCATTCCCCGGGAAGCCATGCGGCTGGTGGGTGACGTGGCACATCCTAGACTGCTGACGATCGCCAGCGGGAAGGATCATACAAGGGCGCTGGAAAAGATGGCGTCGACTCGCCTTGCGGAGCTTGGTGAGCTGAAGCTATCAGGCTTTGTGTTTAAGCGAGGCTCGCCGAGCTGCGGGATCGAGCGGGTCCGCATCTATACCGAACAGGGAACGCCGAGCCACAGCGGCGCTGGGCTATTTGCACGAGCCTTCGTCGAGCAGTTCCCGCTGATCCCGGTCGAGGAGGAAGGGCGGCTCTGTGAGGCGCCGCTGAGAGAGAATTTTATTGTGCGAGTCTTTTGCTATCGGCGCTACCAGGATTTGATTCGAGATGGAGTTACGAGGCAGGCGATAGTTCGCTTTCACACAATTCACAAGTATTTGTTGATGGCCCACAGCCCGCAGCACTATCGATTGCTCGGGCGGCTGGTGGGTGAAGCGGCGCGCCATCGACCTCGGGAGCTGGCTCTCCAGTATGGGGAACTGTTCATGAAGACCTTGGCGGTGAAGGCGACGGTTTGCAAACAGGTCGATGTGCTGCAGCACATGCTGGGTTACCTCAAGAGGCAATTGGAAGCGCCGCAAAAAACAGCAGTATTGGAGGCGATCTGCGACTACCATCAGGGCCTGACGCCCTTGATCGTGCCGCTCGCGTTGATCAAGCATTATGTTCAGGTGTTCGACGTCGCGTATCTCCGCGATCAGGTCTATCTCAATCCGCATCCGAATGAGCTTCTGCTGAGGAACCATGTGTAACATTATGCCTGTTATGAAAGGAGCCGGTTGATGGCTGTCGTTGTCCGAGGGGTGATTCTTGTGGGTCACGGCGGGGTTCCTAAAGGCTGCCCGCAGGATGTAGTGACAAAGCTGAAGCGGCTGGAAGGTCAGCGGCGTGTCGCGCATCTGCCGCCGTCGGCGGAAGAAATGGAGCTGGATGCGAAGATTCGCCAGTGGCCGAGGACACCGGAGACGGATCCGTACCAAGCGGGGCTTGAAGCGGTGGCGGCGCAGTTGCAAGCCGGCTTAGGGGATGTCTTATTTGCGGTGGCCTATAACGAGTTTTGCGCGCCGACGTTGGAAGCGTCGGTGGAAGAATTAGTCAAGAAGGGCGCGACCCGCATTACCGTTGCCACCACGATGTTTACGCCAGGCGGCTCGCATTCGGAAGTGGAAATCCCCGAGATCCTCGGCCGCCTGCGCCCGCAATACCCTGGTGTCGAACTGCGTTACGCCTGGCCGTTCGACCTTCAGCTGGTCGCGAATACATTGGCGGAACAAGTGAAGCGCTTTTCCTGACCGGCCTCGCATGAGCCTGGTGCTATCCGCCCCTTTGACCGTGTACAATCGGCGTCGTCGTTTTAGTGGATGGACAGGGAGGATGCCGTGCGCGATCAACTCGCAACAGCCTTTCATGACACACAGTCGTTCAAGTGGGATCCTCAAGGCGGGTTCAAGCTGGCGTCGGGACTCACGAGTCCTTTCTACGTCGATTGCCGCGCGCTCATGGCGCATCCCGGCGCCCGGCGCCTGGTCGGCCAGCTGGCCTATGACGCACTCAAAGACATTCGCCTGGATTGCCTGGGCGGGTTGGAGATTGGAGCGATTTCCATTGCCACGACCATTTCCGATTATGCCTTCGCGGCTCAGCCGGCGCGCGATTGGCGGACCTTTGTCGTTCGCAAGCAGGCGAAGGATCATGGGCTGGGAAAGCTGATCGAAGGGGCGTACAAGTCTGGCGAGCGGGCGCTTATCGTCGACGATGTGCTGACGAGCGGCGGATCGTTGCTGAAAGCTGTCGCGGCGGCGCGAGGCGCCGGGCTGACCGTCACCCATGCGCTGGTGATTGTCGATCGGCAGGAGCAGGACGGACGCAAGAAAGTCGAAGCAGAAGGACTGACGCTGGTGAGTCTTCTGACGATCGACGATCTGACCAAGGTCAGCGGGGCTTCGCGCCGCGGCTGACCGGCTCCTATTTACATTGAAAGTGAATTCCCCAGCGGCGCTCTTGGACGATTTCTTGCGCGCCTTCGACTGGACTGGCTACGCGGATGCGCCCCTTGGCTTCCCCCTCCCGTACGATCGAATAGGCTCCGCCGCATTTCTCTTTCATGAGTGCGAGGGCCTCGTTTCTGAACGAGGCCAGCAGCGCGCCCTGTTCCCCTTTGAAGGGATAGACGACGATTCCTCCGCGATCGGATTCTTGCAGCAGCGTCGCGCCTTCGCCGCAGCCGGCGAGCATGAGCACTAAGGCGAGGAGGAAGGTTCTTGACCCGTCTTTCGACTTCTTTTTATGATCGGGTAGTATCATGTTCGACTCACGCATTGTTTCGCGAACCATGAGGAGGTTGTATGCCACGGTGGAGATGGATGGTCATCGGCGTGTGTCTTCTGAGTAGTCTCGCAGTGGCCGGCCAGGTGTGGTCATACCATTCCTACCTGTTGACCGTCCAGCAGCTGCAAGCGGGGCTGGCCAAGGCATCGACTCCCGATAAGAAGGGATTTGTGCTGGTCGATGTGAGAAGCCCTGAAGAGCATCGGACCGGCATGATTCCTGGTACGGATTTGAATATCGATTTCCGAGAAATAAAAGCCCGCCATCGTGAGCTTGGGGCGCAGTTAGACGAGCACATCGTCGTGTATTGCCAGTCGGGCCACCGCAGTAATATTGCGGCAGAAACGCTGGCCGATCTAGGCTATCGCCACGTCTATAACGTGTCGGGAAGTATGAATGCTTGGACGGAGGCGGGGTATCCGGTCGTGCGTCCTGGTCGCTAGGGTTTCGACGAGGGGGCGGCGTCCGTCACAGATCCTCGTGGACTGAGGCCGATGACCGCGGGCAGTGGAATATGCGCGGTCGACCGGCCGGCGAACAGATCTTTCCAATTGGCCTGAGCGGCTGATGGGTCTCCCCGCTTCCACAGCGACTCGGAGACGAAGAGATCCGACGAGGATCCGCCGTCCATGGCCATGGCGAGCGCGATCGATGGAAAGGTCTCCCGCAAGCATTGGCCGATCCCGTGCAAAGTGACGAGTCCCAAGCTCTTCAGAATGAGGATATGCCCGTCTTTGTTTTCCGCCACCAGGGTTTGATACGCCCGCTTTCCAGTCTGCCGCACGCGGAGCGCTCCCTTGCGGTCGAGCAGCATCAACGACTGGGCTGCTTCCAAATAATCGGGTGTTTCTTCATGGAAAATATCGCTGGCCAAGTCCAGCACCCCTGCTTTGGGCGCCGAGAGGGGAAGCCGCGGTTCTGCGACGAACAGTCCTTGCCAGGTGTTGTGGCGCCGGCTGCCGAGCGATTTGCCGTCTTTCAAGAGCAGGCCGAGGTACGCGTAGTTTTCTCTGAAGAGTCCGGCGTTGAACAGGATCTCGTGCCCGGTTCGTTTCTGCCATTCGTCGATCATCGGGGGATGCGGCAGGCCTTCCTGAGCAAAGTAGTGCACTGAGAAACGATGCAGGGCTGGATCGATCTTGACGACCAGCCAGCGGTCACTATCGAGACAGCGGTCGTCTGGCTGCCAGATGGCGGCGGCTAAGCCTGGGGCAAGAGATTCCCACCGTGGCTCTTGTGCCAGCACCGGTGTCGTGGCCCAGAGCAAGAGTGCGATGAAGAATGCGCGCGGGATGCGACAGGAGCGGTGCGGAGGCTGCGTCGTCAGAAAATCCATGAGGCTCATCCATGGCGGCGCCGCGGGCGGCGTCTTATGCGATTACGATGCGTGAGACCTGGAGATGTCTTTCCGCGGCAAACCGTTCTGGGGAAGCGGCGTCAGATCGAGGAGCCGGCGAATTCGCTGGCTCAGCGCCTCTGGGGTAAACGGCTTCTGGAGGTAGTCGCTCAGCGGATCGGCCGCCCCGATGCCGACATCGTCGGCATAGCCCGAGATGAAGAGAATTCTGAGGTCCGGCTTCAGGATGCGCAGATGTTGTGCTAGTTCGGTCCCGCTCATGCCGGGCATGACCACATCGGTGAGGAGCAGCTGATAACTGCCGGTCTGCTGTGTGGCGACCATGCAGGCTTCCAGTCCGTTTTTGGATTCCAATACACAATAGCCGAGCTTTTTGAGCTCGTCTCGGACGAGATCGCGGACGGCGGCGTCGTCTTCGACGAGTAGAATGGTCTCGCGTCCCCGGTTGGATACACGTGGGGCTTGGTTGGATATCGTTGGATCGAGATGCGAGCGGATGCTGGGGAAATAGACGTCGAAGCGGCTGCCTTGCCCGATCCGGCTGGTCACATCGAGGCCCCCGCCGCTCTGGGTGACAATGCCAAATATCGTCGACAGGCCCAGGCCGGTGCCTTTTCCCTCATCCTTAGTGGTGAAAAACGGTTCGAAGATATGGGTGAGGATGTCGGACGACATCCCGATGCCGGTGTCTGAGACGCTGAGTTTGACGAACGTGCCGAGTGCGGGAAACTGCGCATGGTACATGGGTGTTCTGGTCAGCTCGACTTGTGCTGTCTCGATTCTCAGCTTTCCTCCTTTGGGCATCGCATCACGCGCATTCACGACCAGGTTCATGAGGACTTGTTCAATCTGAGCGGGATCGGCGCTGATGCGGAGGTCTTGAGGTGCGAGGGCGAGGGTGAGCTCCAGATCTTCGCCGATCAGCCGGCGCATCATGGTTTCAAAATTGACGATGAGCGGATTCACGCTCAGCACTTTGGGGGTCGAGGGCTGCTTGCGGCTGAATGTGAGGAGCTGGCGGATCAGCGTCGCGGCCCGATCGCCGGCCTTCTGCATTTCTTCGACTTTGGTTTTGAAAGGATGGTCCGTCGCCATCTCGTTCAGTAGGACCTGGGCATGGCCCATGATGACGGTGAGGAGATTGTTGAAATCGTGGGCGAGCCCTCCGGCCAGTCGGCCGACGGCCTCCATCTTTTGGGCCTGTCGGAGCTGTTTTTCGCTTTGCCGCAGGGCTTCTTCCACACGGGCGCGCTCTTGCCGTTCCTGTAGTTCCCTGATGGCGCGCTGAAGGGACGGCACGAGCCGTCCGAGGCGCTGCTTCAAAATGTAATCGGTCGCGCCTCGATGCATGGCGTCGATGGCCAATTCCTCGCCGAGGGTTCCGGAGACGAAGATGAATGGGATGTCGGGTCTGAGTTGTTGCGCGAGCGAGAGGGCGGTGATTCCATCGAATCCAGGAAGAGAATAATCCGCCAGGATCAGGTCGATTTTTCCTGCTTTCAAGGCGTCGACATAAGTGTCCCGCCGATCGACCCGGCTGGCCTCGCAGGGAATGCCGCCCTCGTTGAGGGTTGCCAGGATCAGTTCGGCGTCGGCATGGTTGTCTTCAAGCTGGAGAAGTCTCAGCGGGGTCGTCACAGCACCTCGGAGTGCGTCATATTAGTTAGTGGATGCGGACCCTTCGGGAGGCGGCTCATTGATGACGCCCCAGAACGTGCCCAATTCTTTCACGGCCGTGAGAAACTGGTGGAATTCGACGGGCTTCACGACGTAGGCATTGGCGCCCAGGGCATAGCTTTCCGCCAAGTCCTTTTCTTCCCTCGAAGAGGTCAGCATGACGACGGGGATCGGGCGCAGGCTGATGTCGGACTTGATCGTGCGGAGGACTTCGAGCCCGTTCACCTTGGGCATTTTGAGGTCCAGAAAGACCACGGCGGGATTGCCTTTGAGTCGCGACTTGAATTGCCCGCGGCAATAGAGGTAATCCAGCACCTCGGCGCCGTCGTGGCACAGCACGACCTTGTCAGAGATATGCTCTTCTTCCATGGCCGCGAGAGCCAGTTCTGCATCCCGGGGATTGTCTTCGGCCAGTAAGATGGGCTTTGCTGCCGTCATGTGCGAGGCCTCCTGGTTGGAAGCGCGACGAAAAACGTTGCGCCTTGGTCGGGGACTCCCTCAGCCCACACCCGTCCTCCGTGGCGATGGACGATGCGTCGCACATTGGCGAGGCCGATTCCCGTTCCTTCAAATTCATCCGCTCGGTGCAGCCGCTGGAAGACTCCGAACAGCTTGCCGAGGTATTGCATGTCGAATCCTACTCCATTGTCACGGACAAAGACGATGATTTCCCCCGCGCCTTTTTTCTCAAGTCCGATGGCAATCTTGGCGATGGGCCGTGTGCCGGTGAACTTGAGCGCGTTCGAAATCAGGTTCACAAACACCTGCCGAAGCATGGCCGGATCGCCCGGTACTTCCGGCAGTGTGTCGATTGTCCAGGATATTTCCCGTCCTTGCAAGTCAAGACGCAAATCGTAAAGGATGGTTTTAATGAGCTGATCGAGATTGACTGTCGTGTGGAGCATTTCTTGGCGCCCCATGCGGGAAAAGACGAGGAGATCGTCGATCAATTGGCCCATCTGTTTGGCGGAGTCGGAAATCGTTTGGAGATAGCGTTTGGCCTTGTCGTTTAGGCTGTCTCCGGCTGATTTGCTGAGGAGCGAGGCATAGCCATCGATGTGCCGCAGCGGCGCGCGGAGGTCGTGAGAGACGGAGTAGCTGAACGCTTCCAATTCTTTGTTGGCCGCTTCGAGAAGTTCACCGCGAAGCTGGAGTTCCGTGGCGACCTTGCGGCGGGCGGTAATATCGTGCCGGATGAGGTAGTAAACGGAGGCGAGGAGCACCAGTTGGAGCAGCGCGCCTAAGGCCAGGAGCACAATGGTATTGGTTGTGCTGAGCGTCGATTCGCTAAACCGGCGCCGCACGCTCTGGCGTTCGTCGACCTCCATTTCTCCGATGATCCGGTGAATGGCCGTGATCTCGCGTTTGGCGGCGCCTTCGAGGGCGATCCGGCGGACGGCTTCGAATCCCCCTTTATCCCGCTTGGCGATCGCTCCCGTTTCCGCATTGATCTGCTGTTCGATCAGATTCTGGAGAGTGGCGACTCGATTCTCTTGCAGCGGAAGCCCTGCGGTGAGCTCTTTCAGGTACTTTAGATAAGTTGGTTTCTGTTCCGTGAGGGACCGGAAGCTTTTTAGGTAGACGACTTCTCCGGTGACGAGATAGCGGCGATGATTGTTTTCAGCCTCATCCATCGCCTCATCCACGTTCGTCAGCAGCTGGAGAAGGTCGTGGCTCTTTGTATCTAGCCGGCTGTTTTCGATCAAGATGGCTGTGTTGCGGTAGGACACGGCTCCGATAATAAGAATGCCGATAAAAACCAGGCTGAATCCCGCCAGAATCCGGCGTTCAATGGTCAGTTCGCGAAACCGCATGATCAGAGTTGGCTTGGCCGGTTGCGGAGGGCTGGGAGCCGGTGCGGAATCTGTTGCTGAGGCAGGATCTCCGGCGATCGGCGGCAGCGGCGGTCGATCGCTCGTCACTGTATCCATGAAAAAACCGCGTTGAAAGGTGTAGGGAAAATTTCGGACACTCTACTCTCGGCCATTTATGGCCGCAAGATCTATTTTAGCAGATCGGTGGAGAATGCCAGCTAGTTAGCCGCCAAGAGGCGGAATTGGAGGGAGCGCAGTGGCCGCAGGCGCGGGGAGGTGAGAAAACATCATTGTGGCGGACACGACCCAATCGATGAACGGTTGCGGGTAGATGCCGATCAGCAGCGTCCCGGCAAGGCCGACGTACACCACAGCCTTCATCGGTCCGGAAACCCTTATGGGTGACGGGTCGATCGGCTCGGCAATGTACATTTTCTTCACGACGATCAGGTAGTAGTACATGGAGATGACGATGTTGATGAGCCCGACGGTGATAAGGGTATAGAGCCCCTCCTTGATGGCGGCCACAAAGATGTAGATTTTGCCGATAAACCCGGCTAAGGGAGGCACGCCGGCCAGTGAAAGGAGAAACAGGAGCATGGAAAAGGCCAGAAACGGCGACCGGCGATTGAGTCCGCTGTAATCGTTGATCTCTTCGCTGCCGATAGCCTGGCTCATGGCGATCACGACAGCGAAGGCTCCGATATTCGCGAACAGATAGGTGAGGAGATAGAACAGGATCGCGTCGTTGCCCATCTTTGTCCCGGCGGCTAATCCGATTAAGACGTTTCCGATTTGGGCGATGCCGGAATAGGCCAGGAGGCGTTTGATGTTCGTCTGTGCGATGGCCACGATGTTCGCGTAGGTCATCGATAAAACGGAGACCGCTGCGAGCAGGAGCACCCACATCGGTTTGAAGGTGAACAACGCCACAAAGAACAGTCTGAGCAAGAGCGCGATGGCCGCGCCTTTGGGGGCAATGGAGAGAAAGGCGGTTACGGGCGTTGGCGCGCCGTGATAGGTGTCGGGAATCCAGGTGTGAAACGGGACGGCGCCGATTTTGAAGCCGAGCGCGGCGAAGATCAGCAGGAAGCCGATGATCAGTCCGGGCGTGGCCGGCGCCGAGGCCATATCTGAAAACACCAACTGGCCGGTCTCTCCATACACCAAGCTGATTCCGTAGGCTAAGAGACCGGCGGCAAAGACGCCAAGAATGAAGAACTTCAGGCCGGCTTCATTGGACGCCAGGTCCTCGCGCAGGTAGGCCACGAGCACATAGAACCCGAATGTGGAAAACTCCAGAGTGACGAAGAGAGACAGCAAATCGTTGGCGGAAGCCATGAACATCATGCCGAGGGCGGACATGACGATGAGGAAGTAATATTCCCCGCGGAAAAAGGCGAAGCGGTTGACGTATTCGATGGAGGCGAGAATGACGAGAATGCTGGCGCCGACGATGAACATCTTAAAGAAGATGGCCATGCGGTCGAGCACGAACATGTTTTTGAAAAGGGCCCCGGAGATCTGCGCCATGTCGAACCAGGCGAGGCAGCCCAGGGTGACGACGAGTCCTACGACGCTTAAGTAGGCCAGCTGTTCTTTGGCCAGCCGTGGAAAGGCGAAGTCGACAATCAAGACTAGACAGAGCCAGAGTGTCAGAAAGATCTCCGGCAACAGAAGGAGGAGATCGCCAATCGTCATATTGAGTTCAAAGTTCATAGTGTCGACTGATACCTTATTGAGCCGCGCGTGAGTCAGGAAGTTGCACGCCGCGGGCTGCCAGCTGTTCATGCAGCGCTGGCGCCGGGGCGTCCAGTGCCGGGGCCGCGGCCACCGGCACCACATGCGTAATTTTGGCGATCAGCGGATCGACCCCCGACCGGACGACATTGTAGAGGTGCATAGGGAACAGTCCGAATCCGATGCTGACGGAGATCATGATGAGGAGCGGGAGGCGGTCGACGAAGGCCACGGCGTCATAGGCGTGGCTGTACTTTTGGTCCATGGGGCCATAGAACAGGCTCCGCATCATCTTGAACAGATAGGCCATCGTCAACACGATGCCGAGCACCGCGACGACGACCTGGAGGGGATACTTGTTCCAGCTGCCGACGATGATCATGACCTCGGCGATGAAATTGATCGTGCCCGGCATGCCGATCGATGCCATGCATCCCACCACAAAGCAGGCGGAGATAAAAGGCATCTTGTTCGACAGTCCGCCGAGCGAGGGGATGTCGCGCGTGTGGGTTTGATCGTAGACCCAGCCCGCCATCGAGAAGAGCATGCCCGTGGCCATCGCGTGGGCGAACATGTAGATCACCGCGCCGCTGAGGCTGATGTAGTCTAATGCGGCCATGCCAAGGAACACATAGCCCATGTGGCTTGAGCTGGAATACCCGATGACGTACTTGGTGTCTTTCGCATAGTAGGCGACGAATCCGCCGTAGACGATGCTGAACATGCAGAGCACGGCCGCCATCGGCATCAATTCCCTCGTCGTCTCGGGAAGAATTTCAAAAGCGACCCGGATGATCGAGAAATGGCCGAGCTTCATGAGCACGCCGGCGTGCAGCATGCTGGTTGCCGCCGGCGCGGCGGCATGGCCGACGGGCGACCAGGAATGGAGCGGCCAGAGCGGCGCGATGGAGGCGAACCCGAAGAAAATCAGGACCCAGATGATCTTGTCCAGGGTCGTCCCCAGCACAGGAATGTGCATGAGGGTGCTGGCATGTTCCCGGAGCACCAGGATATCGAAGGTGTTCAAGCCGGAATACTTATAGATCAGCAGAATGCCCATGAAGGCCGCGACGGCAAAGGCCGAGAGGAACAGCACCAGCTTCATGGCTGCGTACTCTTTGCTGTTCGAGCCGAAGTTGAAGATGAATCCCACCGAGTCGCGTTGCTTCATGCCTTCTGGATCGGTCATTTCCAAATATTTTTTGGTATGACTGCCCCACATCCCCAAGAGGAGGTACATCGGAATGACCGACATTTCGTAGAAGAAGTAGAGGAAGAACAAATCCAGCGACATGAACACGCCGATGGTGGCGGCGGCCAGAATCAGAATCCAAATGTAGAATTCTTTCGCGCGATCTTTGATATGCCAGGACACGAAGATGCCGGCGAACAAGAGGATCGAGGACGCCAGGACGAGCGGCGTGCCGATGCCGTCGACGCCCAGGTAGAGTGCAATGCCGAGTTGCCGGGACCACTCGAACCGTTGGACGAACTGGTAGCCGCCTAATACAGGGTCGTAGGTATAAAACAGATAGAGCGAGGCGATCAGCGAGATGAATGCCGAGCCGGCGGCAATGCCGCGCACGAGAAGCGTCTGGCGGTTGGAGACGAAGATTAACGCCAGGGCGCCGAAAAACGGAGCAAAGAGAATATAGAGTAGTGCGTAGTCACCCATGGGTCTTAATGATCCAATCGTTGAACAGATTCAGTCAGTACTGCGACGGTTCCGTGATCGAGCCGGTCCACCAGCGCTTGGATTGAGCCGTTCATGATATGCAGGAACGGGGATGGATAGAGCCCGATCCAGAGAATCATAACGGCGAGCGACACGGCAATGACCATTTCGCGTAACTGCAAATCGACCATCGTGTTTTTCACGGCTTTCCCGAGAGGGCCGAGAATCGCGCGTTCGTAGTACCACAGGAAATAGGCTGCGCCGAAGACGACGCCGGTGACGGCGAGCGCACCGAAGACCCAGTTGGCCTTGAACGTACCGAGAAGAATCAAGAACTCTCCGACAAAGCCATTCGTGCCGGGCAACCCGATTGACGCCAGCCCGATCAGCAAAAAGAAGGATGCGAGCAACGGGACTTGTTGCGCCAGCCCGCCGAATGCCGATAGGTGCGTGGTTTGCTGGCGCGAGTAGAGAAATCCCGCAATAAAGAAGAGGCCTGCCGTGCTGAATCCGAGATTGATCATGGTCAGAAGGCTGCCCTGGAGTCCCTGATAGTTGAGCGCAAAGAGTCCCACCATCACAAAGCCAAGGTGGCTGATGCTGCTGAACGCCAGCAGCCTTCGGAAATCCGGCTGAATCAACGCCATGATGGCGCCATATGTAATGGCGGCAATTCCCAGACACATAATCACGGTCACTACGGTGTGGCTCTTTGCTGCGTCTGGCAGCAAGGGAATGCTGAATCGGATAAATCCGAATGTCCCGAGCTTGAGCCCGGCGAGGACGACGGCCATGCCGATCGGCCCTTCGAGCAGGGCATCGGGCAGCCAGGTGTGGAATGGAAACACCGGGGCTTTGAAGGCGAAGCCCATAAACATCAGCCAGAAAATGAGGATCTGCTGATCAACCGGAATAGGAACCGCCAGCAGATCAAGGAGGTCGAAGGAGTAGAGCTGATCGGTATGCCGGAGGACAGCCCAATGATGAAAGTTCAGATCCAGCAGCGCAATGCCCACGAGCATGAAGACGCTGCCCAAGAGTGTATAGAGGACGTATTTTAACGCGGCATGGTGCCGTTCGGCGCCTCCGCCCCAGAGCTTGATGAGGAAGTAGCTGGGGATCAGCATCAATTCCCAGAAAACAAAGAAGAGAATGAGGTCCAGCGAAACGAAGACGCCCATGGTCGTCGTTTCGAGGGCCAGGAGACACATCATATAGAGCTTGACCTGCTGGCGAACGGTGTCCCAGGAATAGACAATGACGAGCACGGTCAAGAACGCCGTCAGCCCGACGAAGAGCACGCTGATGCCATCGACGGCCAGGTGATAGCTGATTCCCAATGCCGGAACCCAGCGCGCATGTTCGGCGAACTGCATGGCGGCGGAATCGGGCACGAACCGGATCAGCACAAAGATAGCCAGCGCGAGCTCGACCAGGCTGATGGTCAGGGCCGAGGTGCGCACCATATCTTCATCGTCCACCAGCCAGAGTACCGCTGCTCCGACAAACGGGAGAAAGAGAAGGCAGGAGAGGATGGGAAAACCGGCTGCGAGTTCTTCTAACATGTTCGTTGTCCGATTCCGACGATTCCTAGAATCTTGCCTACATTTGCAGGATCAGCTGCACGACCAAGGCCAGCAAGAAGAGGCCGGCGATAATAATGGCGGCGTAGTGATGGACCATGCCGCTTTGGAGCTTGCGTCCTTGGCGGGCAATTTGATGGTTGCCGAAGCCAATCACATTGAGGCCGGCATAGACGACATATTTTTCGAGCCAAGTCGACCCGGCCGAGCCCCATTCGGTCATCTGCGCGACCGCGTTGACGAGACCGTCGATCACTGTGCGATCGAACCAATCTAGAAACTCTCCCAGGCGCTTGGTCGGTTCGACAAACAGGAAGTCGTACAGTTCGTCCACATAGTATTTGTTCAAGAGCGTTGTATAAGCGCCTTGGAATTTGGTTGCCCAGTTGTCTGCGGTCGAAGGACTCAGGCTGTATAGGAAATGGGCCAGCCCCCACCCGAGCAACGCGATGCCGGTCGCCGTTCCCATCAGAAGCAGCGTGGTCGCCACACTGGTTTCGTGTCCGCCAGCTACCCCGGCTACCGGCGCCAAGAATCCATGTAGCCAGCCGTGCTCTGGCGGGAATCCGAGAATCAGGCCGCCGAAGACAGATAAAAAGCCGAGCACCATCAAGGGGCCGATCATCACCATCGGCGACTCATGGACATGCTCTTCCGTGTGATGGTCCATGCGAGAGGGGCCGTAGAAGGTCAGGTACGTTAGCCGGAACATATAAAAGGACGTGAGGAAGGCACCGATCGCCGCCATTCCATAGAAGAGATATTGGTGGTTGACGAACGCGTGCCCCATGATCTCGTCTTTACTCCAGAACCCAGCCAACGGCGGAATGCCCGCAATCGCAATGGTTCCGATGAGGAAAAGGCGGTAAGTCCAGGGAATTTTCTTCGTGAGGCCGCCCATTTTCCGGATGTCCTGTTCGCCAGAGAGCGCATGGATCACGGATCCGGCAGATAAGAACAAGAGCGCTTTGAAGAACGCGTGGGTCATGACATGGAAGACCGCGGCGGTATAGGCGCCGATCCCGCAGGCGAGGAACATGTAGCCGAGCTGGCTCACGGTCGAGTAGGCCAGCACGCGCTTGATATCGGTTTGCACGAGACCGATGGTCGCGGCAAATAACGCCGTGCAGCCTCCGATGACGGCGACGGTTTGCATCGCAATCGGGGAGAGATCGAAGATGGCATGGTTCCGCACGATCATATAGACGCCGGCCGTCACCATGGTGGCGGCGTGTATAAGAGCGCTGACAGGCGTGGGGCCTTCCATCGCATCCGGCAACCAGGTGTACAGAGGCAGTTGGGCGGATTTTCCGACGGCGCCGATCAAGAGACAGAGGGCGATGGCGGTGGCCATGTCGGGCGACAGCTGCCCCAGTTGGGCAAAGACTTTCGTGTAGTCGAGCGTCTTGAAATTGATAAAGATCAGGAAGATGGCCAGAAGGAACCCGGCGTCGCCGATGCGGTTCACGACGAAGGCTTTTGAGGCCGCTTTGGCCGCGGAGACTTTATCGTAGTAGTAACCGATGAGCAGATAGGAGCATAGGCCGACGCCTTCCCAGCCGATGAACAGGACCGCATAGTTATTGCCCATGACGAGCAGCAACATGGAGACCATGAACAGGTTCATGTAAGTGAAGAAGCGGGTAAATCCCGCCTCATTGTGCATGTAGCCGACGGAATACACGTGAATCAAAAACCCGATTCCCGTGACGACCAAGAGCCAGACACAGGTGAGCGGATCGACGAGATAAGCCAGGTTAATCGTCAGATCTCCACCGAAGATCCATTGATAGGCCACGACCTCATGGGTGGCGCCGGTGCGCAGGACATCGGCGAAGACGCCGATAACGCAGAGGAACGAGAGCCCGACCGAGCCCCAAGCGAGCCGATGGGCGACCTCGTGGGAGTACCGGCTGCCAAGGAGACCGTTGGCAATGACGGCCAGAAGGGGGAAAACCGGGATCAGTTTAATGAGCAGATCAGTTAAGTCCGACACGTTACCACTTCAATAGGTTCATTTCATCGACGTTGGTTGAAAGCTTTCCACGGAACACGACAATGATGATGGCCAATCCGATGGCCGCTTCGCCCGCGGCGATGGCAATGATAAAGAGCGCCACCAATTGGCCGGCCATGGATTCCAGATAGTACGAAAACGCCACGAGGTTGATGTTGGCGGCGTTGAGCATGATCTCGACGGACATCAGCACAATGATAAAGTTGCGCCTGATAAGCACGCCGAGCAGTCCGATGACGAAGAGGACCGCGCTGACTGCCACGTAGGCGGATAACGGAAGCATGCGTCAGTCTTTCCTCAGGTTGTGCGGTTTGGGCGTTTTAGCCAAGACGATCGCTCCGATAATGGCGCCTAGCAAGAAGACTCCTACGATTTCGAATTGCAGGAGATAGTCGCTGAACATCTTGATGCCAATGGCGGCGGTGTCTCCATCTTGCAAAATGGCGACGGTCGGCGCGTTTCCCTTCGCTCCGGCAAAGGGCGAGCGAAGCAGGAGATAGATGACATAGAGAGAGCCCAGCAGGGCCGGCGTCAGGAAATACATGAAGGTGGAGTGAAAATAGCGTTCGTCCGTCTTGAGATTCAGCAACATGAGCACGAAGAGATAGAGCACCAAAATGGCTCCGGCATAGACAATCACTTGGACCGCCCAAAGAAATTCCGCATTCAGCAGGACAAAAAATCCCGACACATGCAGCAGTAGCGCGAGCAGCGCCAAGCCGCAGTGGACCGGATTCTTCAGCGCAACCGTCATGGCGGCGGCCGCGATGCTCATGAGTGCGAAATACGAAAAGAAGACAGCAATCATCGGGGTCTCAGCTCAAATGCTTGGGAGTCGATTGTGTGGCTTTGAGCACCGACTGGGGGAAATAGTATCGGTACTCACGACTCTCCTCGACATTTTTCTCCTGGTTGTGGGCATACAGATATTTTTTCGCGTCGGCGAGATGACGCTCGCCGATGTCGTACAGCCGCTTCTTGTCGAAGAGGAGGGTGCGTTTGTCGTGCGTGGAGAACTCGTACATCTTCGTCATCGCCAGCGCATTGACGGGACAGGCTTCCACGCAGTAGCCGCAGAACACGCATTTCGTAATGTCGATGTAAAACTCTGTCGCGTATCGCTGGAGAGGCCGGGCCGGGTCTTCGGCGCTGATGACTTTAATGCAACGGGAAGGACAGGCGGCCTCGCAGAGATCGCAGCCCACGCAACGCTCCCGGCCGTCGTCGTACCGCAGCAGCGAGAGCGCGCCCCGATGGGTATCGGGAAGGGTTCGCTGTTCGCGCGGATACTGAAACGTGATCGGGCGATGGAACATGTGTCGAAACGTCACCTTCATCGCGTCCCAGATCTCATAGAAGAGTGCGGCGTGAAGAATCTTTTTGGTTATGGTGGATACGCTCATCGTCAATTCCTGCTTATCGATGGAAACATCGATTCTTGTCCTACGCTTTTTCGATGCTGACCCATGTCTGCTTGAAGGACGGCACCCCAGTGATGGCGTCCACATGCACGGCCATCAAGTCTTTGACGGGCGGCTCGTTAAAATGCTCGGGGAAGAAACAGGTGTTCGGTGCCAGTGAATTATCGGACTGCACCCCCAACTGAAGCGAGCCACGCTCCGCGGTCACTCTCACTTTGGTGCCGTCTTGAAGTCCCAGGCGCTGCATATCGTCCGCATTCATACGCAGTTTTCCGGTGTTCGGCGCGATTTTGATTAGCCCTGGCGCTTCGGTCGACATCTTGCCTGAATGGGCGAGCAATTGCCCCATCACCAGCGCGAAGGGCCGCTTAGAATCGGTGGCCGGTGCGGTCGCGCGGTAGCGGCTCTTCATTTCCGCAGCATATCCGTTTGCCAGATAGTGGTCCGGGGCCGGTGTCACTTTCCGCGGCTGGCCGAGGTTATAGTAGCCGGGCAAGAGCTTCATGATCTCGGCCTGAATGTCGTTGGCGGATTCGTAGGTCCAGTTTGCGTCCAACGCATTGGCCAGCGCGGTCATAATATGCCAGTCCGGCAAGCTTTCTCCGACCGGATCCATCGCCTGGCGCACCCGCAGGACGCGTCCTTCGAGATTGGTAAAGGTCCCTTCTTTCTCCGCGTAGGTGCAAGCGGGCAGGACAAAATGGGCCTGACGCCCGGTGTCGGTCAAAAAGGGATCTTGCACCACCAGCAGTTCAAGACGCTCGAGGGCGGTGCGGACTTCAACGGAAGCGGGGAGTGTGGCCAGGGGATTTTCCCCGATGACGTAAAGGGCCTTGATCTGACCGCTCTTGCAGCGCTTCAAAATTTCCATCAAGTTGGCGCCGCTTGTTGTGGCGGGCAGCGTGGTTTCCCAGGCCTTGCCGAATCGCTCACGCGCCGTGGCATCGTCGTAACGGGCTTGACCTGGTAAGAATTCCGGCGCGACACCCATATCGATGGCGCCCTGCTCGTTGGGCTCTTCCGTCACCGTGTTGACCCCGCAGCCTGGCTGGCCGAGTTTTCCGGTGATCCAGGCCAGGTCGATCAGCTTCAACACATTCTGATAGCCCTCTGGCCGCCGCACGATGCCCTCGGCGCAGAGGAAAATGGAACGAGGAGCTTCAGCCATGATGGCGGCAATTTCACGATAGGTGTCGACGGCAATTCCGGTGTGCGCGGCAATCTGCTCCAGCGAAAGATGGGCCACAGCGGCCTTCAACGCCTCGTAGGCTTTCGGGTGTTTGCCGGTGGCGTCTTCATCGACGAGGTCTTGATCGATGGTGGCTTTGACGAGGCCGTCGATGACCCAGCCTTCGGTGCCTGGCTTAATCAGGAATGGATGGGACGCCAGCTTCCCGATATTTGTGATGGTGGAATCGAGGACTACCACCTGTGCCTGATAGACCCGGATCGCTTCCTTGATCCGGACAGCGGTCAGGGGGTTGGTCTCGGTGATGTTGGAGCCGATCACCAGAATAGCTTTGGCTTTGGTGAGGTCTTCCCAGTCGTTGGGAGTCCGGCCGAAGCCCAGGGCATGGCGCGAGGCATGGACGAAATTCATATGGCCGTAGCGGGCGCTGCTGTCGAGATGATTGCTGCCGAACACGGTCCGCATGAGTTTTTGGAACAGATAGAGCTCTTCGTTCGTGCAACGGGCGGTAATCAATCCGGCGATCGCATCCGCGCCGTGCTTCTGCTTCATCTCCGTGAAACGATCGACGACCTGGTGCATGGTTTCGAGCCAGGGTTTGGGCACGAGTTGGTTGCCCTCGCGCACCAGCGGCTGAGTGAGCCGGGTGCTGCTGTCGAGGTACTCGAATCCGAATCGCCCCCGTACGCAGAGTCCGCCGTGTCCCTTTGCGGTTTCCTCGCGGTCGCCCCATTTGTTTTTCCAGGACAAGGGCGAGGTGACCCGGATGACTTCGGAGTCTTTGGTTTCCAGGTAAAGCTGGCAGCCGTCACCGCAATAGTTACAGGTGCTGGCGGTCTTTTTCATCTGCCAGGGCTTGTACAAGTACTTCGAATACTTGTTGGTGATCGCGCCGACGGGGCACACGGCGAGACAGTCGCCGCAGAATTCGCAAGACAACGGGAGATCGCCTTTGGCGACGACCTGGTTGAATCCGCCTTTCTTCATGAACTGCAGGGCATCGATCATCAGCACGTCTTTGCAGACGTTGATGCATTCGGCGCAGGCGATGCAGCGATTCATATTGAAGTCGAGGACCAGGCTGCGGGTGTCTTCCGGGATGAATTTTTGCTTTGCGCTGGCCAGGTTGGTGACGCCGTGCTGAAACGCCATGTCCTGGAGCTCGCAATGGCCGTCCGCATCGCAGACCGGGCAATCCAGAGGATGGACCGAGAGATGCTTTTCGACGGCTTTTTTTCGCGCGAGGAAGAGGTCTTCCCCTTCCGTCCGGATGACCATTCCAGCGGTGGCTTTGGCTGTGCAAGAGCGAACCGGAGCCTTCTTGCCCTCCTGCATGACCAGGCACATACCGCAGGAACCGAACGGGTCGAAGGTGTAGTGGTAGCACATGGCCGGGATGATCTTGCCCGTGCTTGAAATGACATCGTACAGCGAGACGCCGTCTTTGGCGGTGACGGTCTTCCCGTCGATGCTGAGCTCGATCGATGTCGCTTCGACGTCCGGATTGGTGGCTGGCTTCAAGCCCATGGTTCGGATCCTTGCCTCTCTCTGACTACCGGTCGCATTCGCCCATGACGATATCGTAGGTGCCGAACAGGGTAATGGCGTCCGCGATCATATACCCGCGCGACATATAATCAAATGCTCCCATATGGATAAAGGAGGGGGAGCGGATTTTCAGGCGATAGGGTTTCCCTCCGCCCGTGCTGACAATGTGGAATCCCAGCTCGCCTTTGTGCGCTTCCGTTCCGCAGTAGATTTCTCCGGGAGGGGCGTTGAAGCCCTGCGAGAACAGCTTGAACTGCTGGATCATCGATTCAAGATTGGTGAAGACCCGTTCTTTCGGCGGCAGGGTGACGCTTGGAACATCCGCCATGATCGGACCGTCCTGCATCTGCTCAAGGCATTGCCGGATGATCTTGACGCTCTCGTATAGCTCCATGACCCGGATCCAATAACGATCGTACGTGTCGCCGTTTTTCCCTACCGGTACACTAAACTCGCATTTGGGGTACGCCGAATAGGGTTCGTATTTGCGCAGGTCGTAATCGACTCCCGATCCGCGCAGGGTCGGGCCGCTGAGCCCGAAGCTGACGGCATCTTCTGCCGAGACGACCGCCACGCCTTTGGTCCGCGCGACCCAGATGCGATTCGTCTCCAGGAAGACGATGTACTCGTCGATTTTTGGCGGGAAGTAGTCGAGAAACTTCTTGAGCTTATCGAGCAAGGACGGCGTGAAATCCCGCTCGACGCCGCCGATTCGGTACCAGCTGGTGGTCAGCCGGGCGCCGCACAGTTCATCGAACCAATCCAGCAGAATTTCCCGGTCGCGGAAGCAATAGAAGAACACGGTCATGGCGCCGATGTCGAGCGCTTGGGTTCCCAGCCAGAACTGATGGCCGATGATGCGCTGCACCTCCGCCACGATGGTGCGGAGATACTCGGCTCGATCCGGCACCTGGAGATTCATCAGCTTTTCAACGGCGCGGCAGTAGGCAAAGTTGTTATACATTGCACAGACATAGTCGAGCCGGTCTGTATGGGGAATGAACTGGTGATAGGTGCCGTCTTCCGCCAGCTTTTCGACGCCGCGGTGAAGGAAGCCCAGTACCGGCGTCGATTTCACGAGCCGCTCCCCTTCCAGCTCCAAGATCACCTTGAGCACGCCGTGGGTGCTCGGATGTTGCGGTCCCATGTTGAGCAGCAGTTCTTCGGTCCGGAGCGTCGGTAGCGACTCGCTCTCCGGATGCTCCGGGTCGACTTTATAGACGGTCGTTCTCTGGTCTTCAAATGCCATTGCTTGTCCAGTTCCTACCGTGGCACTTCGTCAAGGAAGTCGAAGGTATCCCGCCAGCCCTTGCCGCGGAGCGGAAAGTCTTTCCGGAGCGGGTACCCTTCGGTGTAATCGTCTGGCATCAGAATGCGGCGCAGGTCTGGGTGATTGCGGAAGCGGATGCCCATCATGTCGTAGACTTCGCGCTCCATGAAATCGGCGCCCTTCCAGATGTCGGTCAATGAGTCGACAATACAGTCCGACTCGGGTGCGCGGGTCTTGAGTCTGATCCGCTGCCGTTTCCTGATCGCATAGAATTCCCAGACCACCTCGAAGCGCTCTTCGTCATCGGGCCAGTCGACGGAGCTGACATGGACGATGTAGTCGAAGTCCATTCCCGGGTCGTCGTGCAGAAACTGGGCGACTTCGTGAAGCGTCTCTCGCGTGACGGTCACGGAGACATCGCCACGCCATTCAGTCGATGACACAAAACCTGCCGGAAACGTGTCTTGAACCCGTTGTGCTAATTGATGCATCGCGCCATTCCTAGGCGATCACGCCGGTTTTGACCTGATCGGGCTGTTTCACAAACACCCGTTTTTGCATGATGCGTTCTTGCAATTTCAGAATGCCGTCGAATAGCGCCTCCGGCGTGGGCGGGCATCCCGGAACATAAATATCGACAGGGACGAACCGGTCGACTCCCTGAACGACGCTATAGCTGTCGTAGATATTGCCGGATGTGGCGCAAGATCCCATGGCAATGACGTACTTAGGTTCCGGCATCTGGTCGTAAATTTTCCGAATCACGGGGGCCATGCGCCGGCAGACCGTTCCCGCAACAATCATCAAATCGGACTGCCTGGGAGAAGCGCGGAATACCCCCGCTCCATAGCGATCCATGTCATAGCGGGACGACACCGCGGCAATCATTTCGATCGCGCAACAGGCCAAGCCGAAGGTCATGGGCCAGAGCGAGCCTTTGCGCGCCCAGTTTACGGCTTTTTCGACCGTGGTCGTAATGACATCGGGAGAGCCGTCTTTATCCGGCCGCCCCAGTTGAATCAGTCCCATTCAAGTGCCCCTTTTCGCCAGGCGTAGACATACGCGACTAGGAACAACGCAATAAACACCAACATCTCTACCAGCCCAATGATTCCGAGTTTTTCGAATACGATGGCCCAGGGATACAGAAAAATGACTTCAATATCGAAAATCACGAACAGCATCGCGAACACGTAATAGCGGACGGGAAATGGCATGCGAGCATCTGAAAATGGTTCGGATCCGCACTCATAGGTCGATAGCTTTTCCGGTTCAGGGTATTTCGGTTGCGCAAAGTAACTGATTACCAGGGTGACGACCCCAAATGCCAAAGCAATAAATATAAATAGAAGTATGGGGAAATACCTGGTGAGATACTCGAGTAGAAGATCAAAGCCGGTCATCGTTCCCATCTCGCAAGATGTTGAACTGGAAAGAAGAGTCGAGATCTTAGTTCTGTGGTCCGGGGGATAGCAAGCGGACAAAGGACCTACAGAAGTGGACCCGAAAGCCCTACCCCTCGACCCTGTGGCATATACGTATGAAAGAACGAAAGTTTCTCACTGATCGGTCGGTCTCCAAGGCATGCTTGAGTTGGCATGGAAGTGGGGGGAATAGCTCAGCATTCTATTTTTGCAGTCGAGGTGAGCGGAAAACGGCGGGCATTCGAAGTTGAGTTGGAGGGGTTCCTTGAGAGACATCCCACTCTGCTTCCAGCGGGGAGAAGGCCTTCGCCTTCCGTCGCCGGTGAATTTGGGTTTCGATCCGCGGTTGTTTCGTCGGATCGGGATTATAGGGTGCTTGAGGGGGTGTCATCTCTTCAGGTGTCGATTCATTTTAAGGAAGCGCGTCGATCTAGTTTCTGTACGATAGCACCTTGCAAAAACCTCCGTCAAACGACTGTGCAATCAGGAGAAAATCTTGACAATACCCTATTATTTGCTATGGTTTGCGAGGATTCACGCGCCTCAACCAAGGACAACATTATTATGAAAACGACGACTTCTCTTTTCTTGGCCCTGACATTGTGTGTGGGTGCGGTGCCGGCCGGAGCTCAGCCGGTTGATACAAGCACCATACGATTCGGGGAAGGCGCCTTGGCATTTGCCGAGGGGGCGATTCAAAAAACGACGCCTCGCGATGGCATCGTGAATCTTATCACCGGTGACAATCAGTCGACTGGCGATCGAATGATTTTGGGACAACATGATGCGTTGTATCTCAAGCTCGATAATCCTCATGGCGTCGCGCCCGGGGATCTTTACACCGTCTATCGTCGAGTGCGAAAGGTTTTTCATCCGGCCACAGGCGAATATTTGGGGTTTGTCGTTATTCGATTGGCGGTGGTGCAGGTTACGCAGGCGGATCATGCGTTGACGACGGTTGAAGTTGTGCGGAACTATGGGGTCATTGCCCCCGGCGATCCTGTAATGCGGTTTGTGCCGCCAGTTTATTCGGAAGAGCCCAGCCCCGCGAGCGATACTGCAGAACTTCGTGGAATGATTGTCGAACTCCAGGCCGATAAGCCCATGACTCTCGTGTCGCAGTTCAATGTGGTCTATCTCGACCATGGAAAAGGCGATGGCCTCAGGAGTGGAGACCTTCTGGAGTTGCATCGCCACAGCCAGGGGCTCCCGCCACGAAAGATTGGACAATTAAAAGTGCTCGCGACGGAGGATCGGACGGCGACAGCTATGATCCAAAGCGCAGCGACGAGAGTTATGAAGGGAGATCGATTCAAGCTCGCCGGGCATTCTTCTCCTGCGGTGGTCCCCGTCGAGACTCCTGTTCAGTCGCTGTCTCAATTCAAGTCTCCTCACATTGAGAAAACGGCGGTACCGCTTCAGCCTGATCTCGTTGCTAGGAGGCTGAGCGTGCAAGATGCGGCTGGAGAGAGCCGGTTAAATCTTGGCGAGATCACGAATTTTCTCCGGTACGACTCTGGAGAAGCTTCGATCAGGCCTGAGGGATACAAGGTCTTGGATCAATTAATCGAGTATTTGCGCACCAGCGAGGACGCGCGAATGATCCGGGTCGAGGGCCATGCGGACAATGTCGAGATTGGCCCTGCCCTGAAATCGCGGTATCCGAGCAATTGGGAGTTGTCCAAGGCCCGTGCGAGTGGCGTGCTTCGCTATCTCGTCGAAAAAGGCGGGCTGGATTCGGCCCGCCTGGCTTCCGTCGGGTATGGCGATGGCCACCCCGCTGCGACGAACGCAACCGAAGAGGGCCGGACCAGCAATCGGCGTGTGGAAATTCTGCTCTACGCCCCGACTTCTACAGATGCTAATCCTCCGCAACCGATCATGCCACAGACGGCGGACAAGCAGAATAGTGATCCAGCCAGCTTGCGCGCAAAGGGCGACGGTGGTCTGGAGATGTCCGTTCCGACGGCACAGGATGGTATTGTCGATCCATCCGTCTCTCGCATAAATGGGCAGGATGCGCTTCCGGCAACCGATAGCCCCGGAACGCTCAGCCTTCCCGACTCTGCAAGAACGCCGGGCATCTCGGATCCGTCCGTGCAAGATCCAGCCGCACCCACTGGGCGGCCACTCGAATAATATTGCTTTCCTTGGGTAGGCGGGTTTCTCATCCGCCTGCCCATGGAACTGCTTTCCGGCGGCCGGTCGCCCTCTTCTCCTCCATTTCATTGTTCTGTCTTTCGGCGCGCTGTTAGAATGCGCCATGTCTACCGAATTTCCTCGCGATATCGACCAGTCGAAGGTTCCTGTTTTTGCCGACGTGATTGTTCCGCGGCATTTGGCGAAGACGTTCACCTATCTGGTTCCAGCAACACTCGTAGGCCGGATCAAAGTTGGTCAAAGGGTGGTCGTGCCGTTTGGCCGAACAATGTTGGACGGGGCTGTCGTGGGATTAGCTCATGATCTTCCGAACGGAGTGAGCCGGTCTCAACTCAAGGCCATTGCCTCGGTATCGGATGGCGACAGCCTATCCGGGTTTCCCCCCGGGATGTTCGATCTCTCGAGGCAGGTGGCGGAGGAGTACATTGCTCCCTGGGGGCAATGTTTACGGCTGGTGGCGCCAGCGGCTCGTACAGGTACCCAATCGAAATGGTGTTATGTGGCCACGCCACAAGGGCGTCTGGCCGTGGAGCAGGGGAAGTGTCCAGAGGGGTCCTTGCCGCTTTTTAAGCGTATCGCGCGCAGAAAAAGCGGGCTTTCCGCTTCGACCATTCAGGCCGCTCGCCAAGGGGCTGACCGACGGGCTCTCGCGTTTCTCGAAGCGCAGCAATGGATTCTTAAGAGTGAAGCCGCGGTTTCCAAGCGACCCGCTCGCCTTCGCGAGCAGGAAGAAGAACGCGAACTTGCAGTCGATGAATTTTCTCCTTGCCCTGCGCCAGATGGTGATGTCGTGCGACGAATCCAGGCGCTCTTGTTGGCGGGTCGGCCGGCAAGAATTCTGATTGATGGGGTATTGGACGTTCGCGTCGGCATCATGGCGCGAGCGGCCCAACTTGCTCTGGATGGAGGACAATCCGCCCTCATTATTATCGGCGAAGTCGCTCGAGCGCAGTGGCTGGCGCAGGTCCTTCGAACTGTCACGAAGCTTCCCGTGACGCTTCAGACGCGCCGGCCGTCAGGAGCCGATGCGGATTCGAGCGGATCGGCGACTCCGAAGATTGTTGTCGGAACCCGGTCGGCCATTTTTTACCCCCTTCGATCGGCCGGGTTGATTTGGGTCGATGGAGAAGAAGACTCTGCCATGAAGGAGCCGCAGGAGCCGCACTATCATGTGCGAGAGGTTGCCTGGATGCGGGCGCAGCAGGAGTCCGCGCTCCTCGTATATGGGTCGGCGCATCCGTCTCTGGAGGCGATCAGCGTGCGTGAGATTGAACGGTTTGCGCAAAGCAGAGAGGTCTGCAGCGCTCCATCTATCGAACTAGTCGACATGAGTCGGGAGTTCGGTGGATTGCCATTCAGTCCTCCGCTCCTTGCCGCACTGCGCACGATTCTGGTCGAGCAAGACCGGGCGATCCTGTTTCTGAATCGGCGCGGCTATGCCGGTGCGCTGGTCTGCCGCGATTGCGGATGGGTGCCGCGCTGTCCTGCCTGTGCCGTAGCCTTCGCCTACTACCGAGAATCCGCCCGGCTCGCCTGCCGCTATTGTGGGCGAAAAGAGTCGTTGCCTGAGACCTGTGGAGCCTGTGGAGCGTCACGATTAAGCCCGATTGGGGAAGGAACGGAACGAGTTGAGCAGGAAGCGCGCCGGCTTTTTCCAGAGGCGCGGATTATCCGGATCGACCGCGACGCTCTTCGGGGGGTGGCGCCAGCCAGGCGATTGTGGCAGCAGGTGCGAGCCCGCACGTGGGATATTTTGATCGGGACACAGGTGTTGTTTCAGCGTGAGCCGCTGCCGCCGGTCGGGCTTGTTGGGATTATCGATGCCGATTCCGGCCTGCATTTTCCGGATTTCCGAGCGGCGGAGCGGACCCACCAGTTGTTGGTGGATGCGGTGAATCTTGCGAAGCCGGCCACCTCGGGCGGGCGCGTGATTGTACAGACGTCTTTGCCGAACCATCATGTGATGCAAGCGGTGGCTGCCCGCGATCCGGCGAGATTTTACGATGAGGAAATTCAGGCGCGCCGGTTATTAGGCTATCCGCCGGTTCAGCATCTCATCTATTTGACCGTGTCAGGGAAAGACCGGCGGCTGACCGAGTCGGTGGCGCAGCGATGGGTGGATGAGTTGCACAAGATTCTAGCGGTTCGCCCGGCTGCGACAGCGTCTGGATCAACCTCGACGCAGCGGGGGCTGCCGGCTATTCCGCCGGGTCATGGGATCGTTGTGCTGGGACCGGTGGCGGCGGTCGGTGTTGGTCCGGCGGGAATGCATGGCTGGCACATCATGGTGAAAGGCGGAGATCGCATAGCGATGCGTGACGGAGTCAGCCGATCTCTCGCGACGAGGGAACGAGCGTATCCAGGACGGACCTTCAAGTTTAGCGTGGATGTCGATCCCGTCGATATGGGGTAAGCGACTATCGCTTTTTCCGGCGCGGAGGTTGCGCGGGGGGGGCAGGTGTGGAGGAGAGGGTTGGGGGGGGCGGTGTTTCTGGTTTGCGTTTGAAGAGGCCGTAGGAAAAGGACATCCAAAAAACCGATGAGAAGAGGCCCAGGACCACGGCGGAGAGGATCGTGCCCATTTCTTCGTCGGAGGGTCCTGCTGCGGCTGATTTGAGCTGTATCATCAGTTGCAGCGGCCAGGCAAAGCTTTCCAGTCCGAGTAGCAGGGTCGACCAGGCCCAAATTTCTGTGATGGTGCGGCACTTCCAGTGTAAAAATGCTGCGACGAGCAGCGCCCATAGCACAACGAGCCACGGTGAGAACGTGCCCCAGAGCAACCAGAATCCTACGGCGACGACGAGTGTGCCGAGGCCGATATTCAGCAGAAGAATTCTTTGAGCGGGTGGAGGCATGAGGGCGGCAGTGTGCCGGGCAAGACGCCGTGATGTCAATGTGGGGCGAAAGATGAATAGATGGATATGGACGGTATGTTAGTAACTCAGCTCTGACTGAGCCGCATCCAGCAGCGTCTGCATATCGAACGGTTTCTGAAGGGTTCGCCGGGCGCCAAGCATTTTCGCGACATCGAGGAAATTCAAGATGCCAATCATATCGCTGCCGCCGGTAATGGCGATCACTCGCGAGGCTGGGAACTCGCGGCGCAATGTCATGATGCTTTCGAGCCCGTCTTGATCGGGCATCAGAATGTCCATGATCACAAGATCCGCGGGCTTGGTCCGGTATCGCTCCAGGCCCTGTTTCCCGTTGCTGGCTTCCTGGACATCGTATCCCGCCTGCTCCAGGGTTTCTCGGATCAGTTGGCGGATTTGATCTTCGTCGTCAACGACTAGGACTGATGGCATCGTGTTCCTCAACAAGTTCGCGGGCGAGTTCACGGTATTGCCGATGGGCGGACGGAGCTTCCGAGGCCGCTTGGTCGAGCACTTGCCTGATGGTGCGAGCCAGGTCCTGCAGCATCAGCGGTTTTAGCGCGTAGTGGGTTACGCCGTGGATGTGTTTGGTCTCTTCGGCCAGCGTGTGTTCCGATCCCGAGCAGAGAATAATCGGAAGATCGGGGCGCAATAGGCGACAGTCCTTGGCTAGGGAAAGACCGCTCATGCTCGGCATCGTCACATCGGTGATCAGAAGATCGAACCGCTGAGGGGCCATGCGAAACGCTTGTAACGCTTCCGACGCACTCATGCGCACCACGGCATAGTATCCCAGCGACTCTAGCATCTCCCCTCCAAAACGGGCAAGGGATTCCTCATCGTCGACAAAAAGGACGCACTCATGTCCTTGCGGAAGCGGTTCGTCGGCGTTGGGGCCGGCCGGGGCGGTGTTCTGGGAGGGGATAATCGGCAGATAGACTTCGATGGTTGTACCGGTTCCGGGGGCGCTGTCCACAAAAATTGCTCCCCCATGGGCCGTGATAATGCCATGCACGACCGCGAGGCCCATGCCACGCCCTGTGCCAAGATCCTTGGTGGTAAAGAAGGGGTCGAATATGCGTTCCTGAATATCGGGCGGGATCCCTTCTCCCGTGTCCTGGACTAGCAGCCGCGCATAGGCGCCTGGTTCCAAGCGAGCTTGGGGGCCGACGCGCAGTTGTTCAACCTGGATTTCCTCCAGTGCGACCGTCATGGTTCCGCCTGTTTTCTGCATCGCGCGCAACGCGTTCTCCACAAGATTGAGCAGCATTTGATGCATCTGGGACGAATCGGCGGATACCGGCGGCGTCGGCACATGGATGCGTTCATTGAGATGGATCCAGGAAGGGACTAGCGGCCGGAGCAGCTTCAGCGATTCCTTGATGAGGATGTGCAATGAGAGCGGCCGTTTGAGATGGCGTCCTTGCTGGCTGAACGTGAGGAGCTGATGGACCAGGTCGCGGGACTTTCGCCCTGCGGCAATAATCTGATCGAGATGCCGCCGGACCTTATGATCTTTCGAGATGGCTTTGAGGGCCAGTTCACTGAACCCCAGGACGGCGGTCAGGCTGTTATTGAACTCGTGCGCGATCCCGCCCGCCAAGGTTCCGATCGCTTGCATCTTTTGGAGGTGCTGCGTTTGCGTGAGGAGCTGCTCTCGCTCTTGTTCCGCCTGCTTGCGGGCCGAGATTTCTTCGTGCGTGACGACTAAGCCGTCCCAGGGGCCGTGCAGCGGCATGACGGTCATGGCAAACCACCGGGCCTCATCGGGAGCCTGGCAAGGGTATTCGAGGGAAAACCGGTCACGGGTTCCTGTGCGGACGGCCTCGATTCCTTCCAGTGCACGCTGCGCGGTGCTATCCCCTTCTTGGGCCGCGTGCTTCAGGCTGGCAAGGTAGTTGTGCCCCGGCGCGATCGGCGCGGTGTTGCCGGCAACCGTCAGTCCGTATTGCCGCCAGGCGGTGTTGACGGCCGTGATCTGGCCGGTGTGGTCGAGCACGGCCACTTCAGCCGTCAGTGAGTCGAGCACTGCCTGATTCAAGGCGTCCTTTTCACGCAGCAGTCCATCCAAGGCTTTGCGGGCGGAGATATCCACGATGGTGGCGAGGACGTGCACGCCCGTTGAGGTGCGAAGCGGGGCGAGGCCGATTTCAACGGAGATTTCCTTCCCGTCCTTTCTTCGTGCGAGAAATTCACGGCCGGTGCCCATTGGGCGGGAGATTGGCGAGGAGAGAAAGCTGCGGCGCTGATCGGCATGGCTGGATTTGAATTCCGCCGGCACCAGGCTGTCGACCGAGTGGCCGATGAGCTCGCCGGGGCCATAGCCGAAGATCTTTTCAAGGGCCGCATTCGCCAGCGTGATCGTTCCATCCTCCGATGTCAGGAGAATGCCGTTTGGAGCGGATTCCACCACTAGTTGAAACTGAAGGTCGCGCTCCTTCGCGATCTCTTCGATCAGCCGGTAGTCGGTCAAGTCCTGCACCGTGCCCGACATGCGAATCGGCTGATGCGCCTCGTTGCGTGTAACCCTGCCCCGGCATCGAACGAAGCGGATGTCTTTGCTCGGCCGGATGATGCGGCAGTCCACATCGTAGGGGGCATCGAACTGAAGCGTCTTCTCGACAGCCGCGAGCACACGGTCGCGATCGTCCGGATGGAGGGCGGACGTGAAGGTGTCATACGTGGGTGTCAGAGAGCCCGGCTCATAGCCGAAGATCCGGCATTGTTCATCGGACCAGAGTTCTGTCTGATCGAGAAGGTTCCACTCCCAACTGCCGAGATGGGCGATCGCCTGAGCGGACTGCAAATGGGCTTTATGGTCTTCGAGGATGCTGTCGACGGGAATGTTCTGGGACGTAGCCGAGAGCTGGAGAAGGATGGAGGCTTTCCCTTTCCAGAGCACGGGCGAGGCGGAGAGCATGACGGGGACGACTTTGTGAAGCGTGTGCGAGTCCAAGCAGACAAATCGCTCTTCGTAAGAAGCAGAGGGATTTTCACCATTGCGCAGCTGCTGCAGGCGTTGCCGCGCGGTCTCTTGCCGGTCTGGGGGCAGTATCGCCGCCAGGGGATTCCCAATAAGTTGTTCTGAGGACGTGGCTCCGAGTAGCCGAACTCCGGCGGTATTGACGTAGGCCATGCGGTTATCTTCGCCGATGACCAGCACGGCTTTGGTCATGCGTTCGGCCAGCAGCTGCGAGGGATCGTACTGGTGCTGGAGGGCTTCTTCCGCCTGCTGCCGCTGGGTCACATCGTTCATCACCCAGATAAACTGGATCACGGTTCCCGCCCGATTCTTGACGGGGGAGAGGGTGACTTCGTTCCAGAATGGCGTGCCGTTCTTTCGATAATGGCGGACAATGACACGGCAAGTCCGGCTGTCTTGAAGAGCCAGTCCGATTTTCTCAATGGCGGCTCGGTCGGTGCGGGCTCCGTTCAGAAAGTGAGTCGATTGCCCCAAGACCTCGCTCTCCGCGTAGCCGGTCAGGAGCCGGAATGCCGGATTGGCTTGAATGACCGGGTGGCGGGGGACAGAGGCATCGGTGACCAGCACGCAGGAGTTTGTGGCGGCAATCACTCTCGATTGAAGAAAGGTGCGGCGCCGTTCACGAACGAACGCCCAGAGCGCGGCTCCGGAAAGCAGGGCGCTGCCGAACAAGAGGTTCCCGGTTACATCCATGCTGGACTCCACGTCAAGGCCAGGTTCGGCATGCGGGATTTCTTTCGCGCGCAGGTGCGGCCTACTTGAGTCTCGGTGCTCAGGCGCGACGGTTCAATGAAAAAGAGGAGAAGGAATCGATACAGCGAAGAGCCAAACAGCATTGCCGGAGAACAGTCGTAAGGGATAGGGACAAATGAAACCATAGATTACGGATAAGTATAAAGAAAATCATGCGAATAGCCTAGAGGTAGATGTGTCGTCGGAAAATAAAAATAGGACCTACTAAAGTAGAGCCGTCCGACTCCGGCTAATGCTTTCGTTTCGCGAAAAATGCCGCGGCTTGAGTGCGTCGTGTGACGCGCAGTTTCTGAAAGACATTGGCCAAATAATTCTTGACTGTTTTATCGCTGAGGTTGAGGGCGGTGGCGATTTCTTTATTGGTTTGACCTTCTGCCACGAGGGCGAGCACTCGCTCTTCCTGGGGAGACAGTGGCTCGGTTCCCGGAGGAGCGGAGCCCGTGCCGATTTCTCGCAACCATTTGAGTGCCCGCTCTGTGACGCTGGGATCGAGAATGGAGTGTCCTTCGGCCACGGCCTGCACCGCGCGGAGCAGCGCCGCCGAGTCGATCTCTTTCAGCACATATCCGTGGGCGCCCGCTAACACCGCGGCGAGAACCGAATCGTCGTCGGCGTAGGAGGTGAGGAAAATGACCCGTGTCTGTGGATGAGCCGCGAGGATTTCCCGGCAGGCATCCACGCCGGAGCCGTCCGGCAGGCGCACGTCCAGCAAAATCACATCGGGCTTCAATCGCGCGGCATCTAGAACGGCGCCGGCGGCCGTAGCGGACTCCCCGATCACCGCGACGTGATCGTGCTGGGTGAGGACGGTGCGGAGCCCGACCCGGACGACCTCATGATCGTCGACGAGCAGCAGTCGAATCGCATTCGCGTTCACTTTCGGCATGGCGGGGCTCCTTTGGTAAATCGATGGTGATGCGGGTGCCCTGTTGTGGAACGGACTTGATGGCAAAGCGTCCGCCGACCTTGCGGGCACGTGTGGCCATGTTGGCTAATCCGTGCCCCACCCCGCGCATACTCGCGGGCTCGAACCCAATCCCATTGTCGACGATGGATAAGCGAATGGACCGGGTCAGCGATTTCAATTTGACCGAGGCGGTCGTGGCCTGCGCATGGCGGAGGCTGTTACTGATGGCTTCGCGCACAATGTTCAGCAGATGAAGGGCTTGTTCGGTGGAAATGCCGTCGGCCGCCCCCTCATCGACGGCGACGGTATAGCGGAGGGAATGGGGGGCTGCGAGCATGCGCACCATCTCTCGCAGCGCGGAGGGGAACGTGCTTCCCTGGAGGACTTGCGATTCCAGCCCGGCAATGAAGTTCCGGACCTCGCTCATGACGTGATTCAATTGCCCAATGGCCTTTCCCATGGTCGCGACGGCTTTGGGGTAATGTTGCTGGGTCATGAGAGGCGCACAGGCTTCCAGGCCGAGCCCGACGGCATAGAGGGATTGAAGAATGCCGTCGTGCAGATCCTGACTGATGCGCTCGCGCTCATCGAGCGCGGCGCGCAGGTCGCGTTCCCGTTGCCGAAGCGCTTCTTCGATCCGCTTGCGTTCGGTGATATCGGTGCAGGCGCCGAGCACCATAGTGGTCTGGCTAGTTTCGTCAAGAATGGGCCGCTTCACGGTTTGCAGCCAGCGCACGGCTCCCGTGGCATCGGTGATCCGTTCCTCGGGGATGAATTGCTCACAGAGATGATCCATCACCTCGCGGTCTTTGTGGAGGAAGAAGGCGACCTCCTCGGTATTCCGATTAAAATCCGCGTCGGTCTTTCCGAGCAAGTTGTCAACGGTTGTGCCATAGGCGTCGGCGATGGCTTTGTTCACAAGCGTAAAGCGTCCGTCGCGGTCTTTGGCGAAGATGAAGTTGGGGTCGGTGTCGATGATTTGCCTGATGAAGGCATGGGAACGCCGCAGGTCTTCCTCGGCGCGTATTCGCTCGGTGATGTCGCTTCCGACCGTGATGAGGCATTGCGTGCCGTTCATTTCCACGAGGTCGGACGAGACCAAGACGTGGCGGAGGTCTCCGGATTTGGTGCTGAAAGTCATTTCCTCATTGCGTATCGGGCCGGGCGTTTGCAATCGCGTGATCAACCGGTCCCGGTCTTTGGGGTTGGGCCAGATGCTCAGTATGAGGGTGGTCTGTCCGACGATTTCTTCGCGGGAGAACCCCAGAAGGTCTAAGCAGGCTTGGTTGGTGTCGATGCACCGCCCGGTGGCGACTTCTGTGATCACGATGGGATTCGGACTGGCTTGAAAGGCCTTGGCAAAAAGTTGTTCGCTGGCTCGCAAGGCTTCTTCAGCGCGTTTCCGCTCGGTGATGTCGCGAGCGACTCCGATGACCCCGACGATCCGGCCTTCTGGGTCGCGGTAGGGCGCTTTTGTTGTGAGATAGGTCGTGGTCTTGCTGTTGCTCTCTGATGTTTCTTCCACCGTGATCGGTTCGCCGGTATCGAGCACGAGGCGGTCGGCGAGCTGGCAGGAATCCGCGAGGTTGGACGGCCAGATCGCATAATCGTTCCACCCAACTACCTCGTCGACGGCCATCCCGAGCGTGTGGGCGCCGGCTCGGTTCATATGGATGTACCGGCCCGCGAGGTCTTTGACAAAGATGATGTCGGTCGCCGCATCCATGACCGCCATCAGGAGCCCATGCTCTTGGCGCAAGGCCTGCTCCGCGCGGATTCTGGCCGTGATGTCTTCATTGAGCACAATGGCGCCCAGAATCTCTCCTGCGTCGTTCTTCACCGGGACGGCGGAGTTGCGGATCGTCCGCCGCTCCCCGGCGGTCGTCTCGATTTCCAGCATTTCGTTCATCTGATCCCGTCCGCGAGCGAGTACGGCTCCGATGGTCCACCGATGGGGCGAGTCCGTTTTTCCGAGCGTCTCCCACCAAAGGGCGTCGCCCTCTGGCTGGGGGAGGCCAACCCTGGTCGCGTCAGTCCAGAGGCGTTGCCCGGCGGGATTCCCGTATAGCACATGCCCCTTCTCGTCTGTGAACCAGACGCCGATCGGTAGGGTGTCTAGCACGGTCCGGAGTTGCCGTTCGCTTCGCTGAAGGGCCTCCTCCATCTGTTTGCGTTCGGTAATATCGGAGAAAAATTCTTGAACGGCCGGCTTCCCCTTCCACATGAGCCGCACGGTCTCCACGTGAACATGGATAGGGGTGCCATCCATTTTCACATACACCCGCTCCGCCCGGTGTACGGGAGTTTCACCAGCTAGAACTTTGCGGATGGTATGCGCGGCTTTCTCATGGTAATCGGGATGGATGAAGTCGAGGGAGGAGCACTCAAGAATACTGTCCAGCCCTTCGGCTTCAAGAATAGCGACAGCCATGGAGTTGGCATAGACCGGCCGTCCTTCGCAGAAGATAATGATACCGGAAGGCGAGAGGTCGATCACGGTTCGGTAGCGCTCCTCGCTTTCCCGCAACGCCGCTTCTGCCTGTTTGCGCTCGGTGATGTCGCGGATGAACGCAGTGAACATGGGCTGTCCTTCGACTTGTGCCGTGGCGATGGCGAATTCGACAGGAAACTCGCGCCCGCTTCGATGGAGGGCGAAAAATTCAAAACGGTGTTTTGTGGCGGCGCCTTCCTCTCCGCGTACGACGCGGCTCATTCCGTGGGTGTGCCGGTATCGGACCGGGATGATGGTTTCGTCCAAGAGCCGCCCGAGCGCGCTGTCAGCGGAATATCCGAACAGGGTTTCCGCTTCAGGGTTCCAGCCGATGATCAGACCGCGGTCGTCGATGGACACGACTGCGTCCAAGGCGGTTTCCAGAATGGACCGGGTCCGCGCCTCGCTTTCCCGCAACGCCGTTTCCGCCCGCTTGCGTTCCGTAATGTCCCGCACGTAGGCGCAATGAAATTCCTTGCCCTCGAACGTGAGATAATTGACCTGAATTTCGACCGGGATGAACTGTCCCTGTTTGGTGCGATGGGCGGTTTCAAACTGCATCGATCGCCGTTGTTTGCTTTCCGCCCAGAACCCCGGCCAGCTGCCGGGCTGAAAATCGGGATTCAGATCATGCACGGACATTGCGAGGAGTTCGTCCTTGCTGTATCCCAGCATCAAGCTTGCGGCTTCGTTCACATCCAAAATTCTCGCCTGTGGATCGACCCAGTAGAAGGCGTCGATGGCATGATCGACGGTATATTGCGTGAGGCTGAGCTTGTGTTCTGCCCGCTTGCGTTCGGTGATGTCCTGGACGGTGCCTAGTGAACGGAGAGGCCTTCCCGCAATATCGTAGAAGGTCTCGCATCGCTCGTGGACGTGCTTGACCCGGCCATCCGGTAAGAGCAAGCGGTGCTCTATGCTATAGGGGATACGGCGGATGAGCGATTCGGTGTAGCTGCGGTCGACGAACTGACGGTCTTCGGGATGAACGATTTCCAGAAAAGCCTGGTAAGAGGCGCCGAACTGTATCGGGCCGATTTCGAAAATACGAAATACCTCGTCGGACCACCACAGCTGATTCGTAATGGCGTCTAGTTCCCAACTGCCGATGTGGGCGACTCGCTGGGCCGCGAGTAATCGCGATTCGCTCAGCTTGAGCTCGGCTTCCATCGCCTTTCGTTCGGTGATGTCCGTGTGCGATCCGAGCAGGCGCACCCGTCGACCATCCGGCTCAGTGACAAACTCGGCACGTGCCTCAATCCAGCAGTAGGTCCCATCCTTATGCCGCAGCCGGAATTCCTGCTGATAGTCACCCTCGGGATTGGCGAGATAGGCCTGCACATAGGCGATGACCTGGTCATGGTCTTCCGGGTGTAAGAGAGCATCCCATGATTCGAACCTATCCGCCAGTTCCGCTTCTTCGTATCCGAGTTGATTTTTCCATTCTCTGGAAAACGACGTCTCGTTCGTGTCCGTATTCCAGTCCCACAGACCGATGTGGGAAGCGCGGAGCGCCTGCTGGAGCTTTTCCTGCGAGGTTCGATGCGCTTCTTCTACCCGCTTGCGCTCGGTGATATCGCTGAAGGACCCGGCCATCCGGATCGGTTGTCCCGCCGCATCCCAGACCGCCTGGCCCTTGGCGCCAATCCATCGAAGGGCTCCGGTGCCGTGTTGAAGAATGCGATACTCCACGTCGTACGGAAGACGGTGTTCGAGGTGCCGAGTGAGTGCCGCCAGGACTGTCGGGAGGTCATCGGGGTGAACCAAGGCGAACCAGGTGCCTAGCACATCGGGCATGGCGGTGCCTTCCACGCCCATGATCTCTTTCATGCGGGGGGAGTAGTAGATGGGATTGTGCGGGGCGAAGAGATCGTCCGAGACCCGTTCGGCATACCATAAGCCGTCCCGCGATCCTTGAACGCCGAGATCGAAACGCTCCACGCTCTTTCGCAGCGCCGCTTCCGCTTGCTGGCGCTCGATCGCGTTGGCGAACATTTCGCCGACAAGCTTGAGGAGCGCGATATCTTCAGGCTCCCAACGCCGCTCTTCCCGGACCATGTCGAACCCAAGAAATCCGATGACGCCGTGCGCTCCCAGGATGGGGAGCGTGAGCAGCGATTGAATCGCCTGCCGGGCGAACTCCTCCCGTTCCGCGCGGGCTTCCGGCGGCAGATCCGTCATGCGCGGCAGGTGGACGATGTCGCCTCGTTGGTGGCGGGCGATGATCCAGGGAAAGGCCTCGACGGGAATCGCTTGAAGCCGGTCGATCTGCGGAGCGACGCCGTCCGCGCACCATTCATGGGTATTGTCGACCGTCTTGCCCTGGTCGCGAAAGATGAAGATGTAGCTGCGATCCACGTCGGAAAATTCGGCCAGCGCTTGGAGGGCGTGAGTGATCCCGCTGTCGATGTCTTTGGCTGTGAGATTGATAAAGTGCGTGGAGAGCGATGCGATCAGTCGTTCGAATTCCAGGCGATGCCGGAGAACCGTCTCCGCTCGTTTCCGGTCGGTGATATCGGTTTCCGATCCGGCCATGCGGACCGGCGTGCCGTCGCTGGCCCAGAGGGCGGCGCCACGATCCAGGATCCACATGTAGGATCCGTCTTTGCGCTGGACCCGGTACTCTTCGCAAAAGGCGGCGGCTTGTTTGGCCAGGTAGCGGTCGACGCTCTGGAGCACGCGGTCGAGATCGTCGGGATGGATGTGGCTGCGCCACTCGTCGAGGCAGTTGGGCACTTCATGGTCCGCAAACCCGCGCATCGTTTTCCATCGCGAGGAGTAGAATACCTCGCCGGACGGAATCTGCCAGTCCCAGATGCCGTCATGGCTTCCGCGAATGGCCAGCTGCCACCGTTCTTCGCTGGCGCGGAGCGCCTCGTCGATGGCCGTTCGTTCCGTCACGTCGAGGAGCGTGCCGGCCATCTTGACCGGGTGGCCGCTGTCGTTGCGGGTGACGTCTCCGCGGCAGTGGACCGTGCGGACTTCTCCGGTTGGGCGGACGATTCGGCAGTCGATGTCGTAGGGGGCGTGGCCGAGCAAGGCGGCATTGACTGCCGCCAGCACGCGGTCATGATCGTCTGGCAGCAGCGCGGCGAGGAAGGCGTCGTAGGTGACGACAATGGCGTGCGGCGCATGGCCGAAGACGCGATAGAGCTCGTCCGACCAGTCCACGTCTCCTGATTCGATATCCCATTCCCAGCTGCCTAAATGCGCGAGGGCTTGGGATTCAAGCAGGTGCCGCCGCTGGCGGGTAAGCTCCTGCTCAGCCTGTTGCTGTGCCGAGACATCCCGCCCGATTCCCGTGATTCCAACAATGGCGCCGGCTTGGTCTCGAAGCGCTGCGCCGGTCCAATCGTAGGGAATAGTGCGGCCGTCTTTTGTCAGGAGATGCCCGCTGAGTTCAGCCCGCCCTTCCCTGAGCGCCTGCTGAATCGCTCCGGCGGTGCGGGCCTGTTCGTCAGGGGGGACAAATGTTGCTGCGGGTTTGTTGAGCAGTTCTTCCGGTCCGTACCCCGTTACGGCGGCTAGGCGGCTATTCCAGCTGGTCAGATTGCCGCCGGTATCGAGTGTAAACAGAATATCGGGAACGGCCTCCATGATATTTTGGAGATTGGCGAGAGCCTGGCCACGCTCCTGCTCGTGCCTGGTTCTGTCTGTAATATCCCGGAACATTGCGCATGAATAGACGGTACCTTCGTGTTCCAGATACGTGACGGACACTTCGATTGGGAACTCCGTTCCGTCTTTGCGGCGGTGGACGGACTTGTAGGTGGCCGCGCCGCCTTGTTTGAGCGCACCCATGCGGCATTGAAACTGTTCAGGGTCGTGCCGGGGGGCGATATCGGCGATCCGGAGAGTCAGCAATTCTTCTTGTGTATAGCCCAGCGACCGGCAGGCTTCGTGATTGGCGTAGACGAACCGTGTCGAGGTATCGGCCCAGAGCACCCCATCCGCGGCGCGGTCGACCGCGAATTGGGTGAGTCGCAATCGGCGCTCGGCTTCGTGCCGGGCCGCCTCCGCCTGGTGCCGGTGGAGTTCCGCAGCCACTCGTGGGGCTAAGACGGTGAGGAAGGCCCGGAGCCGTTCCTGATTCACGATGGGCTTGGTGTCCATGACGACGATCAAGCCGACGACGACGCCATTGCTGTCGCGAATCGACAGGCCTGCGTAACTTTCAACTTTCAAGGCCGCTAATAGAGGGAAATTGGGAAACTGTCCCTGGATTTTTTCTGTGTAACACCAGAAGGTTTCCGTGAGTCCCGTTCCGCAGGGAGCATAAGCCAGCTCGTATTCGAAATTATCGAGCATGATACTGCCTGAGGCCACGGCGAGCGTTCGAATTTTGGCTGGGGTTTCCGCGCGCACCGCTCCGACGATGGCATATTGCATCCGGAAGGTTGCCGTGAGGTGCTTCGCCAGCGAGGCAAAGAACGCGTCGCCGGTTTCGGCGGCCACTCCTTCTATGATCGAGCGAAGCAGCGCGGTTTCCTCACGCAAGTCCTGCAACTCGCGGTCGCGCTGAGCGGTGCGTTCCAGCAGGGTCCGGTCCCGCTCGGCGAGCTCTCGCGCCACGCCGGCGAGTTGCACGCGCAACGATTCCAATTCAGGCAGGCGCTCCGTCCCACTCATGGCGCGGCTCCTTGCCAGATGACACCGACAGATTCGGTTCGGCCGATGAGTGGAAGTGCAGGGGGTGTTTGCGCGTGGTGCGCTGTGGATCGGCGAGGCCACAGAAACAGCGGAGAAGGCGCGCGATCATTCGTGGAGGCGGTCCCGCTGTGCGGAACATGGGGCCAGGTCCGGGGCGGCAGATGTAAGTCAGGTCGTGAGAGCCTCATTGCACGCTCCCAGATGGACGTGTCCTGAACCCTAACGCTCAGCGCCGGTAAGTGTCCTATGGACCGATTAAAATGTCTAGATCCAATCGGCCTGGGATGCTGGCTGCGTTCAGGTCTGTTGGAGAGAGACGGAGTGAGTTGTCATGTGAGGGGGCAGACTCTCAAGAGAGAGAGTGCAGGCACGAGTTCCTAGGGGGCCATGCGCCACGCATCGACGGCGGCGAGATCTGCGGCTGGGATTGAATTTGGTGCCGAAGGCGGGACTTGAACCCGCACGGCTTGCGCCACACGCCCCTCAAACGTGCGTGTCTGCCATTTCACCACTTCGGCTACCGGCAGGAGCTTGAAAAACTCCCGCACCTGCGTTCTCGCATCGCTCAAACCCTCAACGTACTGAGCCGTACGCCTCGGGCTTTCGCTCGCTGCGGCCTTGTTGCAGAAGTTTTTGAAGCTCCTGCATCTCGGTCACGACATGGACCGTCACTCTAGTTTCGTATCTGCGTGGGACGCTTCACGAACGATGTGCGACAGTCCGAGGGAGGCGCATTATAGAAGTAGGGCAAAATTCTTGTCAATAAAGGAGGCGTCCGGTAGAATCCCTCCACTTTTACGCCCGGATTGGTCTCTTCCGCTCTCTTAGAGGAGATTGCCGCACATGTCGGTTGTGCCTTCCGCATCACAGCGCCGCGTGGATACGTCGATTGCCGCATTTTTCGATGTCGACAATACGCTGCTGCCCGGCGAAGCCAGCGAGGTGGGATTTTTCCGCTGGCTGCGGCGGCGCGGAGTGGTCGGCCGGCCGGAAGCGTATGCCAGCGTAGTGTGGTGGTTGCGGCATCTTCCCTCGCTGTCGTTGCAACCGTTGCGCGAGCGAAAATTATATCTGGCGGGAAAGCCCGCGCAGGTCATTGAGTCGCTCGGTGAAGAGTTTTGCCGCGAAGCTCTTTGCCCGCGAGTGTCTCCCGCTGCCATGACGGCGATTGAGCGGCACCGGAATGAAGGGCATCTGGTGATTCTCCTGACAGGGTCGCTCGATTTTCTGATGGAACCCATTGCCGACTCTCTGCAAGTCGATCGTTGTGTTGCGAGCCAATTAGAACAGATGGAGGGAGTCTATACGGGGCAGGTGGTTCCTCCGCTGCCGTATGGCGATGGCAAACTCACCTATGTGCGCCGGCTGGCGGAAGAGCTGGATTTGGATCTCACGGCCTGCTTTGCCTACGGCGATAGCCCGGGCGATCGGGCTGTTTTGAGCGCGGTGGGGCATCCGACCGTGGTGAATCCGATTCGTGGCATGAGCCGCGTGGCCCGCCGCAACGGATGGCCAATGGTATCTTGGCGATGACGGTTCACTCCCCTGCTCAAGACCAGCTGCTCCGGGTCACAGAGATTTTTCACAGCATTCAAGGCGAGTCGACCTATGCGGGGCAGCCCTGCGTGTTTATCCGGTTGACCGGATGCCCGTTGCGTTGCACCTGGTGCGATACCGAGTATAGCTTTTACGGCGGGGCGCCTCTCGCTGTTGACGAAATTTTGATCAAGGTGCGGGAATATGGCTGTCCGCTGGTCGAGGTCACCGGCGGTGAGCCGCTCGCGCAGCCGGAGGCGCGTCCTCTGATTGCGCGTCTGTGCGATGCGGGATATACGGTTTTGATCGAAACCAGCGGTGCGATCGATGTGCAGCCGGTCGATCAACGGGCGCGACTCATTCTCGACGTGAAATGTCCGGGAAGCGGGATGACCGACCGGATGCATTGGCCGAATCTCGACCGATTGACGGCAAAGGATGAAGCGAAGTTTGTGCTGGCCTCGCGGGCGGATTACGACTGGGCGCGCGGGATTGTGGCGCAGTACCGCCTGACGGAGCGCTGCACGGTGCTCTTCAGTCCGGTATTCGGGTCGTTGGATCTGCGTCAGCTGGCGGAATGGATCCTGGCGGATCGGCTACCCGTGCGGTTTCAATTGCAGCTGCACAAATATATTTGGGCCCCGGATATGCGGGGCGTGTGACGAATGCGTTGTTCAGCATGTCGCGTACGGCGGCGATAAAAGGAGATGTGAATGAAGATCATGCGAGTCGATGCACGGGCCGGGCGGGTGGAGACGGAATCGACGGAAGTGCTGGTGCTGCCCCATTATGAAGGCGGGGTGTTTTCGAAACAGGCGACGGTGATCGATAAATCGATGGGCGGGGCGTTACGGGAGTTGCTGCAATCGAAAGAGTTCGAAGGCAAGGCCAACGAGCTGGCGCTGGTGCATACCCACGGCAAAGTGCCGGCCAAGCGAATTCTTTTGGTGGGGCTGGGGCAAGAGAAGGATGTGACGGTGGACCAGCTGCGGCAGGCCATGGGGCATGCGGTGAAGCGGGTGCGCCAGGTCAAGGCCAGTTTCTTCACGGTCGCCGTGCCGTCCGTCGTGCCGCAGGGCGCATCGCCCGTTGAGGTGGCGCAGGCCATGGCCGAAGGCGCTATCTTGGGCAGCTATCACTTCACGGCGTACCGGAGCGACGGCGCATCGGGAAAAGATGTGAAAGGGATGTCGCTCCTGGCGGCGCAGACGAGCGAAGTCCGGTCGATTGCCGAAGGGGTTCGGCGCGGTGTGGCGACGGCTGAAGCCGCCGTCCTGGTCAGAGACCTATGCAACCATCCCTCGAATGTGATGACGCCGGCCAAGATTGCGAATGAAGCGAAGGCCATTGCCAAGGAGCAGTCGCTCACGCTGAAGATTCTGGAGCAGAAGGATATTGAAAAGCTCGGCATGGGGGCCTTGCTGGGCGTCGCGCGCGGGAGCCACGAGCCACCGAAATTCATCATTCTCGAATACAAGGGCTCGAAGAAGAAGGATGAGCGCCCCGTGGTGCTGGTGGGAAAGACGATTACGTTCGATACCGGCGGCATTTCCCTGAAGCCGGCGGAGAACATGGAACATATGAAGGCGGATATGACCGGCGGCGCCGAAGTGCTGGCCTCAATCCGCGCGGCGGCCCAGTTGAAACTGCCGCTTCATTTGATCAGCATTTTGCCGGTGGCTGAGAACATGCCGGGCGGCCGGGCGATGAAGCCGGGCGACGTGGTGACGACGCTGTCCGGGAAAACGGTCGAAGTGCAAAACACGGACGCGGAAGGGCGGCTGATTCTGGCCGACGCGCTGGCCTACGCCACTCGCTACAAGCCGGCGGCGTTGATCGATATTGCGACACTCACGGGCGCCTGTGTGGTGGCGCTCGGACAATTCGCCATCGGGATGTTCGGGACCGATACCAGCGTGAAGGAGTCGGTGCGCAAAGCGGGTGTGCGCGCCGGCGAACGGGTGTGGGAAATGCCGCTGTGGGATGAATACTTCGAACAGTTGCGCAGCGACGTGGCCGATATGCGCAACATCGGAGGGCGCGGCGGCGGGATGATTACCGCGGCGTTGTTCCTCAGCAAATTTGTCGGTAACTGCCCCTGGGTGCATTTGGATATTGCCAGCACGGATTGGAGCGAGCGGGAGCGGGCCTATGTTCCCAAGGGCCCATCAGGAATCGGCACGAGATTGTTGATTCAATATTTGATCGATCGGACGCTCTAGCAGGATGCTGGGGTTGGGGCGTCGCGAGGGGTTGTGGCTGTAGGCGTTCAGAGAGCGAGGGGTTCCTCAATCTCCTACATCGTGTGAGGGGCTGTGCAATGTTGATGTCGCGCGAGAAGATCGGCCAGATGTTCATGGTGGGGTTTGAAGGCACGTCGGTCACGCCGGACCTGGCGGCGTTCATCAAGGAGTACAAGCCGGGCGGCGTGATTCTGTTTTCGCGCAATCTGGAATCGGTTGAGCAGATCGTCGAACTGACCAATGCCTTGCAAGCGTGCAGCCCTCATGCGCCGCTCTTAATCTCGATCGATCAAGAGGGTGGGCGGGTGTCGCGGCTGCCGAAGGGCTTTACGATTTTCCCTCCCTGCGAAGTATTGGGGCAGTGCAATTCGTCGGAGCTGGCCTATGCGGCGGCAGCGACGATTGCCAAGGAGCTTCGAGCGGTCGGGATCAACATGAACATGTCGCCGGTGTTGGATGTGAACAGTAATCCTGCCAACCCCGTGATCGGCGATCGCGCTTTCGGAGCGGCGCCTGGTCCGGTCAGCGAGCTCGGCATGGCGACGGTGGGCGGATTGCAGGACAATCGTGTGGTCGCCTGCGGAAAACATTTCCCCGGTCATGGCGATACGAGCGTGGACTCACACAAAGAGTTGCCGGTGGTGGAGGCCTCGAAAGAGCGGCTGGAGGAGATCGAGTTTCCGCCGTTCCGGCAGGCGGCCTCTCGCGGAGTGGCGACGCTGATGACGGCGCATGTGCTGTATCGCGCGCTCGACGAGCACAAGCCGGCCACGTTGTCTCCCGCCATCATCACGGATTTTCTCCGTGGAGAGTTGCGCTACGATGGCGTCGTACTGACCGACGATCTGGAGATGCACGCGATTATCGATCACTATGGAATTGAAGAGGCCACGGTGCGTTCGATCCAGGCGGGCTGCGACATGCCGTTGATCTGCAAGGACCGCAATCGGGAGATCGCCGCCATGACCGCGTTGGACAGCGCGGTGGCCGATGGGTCGATCAGTATTGAGCGGCTGGAGCAATCGCTGGAAAGGATTGCCAGGCTGAAGCAGCGGTTCCTCGTTCCGAACAAGCCGGTGGTCATTTCGGACGCCAAGCTGATTGTCGGGTGCCGGAGCCATCAGGTCTTGCTTCGCTCCATCCATCAAGCCCGTGAGCGACTGGCGAAAGCCACGGTGTGAACCGCCCTCCGTCCTTTCCAGCCGGCCGCCGAGAGCTCTGGGCCTGGTGTTTCTACGACTTCGCGAACTCCTCCTTTTCCACTCTGATCGTGACGGTCGCCTACAGTGTCTATTTTATTCAGGTGGCCGCTGCCGATGTCTCTCCGCCGGGCATGGCCGAACGACTCTGGTTTTGGGGCTATGCGCTCTCCATGCTGGTCGTGGCGCTGGTGTCGCCTATTCTGGGAGTGTGGGCCGATATCCGCGCTATCAAACGGCGAGTGCTCATCGTCTCCACGCTGCTTTGTGTGGTCAGCACGGCGTTCCTATGGTTTGTCACCCGTGGCGACGTGACGCTCGGGCTGCTTATTTTCGGGATCGCCAATATCGGATTCGATATCGGCTTTGTGTTCTGCAGCGCGTTTCTGGTGGAACTCGTCGCGCCGCAGCAGATGGGGCGGCTGTCCGGGTATGGATGGGGATTCGGGTATGTCGGGGGGCTGCTCTCGCTGGTGCTGGCCTATCCCTTTATTTCTGGCGGCTTTGCCGAGTCGAATCTGGCCTCCTATCGCCTGAGTTTCGTCGTGACGGCGGCGTTTTTTCTTGTTGCGGCGGTGCCCACATTTTTATTTTTGCAAGAACGGGCGCAGCCACGCCCGGTGACCGCCGGGGTGGCGGTGTGGCGCGCGGTCATAAGGCAGTTGCGCGACACCGCCCGTCAGCTGTCGGCCTATCGGGATCTCCGGCGCTACTTCGTCGCCTACTTGCTGTACTCCGATGCGATCAATACGGTGATCGTGGCGTCGGGCATCTTTGCCAACAAAGTCCTAGACTTCACGCCGGGCGATCTGATTATCTATTTTCTCGTGACGCAGATTACGGCGGGCCTGGGCTCGGTCGGATTCGGATTTGTGGCGGACCGGATTGGGGCCGTGCGGTCGATCACGATCACGTTGTTCCTATGGATCGCCGTCGTGATCGGGGCCGCGGCGGTGCAGACGCAGATGCAGTTTTATCTGCTGGGTTTGGTGGCCGGCGCGGCGCTCGGCGCCAATCAATCGGTGAGCCGTACGTTGCTCGGCCGGTTTACGCCGCTGGGGCATCAGGGCGAATTCTTCGGGTTCTTTTCCGTGGCGGGGAAATTCGCCGCGATTCTGGGGCCGATCGTCTATGGCGAAGTGACGGCCTGGACTGGGAGTCAGCGCTGGGCCGTGCTGTCCATGGCGGTGTTTTTTCTCGTCGGCTGGGCCGTGTTTCTTGGAGTGGATGAACGCCGCGGCATGGCCGCCGCGCAGGAGTGAGATTACGATATGGCGCTCAAAAAAGGCGATTTCATCGATGAGCAGGCCCGCCATCCACATGGCTGCGGGTTGGTCGTCAAAGTCATGGGTGGCGGCGAGGGGTTTGAGAAGATCGTCTGTTGCGGTCACGATTTGACGGAGGACGATGTCGTGGCCGAGATGGGTTCGCCCGCCGGCCGGAAACGAGGCGTCTTGCCGTCGGCGGTGGTGCTGGATGAGAAGAAGTTGTATCCAGACTCCTGTGGATTGCGGGTGATGATTATGGACGGCGGGGCGGGGTTTACGGAAATTCGTTGCTGCGGCCATTCGTTGACGATCAGTTCGATGCGTGAATTGAAGTTCGGTCAGATGCGCGCCCCTGAGCCGGAACAAACCGGGCAATCTGGTACGGCCTAGCGTGGTCGGAGGTGAGGGATGGAGATAGATGAAGTAAGAACTCGCCGGAATGCGTTGATGCGGCGGTGGTGCCAATACATGGAATGGTTGGACCGCCTGGGCTACGCCACCGCTGGGTTCAGCTTGTTGATCCTCGGCATGCTGGTGTTCCTCCATGCCTGGTATGTATTTTTCGCCGGTCAGTTCGATCCGAAGGGGCATGTCCTCATTCTTCCGGCCGGCCTCAGATTGCTGAACGACATTTTGCTGGTCATTATTCTCTTGGAGCTGTTTCGGACCGTGGTGCGTTTTCTCCAAACCGAAGTCTTGGAATTGGAGCCCTATCTGTCGGTGGGTGTCATTGCCTGTACGAGAAAAATTCTGACGGCCGGCGCAGAGCTCTCGCATCAGCAAAACATGACGGACACGCAGTTTTATCAATACCTCATGGATGTGGGGCTGAATGTGGCCGTGATCATCGCGCTGATTGGCGCCATATTCATGATTCGGAAGCGGCCCGAACAGCGACCGCTTCCTGCCGTTGCGCCGACACGCGCTGAACCGTAAGTCGTTCTCGACTTGCCTGTTTCCACGGAGTTATGGCATCATGCCCCCTCTTGGAGACCGGCATGGCGAATCTGCTTGAATACGTCGGTTGCGTGCACATCTATCTCGGCCCCTATCGAGGCAATCCGATTGCGTTGTACTTGAATCGCATGGGATCCTCTTGCCAAATAGGCCCGAAGGCCTATCCGTGGAACGATGTGACGGGTGTGGGTGAGACTCCGAACAAAGCCGCCGCCGATTTCGAAGATAAATGGAAAACCAAAGGGCTTGCGGCGGAAATGTATTCCGGTCCTTCCTGGGAAGGCGGGATCAAGCCGGAAAAGCCCGCGCCGCCTAAACCGGCTGCGCCTCCCAAGCCAGCCGTCGCGCCGGCTGCACCTGGTGCCGCCGCAGCGCCTCAACCTACAGCGTCAGCCGCCCCGGTGGCTCCTGCCGCAGCCCCAACCGTTCCGCCTCCGCCCGCAGCTCCGTCTGCTTCCCCTGAGCCATCCGCTGAAACGAAGTAATCGTTCTCTTTCCTCGCGCTCTTAGTGATTAGTCGATGAAGGATTGGGGGGCGGTGCGGCCAGTTTGCTATGCCGCATGCCGTAGAGCCCATAAATAATCACCCCGGCGAGTGTCCACCAGACGAAGCGATGCCAGGTGAGGGCGGGGAGTTGCCACATGAGTCCCAGGCAGGAAAGGGCTCCCAGCAGTGGAATCCAAGGCATGAGCGGCGTTTTGAACGGGCGCGCCTGATGAGGGCGGGCGTAGCGCAGGACGATGAGTCCGATGCAGACGAGTGTGAAAGCGAAGAACGTTCCGATGTTCGTCATATCGGCGGCGGTGCCGATGGGGATGAACGCGGCCATGATTGCCACGCCGACGCCGGTCAGGATCGTCGCATGGTGCGGGGTGCCGAAGCGCGGATGAACGGCTGACAGCCAGGGGCTCAACAGCCCGTCGCGCGAGATCGCGAAGAACACACGGATCTGCCCCAGCATCATGACGACGAGCACGCTGGTGATGCCGGCGACGGCGCCCATGGCAACGATGGCCGCTCCCCACGTATGGCCCACGAGGCGCAATGCTTCCGCCACCGGCGCATGAATGTCGATCTGGCTGTAGGGAACGAGCCCGGTCAGGACGGCGGCGACGGACACATAGAGAATCGTGCAAATGCCGAGCGATGCCATGATGCCGACCGGCAGGTCGCGTTGCGGATTGCGGGCTTCTTCCGCCGTCGTGGTGACGGCATCGAATCCGATATAGGCGAAGAAGACGATCGCGGCGGCGGCAGTGACTCCCGTGAAGCCGTTCGGCATGAACGGAGACCAATTGTCCGGGCTGACGGCCGGGGCTCCCACGGCGATGAAAAACAGGATCACGGCGAGCTTGAGACAGACGATAATGCCGGTGGCTCGCGCGCTTTCCTTGATGCCGATGACCAGCACGATGGTCACGAGCAGAACGATGATGGCGGCGGGAATATTCGCGAGGCCGCCGTCCGGCCCCCCCGGCGCGTGAGTGGCCCAGTCGGGCAGATCGAGCCCAGCAAGTTTCAGCAGATTGTTGAAATAGCCGGACCAGCCGATGGCGACGGCCACACAGGCGACGCCGTATTCCAAAATCAAATTCCAGCCGGTGATCCAGGCCAGGAATTCTCCCAGCGTGGCATATGAATAGGTATAGGCCGATCCGGCCACGGGAATCATTGCGGCAAATTCCGCATAGCACAGAGCCGCGAGGAGACAGGTCAGTCCAGAGAGGATAAAGGACAGGACGATCCCGGGCCCCGCCCCTGGGCGGCCTAGATCTCCGACGATAGCGGTTCCAATTAAGACAAAGATTCCGGTTCCAATGATGGCGCCAATGCCCAGCGCCGTGAGATCCCAGGCGCTCAAGGTTCGCTTGAGCCGATATTGGGGCTGGTCGGCGTCGGCTAGAATGCGCTCGATGGATTTGGTGCGGAATAGGCGGCGCGTGACGGAGTCTGTGGGAGTTGGATGGGGCGTTGATGCAGCAGGAGCGGGATCCATATGGCGCGCAGTATAGCAGGCAGGACAAAAAATGCGGCGTGAATTATCAAAGGCGGCGCTCTGCCGGCGTCAGGCGTGCGTGCGGCCGGCGGCGCGGAGCAGGGCTTGGAACAAGCGGCGATGGGCGATGTGACGGTCGAAGAGAAATTCAGGGTGCCATTGGATGCCGAGGAAGAATCGGTGCCGGGAGGATTCGACGGCTTCGATGACGCCATCCGGCGCGATTGCGCTTGCGATCAGCGAAGGGGCGACGGTTTTCACGGATTGGTGGTGCGAGCTATTCACCCGCAAGGTGGCTTTGGCGACGATCTTTCTGAGGAGGCTTCCGGCTGCGATGTCGACCGAGTGCGCCAGATGAATGGCTTTGGTTTTCTGCCGATGGGGAAGCGCTTGGGGCATTTGCGAAGATAGATCCTGAAACAGGCTGCCTCCACAGGCGACATTGATGGTCTGCATCCCGCCGCAGATGCCGAGAACAGGGAGGTCGCGTGTGTGAGCGAGATGCACGAGGTCCAGCTCGAAATTCGCCCGGCGCTCGCTGACGAGAGGGAATTTGTAGCGCTGGCGTTCTCCGTAGAGGCGTGGCGGAAGGTCAGGGCCGCTGCCGGTGAGGAGGAGCCCGTCGACGCGTTCGAGCAGCCGGCGACGTCCGGCCGCATCGGCGACTAAGGGAAGAATGAGGGGGATGCCTCCGAGTTCCTCGATGGCGCGAATATAGCGGGCACGAAGAAAGTAGGTGGGCTCGCGCCCACCCCATTCCTTGCGATCACCGGCATTGAAGTCTGGGGTCACGCCGATGACGGGCTTCATATCACCGGACTGGTTCCATGGCGGGCGCGCTGGAGCTGCTTGCAGGAGCATCGTTTTCCGCTGCGACGCCGAGGAATCGGACGGATCGATCGCCGGTCAAGTGCTCCGGTGTGATGACGTAGGTGCCGTACATGCTGGGGACCCAAATGCTCTTCGCGGTTTGCTCATTCAAGCCGGAGAACAAATAGGCGAGCCCTCCAACGATGCCGCCGCCGATGGCAAAGGCGGCTTTGAAGGGGAAATACAAAATGGTTGAAACGGCTGCGCCGGCCTGCATGCCTGCGCCGGACGGCGTGCCCTGCTGAGTGTCCGAGGACGACGTTTGGCTCCAGGCCGGCGCGGCGACCAACGACGTGAATGTCATGGCGACAACGAGTGCGACCAGGGGGAGTAGGCGGATAAATCCAGGCTGTGTCACGGAGACCCTCCTTCCTTTCAAAGACCGGCTTCTAGAATCGTGTCTACGGTCTGAAGAAAAATGATGTTATTACTGTCATGGCGTTATAACAAATTCATAGAAGCTTGCAAACCCCCTGCCGGTTGGCAGGCAGTGAATGGCGCGAAACTCCGTTATGGCATCAGGTCGAGCTCTGTAAGAATGTAGGCGATGACATACTCGCGGCGGGCTAGCAGGGCGTGATCCAATTCGAGGACGAGCTCATTGCCGAGGATCCGCTGGTTTTCCTGCGGGAGTCCGCTGTCAAGACGCAGGTCGAGTTTGCACCAGGCGATGGCTTGCGCGGCAAGGTCCGGGATGCGCGCTGCCGTATCCGTGCGGTCGGGTTCCGATAACGCGTCGAGCGCCGTGGTGATCGGGCTAGCGGCTCGAATGGTTTCTTGAAGCGCTGCAAGTTGATCGGCGGCAATGTCGACGGATACCTGGATGCCGGCTTTCCAACTGCGCTTCTTCACGTTGAAGACACAAGTCTGTGTGCTGGAATCGCCATCGACCGGCTCCGGGCCGAAGAAGAATGTGACGCGAGAAGGGGTGGCATCCGGCGGTGTTTCAAGAGCCATAGTCGCGCATTGTAGCATGGAGCTGATCCTAGACTGCCGCCGATTTGACGGCTTCCTGCTTCGGCGAATAAGATGCCGCTCATGACGATGTCGTCGCAGTGTCATGAGCGTGTCGCCGCGATTCAGGAGGCTATCCGGGAGAGCGGCTTGGCGGATGGCTGGCTGTTCTATGATTTTCGCGTGAGCGATCCCCTGGCCTATCGGGTCCTGCTACTCGATCCGTCCCGCCATGTGACCCGCCGCTGGTATTATTGGATTCCCGCACAGGGTATTCCAGTTAAATTGCTTCATCGCATTGAACCGCATGTGTTGTCGGAGCTGCCGGGGCAGGATCAGTTCTATGTGTCATGGGACCAGCAGCAGGCGCTGTTGGCCGCGATGCTCAAGGGCGCGCGCCGGATCGCGATGCAATATTCTCCGCTCAATGCGGTGCCCTATGTTTCCCGAGTGGATGCTGGCACGATCGAGCTGGTCCGCAGTTTCGGTGTGGAGGTTGTCAGTGCCGCCGATCTCGTGCAGCGCTTCGAGGCGGTCTGGACGGAGGCGCAGCTTGAATCGCATCGCTATGCGGTGACGGCGTTGCGCCGGATTGTCGATGAGGCCTTTGCCCATGTCGGTTCAACTCTCCGAGCCGGTCGCGCGCTCACCGAATACGATCTCCAGCAGTTTATTCTTGGCCGGATTCACGATGCAGGCATGGTGACGTCGAGCCCACCGATTGCCGCGGTGAATGCGCATAGCGCCGATCCCCATTACGGGCCGACGGCGGCGGCCTCGTCGCCGGTGTTGCGCGATAGCCTAGTGCTGATCGATCTCTGGGCAAAGCGCCAAGAGCCGGGGGCGGTGTACGGCGACATCACCTGGACCGGATTTACAGCGGGAGAGATTCCTGCGCGCCATCGGGAGATCTTCGACTGCGTCCGGCGGGGCCGCGATGCGGCGCTGTCGTTTGTGCAGCAGCGGGTGGCCGCCGGGCAATTTCCGTTTGGCTGGGAGGTCGATGACGCGTGCCGCCAGGCGATCAGCCAGGCCGGATATGGTGACTGGTTTGTGCATCGGACGGGGCATTCGATTGGTGAAGAAGTGCATGGAAACGGAGCCAATATCGACAACCTCGAAACGCAAGAGAGCCGCCGGCTGATGCCCAGGACCTGTTTCTCCATTGAGCCTGGGATTTACCTGCCTGACGAATTTGGAATCCGGAGTGAGCTGGATGTGTATGTGTCTGAACAAGAGGCGGTGGCGTATGGCCAGCCGTTGCAGACGGGAATTATTCCGATTTTCTAACCTGCCTGTTCTCGCTTCATCCGCGGCCGCTTCCTTGACAGCCGCTTATGGTGGCAGCTAGATTCAGCCAAGCTACGAGCGTTGAGATAAAGAAGTGTGACCGCCCACGAGCAGGAAGGGTACGACCATGTTCGGGACGATGGGGATTTCAGAGCTGATCATTATTCTTGTGATCGTGCTGATTATTTTTGGCGCGGGACGGTTGCCATCCATCGGGGAAGGGGTTGGCAAGGCGTTAAAGGGCTTTAAAAAAGAAGTCAACGAGATCCCGCCGCCTCCCGCAGATGGCGCCCAACCTCAACCGGAAGCAACCGCGGCAGTTGAAGCCCCTCAAGCGGAGAGACCAGTTTCTCAACCGGCTGCATCCGCTCCGGCAGCTCCGAAGGCGACGAATGTCCCCTATGTGCCGGGTCCTGAGCTGACGCCGGGAACGACGGCCTCGATGATGTACAACATGGGCCCGCAATCTCCTCGGGCGGCAGCGGCGTCACCGGCTCAGACGGGCGGGGGACAACAAGCGTTATCGATGGAAGAACGGGCCGCAGCGCCGGCTCCGATGTCGCGCGCGCAATATCCTCCATTGCCTCCCGGCGCTCAAGCCAAGCCGGCGGCGAAGCGTCCCTCGGCGATTGTCAACAAAGATGCGGTTGCGCGCGTGCAGGCGCAACAAGCCGCGCTTAAAGCGAAAGCGACTCAAGCGCCGGCGGGGTTGACTCCGAACGATATGCAGGGGCTCGGCGAAGGATTGGGCGACGCGTTGCGGACATTCCGGCAAACTGTCGCGGATGTTCGGAATACGGTGGACCCTCAAGTCCGGACCATTCAATTTGAGATGGATTCGGCGCAGAAAGAGTTCCAACAGTCTTTGGAAGCGGCCAGAGAGCTGCCGGCGGTGGAAGAAGAGCCCCCGAAGCAGGCTTGAAGATTACGGACTGCCATCGGAACGCAGGATCGGCGAGAGAGTTCTCGATTCTGGTCGTGGTTCTGCTCAGCATTTGTTTTGCCTCGCTATCCGGTTGCTATCGATCTTCAGCCAACTCCTCTCCTCAGGACACTGGTGAAGCGCTGATCAGGCTCTTGCAGGACCGCGACGACGTGCTGCGTCGAACTGCGGCGGAGGCCTTGGGAAAAATCGGCGATCAGCAGGCTGTTCAGAGCCTTGTCCTGGCGTTAGATGATCCCGCCGCCATTGTTCGGGAAGCCGCCGCCCGTAGCCTGGGCCAGGTCGGCCCTGTCGATAGAGTCACCACGGAACGTCTCGCGGGACTACTTGTTGATCCTATCCCATCGGTTCGCACTGCGGCTGCTCAGACGCTGGCTTCGCTCGATCAGGGCAAGGAGCTTTGGCCTGCGTGGCAATCTCAGTTGGCTCATGACAATCCCGATGTACGTCGTGCTGTGATTCATGCCTTGGAAGGGTTTGATCGGCCCGAGGTCGTAGAGGCGCTTTCAGGAGCTGCGCGCGATCCAGATGCAGGAGTTCGGCGCGCCGCTGTCGTCGCACTGGTCGAGTCAGGGGATTCGCATGTGGGGCCATTGCTGCGTGGCCGGGTGAGCGCAGACCCTTCGTCTTCTGTTCGAGCGGAAGTTGCGTATCGGCTGCAATTCGTTTCTGCGGATGCGGATCGTCAGGAGTTGAGTCTCGCCGAGGGACGAGATGAAAGTCTGCAAGTTCGGCGTTGGATGAAGCAAACGCTTAAGGGGATGGAGTCACACGGTTCCGATTCAGCGCCTCGACAAGTTCCACCAGCTGGGCTTGGGCTCTCTCGTCGATATCCGTAAACTGCACTCCCATTCCAGGAAAGAGAAGATGCCGTTCCGGACGATTTCTTGTCCAGGCGACTTTGCCTTTGGCTTTGAGCTTCTCCCATGGCCGGTCGGGCAATGAAAACTCTACGGACACTTCTGTTCCAGGGGCCAAGGGGGTGCCGCTTTCGATGAACAGTCCGCCGCCGCCGATTCCGCCGGTGAGGCTGTCGAACTGTTTTCCTTCGGGAGTGGAATAGCGGACTTTCAGAGCGAGCGGTGCTCGAGGATATGTGCGGCAATGGGCAAAGCGCGTATCGTCATCGCTGGCGAGGAGTTGATCGATGATCTGCCCCCAGGGGACTCCGCCCAGCAGAGTGCCCGATGTATCGTGGATAAGAATCACTTCTTGGTCGGCGTCGACCACGAGGTGTTTTCCTTGATGATCGGCTGTGGTGACGATGGAGTATTTCATCTGTGCGAAACCTCAGTGGGTCAGGCGCAAAGGAAGGGGGCGTCGATCGATAGGCTAAGCAGCCCGTTCGGCGCCATCGAGGGTTTTTACGATAGCCAAGATTCTTTCCCGTGCTTCTGGCTGAATGTCGGTAAACCGAACGCCCATGCCGGGGCTAAAGGTGTATTGATCGGCCTTGGGGCAGACCCAGGCAACGATGCCTTTCGCTTGAATCCATTCAGAGGGCTGTTCAGGAAGGGAGAACTCCATGGCGAGCTTGGTGCCGACTGGGAGCGGCCCGGTGCTTTCGATAAAGAGACCTCCGCCGCCGATGCCACCGGCCCGGCTGTCGTAGCGATCTCCGTCAGGGGTTTTGTAGCGCACTCGAAATGCCAGGTTGATGCGGGGTTCAGATCGTGTTTCTTTTGGGATCGTAGGTTTGCGATAGGCGAGGATCTGATCGATGACGAAATCCCAGGAGAGGCTTCCAATCGCCTCGCCATTGTTCCCGAGCAGGTTCACGATTTCCCGTGAGGCGTCCAGTTCGAGGATTTTCCCCTTGTGGCGAAGGCTGAGGGATATGGGAAGTTTCACGGGACCTCCTCGGAGGATTCTAACTCTCCCCAAATATAGCTGGTTATTTTAGGTTGTCGAGTAATACGTGACAAATATCCGAATAGCCGCAAAGCGGCCAAGCTAGCGAGTATTGGGAGATCTGCAGGGAGGAAAAAGAGGAACGCCGGGCCACGGGGTGGCCCGGCTGCAGCGGTTACGCGCTTTTGGCGTCTTTGTCTTGCTCGAAGATGCGAATCGGAGGATTTTTCCCGGCGATGGCGTCTTCAGTGATGAGGACTTCTTTGATTTGCTTTTGTGACGGAGCATCGTACATCACGTCCAGCATCACTTCTTCGAGGATTGCGCGAAGCCCTCGGGCGCCGGTTTTTTGCAGATAGGCTTTGCGCGCGACGGCGCCGAGCGCCCCGTCGGTGAACTTGAGTTTCACTTTCTCGAAGGAGAGCAGCTTTTCGTATTGTTTTGTCAGGGCGTTGCGCGGTTCGGTCAAGATGCGAACGAGCGCCCGCTCATCCAATTCTTCCAGCGTCGCGACGACGGGGACGCGACCCACAAATTCAGGGATGAGTCCGTATTTGAGGAAGTCTTCCGGCTGCACATGGGCGAGCAGCTCTCCCAGTCGAGCGTCGCTGCGTCCGCGAATTTCAGCCCCAAAGCCCATCGATTTGCGATTCAAACGCTGCTCGACGAGCGATTCCAGTCCGACGAACGCGCCTCCGCAGATGAAGAGGATGTTGCTGGTGTTCACCTGAATGAATTCTTGATGGGGGTGTTTCCGCCCGCCCTGTGGCGGGACATTCGCGACGGTGCCTTCGATCAGTTTGAGCAGGGCTTGCTGCACGCCTTCTCCGGAGACGTCGCGGGTGATCGAGGGGCTGTCGCTCTTGCGGCTGATCTTGTCGATTTCATCAATGTAGACGATGCCTCGTTCCGCCCGCTCGACGTCGTAGTCGGCGGCCTGGAGAAGCTTCAGGATGATGTTTTCGACATCCTCTCCTACATACCCCGCTTCTGTCAGCGTAGTCGCATCGGCCATGGTAAAGGGGACGTCGAGATACTTGGCGAGGGTCTGGGCCAGCAGGGTTTTTCCCGTCCCGGTCGGGCCAACGACCAGAATATTGCCCTTTTGAAGCTCGACATCGTCGACGTCTTTTTCTTTCGAGGAAATACGCTTGTAGTGATTGTGGACGGCGACGGAGAGAATGCGCTTGGCGCGGTCTTGCCCCACGACATACTGGTCGAGGTGATGCTTGATGTCGGCGGGCTTTTTGAGCTTGGAGGATATTTCTTCCTTCGCCTCTTCCCAGTCTTCCGCAATGATGTCGTTGCAGAGGTTGACGCATTCGTCGCAGATATAGACGGTCGGCCCCGCGATCAGCTTGCGCACTTCATCGCGGCTCTTCCCGCAAAAGGAACACCGCAAATGTCGATCCACCTTTTCCTGCTTGGCCATGCGCCCTCCTGTGTTACTTACCCTTGGCCCCGTCTTTGGCCGCGTCTCCCGAGTCCACCGACTTGAGCGGCTTGCTCTGCCGCGTAATGACTTCGTCGATCAAGCCGTATTTCTTGGCCTCTTCCGCGGACATGAAATAGTCGCGCTCGGTGTCGTGCGAGATCTTTTCAATCGGCTGGCCGGTGTGCTTGGCCATGATGTCGTTCAGCCGTTCGCGGATTTTCAAAATCTCTTTTGCATGGATGTCGATCTCAGTCGCTTGCCCTTGGAATCCACCGAGGGGCTGATGGATCATCACGCGGGCGTTTGGCAGAGCATAGCGTTTGCCCTTCGCTCCGGCGGTAAGGAGCAACGCGCCCATGCTGGCGGCCTGGCCGAGGCAGATGGTGTTGATGGGAGGTTTTACATATTGCATTGTGTCGTAGATGCCGAGTCCTGCCGTGACGCTTCCTCCAGGGGAGTTCACATAGAGATTGATGTCTTTTTCAGGATCTTCGGCTTCAAGAAACAAGAGCTGGGCGATGATGAGATTCGCGAACATGTCATCGATCGGCGCGCCCAGGAAAATGATGCGGTCTTTCAGGAGCCGGGAGTAGATGTCGTATGAGCGTTCGCCTCGGTTGGTTTGTTCGACTACGATCGGGACCAGCATAGAATCAGTTCCTTTCCGCAATGTGAGGCGCGCGCCTCTCGTGTAAGGCGTGTGCAGGCGCCTTGTCTAGCCTTGGATGACAGAGTTGCGGTAGACAAAGTCCAACGCTTTATCCGCCAGGATGCGCGAACGCAATTCTTCGATGGACTCCTGGCCGCCAGCCTGAATCATCTTCACCAGCTCAGCCACTGGGACGCGAAGTTCGGTCGCCAGCCTGGTGACTTCGTTGTTCATATCTTCCTGGCTGACTGAGATGGATTCCTTCGTGGCAATGGCTTCGAGGATCAGGCCGACTTTGACTCGCCGGTTGGCCTCGTCGCGGTTCTCTTCGCGAATGGCTTTGAGCTCTTCGGCCGTGGCGGCGGGGGATGGATCGGTGGCCTTGCCACGCTGCTGTTCTTGGAGTCTCTGCCGAACAATGGCGTCTAGCTCGCGTGTGACAAGGGTTTCCGGCAAGTCGAAGTGATGGGTCTCGGCCAGCCGCTTGAGAATCGTATCTTTGTAGGATTCATCGATATCGCGCTTGAGGGCTTTTTCCATTTCAGCGCGCAGCTTGTCTTTAATTTCTTGAAGCGATGAAAAAGGCCCGCAGTCCTTGGCGAACTCGTCGTCGAGCGCCGGCAAGGTTTTCTGTTTCACGCCTTTGATGGCTAAGCTGAACTTCACGGTTTTCCCGGCGACCCGGGTATCGGGATGACTGCTGGGATAGTTCTGCGGAATGTCGACAATGTCCCCTTCTTTTTTGCCGACCAAATAACTGTCGATCTCAATGCCGAGGAGTGCGGCTTTGGAGCCGACTTTGTGGAGCTGGCCTTCCTTCTTGGTTCCTTCGAGCGGGGCGCCATCGAGAAAACCTTCGAGATCGACGACAGCAAAGTCTCCATCGCCGAGCGCGGTGCCTGGCGCAGCGGCTTCGAGTCGCGCCTGCTGTTCACGCAGGACATCCAGCGCCCGATCCAGCTGTTCGTCGGTGACGATACGTTTGTCCGGCTTCAGCGAAATCGGATTGGGGGCTTTGTAGTCGCGCAGTTCAATCGTCGGCTTGATCTCAACAGTGGCTGTAAAGGTGAAGGGTTCGTCTTTCTTGATTTTGACGCGCTCCAACGGCGGGATTTCGACCAGCACAGGACTGATGCCGGCCTCGCGGACGGCGCGGCTGTAGAAATCCGGCACGATGCTGCGAATGACATCTTCTTCAACGTTTTTGGCGTAGCGTTTTTCAAGAAGGCCCAGCGGAGCCTTCCCAGGGCGGAATCCTGGAATGCGCACTTGGCGATTCAATTCCGTATAGGCTTGCGAGAAACGCTGCGTGACTTCCTGAGCGGGCACTTCGATTTTCAACGCCCGTTTCATAGGGCCCAGCTCAGTCATTTCCATCTTCATGATCTTCTCTATCCTTCCACATACTGTGATGGGCGAGCCCAAGCGGATCTGTCGTCAAAGTTGGTGCGAGCGGAGGGACTTGAACCCCCACGGTTACCCACGAGATCCTAAGTCTCGCGCGTCTGCCAGTTTCGCCACGCTCGCACGGTGGAGCGCATCGCGGGGCTGTCGACGTGGATGCTGAGACAGCAAAACACGCGATTGTGTAAGCCTTTTGTACCGTCGGAGGCGACCTACTGTCAACCCATACTCTCGCGGGGTTGGGCAGTTCCGATCATCTAGAGAACGGGCAGGAGCGAGCAGTGATGGCGATGAGTGGAGGCTGTACGGATTGCCCCTTGAGGCGGAAGCCGGGAGGGTCGGCAAGGTCTGGTTCGTACTGGAGGGTGAGAGTATACTGACTTGGGAGTATTCGGCAATGAGACTGGTTGGCTGAACGCTAGAGGCATAATCTACCTCAAGTTCCTATATGGGTAAGGAGGTGGTGTGATGCATCATTTTTCTTTTTTTATCTCCATCATCGTGAGTGTGGGTCTGGTGTTGTGTAGTGCTCCGGCGGGAGCCTATCGTGAGTATTTCACCGCTGAACAGAAAGCGCAGCTCGATAAGATTCAGGTGGTGCTCATCGAGGTATTGGCATTGACCGACAAGGGAGCGGTTGATGTCGGTCCGATGGCTTCGGTGGTCTCCCGCCGTCTCGGGGAAGTTGGGTATACGGTGGTGCAGGATGCCGCGAAACCGCATGATGCGGTATTCCGGGTAAAGTGCGAGCAGCGCAAGACCTGGGAAGGCACGGCCTCATCGGGGGGAGATAACGATCTGCCGGATGCTCCCTCCCGCCTCTGGAAGGGGCCGGCCTGCCAGCTGACCTATGCGCTGGGTGGGATGAAGATCAAATGGCAGAAGGAAGTCCGCACGGATTTCGAGGATGCCGTTTCTTCCGCCCAGGCGGCCGAGCCTGGCGAGTTTGCCATGGCTCGTCTGAAGGACCAACTTGAAAAGTACGAGTTCCCATTGATTCTCGCCGCTGAATGGGGCCATGCCGACCGATTGCTGAAGCTGATGGATTCCTCAGAGACGAGCCTTCCTCGGAAGATTAAAATCATTTCGCTGCTGGGTGAGATGCAGGCGGATGAAGCGCTGCCGAAACTCAAACAGGTGCTTCAGGATCGCAATCTGGCCAAGCAAGCGCTGGTCGCGATGGGGAATCTTGGCAGGGAAGGCATTCCGTTGCTGGTGGATATCATGAATACGTCCCCGCAGATCGATGTCCAGGCCGCCGCCGCGAAAGGATTGGGGCAGTTGGGCGGCTTGCATGGCGACGCGTCGGTTGTTCTCCCCTTGCTGGCCAAACTGCAAGATCCGAAAACCGATTGGGTCGTATTGACGGAAGTCGCTTGGGCTTTGGGAAAGATTCCCGATAAGCGGTCGATCGAACCTCTCTATGCCGCAGACAGGAAACTGCAGGCCTTGCGCGATCCGGACAATCAGGTGTTGAAGAAGTTGAAAGAGGCTGTTTTTTGGGCGATCAAGCAGTGCGATACCTGGGATCAGTACAGCTAGGTTTGTACGGGCCGAGGCGGGGTGCGGCGGGTGGCTATATTGTTTCGGTGGTGCTGCCGCCGCTCATGGATTCTTGAGTCGTTTTCTCCGGTAATGAGCGGCGACTTTGATGCGATTTCCGCAGAGCTGCATGCTGCACCATTGGCGGGCATGGTTCTTCGTTGTGTCATAAAAATATAGGACACAGGCGTTGTTTCGGCACTTTTTCACGAGGGAGAGGTCTGCGGTGCACAGCAGGTCGCTGGCAGAGTCGGCTAAAAGTGCCAATAGCCGAGCAGGGCCTTGTGTCGATGAATGGAAGAGATGTTCGAACCGCCCGTTTGTCCGAAGGAGTTGTGGATAGCCATGGCGTTGGCGGAGCAACCGGTTGATCGTCTCGACCGTCGACCGGGGAACTGGCTTATTAGTTACGATCCGTTCCGCCATCTCGCGCAAGACCGTTCGAAACGTTTTTGTTTCATCTAGAAGATTTTCCGTCTCAGCGCGTTCGAGCCTCAGCCCCTTTCTTTCATCCGTGCCGATGAGCTGTGCTCTCAGGAGCCAGTCGATCAGGTCCGCCGGTTCCTCTAGTAGATCGGTTCGCAGCCCCTCGATGATCATTTCCGTATTGATGAAATCCAGACAGGGATGATTTCCCACCAGCAGAAATGGTTTGTTTGATCGAGCCTGATCCATCTAGTCCGATGTCCTCGTTTCAGAAAATACCTAGGCAAACCTGTAAATGCTACCTTGACAGGTTAGGCTGTTCTATATATAACTGTCAAAAATTATATTAGAAGGTTATATCGTATCGATGGGAAGGGCCTATGAAAATTGCCTTAATCATCCTGTCCGATCCGAAGAATGGTTCTGATGAGATGCTGGGGCGTTCAACGGAGCCGGTCCGCGCTGACCGGCTGAACTCACCAAGTTCTCACATCCGGTCAATGATCTCTACAACTCGGTGCGCGATGTCGTGCAAGGTGTTTCTTGTGGTTGTGCGGAGGTCTTTGGGGCTACCGAGGGCATCATGTTGTGATGCCGTGCCGATGGTTGATGGTTATGCATTGATTGGGAACAGTTGGCTTCGGGATTCTCCGCCGATACTTCACGGAAGGTGTTGGCGCATGATCGTATTGTAATCTTGGCTGTGTTGGATGGTCGGGGAAATCTGAACGCTTATGGATCGGGACATACTGGAGAATACCATGGCGGCCAAGTGCTTGGATCTGATGTTTGCCGATTCAGTGCGGCGTGTCCAGCAGGAGTCCTGTGGGCATGCGGTCATGATCACAGGAGCGCCGGAGCGCGACCCCTTGGGCGTTGCCGAAACGGAATTCATCGCGGCGCGGGATAGTTTCTATATCGGCACGGTCAGCGGAAACGGATGGTCCGGATGGCCCTATGTTCAGCATCGCGGAGGTCCTCCCGGATTCTTGCGTGTACTGGATTCCTCGACTCTGGTCTTTGCCGACTACAGAGGCAGTCGCCAACTGCTCGCGACGGGCAACCTTGCCGTGAATAATCGAGTCGCTCTGTTTCTGATGGATTATCTAAACGGGGAAAGACTGAAGGTTCTCGGTCATGCCCGCGTGGTTGATAGTCGGACCCATCCGGAATTGCTAATGCAAGTGACGCCCTCTGAAACGAAGGGAAATGTGGAGTGGGTGATGGTGATCGACGTTGTTTCATTCGACTGGAACTGCACGAAGTACATTGCGCCACGTTACTCTGTTGGAGAAGTGGAGGCACTGGCAACGTCACTAAAGGCACGAATCGTTGAACTGGAGGCGGAACTTCGCGCTGTCAAGCTGGAAGCAGGTTTGATATAACGCTTTCAATAAGAGTCGCTAGGTTGAACGACAAGGGAGTAGAAACGATGACGGATCTGTCGCGACGTCGATTTTTGCAACTGTCGGCCCTGACCGGTGGCGCACTGATGTTCAGCGATACGGTCAGCCAGATACTTGATCCGGCGCCCTTCCGATCACTCGCGCACGCAGGAGAGCCGGTTAAGATCGGGATGCTCGATCCGTTGTCGAGCCCATATAAGACGTCCTCGATCCATGATGTACATGGCGCGAATGTGGCTATGGATCTGTTCAATAAACGAGGCGGTGTGCTGGGGCGTCCGGTGATGATTCTGGAAGCCGACGATGCCTCGAATCCGGAACAGGCGGTGAAGGCCGCGACGAAGTTTATCAAGGAGGACCGTGTCGATGTGCTGATGGGAACATTCAACGGGGACTGTGCTTTGACTGTCAGCGAACTGGCCCAAAAAGAAAATAAGTTGTTTATGGTGACCGGCTCGTATCTTCCGGAGTTGACCGGTGCGGCGTGCAGTTCCCACACATTCGTGTTTATGCCCAATGCGCGGATGCTGGCGCAGGCGGTGGTGCCGCATCTAGTGAAAGCCTATGGGACTCGCTGGTACATGATTACGACGAGTACGCTTGACGGCAAGGCTGCCGCGCAGGCCATGGCTGAGGCGGCCGAGGCGCATAAGGTGGAGCTGGTCGGCGAGGCCTTGATGCCGTTTGGGTCCACGGACTTCGTCTCGGCGCTCAGCGCGGCGAAGGACAAGGAGCCAACGGCGATCATTCTCAATCTGTATGGATGGGATCTTGTGCATGCGTTGAAGGGATACGGCAAGCTGGAATTGGCCAAAGAGAAAATCGGTGTCGGAGGGATGATCAGCGGTGAGCAGATTGGGCGTCCGTTGGGATACGCCAGCAATGCAGGAATTTGGGGCCTTATCTGGGATCCTAAGATCAACAGCGAGAGTTCGCGGCGATTCATTCAAGGCGTGATCGATAAATATAACCATACGCCAACATCCCGGTGTTATTTGGGCTATGCCGCGATGACGCAGATTCTCGAGGCGATTCAGCGAGCTGGTACGACTGAAGCGTCGGCTCTGATCAAGGCTCTGGAAGGGCACGAATTCGACGGATTGAAGGAAGGACGTTCTCGCTTTCGCGCGTCGGATCACCAGCACGTGCAGGACGTTCTGGTCGGCGAAGCCTTTGGAAAAGAGTTGGGGCTGGGTCACTACAAGCTTCTCGCCACGGTGCCGGGTCTCGCCAATATTGGAGCGGCGGAGCAGCCGCTCTGTAAACTGTAGCGGTCTCTATGGAACAGTGCGGGGAACGTATTCTAAGTCCGCCGGTTCTGACAGGTACTGACTCTGCTGTATCGGATAATGGGATGTGCTGAGGGGAGGCAGGGTGCCGCAATAGGCGGCACCCTGCTCCTGTTCGGCGGAGAGGCAAGTCTTACTTGGTGACGCGGATTTCAACCCGGCGATTTTTTGCCCGGCCTGCGTCGGTCGTATTCGGAGCCGCCGGCTTGGTGTCGGCATAGCCATGTGTCGTGGCCGCGCCTAGGCCGCCTTCCGTCAGGGCTTTGGCCGCGTTAGCTGCGCGCGCTTCAGAGAGTTCTTGGTTGGTTGGGAACTTCTTTTTCAAGGCGCTGCGGATCGGCCGGTTGTCGGTATGGCCATCGACGGCAACTTTGTACTCAGGATAATCCTTCAGGATCGCGCCGACCTGCTTCAGCGCATCGGCGCCAGCCGGTTTCAGTTCATCTTCTCCCGAGCCGAACAGATAGCCTGACGCCAGGTTGATGAGCAAGCGCTCGTTATTCAGATCGACGGCGATGGTCTGCTTGTCGATCTGCGGTCTCAACGCACGGATCAAGCCGCGCTGCGCTTCTTTCAATTTTGCCATCTCAGAGGACAGATCGCCGCGGAGGCCTGCGAGCTCTTTGTCCCGATCCGCCAACATCTTTTCGAGCTCGGCGACGCGTTGTTTGCTTGCGGCCAGTTCGGCGGCGATTTTCTCTTTGTCGCCTGCGGCTCCGCCCATGGCGGCGAGTTGAGCGGCGAGGTCGGTGTTGCGCTGCTTGGCTGAGGCCAGCTCTGAGGCCAGCTTGTCCCTGTCCCCGGATCCGGCTTGCAGCGCGGCGAGTTGAGCGGCGAGGTCGGTGTTGTGTTGTTTGGCTGAGGCCAGCTCTGAGGCCAGCTTGTCTTTGTCCCCAGCTCCGGCTTGCAGCGCAGCGAGTTGCGACTGGCTGGCCGCGAGATCCGCGGCCAGTTTGTCCTTATCGCCACTTGCAGCCGATTGGGCGGAGGCTAACTGGCGTTCAAGCTCGACTGTGCGGGCTTTCGATTGATTGAGGTCGCCTTGGGCGGAGGAGAGCTGGCTGGCGAGTCTCGAAGAGTCTCCGGCATTTGAACGGAGGGCCGCCAATTCCCGATCGCGATCGGCGAGCTGGCTTTCAAGCGCTTTCACGCGGTCGCTCAGCGCCCCATTTTCTTTCTTTGCCGCGGCGAGCTCGTCGGCGAGACGCTGCCGTTCCTGCTCGAGGGCAGCGAGACGGCTGGCCTGGTCCGTCGATGTATTGCGAACGGTGCCTTGGGGGCAGATGCGGTATTTGAATCCGTTGTCCGGGCACATCGGTTCCCAAGATGAACAGCCGGCGATGGCCAGGAGGCTTAGAGCGAGAAGGGGTGATTTGTATCGTGTCATCGGTTCTCCTTAGTTAGTACGGTGGTCGTGAACGTGTGCCTGCGAGTTGTTGTCATATCATTATTGCTGGATTACTGGCGCCCTTTGAGCGCATCCCTGATTTCCATCAAAAGTTTCTCCTCATTGGTCGGCCCGGCCGGCGGCGGCGGCGGAACTTCTTTCTTGAAACGGTTCATCTGCTTCACCAGCATGAAGATGACGAAGGCGAGGATGATAAAGTCGAAGGTGGCTTGGAGAAAGACTCCATAGTTGATCGTTGGAGCTCCAGCCGCCTTGGCTGCGGTCAGCGAGGGCTGAGGCGTTCCAGATAAGTTGATGAACAGGCTGGAGAAATCGACCTTCCCCATCAATAACCCCAGGGGGGGCATTAGCACATCGCTGACCAGCGATGAAACGATCTTTCCAAATGCGCCACCGATGATGACACCGATAGCCATATCGACGACGTTGCCCTTCATGGCAAATTCTTTAAATTCTTTTAACATCGGCCGTCCTCCTTGGAGGATGAGAGGGTGAGTTGCTGGTTGCGAGTGTACACTATCGTTTCCTGGTCGTATCGAAGCTGTATCCGAGGGTGAAGAGATAGAGATTGTCGGTGTCGCCGGTGCCTGGCGCCGGCCGGCTATTGTACCGGGTCGTCACCTGAAACCCGCTGACAAACCCGTCCCAGATTTTGAATCGGACGCCGTTATCCATGGTGAGGAAGTAGTTCGAGGCGTTTTCCATCGAGGGGTAAAATTCGTTGAAATGGTAGAACGTGATGCGATCGTCAAGGATGGGCCAGTTCCACTTCATGGAGATGCGGGCGCGCAAGCTCGATTGGTCGTTCGCGATGCGGAAGTCTTCATTGAAAAAGGCCACACCGGCTTCCGTATAGAACGTCATGTCTTTCAAGATTCCGCTGAAGTCCCCTCGATCGATGAACTGGTAGCCGGGGCCGGACGCGAGGGCCGTCCGCATCTTGAGGTCTTGGAAACGATCATTTTCAAAGTAGGCCGAGGCAAACCAGTAAAAGCGTTTGGTGACGAAGAAGTCCAGCTTGATGGTACCGCGGGCGTTTCTGGCAACGAGAGTGTTGGCATTATCGCCATAGACGTACCGGCCATTGATCGAGAGCCGGAGCTGCTCGCTGCGGGCGACGAAGTCTCCCAGTAAGCTGGCGTTTTTGAGATGGCTGTTTCCGGTGGTTTGGGAATAGGCTCCCGTGATGCTGCCTGTGTAAATCACGGGAGGTTGAACCAAGGGGTTTACGGCTCCGATGGCATCGAGCGGAACGGTGAGCGAGCCTTTGAGCGGTTCAGACTGAATGTTCAGATTGCCATCGGTTCCAGCCGTCGCGGTTCCGACAAGGGTGCTGCCTTCTTTGAGATGAAACGGGATCGGATGGTTGACCTCGAGTTTGGCGACGTCGCTCCACTTTACCTTCATGACATTGTCTGGGCTGGATGGCGTCTTCATGACAAGGATGCCGCCCGCCATTTCGAGAACTTCTCCATAGATAGTGCTGCCGTTCTTGAGGGTCACGACGTCGAGCGGAAGTGGGGGAGCATCGGCTGCAAGAGCCGCCACGCCGCCGGAAAGTATGGCTGTACAGAGCATCAGCACGGCAAACAGGTTCTTCATCTTTTTCCCTCTTGTATTTCGGGGTATATGGAACACACCGTAGATTGCTGTGGTGTGTTGTGCCAAAATTTCACTAAGGTCGACTAGTTCAGTCGTACATTTTGTCTTGTATACCCGACTACCTATGGTTGTGCAAGGCGGAACCGATTACGTCCGACCGCGGTGGACGAGTCATAACCGTGCGACTCGGTGCATCGAGCCAGGCCGATGTTGTGCAGGTCTGAGTGAAAGGTACCGTTGGCTCATGCATTCTGTTCATGTCGGTCCAAGGGGGCGCACTTGTTTTGAAACCGTCTTGCCGGGTTGCTGACCGATCCGTCTCATCCGAGCGGCGGGGGCGCGAGGGCGTTGGCTGATGGCAGAAGGAGCGTTCCCTGGGGCGATGCGTTTGATCCGGTGCGTACGATCCTCGCTGTCATTCAGAATCCGGCAGAGGTTGCCGAAAAATTCGAGCAAGGCCCCCAGCATGCTTTCGCGGAGTTTTCGTGAGGAGGCCGGTTGTAGCCGGACCCACTGATCGTTATGGAGTTGAAGCACGGAGAGGGTGTAGCCGGCGGTCTCGACGCGTTCTTCGGGGACCAGCAAAAATGTCTGATTGTGCGGATCGACAACGAGGAGGCCCTTGGGGAGCATAGGACTATCCTTTCCCACCCGTGGAGAGGGGGGTGGTGTCGAGGGGGGCATACTGTTGGCTAAGCTGCGAGATGAAATAGTGAATGGCTTGGGCTCGCCGCGTGACGCGCAGCTTTTTATAGAGGGCGGACTGAAGTGCGACGATGGCGCCCGGTTCTTTCTTGAGCGCGGTGGCGATGGCCTTGTTCGTGGCCCCCTTGGCCAGCAGCGAGAGGAGTTTCAAGTCGATTCGCGAGAGGGTTGGCGGGAGGGCTGCCGGGGCGTTCGCGATGGACTCCTTCTTTCGCAAGAGGCTGCGGGCCGCCGCTTTCGACCCAAGAAGGGATTGTCCTGCGGCGATCGTCTTGATCGCGCGGAGGAGGTCTTTGGCCCGGGCATCTTTTGTCAGATAGCCATGCCCCCCTGCCATGACGGCCTCATGGAGGGCGTTATCGTCGCTGTAGGCCGAGAAGAACAGGATGCGCGTGCGTGGAAAAGCCGACAGGATGTCTCGGCAGGCATCGTACCCGGTGCCATCGGGCAGGCGCATATCCATAATCACGACATCGGGTTGTGTGCGATGAATTTCTTCAATGGCGTGCGCCCTGCTGTCGGCTTCGCCAACCACCTGAATGCCGCGATCCAATGTGAGGATGGCCCTGATTCCTTCGCGCGCAAATACTGAATCATCGACGGGAACGACTCGGATCGGCGGTGAGGTGGATCGTGATTTGAGCAATGAAAATCCTGTTGCGCGCAGAGGTCTTCTTCGAACGGAGCCTGTCTCTAGGTGGGGGAAGATATCAAGGGTTGTGCCACGGCCTGGTGAGATGTTTCGTTCGAATGGCGGGGTGTTTCTACAGGCCGCGTCCGTCGTGTCTCAGTGGGGTTGTCGCAGGAGACGATGGTGTCTCACGGCGGCTGTCTCGCAATAGGCGCGGATATGAACGGGTTGAAGCGATGCTACTCGGCTACATCGATGCCGTGTGCGAGGAGCCGGCGATAGAGGGTGGCGCGGCTGATCCCGAGAATCTTTGCGGCTTCCGTCCGGTTTCCTTGGGCCCGTTGGAGCGCTCGAAGCAAGTCACCTTTGGGATCCGTGCTATGCGATTCCTGAGAGGATGAGGAACGATGACCGTGCTGGGAGTGGCGCAATTCATCGGGAAAATCGGCCGGCATGAGGCAGGTCGTGCGGGCGCTGATCACGGCAAACTCGACGGCGCTTTTTAGCTCTCGGACATTGCCGGGCCAGAGATAGTCGATGAGCAGCTGGAGACTGTCTGGGTGCAGGGCAGTGATCGTTTTGCCCGTGGCCGCGCAGACTTGGGCGAGCATGGTCTGTGTGAGCAAGGGAATATCGTCCCGCCGATCTCGCAACGGCGGCAAGTGGATGCGCGCCACGCGGATGCGATAGAGCAAGTCGGCGCGAAAGGTGCCGCGAATCACGTCTTCATTGAGATTGTGATGGGTGGCGGCGAGGATGCGCACATTCACTTTTCGTGGGCGGGTTTCTCCCAGGCGTGTGATTTCCTTTTCTTGAAGGACTCGGAGCAAACTGGTTTGGACGGTGGGTGGGATGTCTCCGATTTCATCCAGAAACAGGGTGCCGCCGTCGGCCGATTCGAACAATCCATGGTGATCGTCGATCGCGCCGGTGAAGGCGCCTCGCTTGTGGCCGAACAGCTGGCTGCCCAGCAGTGAATCCGTCAAGCCGGCGCAGTTCGCGGCAATAAAGGGCCGGTCTTTCCGTGGGCTGGAATAATGGATGGCTCTGGCGATGAGCTCTTTCCCGGTTCCCGTCTCGCCTTCGATAAGAACGGTGGAATTGACGCGCGCCACATCGTGGACGAGTTGATAGACCTGCAACATGGCGGGGCTGCGTCCGACCAGATCGTGAAATTGCGTGTGGTGATCGAGTTGCTGCCGCAGCTGCAGCACCTCGGTGCGATCCTGCAGCAGGATGATGCGCCGCTCAGGGGATCGGGGGTCCTCATGGATTTCGTAGTCGATCCATCGCGGAGGTGCGCTCGCGAAGCGCAGGGCCTGCTGCCCGCGGTGCGGTGTGCGCGCGTCCCATGTTCGGCGGAGGTGTGTGCGGTCTGCGGATTCCAGGGGGAGGCCCTGCTCCCACGGCTGGCCGACGACCGTTGCGGCCTCGCGTTCGATCCAGGCCAGGCAGCGCGGGCTGATAAAGGTGATGCAGCCTTGCCGGTCGGTGACAATCGCGGCGAGATCCAGATGTTGGAGCAGCGCCAGGACATCGTCGCGTTCTTGCGTGGCGGCGGCCAAGGATCCTGTCAGGGATGCCTGAGTCCGTTCGTGGGTTTTGACTTGGTCGAGTTGCTGTAACCGCTGATCGCGGGCTTGTTGCAAGAGCGTTTGCAACTGGTCGAACCGTTCATCAAGTCGTTCGATAAGAAGCAGGGGATGACCAGACACCGTCAGGGCCGTAGTTTCGAATTGGTGCAGGGTGGATGCCAGGTCGCGATGACTCCATGGACCCGATCGAATCACTCGGTCGGGTCCGTCTTTCCACGCCGATTCGCTTTCTTCCAGGAAGTGCTGGAGAAAAGGCGAGAGGTCTCCGACGTCAATGAGAGATTCCGGCGGCGGCGCGAAGGCAGCGGTCCACCAGGGGGGCGGCGCTCCAAGAAGGCGAAAGGCATTTCCCTTCCCTACTCGTTCGAGCACGGCGGCGCCAAGTTTTTGGACGAGGGACGCCGCTATATTCTGAGGCAGGGCGTTGGATGAGCTGGATGGCGCCATGGCAGTCCAGGTGCGCCGCTAGGCGGCGTCTAACATGGTTTGCGTGAGCCGCAGAAAGAGTTCGGACACCCCGTCGCCGGTCTTGGCGCTTCCGGTGAAGACCAGCCAGCCGTTGTGCCGCAGCCGCGCGAGGGTGGCCTCATCGATTTCCCATTCCGTGAGCTGGTCGGCCTTGTTCACGATGAGGACAAAGGGAACTGGGCCGAGTGTCGATTGAGCCAGTTGGTGAAGGGCTTCCGCAGTATCCAGTGTCGTCCGTCTCATGCCGTCGGCGACGAGGATATAGCCGGATGAGCCGCGCAAGTACGACTCCCGCATTTTCTGAAAATCGTCCTCTCCATAGAGATCCCAGATCATGAGTGTCACGTCTTGATCGCCGGCGAGCAGCGTTTTCTTTTCGATCGTGACGCCGATGGTCGTCTGATACTGCTCTGAAAACGCGCCGGCGACGAACCGGCGGATGAGACTGGTCTTTCCGACGGCGAATCCACCCAGAAGACAGATCTTTTTCTGAATCATGGTGCGGAGTCCGAGTGGCTGACGGCCTGCTTGATGGTGACGAGGAGGGTGGTGCGCCGCCGTGCATTCGGAGTGCTTGCTGTACCGCCGCGTTTCTGCCCGGTGAGTGAGGTTGGTTCCACGCTCGCGCTGAGGGTGAGTGGAGGGTATGCGGTGGCTCCTCCAAGGGCGGCGAGGACGGCATGGGCGCGCGCGGTGGCCAGCAGGAAATTCATGATTTCTGGCCCGGCAGGATCGGCATCGCCGATCACTTCGACGACGATGCGTGCTCCGCCAGAAGCCACGCGCGCGGACTGGCGCAAGTCTTCGAGCAGACGCTGTACTGGCGCGAGTTTGCTTAGTTCTTGTTCGGAGAGCGTGGAGGAGCCGCTTTCGAAGGAGAAGCTGGTTCGGTTCAATTGGGCGATGAGGTCCGCGCGTGAGACGACGCGAAGGTCTTCGTCGCGATACTCATGAATGCCTGGAAGCAGCGCGGCCACCTGTCTGGCGTGGATGGCCCAGTTTTCTTGTGCGGTCCCGCTGGCGGTGAGACGGCCGTCATTGTAGTGGAGTGTGGCGGTCTCTGGCGGATGGAGGAGCAAGGTGGCCCGCTCGCCGACGAATTGGGGGTCGAGGGAATAGAACGGAGTCCAGTGCGCGTTGATGTGCTCACGAGGGATTCCTTCCTCGGCCAAGAGCTCTTCCGGATGCGCCGCCAGTGGATCGCGAAGCCCTTCAAGAGTGATGCTGTGGCCGTCGCGTTCGAGTGTCGTGACGACGATTCCCGGCATGGCGCGAATGTTCTGCGCCATGCGCTGCCAGCGCTGGTTGCTTTGATAGGATGTCCAGCTCCAAAAGGCGATAGCGAAGAAGATGAGGGCAAAGGTGGCCCAGGTCATTGGAGAGATTGTTGTGCGGGGCGTGTCGTACTGAGTTTGAATGCACTCCATGAGGCGGTCGTGCGTGGCGTCGAAGCCCGAGGGGTTTCCGTCGAAGGCGGCGAAGGCGTCGGCATAGTCGAGCTGGATAGACTCAAGGGTTTGCTGGACCTGGGCGCGAAGGTATCCTGGCGCGGTGCCTCTGACAACGCAGGCCAGAATGGCCTGAGAGCCTTGTTCGATCAAGAGCCGGCATTCGCCGACCTCCAAGGTATTGAGTGTCTGGCCGCGCTGTGTGTTGAAGGTGTCTTGCACAAAGGCTTGGATCGCCGTCAGCATGCCGGATACCAGCTGTTGGTCATGAATCACGGCGGTATCCGATGCGACATGATGGAGCAGGAGGCCGGTGTCGCGATGGATAAGGAAGAGCTGCTCGACGCGAAATCGCAAAGTGTGCAGAAGGACGACTTCGGCGAAGGGCCGTCCTGTCCGCCAGGCTTCGATTCTCCAGGCGAGGCCTTTGAGGGACAGGCTGTGGTCGATGGTCTGATTGAACGACTGCATCATCCCTTGCAGGGCATGGACGATCGCTTGGCGGATGGCTGGGCCCATGATGGGAGCGATGGCTTCGGCGATCACGTGGGGAGTCCGGCGCACTGAGCTGGTCAAGGCTGTCTGGACATGCGGGGTGAGTGCGGCGGTCAGTCGTTCATCCTGTTTGCCTCGCAAGGCGATGGCTTCGGCGAGCACGTTGCCGACGGAGCGGGCATCGATTTCGGTCTGGTCGATACGATCGCGGAGCTCGGTCAGCTGGGTTTGCTCGGGAGCGAGAAGCAGCGTGCGAAGCTCAGCCCACTCTTGTCTTAGTTGGGGACTCGCGGTTGTCTCAGTCGATGGAGGTTGGTTGCTGGACCTGGGTTGATTCATCGGTGCCGGTTCCTTGCATCCCGGTCGTCTAGGATGTGGGCAAGCCTTGCTGGAGTTTGTGCGACAGCTCCGCCAACAGTTCCGCGAGGGCAGTCCGGTCGGTTTTGGCATGCCGGAGATCCGCCACGGAGCGATTGAGAGAGTCTGAGAGTTGGTCTTGCGTGGAGCGGATCGTGTGGTTGAGCGCGGCGACATGATCCAGGACTTCCTGGCGGAGGGTGCGTTCTGAGTGCCCGGTCTGTTGGGTCAGATCGGCGGCCTTGCGTTCGACGACGGCGCCGAGGCTGGCGAGGTCTCTGCCGAGCTGTTGCAGGGCTTCGCCGCGGACCTGTTGTTCCTGTTGCAGACGACTAGACAGGACAGCCACCTCTTGCTGCATGAAGGCTTCAAGCGAGTCGAATCGTTTTGTCAGCTCGGCTTTGAGCGCGGCGGCCTCCGTAACGAGATTTTGTTCCAGTGCGGAGAAGCGCCGGTCGTGATCGCGGACTTGTGCGCCGAAGAGGATGTCGCGAATCTTTTCGAGATTGCCGTTCTGCGCGTTGTCGTCGGCCGGTAGAAAATGGGAAGGCGCTGAGGATGGCTCGACGGCGAGCGGAGAGACTTGCGTGTCCGCGGCTTCGGTTGACATAGGCGACTCCTTAGATCCGTACTCTGGAGCATGATGGAGTCATGGTCCAGGAAAGAGGGTGATACATCGCGTCGTCCGCTAGAAGATGGTACTGTGCGGGGCATCTCTAACGGGTATAAGGGCTCTGCTCGGTATGTTAACACTGGCGATTTGCTGGCAACAAGGTGCTGGCCAGCGATTCTGCGGTTTGGGAGAGGGCTAGCGAGGGGTGGGGGCTAGGCCGGATGCGACCTCAATCGTATCGATAATCCCACCCCCGAGCACTCGGTCTCCGTCATAAAATACGGCGGATTGCCCAGGACTGAGTGCTCGTTGCGGCTGGCTGAATTGGATCGTCATCTGCCCCGCGGCGTGCGGAATTGTTGTGGCCGGTGCGGGAGGGGTGGCATACCGCACTTTGCAGTGAACGGAAGAGGGTGCGGTTAGGAGCTTTGGGTCGAGGATATTCAGGTCTTTTATGGTACAGGAAGAGCTGAGTAGGTGTTCTTCCGGTCCAAGGACTACGGTATTGGTGGTTAGCTGGACGCGCTGGACGTAGAGGCGCTGTCCTGTCGCAACTCCCAGCCCTCTTCGTTGCCCTGGGGTATAGAAGGGAATTCCTTCATGGGTGCCTAGGGAGGCCCCGGTTTCGTCTATGAAATGGCCTGGCGTGGCCTGAAGGTTCGGTTGTTCCTGAAGGAAGGTGCGATAATCGCCATGGCTCACAAAGCAGATTTCCTGGCTCTCTCTCATTTCTTCTTCCGGAAGCCCTAGAGCGGCAGCCTCTTTCCAGACGTCGGCCTTCTGCATTTGTCCTACGGGGAATAGCAATCGATTGAGCCAGGAGGCTTGGAGGCGATAGAGAAAATAGCTTTGATCTTTGCGAGCATCGGCTCCTTTTATAAGGGAGAGGCGATCCTCGATTCGGTCGATGTGGGCGTAATGGCCTGTTGCCACAAACGAAATGCCTTTTGAGTCTGCGAGCTCGATGAGCTGCCGGAGTTTCACTCGTTCGTTGCAGCGGACGCAGGGGTTGGGGGTTGTTCCACTGGTGTAGGCGGCAACAAAATCGTCAATAACCGCGGTACGGAACTGCGCGCGCGAATCGATGAGATCGTGCGGGATATTGAGTTGTTTCGCGACGTATCTCGCGATGCCAACTTTGCAGCAGCCGCGCTCTTCCCAGCGCTTCGAGACCGCGACCTCTTCATTCTCATGTTCCCAGACCTGGAGGGTGACGCCGTAGACGTCGAATCCCTGCCGAGTCAGCAGGAGGGCGGCAACGGAGCTATCGACTCCTCCACTCATACCGAGGAGCACGGTTGGGCGTGACATAGTCCGGCTATTGTACTGTCTGGCTTGAGAAAGGGCTAGAGGTCGGGCGTGCGCATTTTACTGCGATGGAGAGTGAGGTCGTGGACATTCTTGGCCGATTGGGGATGTTCTTCGACCCAGCGATGAGCGCCCATATCGCACATCCCATGGAAATGGGCTCCGTCTTCTATGGCAATGGCAGGAGTTCGGATATCTCCAATGAGGACGCCTTGTTTGAGAATTTGGATTCTTTCCGTGGCGGTGACGGTCCCATTAATCTTTCCACTGGTGAGTAGCGTGCCAGCGGAAATAATGCCTTTAATTACAGCGAATTCCCCTACGATTAACGTGCCCGTGGTATGTATTTCGCCTTCCAGCTTTCCATCGATGCGCACGGTGCCGTCAAAGTTTACGACGCCTTTGAACTCAACCCCTTTCCCGAGAAAAGTGAAATTGTCGTCGTCGGGGGGGGATGATTTCTTTTCGCCAATTGCCCACATGCGATCAAAGGTCCTTCCAGGTACAGCGGGCTCACCGGGTGCCAGGGGTTCAGGACCCCGATGAGCGGATTGTATTGCGTGACCGGAAAAATTAGCCGTTTATTCTTTTGATGCCGCCTTGGCCTGAGATGCCAACCGGGTGGAGAGGAGTCTCCCTGGAGACTTCTCGAATTCCTTGTGACATTTCGAGGGTCCCGTTAAAGAGCACGCCTTCTTCAATTGAAAGCATGGGGGTCTTGATGCCGCCATTGACAATGGCTGGGGCACGGAGCTTAATTTTTTCTTTCGCGACGACGTCGCCCGTGATTTTTCCTTTGCAGACGATGGTGCCGGCTGTCACTTTTGCCGTGATCACAGCCTCTTCCCCTACGAGAAGGACGCCCTCAGTATGAATTTCTCCGTCGAGGGTTCCGTCGATTCTAACGGTTCCGTTGTATGAGATCGTGCCCTTAAACTCAACACCTTTTCCGACAAAGGCACTGACGTCTTCTGAGGCTTCCTGACGGCCGAGATTAGAAGAAAGTGAGGTGTCTTCCGCTTCGACTTCTTCTGCCATCGTGCGTTTCCCGTCCTGCTTGTCTGATTTCCACATAATCGATGCTCCTCCTCTGGCTTGGGGATAAAAGATGATGGGGTTAGCCTCTGTTAGTTGCTATATCGGACTGTCTGAAGAAGATATTTAGCGTTAGTTGAGAGAAAAGCAACTGATATGCCTTTTTCCGCATGCGTGAGTGACATGAGGAGGAGCGACTCTTGTTAGGAAAGGAGATTGTCGATAATGCCTTCAAGCTCCGGGTCGGAGTAATAATGGATGATGATTTTTCCGCCTTTTCTGGCCGCTTCGATGGTGACGCGCGTCCCAAACCGTTTCTGCAGGCGTGATTCTACGTCGCTCCAATGTGATGGAGGCGTTGCTGCTTTTGGACGTTTTTTTGACGGGCTTGATGTGGCAACAAGCCGTTCAGTTTCACGAACGGAAAGGGCACGGGCTGCAACAGTTTTCGCCACGCTGCATTGTCTCTCAGGGGTGTCCAGCGCAAGGAGGGCTTTGGCGTGTCCGGCTGAAAGGGTTCCGGACTCGACTAGGATCTGCACGTCGGGATGGAGGTTGAGCAGGCGTACGGAATTAGCCACGGATGACCGATCGCAGCCGACCTTTTGTGCAATGCCCTCGTGAGTCAATTCGAATTCGTTCATCATTCTCGAATAGGCTCTGGCGGTTTCCATGGGATTGAGATCTTCGCGTTGGAGATTTTCAACGAGAGCGAAGAGAATCGCTTCTTGATCGGTGCAATTGCGCACGACAGCTTGGATGGTCTCGAGTCCAGCCTCTTTGGTGGCGCGCCATCGCCGCTCGCCTGATATGAGCTCGAAAATGCCGTCACCTTTTCGACGGACTAAAATTGGCTGAAGCAAACCGCTTTCTTTTATTGAAGCGGCGAGTTCCGCCAGCTCGGCAGGATGGAAGATTTGCCGAGGTTGATAGCGATTAGGCACAATCGCATCAATCCTGATCCGTTGAACATCTGCGGCATTGCTTTGGGCGGCCGGTTGGCCGTCAGATAGCAATGCGTCAAGCCCTCTACCTAGTGCTTTTTTCTCCATTGTCGAGAAACTCCTTCGCAAGTGAGAGATAGGCCTGTGAGCCCGATGAGGCCATATTATAGAGAATTCCTGGCCGGCCATAACTTGGGGCTTCAGCTAGTGTCACATTTCTTGGAATAACGGCTTGGTAGACTTTGTTCCCAAAATGGTTTCGGACTTGTTCGGATACCTGGCGCGCCAAAGTATTGCGCGCGTCAAACATGGTCAGCACGATCCCCTCTATGAAGAGATCGAGGTTGATTGACCGCTTTACGCGCTCAATGCTGCCCATAAGCCGAGAAAGTCCTTCTAGCGCATAGTATTCGCATTGCACTGGAATGAGGACGGACTTTGCGGCAGCGAGAGCATTGATTGTAAGAATGCCGAGAGCTGGCGGGCAATCAAGTACGATGACATCGTATGCATTGTGCGCATTTTGTATTGCATCACGAAGGTGATGCTCTCTCCCATCAATATTAGCTAGCTCGATTTCGGCCCCTGCAAGATCGGCATTTGATGGCAATATAGATAACCCGGTAATGCTTGTTTTCTGAACGATATTTTCAAAAATATCCTGTTTTATTATGCAGTTGTATATTGTTTTCTGTAATGATCGTGAGTCGATTCCAACTCCACTGGTTGCATTGCCCTGTGGGTCGAGGTCAACCAATAAAACAGATTTGCCTTGGAGCGCAATTGCTGCTGAAAGGTTTACGGATGTCGTTGTTTTTCCGACTCCTCCCTTTTGATTAGCAACTGCAACTATCCTTGCCATTACTTACCTTTCCCATTAATGAAATGCTGTTCCACGTGGAACAGCATTTCATTAATATTCACGATGAAATAGAAATGCTCGTAATAACTCTTGTTCCATACCCTATAGGAAGATCAAAAGAGTATTCATTTTCAACGACAGCGTTTGATCCAGTTCTCGATCTGTCAACAAAAGTTGAAAGAAATAAGAGTATTCTTCCGTTTTTACTCAATATGGTTTTTGATAAATCTATGATGAACTCAAATTTTATTCCTCTCGCAACAATATAGTTAGCTTGTTCTCGTCCTGTGAAGCTATTTGCGAATTTTTCCATTGATCCTTCAAAAATATCAACATCTTTGAGTCTCAATATCCCGGTGATATATCTCAGGAATGATGATTTTTTCTTTGATGGTTCGATGAGAACAAACCGCAGATCTGGCCGTAATATTTTTATTGGTATTCCTGGAAACCCTGCGCCTGTTCCAATATCAAAGACGAGACCCCCTGTCATGAAGCTTTCAGCTCTAATGGCAGCAATTGAATCGACGAAGTGCTTGACTACTATTTCCTCATCATCGACGATGCTTGTTAAATTCGTTGTCTTATTCCACTCTTTAAGCTGCTCTAGATAGATCGTGAATTTGCTGATTTGATCAGCTGTCAGGCTAATCCCAATCGAAGAGGCTGATATTGATAGTACCGATTGGATATCTATTCTTTGTTCCACGTGGAACACATACGTGATTGTAGTTGTGAGGTCAAGGGAAAGGTCTGAATGGTTTAGCGGTCTCGTAAAACTTCTGCTGGTTGCTGTCCTTGCCGTTTAAATTTTTCTATTGCAACGATGAGGAGTGAGATGGCCGCAGGGGTAACTCCTGCAATACGTGAGGCCTGTCCTATTGTTGCAGGTCTCACGCGTGAGAGTTTTTCGATAACTTCACTGGAGAATCCTGGAATAGCTCTATAATCGAATGCCGAAGGTATTGACTTCAGTTCGAGCCGCTTGAATTGTCCAATTTGCTGCAATTGTCTTCTTATATATCCTTCATATTTTATTTCCAATTCAACTTCATCGATAATTTCGTCGCTTTCAATTGGTAAACCACTAAACTTCATCAAGAGATCTCGATAGGAGTTCTCCTGCCTTTTGAGCAGCTGTGCAAATGTTTGAGACGAGTAGCGATTATCAATGGTTGCCCAATTCAGTTGTGCGCAAATTTCATCGGTGATTATTGGTCTAGTTGTGCTGAGCCGACTAATTTCACTGGCAATACCGTCTCGTTTATTGAGGAGTCGATCGTAGTTATGCTGTGAAACCAGTCCTGTCTGATAGCCGATATCCATTAATCGTAGATCGGCATTCCCATGTCTTAGAAGGAGACGGTATTCGGCTCGCGATGTAAACATGCGATATGGTTCGCGCGCATCCTTCGTAATCAAGTCGTCTATGAGTACACCGATGTAGGCTTGTGATCGATCAAGAATGAGTGGCTCCAATCCTCGAATTTTCAACACAGCGTTGATTCCAGCCATGATTCCTTGAGCCGCCGCTTCTTCATACCCAGATGTCCCATTGATCTGACCAGCATGATAGAGCCCTGAAACATATTTGGTTTCAAGTGTTGGATGGAGTTGGCGTGGGGGGAAATAGTCGTACTCAATCGCGTAGCCAGGCTTGAGCATTTTAGCCTGTTCAAGTCCTGGAATAGTGCGAAGTATTTCACTCTGGACATCGACCGGAAGGCTTGTTGAGATACCATTTGGATAAAACTCTTTTGTATCAATGCCTTCTGGCTCAATGAATATCTGATGTCGCTCTCGTTCAGCAAAACGTACAACCTTGTCTTCGATTGAAGGGCAGTAGCGTGGGCCAATAGAATCGATGACGCCGCTATAGAGAGGGGAGCGATCGAGATTTTCTCGGATGATGTCGTGGGTTTGGCTATTTGTATACGTTAAATGGCAAGGAAGTTGAGGCGTTGTAATGCGATCTGTCCGATGGGAAAACGGCGTAGGGGGATTGTCCCCAGGCTGCGGAATCATGACGGAGAAATCAATAGAATCCCGATCAAGGCGCGGTGGAGTGCCGGTTTTCAGTCGGCCCAGTTCGAACCCCAAGTCACGCATGCAATCGGAAAGGTGCTCAGCGGAGGCTTCTCCGGCGCGTCCTGCTGGAAAGTGGTTCAAGCCAATGTGGATAAGTCCCTTAAGGAAAGTACCCGATGTAAGTACTACTGCGCGTGCAGTGACGGTTGCTCCATCTCCTGTCAGCACGCCAGTTACGCATGGCCCTGAAGTGAGGAGTCGATCGACAGTGCCTTCGCGAATCGTAAGGCCTGGCTCAGCGGCCAACGTCTGCTGCATGGCCAGGCGATACAGCTTTTTGTCGCATTGCGCGCGCAACGCTCTGACTGCCGGCCCCTTGCTGGTATTGATGAATCTAAATTGAATGCCGGCTCGATCTGTGTTCCTGCCCATCTCTCCGCCAAGGGCATCGATTTCTTTTACTAGGTGGCCTTTGGCGATTCCCCCAACTGCGGGGTTGCAGGACATCTGAGCGATTCGATCCTTGTCCATGGTCAGCAACAGAGTGCGTGCGCCCATGCGAGCTGCAGCGAGCGCGGCTTCGCATCCCGCATGCCCGCCGCCTACTACGATCACGTCAAATATCGGATCCATAAATCACCCGTTATTTTCCGATGCAGAACTGAGAAAAAATTTGATGGAGCACCTCATCCGAGGTAATAGCTCCGGTAATTTCACCAAGCGTATCGGCGGCACCCCGAAGATCTACCGCCACGCATTCCGAATGTGTGCCCGCCTCGATGGAGGCAAGGGCCTGCGCCAGATAATCGCGGCATCTGAGAAGGATCTCCTGATGCCGGACATTTGTAATCGCGACACTTTCAGATGGCTCACTGCTGCGAAGTCCAACCTTGTCCTTGATGGCCTTTCGCAATGGTCCGAGGCCTTCATCTGTCACGGTCGATATTGGCAAGGGGACTATACCCTGCGGTAAAGCGACGTGATGAGGCAATGCTGGTATCTGGTCAGGAGGGAGCAAGTCGACTTTGTTCAGAACAATAATCGCGTTTGCCCCATCGAGCACGGGGATATTCAATATTGAAGCGGTCTGCGCCAGATCAGTGGCGTCAACTACGATAATAAGAAGGTCGGCGTCACGCACCGCTTCTTCCGTGCGGCGCATCCCTTCTCGCTCAATGGCGTCCGAGGTTTCCCGTAATCCGGCTGTGTCGACGAGAGACAGCGCATATCCGTCTAAATGGACCGTCTCTTCGATCAGGTCGCGAGTGGTTCCGGGAGTATTCGTCACGATGGCTCGATTCTCTCGCAGTAATCTATTCAATAAACTCGACTTGCCGACATTGGGCCGCCCTACAATGACAACCCGTGCTCCGTCCCTCAGTATACGGCCGGTCCTTGCTGAATTCAGAGCGGCGTCGATTACATCCGCGGTCTCTCGTAACACCGTCTTCAATTCGTTTCGGTCAACGAATTCGATATCTTCTTCGGCAAAGTCGATTCCCGCTTCAAGATGCGCTAGCACAGCCAAGAGCCGGGATCTCAATCGATCGACTTCCCGTTTGAGATCTCCCCGAAGGTGACGCTGCGCGATCGCTAAGCTTTGCTCGGACGTGGCCCGGATTGTCGCGAGAACGCCTTCAGCCTGGGATAAATCCAGGCGGCCATTTAAAAAAGCCCGCTTGGTAAATTCTCCAGGCATTGCGAGGCGGCATCCTGCCTGAAGGCAAGATTCGGAAATCATGGCCAATATCGTCTGATTTCCGTGCGCATGAATTTCGAGGACATCCTCCGCCGTATACGAGCGCGGAGCTTTCATGTAAACCACCAGCGCCTGATCGATGGGAGTTTGGAAATGCAACGCTGCGCCAGTCGCGGAAGCATCCGCTCGTAAAATGTCGGCAAGCTGGAGGCGATGCGGCTCTAGTGCGCTCAGAGGAATTCCCGAACGAAGGCGAATAAATCGGCTGGCGATTAGGAGCGTGTCAGGGCCGCTGATACGGATGATTCCAATCCCGCCTTCGCCTACCGGGGTAGCGACAGCGCAGATCGTATCTCCTGACCCTCCGGCACTTAGCATGGTCGCGCTCTATCGTCGATGCCATCCCTGGCTGGTTGCGGAGCGAATGGCCATTTTAAAAGTCCCGCCGGTTCAAATAACCGGTTTGTTCGCAAAAATTACGCGATCGGTAATGATCTGCTGAGAAATGGTGAGCACATTATTTGTGAGCCAGTACAATACGAGACCCGCCGGGAAGTTGATAAACAGAAAGGTCATGAACGCCGGAAGCATCAACATGATCTTCGCTTGAGTCGGATCCATCGTGGTCGGCGTGATTTTTTGCTGTATTACCATTGTGACGCCCATAATGATCGGCAGCACATAATAAGGGTCTTGTACGGACAGATCGGTAATCCAAGCCATGAAGGGCGCCTGGCGCAGGTCGATGGTCATGTAGAGAATGTTGAACAGCGCCACAAAGACCGGCATCTGCAAGACCATCGGGAGGCATCCCCCGACAGGATTCACCTTATGGTCGCGATAGAGCTTAATCAACTCCTTGTTCAGCCGGTCTCGATCTTCCTTGAACTTTTCTTGAATCGCCAAGACCTTCGGCTGAATGACCTGCATTTGCTTCATGGATTTGTAGCTCTTGTACTGAAGCGGCACAAAGAGGACCTTCAGCATCATCGTGAGCAAAATGATGGTCACGCCATAGTTATGGGTATAGTCGTTGATGAAGCGAAGGACATAGAAAATCGGCTTGGCCACAGCCTTCACAACGCTCCAGCTGCCGAAAACAAACCAGCCGAAATCGATCGTGTCTTCGATGCCAATGTGCATGGCCGCGAGGGAGTCGTACTCTTTAGGGCCGGCGTAGAGCTGAAGGTTCAATGGAGAGCCGGACGGCTGGGCTGAAAAGCGCACCCCAGCCGAAAGCAGTTTGTCGCCTTCTTTCTTGACCACGGTGGACGAGGCCTGCTTCGGGATCAATACGGCAAGGAAGTATTTATCCTGCAGCGCGAGCCAATGCACGGCGCCTTTGCGCTCGACTTCAGAGTCGGGCGCGTCTTTATCGACCTTTTCATCGACGAAGGAGGCTGAGCCGATTTGCCCGATCAAACCATCGCCCCATTCTACGATGCCGAAATTCGTTCCTAAGCCAACCGTGAGGTCGCCATCCAATCCAGTCGTTCGAATCGCAATGTCGACCAGGTAGCTGTCGGCATGGAACGTCAGAATTTTCTCAAGCAACAGGTTTTTCGATTCATCGCGAAACTGAAATGTGATGTGGCCGAGCGGATGCGCGCTATCGAGAGTGGAGAAGTCCTGCGACACGGTGTAGAGCCCGTGACTCAATGTCTTGGTCAATTCGGCATCGGTTGTCACGACGGTGAAGGGCCCGGCAAACTTCGATCCCTGCCTGACCAATTGCACCGGTGCCGCATCGGTCGCGGTCTGTTGATATCGCTTCAGTTCCCAACTTGTCAGCACCGCGCCGCGAGTCGAGATTTTTGCACGATACAGATCGGTCTCAATGCTTACCACCTCTTCCGTTGGAGTGAGCGGAGATGCTGATCCGTCAAGCCCCTGAGAGGACGGTTGATTTTGCCCAGGCGCCTGCGCCGCGTTCGGACTAGGCGTGGTCGATACTAGGGTCGATTCGGTCGGCGAGGGCATCTGGTCCGTCTCGGATGCCACAGACGCTTCTTGTGTGGACGGAGACTGAGGGAGCCAGCCCATCTCTTTCAGCGCATAATCGTATCCGAAAATAATCGTCAGCGACAACACCAGGAAAACGATGACCCGTTTCTCCATCATCTAGATCTGTACTTTCTTCAATAGCGTTGAATTACTTTTTAACCGGGTCGAACCCGCCGGCATGAAAGGGGTGGCATTTGAGCAAGCGGATCAAGGCCAGTCCCAGGCCCTCCACGCAGCCTCGTTGGCGTATGGCATCCATGGCGTATTGAGAGCAGGTTGGATCAAACCGGCATGCCGGGCCTAACCAGGGTGAGATCACATATCGGTAGCCTTGAATCAGCCCTAAGAGAAGCCTGCGCATGTTAAACCGGCCTCGCGTTCAAAAGGCGATGCTTGGATAGGGTAGCGGTCCATAATTCCTTCAGTTCGCCGAAGGAAAGAGTCAGGACGTCTCGTTTGGGGAATACGAGCAAGTGGTAGCCTGGAATCAAGTCTGGATAAATGGCTCGGATGAGCTCGCGGAATCGCCGCTTGGACCGATTGCGTTTGACAGCATTGCCAAACCGCCTGCCGACGACGATTCCCACCTGGCTGACGGAATGCTCCGCCCGGCTCGCCAGCAAATTGAAATATTGCGTTGAGCTGCGACGCCCATGACGCTTCACTTGTTCAATATCCCGACTGACTCGTAAGAACATGGGGCCGGTTTTGGCTCGTGAGCTCATATCGCGTGCCCACCAGTATGTGCGAATATTCGTGGAGGCGGCAACCGGCAGGAGTCGGGTAGACAGCTCAATCACGCAGAGCGAAAGGAAAGGCGCAGACCTTCTCTTTGCTTCACACGCAAGCACCTAGCGGGCAAGCCAGAGGCACGCCCGCCAATCCAGCCCCTCAACGGTATCTGAAATACAAAACGTTAGACCGCCAGTCGAGCGCGGCCTTTTGCACGGCGGCG
>JADLEJ010000023.1 GCA_020846195.1 Nitrospira sp.
ACCGCTCCTTTGTCAGAATATTTAGCCTCCGAGATGTATGCCGGTGAATTGTTTTCATGATCGGAGACAGGCTGTAATAACAATAACTTGCGAGGCTATTGAGGTGGAATTCTTACTTCCTCGGACAGATCCGTCAGGCCTCATCACCGTCTTTAATCCCGCCGCTGAACAGCTGCTCGGATATTCGGCCAGGGAAGTAATTGGGAAACAAACCCCAACGGCGTTCCATGACCGCAATGAAGTGGCCGCCCGCGCCACGGAGTTCGGAACGGAGCTCGGCACCACGCTCACGCCGGGATTCGATGTCTTTGTTGAAAAATCACGCCGCAATCTTCCCAATCAGCATGAATGGACTTACATCCGGAAAGACGGCCTCCGGATTCCTGTGATGCTGTCGGTCACGACACTCCGAGACTCCACCGAAACCATCATCGGCCATATGGAAATCGCGCTGGATCTGACGAACCGCGAGGTGGCCGACACCCAGTTCCGAACCGTGATGGAAGCCATGCCCACCGGCATTGTGACGGTGAATGAACGCGGACGGATCGTCATGGTCAATCAGCACGCCGTGCGCATGTTCGGATACGACGCCGGCGCCCTGGTGGGACAACCCCTCAGCATCTTGCTGCCGGAACGATTCCAGGCCGCGCACCCCGCCCATGTGCAGGCCTTCACCGGTGCGCCGACAGCGCGCGCCATGGGATCGGGGCGGGATCTGGCTGGACGGCGGCAAGATGGAACCGAATTCCCCGTCGAGATCGGCCTGGCGCCAATTCATACTCCACAGGGGACACAAATTCTGGCGTCGATCGTAGACACGACCGCGCGCAAACAAGCCGATTCCGTCCGATTCCGCCTTCAGCAAGCCATCCATCACACGCAGGACGGAATGGCCTTGCTCGACAACGCCGGCCAATTTACCTATATGAACCCAGCCTATGCGTCCATTTATGGCTACACCGCCGATGAGATCCTTGGGCACAGCTGGAAGACCCTCTTCCATACGGAATGGGCGGCCATGGTTGAGCAGATGTATCTCCCGATGCTGTACGCTGAAGGACAATGGCAAGGCGAGCTCGTCGGCCGGAACAAATCCGGCGACGCGTTTCATGTGGATCTGTCCCTTACCCTCTTGGAAGAGTCCGGGACAGAGCACCGCACAATCCTCTGCACCTGCCGCGATATTTCTCAACGCAAACAGCTGGAACAGCAGTTGATCGACGCCAAGGATTCCGCCGAAGCCGGCGTGCGCGCAAAATCCGAGTTCCTGGCCACCATGAGCCATGAAATTCGCACCCCCATGAATGGCGTCCTGGGCATGACCGGCCTGTTGCTCGATACCGCGTTGACGGCCGAACAGCAGGACTACGTCCGCACGCTCAAGCACTCCGGCGAGTCTCTGATGCGGATCATCAACGACATTCTCGATTTTTCAAAAATCGAGTCGGGCAAGATGACCATCGAGCGCATCCCGTTCGACCTGCGCCTGACGATCGAGGACACGCTGGAACTGCTGGCCCCCGTCGCCCAGGACAAACATCTCGAACTGGTCGGACTCATTGCCGCCAATCTCCCCACTGCCGTCGTGGGAGATCCCGGACGCATCCGCCAGATCCTGACGAATCTCATCGGCAACGCCATCAAATTTACCGAAACCGGCGAAGTCCTCGTGCAAGTCATGCTGGTGGATGAAGAGTCCTCCGCCATGAAACTCCGGTTCGAGATCATCGACACCGGCGTGGGCCTCAACGCCGAGGCGCAAGCCAAGCTGTTTCAATCGTTCACCCAAGCCGACAGTTCAACGGCCCGCAAGTACGGCGGCACCGGCCTTGGACTCGCCATCTGCAAACGGCTGGCGGAGCTCATGGGAGGCCAGATCGGCCTGCAATCCTATCCAGGAACCGGCACCTGCGTCTGGTTCACTCTTCTCCTGGAACCGCAAGCGAACGCCGTGACGGCCGCGCCCCACGCCCTCGTCGACCGCCTGGACGGACTGCGCATCTGTTTAGTCGACGACAACGCAACGAATCGAAGCTTGCTCCAATACCATGCCTCGGCCTGGAACATGCCCTACGACTCCGCAGAGGATGGCACCGCCGCCCTGGCTCTGCTGCGAAAGGCGGCGCACGACGGCAAGCCGTTCGACCTCGCGATCATCGATATGCACATGCCCGGCATGGACGGCCTCCAGGTCGGACAGGCCATTCGAGAAGAACCCGCGCTCGCCCACACGAAGCTCATTCTGCTCACCTCGATGGGCCGGCGGGGCGATGCGAAACTCGCCCACTCCGCGGGTTTTTCCGGCTACCTCACCAAGCCGGTGCGAAAAGCCCATCTCTACGACTGCCTCCGCCTCGTCATGGGACAATCGCTGAGCCAGCCGCCGCACGAGCAAGCTGGCGCCGCCGCTCCGACGCTCATTACACGCCACCAGGTCGCCGAAGTGCGCGCGCAACTCCTGCTTCTGGTCGTCGATGACAATGCGATCAATCAGAAGGTGGCCGTGAAGATGCTGGAAAAACAAGGCTACCGCGTCAATGTGGCCGGAAACGGCAAAGAGGCGCTGCTGGCCCTCGCGCGGCAGACCTATCACCTCGTCTTCATGGATTGCCAGATGCCGGAGCTGGACGGATTCGAGACGACCAGGTTGATTCGCTCGCATGAGCACGAGGGCCAGCATCTGCCCATCATTGCCATGACCGCCAATGCCATGGAGGGAGACCGTGAGCACTGTATCTCGGCGGGCATGGACGACTTCGTGAGCAAACCGGTCAAGAGCCAGGATCTCCAAACCGTGCTGGCGCAGTGGCTGCCTCAAACCGACGATCGGGCGGCGGCATAAGGCACGATGATGCGCCACACTTCAGCAGCCGTGATGCTCATCGGGGTCAGCCCGCCTCTCGCCCTAGCGCTCGATGCCTGGGTGCGCGCGCAAATTACCGAACCGCTAGATATGACATCCGCAGCCAGCGTCTCCGAGGCGCTGGCCGATCTTCGATCCCGCCGGGTCGACCTCGTCCTCGTGGATGAAGCGGCCGCGCGGCATGAGCTGCGCGCGATCCACGAGGCGTCCCCTGCCACAGCCATCGTCGGCGTAGGCATGAATCCGGATAAAGCGGCTCAGCTTCGCATGCTTCGACAAGGCGCGCACGAAACAATCTGCCTGCTGCCATCGAAAGACCTGGATCAGCAACAGGCGCTTGAACGGGCTCTCGCCCGTGTCAATGGGCGCGCCGACATTCTCATCCAGACCGCGCCCCAATCATCCGCCGCGGCCGCGCCACCCCGCTTGATTCACGACTTGAATAATCTCCTGACCTCCATCAACGGATTCGCCGATCTCCTGCTCAACCAGCTCCCGCCGGATCATCCCTCGCGCATGGGCGCCGAACAGATTCGTCTGTCTGGCAAACGCGCCACGGCGTTGCTCAAGGCGCAATCGCCGGGATCTTCCAGCTTGCCGCCGTCTTCTTCGCCGGTAGCCCCGTCGATTGCATCAAACGCCGCATAACCAGCGGCGTCCTACAAAATCGCTGAACGCCGCTCATCTGAATTGACAGGTCGCAAGACGCACTTTAGGATACGCGGCGTCCATCGCCCCGAGCAGGGCACTTGAATGGTTGAGGAGGCCCGATGTCCAGCGAGCATTCGTCCCACACGCCGACGCCAGCGAAACGCAGCACGGTTGCCCATATTGAACATGCCTTCGAAAGCGTCGTCTTCGCCAGCCGCTGGATTCAAGCGCCGCTGTATGGAGGGCTCATCATTGCGGAGCTGCTCTACGCCTACAAGTTTTTGGTCGAGCTCTGGGAGATGGTCCGGCACATCAATCAGCAGGAAGAGACCATCTTCATGCTGGGCGTGCTGGGATTGATCGACGTCACGATGGTCGCCAATCTGCTGACCATGGTCATCATCGGCGGGTATGCCACGTTCGTCAGCAAGCTGGACCTGGAAGAGCATCCGGACCGGCCGGACTGGCTGACCCATATCGACCCCGGCACGATCAAGATCAAGCTGGCCGCATCGCTCATCGGCATCTCCAGCATTCACCTCCTGAAGTCCTTCGTCAATATCAGCAACGAGAACTACGAGGACATCAAGTGGAAGATCTTTATCCACATCACCTTCCTCGGCTCCGCCATTCTCCTTGCCTGGACGGATAAGATCATGCAGAAGGATAAGAAGCATTGATCCCGTATCGAAACTCATACAAGACCGTATCGTTCTCGCCCCATTATTGAGCAACCTTTCTGCGGCACACGATCTCGTCACGAAAAACAGCTGAGTTTCCGATCTTCGCAAGAACCATCCGACGGCATGGCCCTTGCGACATAACCACTGCACATTGTTCCGCCACAACATACGGTCATGCACTCATTCTTACGCGCTGCGATTGGAGGCCCTCATGCGTCGCCTTGGTGTCGTCATATTCCTAACGCTTCCGGTTCTGACCGGCTGCGCATCGTCGCTCATCGATTTGCGGGAAAATCTCGACGTGAATCGATCCTCGTTTGAAGAAAAACTTGAGGGCGATTCGGCAAAGCGGGAACAATTCCGCGCCTGCGCCCAACAAGCTCACGACGGTACGCCGCTGCCGCTCACCATCGAAAAGGACGCCCATTCGACACAACCGGCTGTCTCGCCCATGTCAATCGGCGCCGGGCTTCGACTCCCTGTGCAAGTCTTGGTTGAACGGATGCGCGGCCGAACCGAACAGCGCGCGGCCTCCTTGCAGGTCCTTTCCGACATGGCCGGCGAGTTCGCCGACCCGGCGCGGCGCCGGTTGGATCTGGATAAACTTCGCGCCCTCACCGACGCCATCCGCCATTGGCACAGCCACCTCGATTTCGATGAAGCGGCACTAGCCCAAGACACCTCGCTCTTTGCCCGGCTCCTCCTCGCGTACAACCGCGCCTACTTCGGCGACCTGGCGTTTTCCGCCGCGCCCGATGCCGCTACTGGCACCTTCCGGGGAGTCGTCCAAGTCGCTTCGCGCGGCTTCGTGGACCGAAATGGAAACACGTTTCGGTTTCCAGGCCTGTCCGCCTCTATGCAGATCGACGCCAGCCATCAGGTCGAGTGGTCAGCGACACCCATCGACTCCAAACGGGTGAGCGCCGACCTGACGCGCCTGTTCCTTGAAGCGTTCTTCGACGCCGCCTTCCGCGTTCCCGCAGTGCAACAGGCCACCGCATTACGTGCGGCCACTCCAGCCGCGCCCTATCCAGCCTTCGATGCTTCCCATGCGCCGATCTCGCTCGACGCGCTGGCCACCGTGACGCGCGATGCGCTCAGGACCGAAGCTGTCGTGACATCGCTGGTTGGGAAAGCCGTCCGTGGCGGAAGCGTCTTTGGCGCCAATAATGAAACCGTCGCTGCCACACTTGAAACGGCTGCGGGAGTTTTTGCAAAGAAGCTCGTCGAGCACGAAGGCTTCTGCTATTTTCAAGTCGCACAGCATCCCTAATCGATCAGACACACCGTCTGCAACGAACCGGATAAGGAAACCATGACACGCACATTTTCATTCAGTCTCATTCTAGGATGCCTGCTCACGCTCAGCGGGTGTTTCGCCAAAATCCACCAGCTCCCCGCTCATCCCGACCAGCACCAGCCGGTCTTTGCTCCGTTGCCCGATCGAGACACACTGGTCGGCCTGGCCGTCTCCGGCGGCGGCAGCCGCGCCGCGACGTTTGCCGCAGGCACGCTTGAAGCCCTGGCCACAGTCCGCTTCATGGAAGGCGGACAGGAACGCAGCGTCCTGGAGGCCGTCACGCATATGTCGAGTGTCTCCGGCGGAAGCCTGGCGACGGCCTACTATGCCGCCAAGAAACCGGCCAAGACCGAACCGGTATTGGCCGGTCAACAGCTGTCTCCCGCCTATCGGCAGTTCTTCGCCCGCTTCAAAGGCGACATGCAGAAAAACTTTCAGATCCGGGCGTTGGGACGCCAAGTGTTGAACTTCCGAGTGGCCAACCCCACCAAATTCGCTCACTCGTTCGCGGACGTCTGGGATGCCAACTTTTTCGACGAAGTCACTTTTGCCGGGTTATATGAACGGACCAGCCGGGGAGATGCACCGCACATCATGCTGAACGGTACGATGTATAACTCGGGCCGCCGGCTCGTGCTGACGACCCTGGCTCCTGCGGACTTCGCCTACGATTTCACTGCGGAGTTGCGCGCCAAGCTGATCGCCAAGGGCCTCCAATTCACTCCGGAGGGCAAGGCCAGCTTCGACCGCAGCGTGGATCGGGCCAAAAACCAGTTTCTGCCGCTCACGATGGAAGGCATCGGCGCCGACCACCGGACATTGCCGTTGTCGCTGGCCGTGGCCACCTCCGCGTCATTCCCCCCGGTCGTCGGACCGGTGACTTATCAGACCGCCGGCTCAACCTCCTATATGCACGTCGGCGATGGCGGCCTCTTCGACAATCTCGGCACGGAATCCCTGACGACCCTGTTTCTCAACAAACTGCACCCGGCCAAGCCCAAGGCAGCACGCGGCCTGGTCATTGTCATCGACGCCTCCTATCCCTTCGATGAAGGAGCGGCCGACCTTGGCGACAGCGAAAAGGGATTTGAAGTCTTTATCGACGACCCGTCCAGGATCGTCGGGATCATGGAAGAGCGAGCCAACGCCTATCAAGCGATGCTCTGGCACAGCCTCCGGACAGAAGGCGTGCTGCTCCCGGATTACGATCATCTGAAACTCATCATTCTCCGGCATACCGATGCCGACTGGACGAGCGACGACCCGATTCCAGCCGGCTGCCCTTCCGGGCTTACCCCAGCGGACGTGAAGCGGATCATCAGGCAGATTCCGACGCTCTTCAAGATCGACGAGGATTGCCATGCGCCGTTATTGTTTGCCGCGGCAAAGAAAGTCGTGCTGAAGAAGCAGGACCGGATCGTGAAATTCTTACAAACGCTCCCGGCTCACTGACCACCGGACTAACTGAGGGAGCAACCGGACACGAGCATGACCATGATGGATTCTGACCAGACCGACGGCCCGATCCCGCTGGCGCAAGTCCTCGCGGAGGAAGCGCCGGAATTGCACGACGTCCATCGCTCATTCCCCGATCATCTGTCGCCGGACGAGCACTTGAAGCAGGTCTTCGCATCGATTCATCAGTTGCATCCCACACGTTCCGCACTCTGTCTGTCCGGCGGAGGCATTCGCAGCGCCACCTTCGGACTTGGAGTGTTGCAGGGATTGGCGCGGCACAATTTACTCCAGCATTTCGATTACCTCTCCACCGTATCGGGTGGCGGCTACATCGGCAGCTGGCTGAGCGCCTGGATTCGTCGCGATCCGGGAGGCCTTCAGGGTGTGTGCGATCAACTAGGGCAGCCCGCACCGCCTAGCACTTTGGCCTATGAGCCCGAGCCGGTGAGCTGGCTCCGCACCTACAGCAACTATCTCAGTCCTCGATTAGGGCTGATGTCAGCTGACTCCTGGACATTGATGGGCACCTATTTGCGCAATCTCCTCTTGAATTGGCTGGTGCTCGTCCCATTCCTACTGGCCTTGCTCGCCTTCCCGCTGCTCTACCGGGCCACGCTGCACACGCCAGCTTCCTCGACGGCCGTGACAGCGCTGCTGATTCTTGGAACCGCCGGGTTGCTGGTCAATCTGACCTATCTGCACCTCTGCAGGCCGAGTCTGTGGAAGCTGCGGCAAACCCCCTGCTGGAAAAAAGTCGAGACTCAAGGGGCGTTCCTCTTCATCTGCCTCCTGCCTCTCATGGCGGCAGCCAGCTGCCTCACAATCGCCTGGACATGGGTTCACCAGCAGCCGGACTACTCCCTCGACCACCTCTCTTTGTTTGGGTTTTCCAGCTTGTTCACACTGATGTTGGGAGCCGGCGCCATGCACCTGACTGCGTGGCTCACCGCAGCCATCGCCCTTCGCCGGCCATGGTTGAACTGGTGGCGCTTCCTCGAATCGCTGACGATCGTCCTGAGCGGCCTGCTCGGAGGAGGGTTGCTCTGGGCCGCCCTCAGGCAACTCGATCGGGTCACAGGGCTCGATCCCGACCTGCTCTGGTACGCCTGCGCGGCAGTCCCTGCCTTCCTCGCTATCTTTCTCCTGGCTGCAACTCTCTTCATCGGCATTGCCAGCCGCTCGACCGGGGACGGCGACAGAGAATGGTGGGGCCGCGCCGGATCGTGGGTATTGATCGCCTCCATCTGCTGGGCCGGGCTGGGAAGCCTCTCCATCTTCGGTCCGGCTTTGTGGGAAAACCTGTCTGTGTGGGTCGCATCAGCCGGCGGGATCACCGGAGTCTTAACCGTGATCCTGGGATTCAGCGCCCAAACCGATGCGAAACCCTCAGGGGCCGAACCGGCTTGGTGGAAGCAACTCGGAACGCAGGTCTATCTGCTCCTGTTGGCGCCGCTGACCATCGGGGTCATCCTCATTCAGTTAGCGCGCATCGTGCAGGCCATCGTCGCCGAGGCCTCATGGTTTCAGATCAGTGAATTCATCGTCGGCATGGCGCTCTTCAGCGTCCTGATGTCGGTCGTCGTCAACATCAACAAATTCTCGCTGCACTCGATCTATCGCAACCGCCTCATCCGCGCCTATCTCGGAGCATCGCGCGGAAACGCCCGCACCCCCAATCCATTTACCGGCTTCGATTCCAGCGACAATATGCCGATGGCCAACCTGACGCTAAAACCCGTGGCCACGCAAAAGCCTTTCCATGTGGTGAACATCGCTCTGAATCTGGTCCATGGGAACAATCTTGCCTGGCAGCAACGGAAAGCCCAATCCTTCACCGTATCGCCGCTGCATTGCGGCAGTTTCGTGAATCAACTCGGCTATCGGCGATCCTCCGAATACGGAATGAATCGGGCCGTCGATCAACCCATCACCCTCGGCACCGCGCTTGCGATTTCGGGCGCAGCCGCCAGCCCGAACATGGGCTACCATTCGTCGCCGGCCATCACGTTCCTCCTGACATTATTCAATGTCAGGCTCGGATGGTGGCTCGGCAATCCTGGTTGCGCCGGACAAAACACCTACAAACAGTCCTGCCCGGAGTTCGCCGTCGGGCCGATGCTGAAGGAAGCGTTCGGTTTCACCAATGAGCAAACGCCGTATGTGTATCTGTCCGACGGCGGACATTTTGAAAACCTCGGCCTCTACGAGATGGTGCTGCGGCGATGCCACTACATTCTCGTGAGCGACGCAGGCTGCGATGACAAGATGGAATTTCATGATCTGGGAAATGCGATCCGGAAAATCAGGATCGATCTGGGCATCGACATCGATATCAACGTCGCACCGTTACGGCCATCGGCCCAGCGTCGCTCCGGGGTCCATTATGCAGTGGGCACCATCCGCTATAGCCGCATCGATCCAGGCGCCCCCGACGGCATCTTGATCTACCTCAAGCCTTCGCTCAGCGACGATGAGCCGGTGGACGTGCTGGAATATGCGGCTCACCACGAACAATTCCCGCATGAGCCGACGTCGGATCAGTTTTTCGATGAATCGCAGTTTGAATCCTACCGGCGGCTGGGAGCCCATGTGGCAGGAGAGGCCTTCACCTCTGTCACTGCCAAGGCAGCCACGTTGCCGGGCGCCTTCGACGCCCTTTATAAACAACACAACCCCTGACACGTCTGAGCTTCGCCCTGCCTCAGGATCGATCCGCGGTTACACCCACGCCGGTATAACCGCGCCCTTCGCATCCCGCCAGTGCGGCGTCCAGGCGAGAGTCACGAGTTTCACCGCGATGTTGGACTTGGTGGGCTTGATGGAAATGGTGTCGAGTTTTTCGTTCAAGGGATCGGTCGCCGCCGCCAGCGCGTCGCTCTCGGCTTTGAACTGCGCTTCGAGATCGGCCAACTGCTGTTGAAGCACGGCCACATTTTCTTCCGCCTGGCCGACTTCCTGCGATTCTTTCATCACGCGCCCCGCGCTCTTGATGGCCGTTGTCGCCCGTCCGATATTCGTCGCGCTGATCGTCTTCCGGCCCAAGAACGCACCGAGGATCGAGGCCCCGACATTGATAGCCGCCTGCACTTGGCTCGAACGCGACTCCGACACTTGCCGCTCCTTCAGCTGCTCCGCGCGCCTAATACGATCCTGTAGGGTCGTGATCTTCGGCGCGTACTTCAGGCGCAACGATTCAGCCGCCTTGTCCCGCGCCTCGCGGCCAGACTGTTGGAGCCGGACGCGAAAATCTCGTTCAGACTCATCCGGTTTGGAAACGTCCTTCGTGCTCGGGCTCTTCTGCAATTCGATTTTCTGTGTGCGGAACAGCCACCCGCCGAAATCTTTATTCCACTCGGCATAGCTCTTCGATTTACCGGCGCTCGCGGGCAGTGGAAGAAACTGCGCCTCAGCCTCCGGCGCCTGCCCCAAGTCCGCTACAGCAAGATCTGCGGCGCTGGCATGATCCCACTCGACCGCCACCGCTCCGTCGGATATCGGAGCCAGCACGGTAACCGTCTGAGTCTGGTCGATGCCGCTCTTCGTATCGGAGAAGCGGATCTGGGACGATCCCAGCAACATCGGAACATAGACAAGCTCGCTCCCCTCCGGCTTGGATCCGCGTAACGGGATGAACTGCTGCGGCACATCCGGCGGGACGATTGGACGCGCCCCGCCTTTTGCACTCTTCACCGACGTGACTGCCGGTGCTGATGCTGTGGCGGCATGAGCGGCTCGCTGCGGATCCATCAACTGCTTGATCTGCGTTCTCGTCAGCGGGCCGCGCAAATACGACAGACACCAGCGAGTTTCAAATACCACCGGCGCGTCTTCATGCACGTTGTTCATCAAAAAGATTCTGGCCCCCAGCCCCGCCAGCGTCTGCTCCATCCGCCCTTTGTCGAATTTCTTCCCAGCGCTGGAGGAGGCGCCTTCCAATCCTTCGAGCACCCGCGCCTTGTCGCGCTCCGTCTGCAACCGCCCGATGAACCAGGTGCCGGTATTGGCCAAACCTTTATAATCGAGATCGACCGGATTCTGCGTCGCCAGCACCACACCCAAGCCGAACGCGCGCGCCTGCTTAAGCAAAGTCATCAGCGGCAGCTTCGACGGCGGATTCGCCACCGGCGGGAAATAGCCGAAAATTTCGTCCATGTAGAGAAGCGCACGCAGACTGGTCGTGCCGGACTGTGCCCGCATCCATCCAACCATCTGGCTGAGCAGCAGCGTCACGAAGAACATGCGTTCGGCGTCGTTCAGATGGGCGATGGAGAAAATCGCAAGACGCGGCTTGCCTGCCGGCGTATAGAGCAGCGACTGCACATCGAGCGCTTCGCCTTCGAGCCAAGACTGAAAGCCTGGCGCCGCGAGCAGATTGTTCAGCTTCATCGCCAGCGCAAAACGATCCTTCGACGGGAAGAAGGAATCGACATCCATCACGCCGACCTTCGAGACCGGCGGAGTTTGGATAGCGTGAATGAGCGCGGCGAGATCCAGATCTTCGTCGTTCCTCCAAGTGCGATCTAGGATCGTCGAGAGCAGGATGTGCTCGCGGCTTTGAATCGGATCGGCTTCAATGCCGAGCAGGCCAAGCAGACTCGTCGCCGTCGTACTGATGCGTTCGCGGAAGAGCTCGGCATCTTCACGCACATCGGCAGCCGGTGCGGCGAAGGATTTCAAAATGGAGACCGGAAGCCCCGCGTTACTCCCCGGCGTATAGATCGCCACCTCCGCCGCATCGCGCAGCCGCTGAATGCGTGCGCCGTCTTGCTGCCATCCAGCCAGCCCTTTCGTCCAGAGTTCCGCCTGCGCCTTGGCGAAGTCGGCCGGCGACAGGCCCTTCTTGCGCGCATCGTCTTCATTGATCCAGGGCTGAAAATCTTCGCCCTTGAGACCGGGGAAGGTGAGCATCAAGTTGCCTAGGTCGCCCTTGGGATCGATGATGATGGCGGGAATGTTGTCGATGGCCGCTTCTTCGAGAAGCGACAGACAGAGGCCGGTCTTGCCACTGCCGGTCATGCCGACGCAGACCGCATGGGTCACGAGATCTTTGGAGTCGTACAGCAACCATCCCGACTTCGCCTGCTTCGCGGCGAGGTCGTACGGGCGTCCGAGATAAAAGACCCCGAGCTTTTCAAAATCTTCCACGGTACTCGCCACTGCTGCTTTCGCCGGCTCTTTCTTCTTGGGAGGCATCGTTCACCACTCTTTAAAGATGAGGAAGACCGCGCCGACCATCAGACCGAACCCGGCCAGATAGTTCCACTTGAGCGGTTCTTTCAGATAGAGCACCGAGAACACGCAAAACACGATAAGGGTAATCACTTCCTGAATAGTTTTCAATTGCGCGGCATTGAATTCATAGTGCCCAATCCGGTTCGCCGGCACCTGAAAGCAATATTCAAAAAAGGCGATTCCCCAACTCGCCACAATCACGATCCACAAAGGCGAATCCTTGTACTTCAAATGCCCGTACCAGGCGAACGTCATGAAGATGTTGGAGACGGTCAGGAGAAGGATGGTGTGCATGGGCCTCCTTGGGGGCTTCTCTCAAACCAAGAAACGCTCAATCCGCATACTGCTTCATCTGAAGCTTGTGATGTTCCCGGAGCGTGCGCAAGATGTGGTCTAGATCCGTAATATTGGCTGCCGTCGACTCATAGGACTTGCTGTCATATGCCGCAGAATACTTATTGACAATGGTCCATAGAGCTTTCACAGCCTTTCGAAAATCTCTTAAAGCAATTGGTGCGTCACTAGCTAGCCGCTCGGGCTCAAAGAAATACTTCTTGTCAAAGTGGGCATGATACCTGTTCCTACGAGTCTTGAGGCTTTTTAGGCATCCAAGACTCTTAAGGCGCTCTCGATCCTTTGCGACGCGCCTAGCGGTTATTTCTCCCGCCTTTCGTCTCCCTTTAATTACCCAATGGTTATCAGGAAAGTTCCTTCGGCACTTCAGCATCTCGATCGACAATATATGCGTATTAGTTTCTACAAACTTCAAGAAGTCGAAAATTCCCCGCTGGCCTTTCTCATCAAGCAGCTTATCGGCCCACAGGATAATGGCAGTGAATACGGACATAGCCACAAGGGAGAAGAACGCCGGTGCAGAATTTATTTCAAAAGGATACTTCTTTCTCCCTTGATGAAGCCTGTGGAATAGATCAACGTAATCCGCCAGAAGACCAACTTCTCTTCTCAAATTATCTCGATATTTCTCAAACTGCTTTTCAGCTTCGTAGATATTCGTCATTTGTTTACCATGATGCGACTGAAGGCCATGAGCGCCTTCAGTCGCTACCCTTTCCCTTCTTGCGGGGAGGGAGGGCGGATCTTTCGGGCGTCGTCATAGCGGGCGCAGACAGATGATAGCCAAGAGAGTGCCGCTGTGCGACGGCATGCGACCCTTGGTCGCGTTTAGAGTCGCACGCGGAGAGTATGGAACCAGGAGCAACCTCTATCCATCGCATCGTGGCGACTTCCGAAAGATCCGCCCTTCCACCCCGCATCCCCTTCACCACCCTACCGTCGTCGTACGGGGACAGGCACCGCCAGACGGCGGAGCCAGTCCCCTACAACCCCGCTTCTTTGAGCACCTGCCCTGTGTAGGAACGTTTCGACTTCGCCACTTCTTTCGGCGGGCCTTCGACGACGATTTCGCCGCCGCGGTCGCCGCCCTCGGGACCGAGGTCGATGATCCAGTCGGCGTTCTTGATGACATCGAGATTGTGCTCAATCACAAGGACGGTATTCCCCGATTCCACCAGCCGATCCAACACATCGATCAGTCGCTGCACGTCGGCGAAATGGAGGCCAGTCGTCGGCTCGTCCAGAATGTACATGGTCCGCCCAGTGGGACGCTTGGAGAGTTCGCGCGAGAGTTTCACGCGCTGCGCTTCGCCGCCCGAGAGCGTCGTGGCGGACTGGCCGAGCTTCACATAGTGCAGCCCGACATCGTGCAGCGTTTCGAGCTTCCGCTTGATGAAGGGAATGTGCTCAAAGAATTCCAGCGCCTCATCGACCGTCATGTTCAACACGTCGGCGATGCTCTTGCCCTTGTGCAAAATCTCCATCGTCTCGCGGTTGTACCGCTGGCCTTTGCAAACCTCGCAGGTCACGTAGACATCCGGCAGAAAATGCATCTCGATCTTGATGAGCCCGTCGCCCTGGCAGGCTTCGCAGCGCCCGCCTTTGACGTTGAAGCTGTAGCGCCCCGGCTTGTATCCGCGCACGCGCGACTCGGGTAAATTCGAATAGAGATCGCGAATGAAACTAAACAGCCCGGTGTAGGTCGCGGGGTTCGACCGGGGCGTGCGACCGATCGGAGACTGATCGATGTCGATGACCTTGTCGAGCGCGTCCACCCCCTTTAACTCCTTGCAGCCGTCGATCTTGGGTTTCTTGTGATAGAGCATCTGCGAGAGCGAATGGAACAGGACTTCAAGCACGAGGGTGCTTTTCCCCGAACCGGAGACGCCGGTCACGCAGGTCAACATGCCCAGCGGAATCTTCGCCGTCACATTCTTGAGATTGTGCTTCTGCGCGTTCACCACCGTGAGGTAGCCCTTCGGCTTGCGTTCACGCTGTGGCAGCGAGACGTTCTGAATGCCGCGCAGATATTGGCCGGTGATGGAATCGGGATTTCCCATCACTTCTTTCGGCGTGCCCTGGGCGATGACATGCCCACCGTGCGTCCCAGCGCCGGGCCCCATGTCGAGCAGGTGGTCGGCCGCCATCATCGTTTCGGCGTCATGCTCGACAACCACGACGGTGTTGCCGAGATCGCGCAGGCGGATCAATGTCTGCAAGAGGCGGCGATTGTCGCGCTGATGCAGCCCAATCGACGGTTCGTCCAGAATGTAGAGCACGCCGACGAGGCCCGAACCGATTTGCGTCGCGAGACGAATCCGCTGCCCTTCGCCTCCGGATAATGTCGCCGCCGCCCGATCCAGCGTCAGATAGTCCAACCCGACATTCACGAGAAAACCGAGCCGCTCGCGAATCTCTTTCAGAATGCGATGCGCGATGACCAGCTCGCGGTCCGAAAACTTCAGCGAGACGAAAAACTCCGCCGCCGCGCGGATCGACAGACTCGTGACTTCGGCAATGGACTTCTTCTCCAGCTTAATCGCGAGGCTTTCCGGCTTGAGCCTGGCGCCGTGGCAGACGTCGCAGGCATCCAGCAGCGTAAAGTCTTCTTCCTCCAGACCGCCGGGCGCCATCTGATAGCCGATGCCGTCGCAGGCAGGACAGGCGCCATGCGGGCTGTTAAAAGAAAAAATGCGCGGTTCGACTTCCGGATAACTCACGCCGCACTTGATGCAGGCCAGCTTGTCGCTGTAGAGCCGGGTCTTGCCGTTGTCGGTTAAGACTGCGACCAGCCCGCCGGTCAGCTTGAGCGAGGTCTCGACGGAGTCGGCCAGGCGCCGCATCAGGGCATCGCCCGCCTTCATGACCAGTCTATCGACGACGATCTCAATGCTATGTTTTTTCTGCTTATCGAGCGAGATGTCGTCCCCGAGATCGACGATCTCGCCATCCACGCGCGCCCGGACATAGCCGGCCTTGCGCATCTCCAGCAGCTCTTTGCGATACTCCCCTTTGCGCCCCCGGACAATCGGGGCCAGGACCTGAAACTTGGCGCCTTCCGGAAGTTCGGCAATCGCATCGACCATCTGCTGCACCGTCTGCGCGGCGATTTCTTCTCCACATTGAAAACAGTAGGGCCGCCCCACCCGCGCAAACAATAATCGCAGGTAGTCGTAAATCTCGGTGACCGTCCCAACGGTGGAACGCGGGTTATGGCTGGTGCTTTTCTGCTCGATGGAAATGGCCGGCGACAAACCCTCAATCGAATCGACATCAGGCTTGCCCATCTGCTCCAGAAACTGCCGGGCGTAGGCTGACAGGGACTCGACATAGCGCCGCTGCCCTTCGGCGTAGATGGTATCGAATGCCAGCGACGACTTGCCCGATCCGCTCAAGCCGGTGATGACGACAAGCTTGTCGCGTGGAATGACCACGTCGATATTTTTGAGGTTGTGTTCGCGCGCACCTTTTATCGTGATCGTATTGCTCATAGGGGCGGAATTATACCACCCGTCTCGCATTCTTGACACTGCCAGATCGTACGTCTACTATACGTACGATTGTACGCGGAGGCTGCATGCCTAAGACGGCATTGAAAAAAGAAAAGTGGACGCTCTCCTTCGACCCGGCCTTGAAAAGCGCTGTCGTTAAAGCCGCCAAGCGCAGAGGCGTCTATCCCGTCACTGTGCTCGAAGGCCTCGTGAGGGAAAAATTCAACCCGTATGGGCACGCAGACGTGGACGACAGCGCGGCCTATGTGAGCGCGCTGCGAAAGCAAGGGCGCAAACAGTCTGACGATGCCTTTCTGGATGAGATTGCGGCATGGCAAAAATCTCAATCCTCCTAGACACTGATATTTTCATCGACTATTTCAATCTAGGCCGGTTCCACGCATTATTCGATTCCAGCCGTTTCACTCTCTATTATTCGGTCATGACGAAAAAAGAACTGCTGACCAAGCAGGGACTCCGCGACAACGAACGGGCATCGATTCTGGACGAATTAGCCCGCTGCAGACTGGTCCCGCTCTCAGATTCGATCACCGCCCGATATTCCGACCTTCGCCGACGGCATCCCTCCCTCGAAAAAGCCGACGCGCTCATCGCCGCCACGGCCCTCATCAAACGCCTTCCCTTGATGACACGAAACAAGCGGCACTTTCGCCTCATCGACGGGCTGACGCTATTCGGAGAGTGAGCGCTGAGCGAAGCGCCGAATGGGAACAGGCGCATGTCTCTGTGACGCCCCGGCTCCTTCCTTGACAAAGTCTGAAAGCAGGTGGTACCACGGCGCCATGGCACAAGCGCGACAGTCTCCTGCTCCATCAAGCACTCAAGCTCCCGCTCAAGCCGTCTCCACTTGGACCGGCTCCGCGCGCGAACAGGCTGTGCAGAGGATGTTCACGGCCATCGCCGGCGTCTATGACCTGAACAATACGCTCCTGAGCTTTGGACTCCATTACCGCTGGAAGAAAATCACGGCGGCATTCGTACCTCAGGTCGAACAGGGCACGGCGCTCGATGTGGGAGCCGGCACCGCCGACTTGGCCCTGCTGGTCGAACCCCGCATGGGGGCCAACGGCCGCGTCGTCGCGTCCGATCTCAATCACGCCATGCTCGCCGAAGGGCTCAAGAAGGTCGATCTCAAGGGGCGCACCGGCAGGATCACTTGCCTGCAAGCCAATGCAGAACATCTCGGATTCACCGACAACACGTTCGACGCGGTGACCACCGGCTTTTGCATGCGCAATGTCGGGAACCGGCCGCAAGCGGTCGGCGAAATCCGCCGGGTGATGAAGCCAGGCGGCACGTTTGTCTGCCTGGAATTCTCCCGGCCGGTCTTCGGCTGGCTGCGGGCGCTCTACGATTGGTATTCGTTCAAGCTGTTGCCTTGGATCGGAACGAAGGTCGCGCGGGACACGACCGGCGTCTATGAGTATCTGCCTGCCTCGATCCGCACGTTTCCCGATCAGGAGCGGCTCTGCAATATCCTGCGCGAGGCCGGTTTCCGCCAGGTGTCCTATAAGAACCTGACCGGCGGAATTGTCGCCATTCACGTGGCAGTGAAATAGCCCATGGAATCCATTCTCTACGTCTTTCTCCCCTGTAAGAAGGTCTATCCAATCGGGATCACCTATCTGGCCGACTTCATTCACCGCCGGAAACCGGAGGTGCGCCAGCAGATCCTCGATCTCTCGCTGTTTCCCGTCTCACAGCGCAGCCAGGCGCTTCGCGATGCGGCAAAGAGCTTTCAGCCGGACCTGGTCTGTTTCTCCTGGCGGGACATTCAGATCTTCTCGCCGCATGAAGGCGATTCGTCGCTGGAGCATGCGTTCAATTTTTACTTTGCCAGCAATCCGCTGAAGCGCGTGGTGGCGTCGTTCGCGGGCGTGCAGCAGCTCTATCGCTATTACAGCCACATCTACAAGATTCTCTCGTATCCCTGGCTGATCCGAAAAGAGTTCTCGAAGGCGCAGATCATGATCGGGGGCGGCGCCTTTACCGCCTTTGCCGATCAGCTCATCGAAAAATTGCCAGAAGGGACCATCGGCCTGCTCGGCGAAGGCGAAGATGCGATCCTGAAAGTAATCGAAGGCCGGTCGATTGAAGATGAACGCTATATCGTCAAAGAAGGAGGGAAAGTCCGAAAAGGCCAGCAGGGATCCCCGGCGCTGCTCGATGCGCTGACCGTCGATCTGCCTTACCTGACCTCGATTTTCCCGCAGCATCGCGAGTTTGCCGGCGAATCGATTGGCGTGCAGACCAAACGAGGCTGCCCCTACGACTGCGCGTTCTGCCTCTACCCCTACATTGAAGGCAAACGAGTCCGCTATCGTCCGCCTGCCATGGTCGTGAAAGATATCTCTCAGCACTACCATCAATGGGGGGCGCGGCGGTTCTGGTTTACCGATGCACAGTTCATCACGGGGAAAGAAGCCTACCCGCAATGCACTGAGATTCTGGAGCGGATCGTCAGTGAAAAGCTGGACATTGAGTGGTCCGGCTATATCCGCACGTCCCTCATTACGCCTGAACTCGCGAAGTTGATGGTGCGATCGGGGGTCGGAGACCTGGAAGTGGCGATTACTTCAGGCTCTCAGGAAGTCCTGAATAACCTCCACATGGGATTCAAGCTGGAGCGCCTTTATGATGGCTGCCGCTACCTGGCCGAAGCCGGGTTCAGAGGCAAAGTTATCCTGAACTATTCGCTCAATTCTCCCAAAGAAACGGAAGAGACGCTCTTGCAGAGCGTGGAGTCCTATAAGATGGTCGCGTCGATCCTGGGAGAAGAGCGGGTGTTTCCGCTGATGTTCTTCTTGGGCATCCAGCCCAATACCGATCTGGAACAGCGCCTGCTCGAAGAGGGCTACCTGTCGGCCGGCTATAATCCCTTGATGCTCACTCCGACGAGCATCCGGAAGCTGCTTTATAATCCAGCCCCCCTCAACGGCTTCATTGCCAAGGCCTGCCTCAGGGCATGGGAGCGAAAACAAGGCAGCCGCGATCCTCGGAAATGGTCAGGGTCTCTCTCGCAGAGCGCCGACGCCACTCATCAACCGGAAAAGTACGCCGATAAGAGCCTGCTCAAAGGGATCGAAGGGAACTCCGGCCGGGATGCGTTGCTCTCGTTGGAAGAAATTCTCAAATCGCGCAAAAGCTCGTCTTCTTCCGTAGCCTCGCCCTCCAAATCCTCCGCGACACCCGTTTCCTAAACCGGTTGTTCCCGCGGCAGGCGACTCAGGATCTTCGCCTTGCATTCCAGAACGGGCCAATGCTATCATCCGACCTCTTTTATGCTGGGGTCAGTAGGCAACCGTTTGGTTTTTTTGACAATTATGACGGTCACCCACGGCAAAAAGAGGCCTTGGAGGAGGCGTCTCGATGTATAAGACTATCTATATTCCGGTCGATAACTCCGACCATTCCAATACAGCAGTCGATGTCGGCGTCGAGTTTGCAAAGACGTTCGGCTCCAAGATTGTCGGCAGCCACGTCTACGCGGCGAAGATGCACGACAAGCGCTTCAAGCAAATGGAAGCCGGCTTGCCCGAGGAGTATCACGATGAGCAGGAGCTAGACCGCCAGCGGCAAATCCACGACTCGCTGATCACGCGCGGGCTCCAAATCATCACGGATTCCTATCTCGACTACGTCGATAAGAAGTGCAACGAGTCCAACCTTCCCATCGAGCGGAAATCCCTCGAAGGGCGCAATTGGAAGGTCCTCGTCGAAGATATCAATACCAACGCCTACGATCTCGTGATCATGGGCGCGCTCGGCGTCGGCGCGGTGAAAGACAGCGTCATCGGCAGCAATACCGAACGCGTGATCCGCCGCATCCGCAACTCGGACATGTTCATCATCAAGAACACCGAGCCGATGAATAACGGCAAGATCGTCGTGGCAGTAGACGGCAGCCCCTACTCGTTCGGCGGATTGATGACCGGCCTGGCGCTCGGCAAAGCCTTCAACCGGCCAGTCGAAGTCATCTCGGCCTTCGATCCCTATTTCCACTACGCCGCCTTCCACAGCATTTCCGGAGTCTTGAACGAAGAAGCCGGCAAGGTCTTCCGCTTCAAGGAACAGGAAAAGCTCCACGAGGAAATCATCGACAGCGGACTGGCCAAGATTTATCAGTCGCATCTCGATATTTCCCGCGAGATTGCCCAGGCGGAGAAGACCGACGTTAAAACGACGTTGCTCGACGGCAAAGCCTTTGAAAAGATCATCCAGTATGTCCGCAAAGACACTCCGTGGCTCCTGATCGTCGGCCGCATCGGCGTCCACAGCGATGAGGACATGGATATCGGTAGCAACACGGAAAACCTGTTGCGCAGCGCCGCTTGCAACGTCCTGGTGTCCAATCGCAAATATGTGCCGCCGATCGATACCCAGGCCGAATACACCATCGCCTGGACGGAAGAAGCGCTGCGGCGGATGGAAAAGATCCCGATCTTCGCCCGCGGCGTCGCTAAGACGGCGGTCCATCGCTATGCCATCGAAAAAGGCCACACAATCATCAGCAACACGGTTCTCGATATTGCCATCGGCCACATTCTCCCGAAAGGGGCCATGGATGCCATGCGCGCGCTCGGTGGCAGTCTGGATGCCGCCGGCATCGATCGCGACAAGATGAAGGCGGACGATTCGGTCGCCAAGGACCTCATGGGCAATACGCTCAGCGGCATGATGACCGGCATCGTGGAAGAAAAGCCGAAGACCTCTGCTGGCACCCAGGCGTATCTCGACCGCATGAACCAGAATTACTTTGTCTGCGACGGCTGCGGCTACATCGGAAAGGGCGAGACCCCGGTGAAATGCCCAGTCTGCTCCGCCGATGGCGACAAGTTCAAACAGGTCGATAAAACGATTTTTGAAGCCGCCGCCAAAGCCGAAGGCGAGCTGGAAACCGATCTGGCCTATGACGACGTCCCCATGCAATGGACCAAGGACGCCAAGGAAGCCATTCGCGCGGTTCCGGCCGGATTCCAACGCCGACGCGCCAAGGCCAAAATCGAAAAGAGCGCCAGAAAACTCGGCATGACCACGATCACGCTGGAATACGCCGCCCCCACGATCAAGGAAGCGGCGGATGAAGACTATCAACCGATTTTCTCGAATAAAGGCACCGGCACCTCGCCCAATGCCGAAGAGACGGTCGCTGCGGCGGCCAACGGCACGAACGGAACCAATGGCGAACAGGCCAATGGAAACGGCTCGGCTAAAGCCGAGGCGTCCCCGTTTACCTGGAGCGCGGATGCTCAGGCCAGGCTGGAACGGGCTCCTGAAGGGTTCATGCGGGACTGCACGAAGGCCTTGATCGAGAAACATGCGGAAAAGATCGGCGCGAGTCTCATCACGGCTGAAGTCGCGAACGAAGGCATCGAACAGGCCAAGGGTTATATGGCCGATGCGATGAAGACCGGCAATCTAAAAGACATGATTGCCAATCTGACCGGCGCGAAGTCCGGGGCCAACTGATGGGCAAGTCGCTCCCGATCCTGAACATCCCGTCTTTGTCGGGTGCCTTGGGATCGCTTCAACAGCAGATCACGCAATTCATGACTCCCGGCCCGAAGGGCGAGGGTGTGCATGACGGCCGGACGGTCGATGACTTCAAGCCCTATCTTGTCGCGCTCAACCTGACCAAGCGCTGCAACCTCAAGTGCGATCACTGCTACCTGGACGCCACCACCAAGTCGGCCGGGGGCGATGACGAGCTCTCCACTGAAGAATGCTACAAGCTCATCGATCAGATCGCTGAAGTGAATAAGGGCTGCCTGCTGGTCATTACCGGCGGAGAGCCGCTGGTTCGCCCCGACATCCTCGACATTGCCCGCCATGCGGTGAAGCTCGGCTTCATGGTCGTCTTCGGCACTAACGGCATGCTCATCAACGACCAGATGGCGAAGACCTTGGTCGAGATTGGCGTCATGGGCGTCGGCATCAGTATCGATTCGCTCGATGCCGCCAAACACAACTCTTTCCGAGGCGTCCCGGGAGCCTGGGAAGCCGCCGTCGCCGGCATTGAAGCCAGCAAACGGAATGGCCTCCAATTCCAAGTCCATTTCAGCGCGCAGCCGATGAACTATCAGGAGCTGCCGGCGGTCATCGAATGGTCGCATCAGCTCGGCGCGCGGGTGCTCAACGTGTTTTTCATGGTCTGCACCGGCCGCGGCGAAGAGCTCACGGACATCACCCCAGCGCAATATGAAGAAGTCTTGGGCTATCTGATCGACTGCCAGGACAACTATAAAGGCATGCTGGTGCGCGCCCGTTGCGCGCCTCACTTCAAGCGCCTGGCATATGAGAAGGACCCGAACTCTCCCATCACGAAAGCCACCGGCTACATGGGCGGCGGCTGCCTCGCCGGGACGAACTATGCGCGCGTGACCCCGAACGGCGAGTTGACGCCCTGTCCGTATATGCCGCTCTCCGCCGGCAATGTCCGTCAGAACAGCTTTGTGGATTTGTGGGAAAAATCGGATGTCTTCAATTCTTTCCGCTATCCGCAACTCAAGGGAAAATGCGGAGACTGCGAATATACCGACATCTGCGGCGGCTGCCGCGCCCGCCCGTACGTCGATCACGGCGACTGGCTGGATGAAGACGAGTGGTGTCTCTACACCCCCAAGGGTGGAGAAAAAATTAAAGTCGCCTTCAACGTCGCGGAAGAATCCGCCATTCCCTGGGACGAGGCCTCGGAGCTGCGCCTGAGCCGCATTCCCTATTTCCTCCGCGCCATGGTGAAAAAGGGCGTCGAGAAGCACGCCCGCGAGAACAATGTCCCCCTGATCACCATCGAGCTGATGGAAGAACTCCGGAAAAAGCGATTCGGCAACGACGCGCCCGTCTTCAATTTCGACATGAAGGGGAAGGAGTGAGGCGGCTGCGCGGATAATCGCCGTGGCGCTCCCCTCCTGATCGCTCTATGGACAGCCTCCAAAGCATCACCACCGATCTGAACATCCTGATTCCGATCGTCAATCACTGGTTCCATCTGCTGTCCGCAATCATTTGGATCGGCGGACTGGCGTTTCTCGTCATGGCCGTGACCCCAGGCCTGAAGAAAGCCGTCGCCAAAGAGCAGATCAAGCCGATCAGCGATGCGTTTTACCAGCACTATAAGAAAATCGCGGGCATCCTGTTGGTGGTGCTGCTGTTTACCGGCGGCGTCAATCTGCATTACGTCAATCAGGTGATGACGTCGCAGACACAGCTCGGGATTCAACACAACGCCAAGTATCTGACCATCTTCTTCATCAAGCTCGGACTGGTTCTCTGCTTACTGACACTGTTTCTCTACACAGTCATCTTCAAATCCGACGATGACGCCGAGGATGACGAGGACTACGAAGTCATCCCCTATCAACGCGCGGCTCTCTGGATGGGCTTTTTCATCGTCCTCTGCGCCGCAGCGATGAAACACCTGCACCTATAATTCCTTCGACCGCGCTCGCACTGTATCGAAGCAGATAGCGCTCGTACTGCTTCAGATACATCGGATTGCCTTCGATTACTTCTCCTCCAGAAGAATCATCGCCGCTTCATTTTCGCATCATAAGAAATCAACGCTTTAGAACTCATTCGTCCTGATGCGCATAGCGACCCACCTGGTACGTCCATTGCTTTACCACCTAAGTAGTCGCTGCTCTTCCGCATACACGGTCGAAGAAAGGATTATCCATTTTCACCATGACGCCCTGCCCGCTCATTGCTCCATTCGATTTGCTATGGCATGGCGCGACGCCGCCAGTTACGCACCTTGTCTCTGAGGGTTCCCCTCTGCGGGGTGATGCTGCTTTTGGATTGTGCCCATCCAGAAGCACGCTGGCGCCTTCGTCCATGACCATGCGCGCCGTGCCTCCGAAAGGAGGCACGGCCTATCCCGATCGGCTGCCTCAAACAGACTCCTTCTTGCGCTCGTATCTATCGCCTTCCCAATGAAAGGATTACTGCGATGATGACCAATCTTCATGCAACATCGACCTCAGAGAAGACCTTGCTGTCTGAACCGCTTCAATCTCAAACCGATCCGCAACAGATGTCTTCGCATCGCAACCCGACCACCAGCTTGACTATCACGCTTCCCGTGCAACTGGTCAACCAACTGCGGGATGCCGCCTATTGGACCCCCCACACCACACTGGCTTGGCTTGTGGAAGATGCCCTTCGCGCCATTCTCGCGACTATGGAAATCGCAAACCGACGCCCATTTCCCCCTCGTGAGCAGGAATTAAAAGCTGGCCGCCCACGCGGAATACGAGGGATCCAGCAAACCAAAGCGCTCTTGATACGGCAACTAGCGGCTAACAGAGCGACAGAAGTGCCGCCGGAGCAATGGTCCACGCCACTGAAAAAACTCGTGCTGAATGGACGAGCCCTCGCGACCGACGCAGGAGAGCGCACGAGGAACTAAGAGTCTCGCGGATCCATTTCTTCACAGGAAGTTCAGCGAACAAACGACTAGGAGGTGCGCTGGCTGGAGAAGGCACGCTTGAACACAGTCTTGAGCCCGAAATACGCGAACGAATCTTTCAGATTCGAATAGAGGCGGTGGAACCGGCCCATCTCAGGATTCGTCACATATTCCATGGTCAACGCCACCCGCTCCTCGCCTTCCGCCAGCGGAGTGACCGCGTGCCAGAGCTTGTCGCCGTTGAAAATCACCATGTCGCCGGGCTCGGTGATAAGCTCCAGGTGCTGCGTTTCTTTCGACGGATCGTCCTTGAATAGGTCGCACACCAGCTTGCAGTGCGACGACCGATCAACCATTCCCATCAAAATCGTGTAGCGCGCGCCCTTGTAGTACGACGTATCGTAATGAAACCCGATATGGTCGCCCGGCTCCGTATAGTAATAGAGCGCGCAAGAATGCGGATCGTTATCGGGACAGAGCAGCAGATTCGCGTGAACCAGCCGGTTGAGAAAGTCGCGATAGGCGGACGACCGGTAGAGATCGAGAAACAGCGGCGCCTGTTCCTGCACCGTATAGTAGCTGACACTCCCGCCCTTCTTGTGGCCGGGAATATAGTTCCGGTTGATGCGCGGCTTGAGCCCCTCCACCTGCGGGACAAAGGCCGATTCGACAAATGCGCGCGGGAGAAACTGCTTAATGACGAGGAACTCATTCTGATCCCAATAGGTCTTGTGCAACCGGTCGAAATCGAGCGCGGCCACGGCCCGATCCACGGCTTCCGTCACTGACATTATGCCGGTCGTTTGCATCGCATGCCCTCCGCCTCTCGCATCACTCGCCAGACGATCCCAATTGGACGCACCGGAGCCGGCTAATTCAACACCGGGGCTTTGACCACTTCCACGTCGGCCGGCGTCTTGAACTCGAACACCTCTTCTCCCAATCCAAGATTCGGCTTCAGCGACGAAAACTCGAACGTCGCCACATTCCCACTGATCTCATGCAGCCACACCGTGCGGATAAAATAGGTCTTGGGAAACACTTCCACGACGATCCGCTGCACATGCCTGGACGAATCCAACTCGCGGCCTTTCGGCACCAGACTCAGCAGGCGAATGCCGCCGACCCCGCGCTCTTTCCCGGTCGCTGGAGAAACGTCAAACGACTCTTCGAGCTTCGCCGCTCCTTGCAGCAATTCCAACGGCGCCTGGGACGCCGCCATATGCGTGAGCTTGCCGATGAGCACCTGCTTATGCTCCGGCACATACACTTTGACATCGTCGTGATTCACATAAATCTGCTCATTGGCCGGATCGAGATAGTCCCATCGCAACCGCCCCGGCTTCTTGATGTACACCTTACCAGAGGATGTCACTGGCCGTTCAAACCCTTCGATCCTGGTCTTTTGCGTAAAGTCCGCCTGAAGGTCTTTCGTCTTTTCATACCGAGCCTGCAGCTGCTTCACCACCTCATGGATTTCCTGCATCGCCTTTTCATCCGGCGCCCCCTCGGCGCTCCACAACGGCCCGGCCGGCGTACAGGCAACCATCGCAACGAACAGCCACACTTTCCATGCACTCATGCTTCCACCGCTCCCACTGGGCCACGGCGCCCGAGCACTTCCCGGCGCCCGTCACGCCCCGCCGCGCCAACAATGCCATCCGCTTCCATCTGCTCGATCATCCGGGCGGCGCGGGGATAGCCGACGCGCAACCGCCGCTGAATCAGCGACGCGGACGCCTGCCCGGACGTCAGCACCAAATCTTTCGCCTGCTCATACACTTCGTCTTTCGCTTCTTCTTCCGCCGCGTCTTCCTGTTTCAACGCCTGCAACTCGGGATCGTACTTGGGCAGCGCCTGTTTCTTGACGAAATCCACCACCCGGCGCACATCGTCATCGGACACAAACGAGCCATGCAGCCGGGCCAGCTTTCCCGTGCCGGAAGCCAGATACAGCATGTCGCCGCGACCCAGCAACGCTTCGGCGCCGTTCGCGTCGAGGATTGTTCGCGAGTCCGTCTTCGACGACACCTGGAACGCGATCCGGGCTGGAAAGTTCGCCTTGATCAAGCCCGTGAGCACATCCACAGACGGCCGCTGCGTCGCCAGGACCAAGTGGATGCCCGAAGCCCTGGCCATCTGCGCCAGGCGGGCGATCTTGTCTTCGACATCCTTCGGCGCCACCATCATTAAATCGGCCAGCTCGTCGATCATCACAACAATATAGGGCAGCGGCTCGGGCGGCGTCGGGCGCTCCCTGGGACCGGGATCGACCTCGGGATCCGTCGATTCGCCGGCAGAAAGACGCTGCTCCTCTGTCAAGAACTGCATCGGCAATTCCGGTTGATTCGCCGCCGCCGTCTCTTCCGCAAACGCCTCGTGCAACCCCGCCACCTTGCGATTATACGCATCGATATTCCGCACACCGGCTTCCGACAGCAACTTGTACCGCCGTTCCATCTCGGCCACGACCCACCCCAGCCCGCGCGCCGCCGACTTCGCATCGGTAATGACCGGCCGCAGCAAGTGCGGAATGCCGTCATACGACGAAAATTCCAGCATCTTCGGATCGATCAATAAGAGCTTGACCTCGCTCGGCCGCGCGGAAAAGAGAATGCTCAGCAACATTGTATTGAGCCCGACGCTTTTCCCGGCTCCAGTCGCGCCGGCCACCAGCAGATGCGGCATCGTCTTGAGATCCGCCGTCGCCGGGGCGCCGAAAATGTCCTTGCCCAGCGCCAGCGTGAGTTTCGAGCGCGCCTTGGTGAACGTCTCGCTCATCACGACTTCTTTCATCGACACCGTTTCACGAGCCAGGTTCGGCACTTCGATGCCGACGACCGATTTCCCTGGGATCGGCGCGACAATGCGCAAACTGATCGCCTTGAGCCCCAGCGCCAGATCGTCGGCCAGGTTCACAATTCTCGCCACCTTGGTCCCAGGCGACGGCTCGAACTCATACATCGTCACAACCGGCCCAGGCCGCACCTCGGTCACTTTACCAATGATGCCGAAGCTCGCCAGCGCGCGCATCAACACATCGGACTGCGCCTTCAGCTCATCGTCGGACATGCGGGTGACCGGACCGCTTGGATCGCTCAACAACTCGTCAGGGTCGGGCAGTTGGTAGTCGCTCGAATCGACCGTCATCGAAACGACTTCGACCTCCGGTTCATTCACTTCAGCAGGGACCGGACGCGCTGCGATTGGAGGCTGGATCACTGGCCATTCCATTACCGCAGCCGGTTCAGGCTCTTGAACCTCCGAAACCTCCGCGATCTCTTCCACCTCGGGCAGGGGCCGTTCTTTCACAACCCGGTTCCGCTGCCGCCGATTGCCCGTTTCCACAGGAGCTTCAATCGCCGGTTCCGGCATCAGCGCTGCCAGCTTTTCCTTCCAGGCCGCCCAGCGATCAGGAAATCCATGAACCAGCTCGGTCAATGACAACGGGGTGGTGAATAAGAGCGACACTAAAAAACTGGCCAGGATTACAATGTGCGCGCCGGTGCTGGCAAACCAGGACCGGAGCCCATCTGCCAGGACTTGCCCGAATACTCCGCCCGCCATGCCTCGAAAAACGAACCCGCTGCTCACCGTGGGAACCGCCGTGGCTTCGAGATGCAGAAAGGCGCTCAGAAACAGAATCGCGCCGAGCGAACTAATGGCCGTGCGCAACCGGATCCCGGCGGGGCTCTGGGAAAAACAGCGCAGCCCGAGTTTGCCGAGCAAGGGGGGAAATAAGTACGCCGCTCCGCCGATCAGGAAAAAGAATCCTCCAGCGAGGACCGCGCCAAAGGAGCCGATCAAATTGCGCGGAGGGGCCGCGGCCGGAGCGCCGGAGGCCACCGTCTCGGCTTCACCCGGCACAAAGGACAAGAGGCTTAAGAGCGTGAGCAAGCTCAGCGCGATCAAGATCACGCCGATGACTTCACGCTGAATATGGGAAGGAGGAGCAGGGGCGCGGCGGGCTTCTCCCCGCTTCGCCGACGTCGTAGCACCCATGCCGCGGATGCTAACACAGGGGGCACATCGTTTCAAACAATGCCGCGGAGCGCGACCGCTCTCTAGCCAGCTGGATGCCCAGGATTTACGCTGGGGAACGTATGCCGCGTGTGAGCTGAATCAACTGCTCGAGCGAGAGCGTTTCTGCCCTGACCGATGGAGAGAGAGTCAGCCGCTCAAGCGCTCCGATGATGCGAGACTGATCGTAGCCTTCGTCTTTGAGCGAGTTCACCAACGTCTTGCGCCGGTGCGCGAACGCGGCTTTTACCAGCGCGGCAAACTTTGGCTCTTCTTCAGGACTGAGTTCCCGCTGCGATCTAGTCCGCAGTAACACGACGGCGGACCCAACTTCCGGCCTGGGCCGGAAACATTGAGCGGAAACACGGAAGGCTTTGGTGATCTCCGCCGCATACTGTGCCATGACGGAGAGGACGCCGTAGTCGGAGCTGCCGGGCTTGGCGACCAGCCGGTCGGCCACTTCGTTCTGGAGCATCAAAACAAGACGCGGAAACCGGTCGCGTTGATCCAGCAATCGGAACAACAACGGCGTCGAAATATAGTACGGCAAATTCGCGACAACAATCGTCCCCACCGGCAAACTCTCGACCGGATAGACGAGCGCGTCCTCGAGCACCAGCGTCAGGTTGGGCCACTCCGCCTGCCGTTCGGCAAGATAGTCGTGGAGCCGTGGATCGATCTCAACGGCCGTCACACGGCCGGCGGTCTTGCATAAGGCGTCGGTCAGCACACCGCGGCCGGGACCGATTTCGAGAACGTCGTCGTTCGAGGTGATGTCTGCGAGCGCAACGATCTTGCGCACGATGTTGGGATCGATGAGAAAATTCTGGCCAAGCCGCTTGATGGCGGCGGGAGGATTGGCGGGAGCGTCCGCAGAAAAATCAGAACGTCCCACGCCTCATGCACCGGACGCGGCAGGTGGCGCGGCCGCCAACCGCTTGGCGAGCGCCGCCAGCGGGGTGCGATACCCCTCGATTGTGTCGCTGAACTCTTCGACCAAATCGTTGGTAAAGGACGGGCCCGGGTGAATCGCGGCGAACTTCTGCCCTTCCGCCGCCCCCACCGTTTCAGTGATACATGCGACCGTACGGATTTTCCACTTGGCCACCCGTTCGTCGCCCGCCACCGTATTCAAATCCTCGAGCGTTTGCTTGGCCAGCGCATCCAGCTCTTTGATCTGCTGTTGGATTGCGGCAAGGCCCCTGGATGCGTCCTGTGACATCGTGATGCAGTCCTTCCTATTTCGCCGGTGCCAGGGCGCGGCTTTGCGCAATCCTGGCAGCAAGCGTGATGGCTTCCAGCAGGCTGCCGGGATCGGCCACGCCTTTCCCGACAATATCGAACGCCGTGCCATGATCGACGGAGGTGCGGATGATGGGAAGCCCCACCGTCAGATTCACGCAGGTTCCGAACGCCACGAGCTTCAAGGGAATCAAGCCCTGGTCATGATACATCGCCACAATCCCGTCATACTGCCCCTTCACCGCTTTGCCGAACAGCGTATCAGCCGGCTGCGGGTCGCTGGCCAACATCCCTTGCGCTTGCGCGGCGCGCACAGCCGGGGCAATCACCCGGGCTTCCTCATGGCCGAATAATCCATGTTCGCCGGCATGGGGATTCAGTGCCGCAATGCCGATTCTTGGCTTCTTGATGCCATAGAGCTGCGTGAGCGCCCGATGGGCCAGGCGAATGGCCTTTTCGATTTTTGCCTGCGTCAGCAGCTTGGACAGATCTTTAATCGCAACATGCGTCGTGACGAACATGATCCGAAGCGGGCCGCCGACGATCATCATGCCGGACTCTTTGGCGCCGGTCAGATCGGCCAGCAGCTCAGTATGGCCAGGATAGCGGCAACCCGCCATATTGATCGCTTCTTTATTGATCGGTGCCGTGACAACGCCATCGATGCAGCCGATTTCCGCCAGATGCACGGCTTTCTTAATGAACTCGACGGACGCCCCACCGGTTTCAGCCGCCGCCACGCCCGGCTTAAACTTCTTCAGCGGCCGCTCCATCGGATCGAGCACCGCAACAACATTTCCCTTGGCCGGCACCGGATCATGCCCCTGCACTGGCACGACATTCAGCTTGAGGCGTAATTGTTTGATGGTCCGCTCCATGACCGGCACCGAGCCGATGACCAGCGGCAGACAGAGGCGCTGCACCTCCCGGCCCGCCAAGGCTTTGGCAATCACCTCCGGTCCGATCCCGGCGGGGTCGCCCATGGTGATGCCCAGCAAGGGCAATGACGGTCGTGCGTTGGCGGAACGTTTAGAAGGCATAGAGATACACCGTATACCCCATATACAGGATGGCGCCGGCGCTCAGCAACAGCGGTTGCCATCGCCCGCCGACAAGAATTTGGAGCAGGCAGAGTCCAGCCGCAACGACAGCCAGCACCATCGTCAGCATCGCCGACGGCGCCAACGCCCACTCGGTTCCGATCAATCCAACTGAGACAGGAAAGGTCCCCTGGAACACCATGGCGCCCGTGACATTTCCGATGGCCAGGCGGTCTTTCTTTCGATAGAGCCAGAGAAAGCTATTCGACATTTCCGGCAATTCCGTCGCCAGCGGCGCAATGAGCAACGCCAGGATCAGCGGAGAAATGGAAAACGTGGCAGCCACCGTCTCGGCAGCGGTCACAAACAAATGCGCGCCGACAATCAATCCGCCAAGACCCGCTACCGCCTGCAGCCCGATCATCGTGTACGACGGCGTCTTGGCCCGCTTGGCAAACAGCAACGGCTCCAGCGAACCCTCACCGCCCTCTTCATCTTCGGCGCTGAATTTGATCTTCATGTAGTAGAGATAGAGGCTCATGAGCCCGATCGCCGCCGCGACATGGACCGCGTGAGACGGGATAAACACGCAGCCTAGCGCGACCGCATAGCCGGTCAGGAAGAACGTCAAGTCCGTCCTGACTTCACCGTAGTTCAAATGGAACTGCGCCGGCCGCTTGCCAGCGCGGGCGAATAGGATCAACAGCACAGCCAGAATCGGCAACACCAGTGTGCTGAGCATGAACGGCGCGCCGAGAATGGCCCCCAAGCCGACTTCCGCTTCCCGCTGGCTGCTCCCAAAAAAGATCGCAATGACTGGAATCGACGTCTCCGGCAAAGTCGTGCCGATCGCGGCGAAGATACTGCCGACCGCGCCTTCGGAAATGCCCAGCCGTTTCCCCAGCCACTCGATGGCATTGGTAAAGAGCCCGCAACCGCCTAACGTCACCGCCACCGACACCAGAAAAAGAAGCACATATAAAAGCAGCGTCACGAACGGATTCCCTTCCTGGCTGTCACGCCCCGCTTGCCTTTCCGCGGCGCTAATCGGAAATACGCCACCCGCGCCGCATCCATCACATCTTTCAACGGCCGGCCAGTTTGAATCGCAATCTTCTGGCAATCCACATACTCCGGCGCCGCTTTTTCCCATCCAGCACCGACCTCGCCGATTTTCATCCGCACCGATCCTCCCGTCACGCTCACCGTCACAAACCGCCGAGGCAGCACCTGCCGGTCGAGTTCCTGAATCCGAACGCCCAGCGCCGTAGTTTCCTGCAACACCACGTCCAACACCGCATCGGTATGTTCCCGCGGCGTGAGGCAGCTCAGAATGACGCCAGGCCGGCCGCGTTTCATAATGACGGGAATCAACGCCACATCGAGCGCGCCGACGGCAAAGAGTTGCGCCATCACATGCTCATAGGCCTGGGGATTGAGGTCGTCGAGATTCGTTTCAATCTGCACCACTCGCTCGACCGGCCGTCCGCTCGGCGCGCTCTCGTCGGCCAGAAAAACCCGGAGCGCATTGGGCCAGCCCTCAGGATCGTTATCGCCGGCGCCATATCCGACCTGCGCGGACTCCAGCACCGGCATCGACCCAAACGACGCTACCAGCGTGCGCAGCAGCGCTATTCCCGTCGGTGTCGCCAATTCACAGCGCGGCCCTTCCGAGTAGATGGGAACTGCCTGCGCGAGCGCCGCGACGGCGGGACCGGGAACCGGAAGCAGACCATGCGCGGTGGCGATCGTCCCGGCTCCGACATTCACCGGCGAAGCCGTGACCTTCGTGACCCCAAGGAGATGACAGCCCACCACCGCGCCGACAACGTCGATAAACGAATCGATCACGCCGACTTCATGAAAATGGACATCCTTCTTCGCCACTCGATGAGCCAGTCCTTCGGCATCCGCGAGATGGTCGAATACGGTCCGGCTCTGTTCTTTCACGGATGCCGGCAAGGTGCTGGCCGCCAGAATCTTCTGAATACGGGAGAGTGTGAGTGGACGGTCGAACCCCCGCTGGATCACGACATCGACTTTGGTCGCATGCAATGCCCCACGGTGCACCTGCCGCTGCTCAAGCCGGTAGCCGGTCAATTTCAAACGCTTCAATTCAGTGCGCAGCCGGGCCAGCGGAAGTCCGACATCGACCAAGGCGCCGAGCATCATGTCGCCGCTCACGCCCGAGAAACAATCGAAATGCAACTGTCGTCCCACTGCCACTCCCTCTCGATACATCGTGGACAAGCCGCAATAAGCCGCTCATCTTACCCAAGGCGTCTCGCAACGGCAATCGCTTCGATTGCAGGATGGGATAAATTCACAACGAACGAAGACGCACCGCTGGCGGACTTTTTCAGCTGCCTTCGGGTCTTTCAGTGCTCTTTCGTTGCTCTTTCATTGACAGCCCCTAGAGCCTATGTTATCCCCCGTACATGATAAACAACTGTTCTGAGTCTGCCGCGTTTCTCTCGCATATATTCAACCGCACAAGAGCAGCGTTGCGAGACCGGCCCGCATCTGGGCGCGCAGACCGCTCCACGACCATGGGCCTCACGGGTCTGATGCTGAGCTGCATTGTCGGCCTTGTCATGCTGGCCCCCTCCGACGGATTCGCCAAAACAAAAGCGCCGCGCGCTCCTCGCCCGGAGCCGGAGCTTAAGATCCTGGACTTGCGCATCGCGCCCACACCCTATGAAGCAGGCAATGGGGCCGTGGAATTTTCCGTGAACGTCCAGCTCCCCAAAGAACTGAACGGCGCGACCGTCCTCGAAGTGTCTTCCTTAATCAGTTCCCCATCGAAAACATCCTTGCGCTTCCTGACACACCGCCAGGCACTGCAACCGCAATCGACCAAGCCAGGGGAAGCGCGAACGACGCTGCCCATCAGCTTGTCCTGGGACGGAAAAGATCATCGGAAACAACTGGCCGGTCCGGGAACCTATGCGTACGAGGTCCGCGTCAAATTGCTGGCTAACGGGGAGAAAGGCTTGCGCACCATGCTGGTGGCCTGGCCGAAGCGTGGAGAACTGACCGTCAAGTAGCGTCCGGTCGATGAGCCGCGTTGCCCATCAGATTGATGCGGTGGGCGAGACAGCCCGCCCCAAATCCATTATCAATATTCATCACCCCGACTCCAGCCGCACAGGAATTCAGCATCGTGAGCAAGGCGGCCAGGCCGCCGAAGCTGGCGCCGTACCCCCGGCTCGTCGGCACCGCCACCACGGGGCAATCGACCAATCCTCCGACCACGCTGGGCAGCACGCCATCCATCCCGGCCACCACAATCGCCACGCGCGCTTCGAAGAGCCGGTCTTTCTTGCCTAACAGGCGATGCAGACCCGCGACGCCGACATCGTACAGCGTTTCCACACGGCTCCCCATCACCTCCGCCGTCACGCGCGCTTCTTCCGCCACCGGCACATCGGCGGTCCCGGCGGTCAGGATCAAAATATGCCCCGCGCGCCGCGCGGGATTGCGGTCAATCGCCACGATGCGCGCGTCGGCATGATACCGAACCCGGCGATCGAGCTTCATGATGGCTTTGGCCACGGCCGGCTCGGCGCGAGTGGCCAGGAACGGCCCGCCCTTCTTGATCAGCGCGCGGGCAATAGCGACCGACTGTTTCGCCGTCTTGCCTTCGCACAACAACACTTCAGGAAATCCTTGGCGAAGCGACCGATGGTGATCCAGCGAGGCAAAGCCAAGGCTTTCGAACGGCAGGCCGCGCAACCGCTGAACCGCACGCGCGACAGTCGTCTGGCCAGCGCGCACATCCGTTAACAGCTGTTCGATCTCTTCCGGACTCATATCCGCCCCTTCTCCGGCTTCGCATCCCGCTCCATCAGATCGCTCACCGCTTTGCCGCAGGATTTCCCTTCGAACAACACCGCGTTGATTTCCTGCGTGATCGGCATATCGACCTGATGCCGGCGCGCCAAACCCAACGCCGCCCGAGCCGTGCGCACCCCTTCCGCCACCGCCTGCATCCCGCCCAAAATGGCATCGAGGGATTCGCCCTGGCCCAGCCGCATTCCCACCGTGTGGTTCCGGCTGAGCGAACCGGTGCAGGTCAACACCAGATCGCCGACGCCGGAGAGCCCGTATAATGTTCGCGGATCCGCCCCCATCGCCACGCCCAATCGCACGATCTCGGCAAGCCCACGGGTAATCAGCGCCGCGCGCGCGTTGTGCCCCAATTCCAATCCATCGACCACTCCCGCGGCAAGCGCCATCACGTTCTTGAGCGCGCCGCCGAGCTGCAATCCGATGAGATCGCCGTCGGCATAGACCCGCAACGCCGGTGTCATCAAGGCCGCTTGAAACCGCGCCACCAATTGCGCGTCACGCCCGGCCAAACAGACCGCCGTCGGCTTCCCGGCGCTCAGTTCACTGGCAAAACTCGGTCCGGAGAGCGCCATCAGATATGGCTCCATGGATTCCGGAAGCACCTCGTCCATGATCTGCGTCATCAACTTTGAACTGTCTTCCTCCACTCCTTTGGTGGCGCTGATGAGCGGAATCGGCCGCGGCAAACAGGGCGCGATCTTTCGAAGCACCAGTCTCGTCACATGAGACGGCACCACAAACAGAATGCCGTCGCGCCGCTCAATCGCCTCCGCCAGCGACGCCGTCGCCGTCAATGTGCGGGGAAGAGGAACCGCGGGAAGGAACACTCGATTTTCGCGAGCCGTATTGATGGAATCGACCACCTCGCGCTCATGAGCCCAGAGATGGATCTCCAGCCCCTTCTCCGCCAGATGTTTGGCCAGCGCCGTGCCCCACGCGCCAGCCCCAATGACTCCGAGCGATCTGATCTCCTGCATCCCGGATCAATCCTCTGTTGAAAATGGCCGCGGCGGAAAACCGCTTACCTGAGCGGCGCGGATTATAGGAAGCCCCTGACTAGGAGTCAACGAACGGAACGGCACTCTCGAAACTGTCAAGCCAGAGAACCGAAGCATCTTCTCCAAACCCGCCGACCTGGCATATGCCTTGCTCAATCCATGCATGGTTTTGCAAAAATCCTTCACCGGAGTCACGCCGGGACATAGGATAGACCCATCATTGCTGAATCCGGAGGACGCCCATGACGCACCGATCGAGACCAAGACATCCCTGGATGGGAGCCGCCATTGCCGGACTCTTGTCATTTCTCATAGCGACCCCATATGCGTATCCTGAGGCCTACATCGGGGGACAGATCGGAACCACACTCGCAGGCAACACCCTCAAAGGCATCGACCTGACAGACTTCTCGCCGGAAGGAAGCATGTCCGACCGGGAACTGGCACAGTCGGCGCTCCTCGGGGTGAAAGTGGGCTACTATTTTCCGCGGGCTCGCTGGTTCGGCATCGAGGCGGAGTTCTTTCAAACCACTCCGCATATCAAACAGCAACATACCCGCATCTCCATCCCCACCGGCGCCACGCTCAAAGATTTCGGCCCCGTCGCGGGAGGAACCGTGGAAGGCACGCTTTCCGGAGACCATTTTCGCGTGCGCGCACTTGTTCCGATCAACCTCATGTTTCGCTACCATAAAACCAGATTGCAACCCTATCTCGGAATCGGGATGGGCATTTTTATGGCCAACATCACGACGACGGCGGTAGGTTTCGAAGGGTCCCAAAGCGCAACAAGCATCGGGTTCAACACGAAAGCCGGCCTCGAATATTACATTACCCGGCATCTCAGCGCGTTCGGCGAGTGGAAACATAGCAGGGCCAGCTTCAACTTCGATGCGAATAGCACCGGCGGATTCGGATTCAAGGCCGACTACAATCCCCACTTCATCGCGTTCGGTCTCAACTACCACTTCTAGGCATTCGCCGCACTGCTGCCAAACAGCAGCGCGGCAAATATCGTCGTGAGGCCTATCCCATAAATATTCCTCGCCCCTGCACGGGCTCTGCTCACAGGGTTTACGCAGAGATCGGTTTCGCCGTAGTATGCGGGGCATGCAGACCTGTCCAAGCTGTCGCCAGTCGTTGCCGGAGATCCATCGCTTCTGCACCCAATGCGGACAACGGCTCGCGGCCGCAGCGCCTTCCTTATCGACACCTCCCCCATCGAAACCGGCCTCTCAACCGGCGGCGCAGGAACAGCTAAATCTCAATGTGCTGTATGGCATGGTCGGGGCGTTGATCCTTGCCGTGCTGCTTCCGCCGTGGGAAACTCCGCCGACTCAATCTCCGGAGTTCCTCGGTTTTCACAGCGTCCTCTCCCCGCCGGCTCCCGAGGCCATCATCAGCCGCATGTTGCTCACCATTGAACTGACCACCATCACAATTGCAGGCCTCTACGCCGCCTTCTTTTTCAGAAAGCGCTGACCCGCCCGGGTTGGGCGGGTGATGACGCGATCATTTTCAGGAGTTGCCTAGTCAGTCGAGCGCAAGCGTCAAACACTTCGCCGACCCGCCAGACTTCATGAATTCGTCCAGCCGCAGCGCGTGCGTTCGATATCCACGGGACTGGAGCTGCAGCTCCGTCTCGGGACATCCGGCGGGCAACACCACATGCTTCTCCACACACACCGCATTGCACGCAAACCTGAGCGCTTCGTGTTCGGGGACAACGAGACGAGACCTGTCAGGCACTCGCTCCATAATGACCTCCTGCCCGTCCTTGTCGAAGGCGGCCGGGAAATACAACAGCTCGCCGCCTGATAGAGGGCAAAAACAGGTATCGAGATGGTAAAAGCGCCCATCGACAAGTTCGAGGGGAATAATCTCGCGCGCGAACACATCGCTGAGCAGCGGAAACACCTGAATGTCCGATCGCTGGCGATAGCCCCCGAACCAACAATCGGAAAATCCCAGCAGATCGCCTGCCCCTTCGAAGAAAAGGTTAGGCTCCACCGTCACCACCTCGTAGCCGGCGCTGCGAAACCAATCCTCGAAATAGGCTTCCTCCTGCTGACGCTCGGGATAGCGAAAACGGCTGACAACCGCTCGTTGGCCGGCAACCACGCCGGCATTGGCGGTAAACACCAAGTCCGGCAGCCCCCGCATCGGGCGCATCCGCTCCAGCGACGCGCCAACCTCCCGCTCAAGCACCTGCATAAGTCCCTGCCACTGCGTGACGGCACTGGCATGATCGACCGTATTGGAACGCCGCATCCAGGGATTGATCTCGTACTCGATGTCGAAATAATCCGGCGGGCAAACCAACAGCCGGCTCACGCGGATCTCCCGAGCTGCCTGGCCAGCTCATTGAGAAAGGAGGCCGCGTCCATTACTAACCCGACCGCTTGGAAACTGCCCCGATCGGCAAGCTTCGTGGGAACCGACGCATTGATATCGACACAAACCGTCGGCACCGCGGCGGGGAGCAAATTGCCGGTGGCGACCGCATGCAGTGTGGAGGCGACCAACAGCGCCAGCCCAACTCCAGGAATCGCCGCCCGCATCGCCGCTTGCGCTTGCATGGAATCGGTGATGACCCCGGGCAACGGGCCATCGTCTCTGATCGTGCCGGCCATCACCACCTGTACGTCGCCCCTGATGCAGGCCGCCATAATGCCGCGCTTGATCGTTCCTGACTCAACGGCGGCGCGGATGCTGCCGATGGCTCGAATCCGGTTGATCGTTCGCAGATGATGCGCATGCCCATGCGGAACCGCGTGGCCGGCATTCACCGCATAGCCCAAAGACGTTCCATAGAGATCGGCTTCCATATCGTGGGCCGCCAAGGCATTGCCGCAAAACAGAACATGGATAAACCCTGCTTCGACCAGCCAGGTCAGCGCATCCCGCCCGCCGGCATGGATAATAGCCGGGCCTCCGGCCAGCAACACCTTCGCGGAGGCGTCTCCCGCTCGCCACTCCTCGCGAAGCCTGCGCATGCGCCGGGCCACATCGGCAATGACATGGCCATGCGGACGCTCGGCGGAGACGGTCGCCTCCATGAAGGCAAACACATCGCGCTCACTAGGCCGCTGCATGGGAGCGACGCGCACGCCGGCCTGCCCCGTCACAACCGGATCTCCCTTGCGCACATCGGCCATCGGCACAGTCCGAGCCGTCATGCGCTGCAGATCGACAGTAATGCCCAGATCCATCTCGACCCGTTGCACCTCGATCCACAGGTCGTTCAGACGAACGTCGGTCGGCAAATGGGTAGTGGAATAAAATTCGTCGGGGAATACGCCATCGGCAGGCGCCGGCTGGACGACGCAATCGCGCTCCTGCTCCACGGTAGCGCCGTGGGGTTGAATCGCGCGCAAAATATGGTTCAGCGCGGCGAGCGTCGGCGCCTGTACAATAATCCGCGCATGCGAGGGGTCTTCCCGAGTGCGGCCGATCTCGACCCGGTCAAGGTCAAAGGAGCCGCCCATCGTCAGAATCAGATCCAGGACTTTTGCCAGGATCAATGAATCGATAATGTGGCCACGCAGGACAATCGTTTCTTGAGCCGTCATCATCCAGCCCCCTCCCCGCCGCCCTATCGAAATTCTACACCCTCCACATCCGAATGGGCAGGAGAATAGGCTGTGGGGCCGGAGAGATTGAGGAAGGAGTGGCCTACGTCGTTCAATGCCCGGCGGCTGGCTTCATCACCTCTCGCAAGACACTTGTCGCATAGGCCCCGGGAGGCAGCGCAAACGTGAGCGTGAGCGCCGTCCCGTCGAGCGCCCATTCCAATTCAGCCAGCGGAACGCGCAGGGCCCGCCGTTCGCCGCGAAAACCGCACTCTTTGGCCGCGGAGACCAAGGCCTCTTGCGTTGTGCCTGCTTCGGCGACGACCGCTTGTTCGATCGCCCCCGGCTCGCCTTCGGCCCAGGACGCGCGCGAGCCGAATAAAATGCCCGTCGGGCTGATTTCAAAACAATCGGCGCGGGCCTGTTCTTTCTCAGCATCCTCGACTAAAAAGCAGGCGCCATTCTGCGACTTCATCGCCCAGTCTCCCACAAACAGCCGGTCGATCCGGTCGATGCGCCGGGCCAGGATGCGGTTGAAGAGATAGGACTGATACGTGTTCAAGTACCACATCCGCTTGGAGCGGCTCAGCTTGCCGCGCCGGCGGGCGTCGTTCAGCAAGGCGGCGCCGATTTCATAGTTGTCGCCGCTTTTCCCCTGCCTCTGGGGGCCGAAATAATTCGGCACGCCGCGACGGCTGAGTTCGGCGAGAATGGCCGGCACCGATTCCGCCGCATGCGCCGCCACGTCGCGGATGACCAGGCGAAACCGGTTGCCCGCATGATGCCCGGTCCGCAAACGATTGCGGTGCCGCCCCAACACCTCCACGTTCAACAACTGTTCGTCGAGCGCCAGCCGGGAAATCCGGTCTTGATCGACCCCTTGGACAGAGACCATTTGAGTTGTCACGGCGCGCGCATCTTTCAATCCCGCCACGCCGATCGCCTGCGCCTTCACGCCCAACCGCGCTGAAAAATTCTTTACTAAATCGGGCGTCGACAACCCGCGCTTCGTCACGCGCAGATACAAATGCTCGCCCTCCCCGCAGGGAAGATACAACGGACGTTCGTCGACTTGAAAATCTTCATGGGTCACCCGCATCGCTCCACCGATGCCGGGAATTGCGGCAGTGAGAAACGGCTCAGTCTGTATCGTCACGCGTCACCATCCGATGGTTGTGTCATGGACAAATCTCCACACTTGCTTCGGGAACGGCCGCTGCGCATGGTATAGTGAACCATGTGGAAACGCAGACCGCTCCGTCCGGCCAATCATACCGGAAACATTCCGGCGATACCGCTGCTGCTCGCCATGGCCTGTGCATGCCTGGCAAGCGGATATCCGGTGTCCGCTTCGGCCGATCCCGACCGGCCGGGAAAGCCATCCGACGTCTTCCGCCAATTCACGCAACATATTCAACGGCAAATCGAGTTGGACAAGACGGCCTTCGCGCAAGCCAGCGGCTGCACCAACTGGTTCTATCACCAAGAGAAACAGCCCTCGGCGCCACCGATCGCCCAACCCATCCGTTTGGATCTGGTCCTTCAGTCTCCGAGTAAGGAAGAATGCCTGCGGACCTACCCGCGCGGGTTGGATGCGGTCCGCCAAGACTTTCACCGCACGCAAACCTCGTTGTCGGTGAGCCTGACGTTCTATGAGTATGCCCTAGTGGGCGACCGCAATGACGATAACCGCTACAGCCGGGAGGAGTTGCAAGATATTTTCCCAGCCTTGGCCCTCACCTTCGATCCCACCCGTTCTCCCAGCGCTCAAGCCGCCTCGCTCGCTGAGCGCTTCGATGACTGGTATCGCCTGCGCGACCTGGAACACCTCATGACCGGCATGGCTCAACTCTACGAAAAGGGTTATCGGGTCTCGCCCGCCGACCGGGCCGAGATCGACCGAGTCACGAAATGAGGAGCGCCCCGTCGTGGCCCGATCGTGCCCGGGCATTTGTTGGCACCTGCCTAAGTGAACCGTTCTACCGCTTCTTCAGCCTGTTCCCACAATGTGAAGTCGGCCTCTCGCAACATGCCGTCACTCGTCTGACCTTCCCCCATCGAGTGCTGGCCGGCCATCGGGCAGTCCACCTGAGCGATCTCCATCTCGACCGCTACCAGCCCCGTCATGCACGGATCGCCGATGACGTCAAAACCTTGGAGCCGGATTGGATTTTCATTACCGGCGATCTGTTGAATGTCCCGGAAGGTCTGCCTCACCTGTTTCATTTTCTCGCGCAACTGCGGACCATCGCCCCGGTCTATGTGACATTGGGCAATCACGACCACTACAGCGGTGTCCCCGTCGAGCAATTTCGCGACTGGGCGGAGCGCCATCGGATCGTGCTGCTCATCAACGAATCGACGACGATTCATACCAATGGCGGCGAGCTGGCCCTGGCCGGAGTGGATGATCCATCGCTGCACCGGGCCGATCTCCGATGTCTGCCAGCACAGGCGCAACATCGGTTTACACTACTGCTCGCGCATGCCCCGAACATTCTCGATCAAATGGAGCCGCACCATCACGCCAATCTGATTTTGTGCGGACATAGCCACGGCGGGCAATGGCGGATTCCCTGGGTTCCGACAATCTGGCTGCCGCCCGGCTGCAATGGGCGGATTGCCGGACACCACGAGAAGCGCGGCCACCGGTTGTACATCAATCGCGGACTCGGCTGGTCGTTTATTCCGCTGCGGTGGAACTGCCAGCCGGAGATCGCCTGCATCGAGTGGACCGCCGAAGCGGCCGCGCCGGCCATTAGGGCGGCGTAAGCCGCTCCAGCGCTTCCTTGGCGCGGCTGCGCGTGGTCTGATCCCAATCTTCTTTCATCACTTCTTCAAGTTTGGTCCGGGCCTCGGCGGCGCGCAGGCGGCCCAATCCCAAGGCCGCGCAGGAGCGGACATAGGCATGATCGTCTTCGAGCGCGGCGAGCAACAGCGGCACCACCGAGCGGTCTTGCAGCACGCCCAAATGGCTCGCGGCCATCCCGCGAATGCGATGCTGCTTCTCCCCAACCGCCCGGCGCAACGTGCTCACCCAAAGCTCTTTGAGCGCAGGCGACACCGTTTCAAGCCCGTTCGACCGATACTCGTTCACCTCCGCCAAAGCGAACGACAGCTCAAGCTTCTTGTCGCGAACGGCTTCCCGCTGAAAGGCCGCGAGCAAGCGGTCTCGCCTGCGTGTTCGCTGCACCCGCCGGCGGATCTTCTTGACGACCACCATCACCAGCACCGCGGCGCCAAGCACGGCAGCAACCAGCGGAATCGCCTGATCGATCACATATTCCTGCGACTCCAGCGATAGACGCTTCCACACCCACACCGAAGTAATGACGATCCCCAGCAGGATGACAATGGCGCTCAGATTGGCTTGGCCCCGGTCCGTGCGTCGCAGCATGGGAGCGGATCATACGGGCGCATCCCTCGCGCCGTCAATGAAGGCCCCCTTGAACCTTGTCCGCAGCTCATTAGGGGGCGCCGGGTCCCTTGACCCCTTGCCCGCGGCAGAATATGCTCAGTCTATGGAACTCCCCGATCTGAAAGACGACCCGCACCTCAAGCTGGTCAGACCCTTAGTGGAAGCCTACCAGGCATTCTGGCTTACCGATAACCGTCATATTCGTTCATTGAAGCTGACGCCAGCCCAATTCGACGTCATTGCGACATTGGGCGATACGGAGGGCATGACCTGTTCTGAACTATCCGCCAGAACGCTGGTAACTAAAGGAACGCTCACGGGCGTGCTCGACCGGCTGGTCGCCAAAGGGTTCATTCGACGTGAGCCCGTCGACAGCGACCGCCGACGAATCAGGGTGCAGCTCACCGAGAAGGGTGACGGCGTGTTCCGAAAAACGTACGCAGCTCATATCGCGTTTCTAAAACCGTTTTTCGAACGGGCATTGAGTCCGGAAGAAGTCGAGGACGCACGCACTCTGCTGCTCCGGCTTCGCGACAGTTTCAAGCAAGGGCCTGCCTAAGCATGCGGCTGACTATTCTTGGCTCGGGCACAAATCTGCACCCGGCCAGAGCCGCCGCCGGCTATCTGGTCAAAACCGACCATACCATGCTGCTGGACTTCGGTCCTCGAACGCTATCCAACCTCCTGAAGACAGGCGTCAATCGCCACCGCATCACCCACATTCTCTTCTCGCACTTTCACGCCGATCATTTTTCAGACTTCATTACATATTTCTTCGATGCGCTGATCTACACCAAGCATGGCGGCGGGTGGCGCCCAGACCTGACCTTGGTCGGTCCGCGCGGGGCGAAAGTCCTGTTCCGCAGTATCATGGCAACCTTCCCGAGTTTCGCGAACCCGCCGTTCCGAGTGCACCTGAAAGAAGTGGCAGACCGGGCGTTCCGCATCGGCGAGACGCTCATCACGCCCCGTCGCGTCGTGCATGTTCCGGATCTGAATAGCGTGGGCTATCGAATCGAGTACAAGGGAAAGACCCTGGTCTACTCAGGCGACGCGCAATACTGCGACAGCCTGGTCCGCCTCTGCCGGGAGGCCGATGTGGCGGTGCTGGATTGCTCGTTTCCCGCCACAAGGCCAGGACCAGTGCATATGCATGCGGGTGAATGCGGCCAGGTAGCAGAAGAAGCCGGCGTGGACCGTCTCGTGCTGTCGCACTTCTATCTGCCCGCGGATCGAGCCGACGTGACAGCGCAAGCGGCAGAGAATTTTCGCGGGGTAGTGATAAAGGGGAAGGATCTGCTGACGATTCGACTGTGAGGTTGGCACAGCCATCGTGCGACCAGAGACCTATTGTAGTGCTCCACTGACATCCCGCGGCCCGGAGGAATCCGGCGATTCAGACGTTCTATCAACAACTCTGTCAGGCGCATGCTGGCATTGGCGGCCTGCGTGCAGAAGCGACACAGCATTCTCAAGCGCGACTGAAGAATGGGACACCGTGGCGGGTGGCGGCCACTCAACCGGCGTGGAGATCAAATCCCTGCCCCCGTTGCCTTCGTTTGTGTCGTCAGCCAATCCCATCTCGTCATGGCCTAGATGTAACGCCCTGCAGAGAGGGAGTGCGCGATCTTCTCGATCACTTCGTGCATTCATGCCGTCCTTACCATTTGTGTGGTTCTCCGTGCCGTCGCGCGTGAACGCATGATCCATTCCTGCCAGTAGTTCTCTGCCGTATTCATTGCCACCGCCAGCCGTTCGTAAACTGTTCGGGCTGCCGTTCAAGAGCTAGCGTTCCATTATGCGCGTGGTCACCTATATTGGAACATGTACGGGAAAGTTCTGCTTGTCCAATGCCTTGGAATAGGGCCTGAAGTTGATTGTTTGGAAGCCTGATTCATGAGGCATAGTTCTCGCTCCTGCCTGACCGAATTGAAAAATGGAGTTATTGCATGAAACATCCTCTGACCTCTGCGGAGTCTCGCCATACGGAATGCCGAGACCAATGGACATGGGCGGCGGGGCCTTCTGCTGGGAAGCCAGGAGCCTGGTTCGGACAATGCGGACTCGTCTTCAGCCTGCTTCTCCTCGCGGGCTGCGGTGAGGGAGGTTCAGCCTCGTCGTCTGCATCGACGCCTGCAGCCGCTTCTGGCCCGACGGCCAATCTGTTGTTTAAATCGAACTTTGGCCCCGGAACATCATTGCACGCACCCGAGACGTTCTATAGCGTCGCCACGGGGGATAGTCATGGTGGAGCCTGGCAAAGATTGACAGGAACAGATAGCGAGACCGGCTATGCTTGGCCAGTGGCGGCCTTGGGCGCGGACTTCTCCGGGGCGCAACTGATCACCGTCGATACGATCGATGCGGGGACGGTGGGAAACTATATTGTGAATGAGATCCGAACGGTGCCCGGCCCAACCGGCAACCCGGTCCGTGAATTGTTTCAGACCGTGAAAAATAAAGGCCCCTTGGGTCACGGGTACTCGCAAGCGCCGCTCCTGATTAAGCGACCGTGGACGATCGGCGAGGTGACGGACCTGTACATCACCTATTGGTTTAAGCATCAACCGGATTTGCAGACGAAACTGGATACGACGGTCCAACTGGATCGCTCCCGTGGAAATTGGCGAGTCCAGTTCGAGTTTAAGACGGGCGGTTACAACAATACCTATGGTGGTGATTACCGGATTTTCACCAATGTGATGAAGGATAACACGGACGGCACGCTCTATTGGCTGACTAATGGCGATAATCAGGCGAATGGACTCCACGGCCCGTTGGAGAAGGAGATCTATTGGGCCGAGGAGAACCGAACAGTGCCCGTACCGATAGACCGGTGGTTTAAGTTTGAAGTCTATTGGCATCGGTCCAACGGGGCGGACGGTCGCTACTGGGCAGCGGTCAATGGCCGGGTGATTGCCGATCACCGAGGCCCCAATCTTGGCGAGTTAGGACTGCCCATCACGCGGATCTTTGTCAATAACACCTACAGCGGCGGCTATCCAGAAGTACAAAGCCAGCTAACCGGCCTCGAAATCTGGGATGGCTTCCCCTGTGGGGCAGGCCTGTCGTGTTATGAATAGCCGGATACTCGCGGGTGAATTTCACCCGTGTGCTCGGCAATTCGCGTACGCCCCATCGACAGATTCACCGCCAGGCTCTCAATGGCATTGTACCTATCACGGGGACTAAGGACGTTGAATGCCTCTTCGTGAGAAGTGGCTGCAACGATCATCATCGGGGTCTGGCATGCGTATTGAGTTATGTCGCTATCCGCCTGCGGATCGAGCCGACGTGACAGCGCAGGCAGCAGAGAATTTTCGCGGGGTAGTGATAAAGGGGAAGGACCTGCTGACGATTCGACTGTGAGGAGAGTCGGCTGCGCAAAAAAACCAGCCCGACTACAAGCCTTCTTCTCGAGGCTCCCCGCCGAGAATTTCGATCAGCGCGGTGAACCGCGCGGTCTTCACCGGCTCATCCATCTTCGAATAGATCGCCAGAAGGTTCTTGACCATGCGGGAGAGAATGGCGCGGACCGGGCTGTGTTGCAGATATTTGTCGTCGAACCCATAGCCCGCTTCGGTGAGAAACCGCGCGCAGTTCTTTTCGGTCAATAAGGCCCCGCCGTTGAAACAATCGATGAAGATCTTGTAGCGGTCCGCCTCGTACTTCACCAAAAAGTGGCCCGGCATCCCGATGCCATGCAGCGGCAGGCCCAACCGCTGCCCGATGAGGAGGTACACCACCGACAAGCTGATGGGAATGCCCACTCGCCGGTCGATCACGCGGTTCAAATAACTGTTCTCGACCTCGTAATAGTTTTTGGTATTTCCCTTGAAGCCCTGCTCGGTGAAGATATAGCGATTCAGCGCGTTGACCGTTTCTTCCCCTGACGCGCGCGGACCGATGCGTTCCCGCACCTCCTGGGCCATCGTATCGAGGAGCCGGCCGTATTCCTCAGCATCGAGCAGTGGATAGGTGTAGCGGGCAATGAGGAACGCGCCTTCCTCCAAACTCATGGTCTCGTCGGGACCGGCCGCCATGGCCCTCATTTCGTCTTCGAGCTTGCCCCAGCGAATCTCTTCCAAAATCGTCGCGATGCGGTCGGCCATCTCCGGCTGCTCGATCTCGGCTTCCTGAAGCAGCGGCACGGCCATGGGGCCGATGTCGATCAGCTTGCCGCTGATCGTCTCGACAATGCGCGCATCGTCGTCGGACAACAGCCGGATGAGCGCGCGAATCTGACTTTCTGGAACCACCATTGTTCTCGTCGATCCTTTTCTATCGACTCAGCGGCAGGATGCTCAAAAAGACTGTCCCGCAAGGCCGCAACAAACGAAGAGGCAAATCGTACTCACTTTGCACGTTGAGCCTCTGAACGCCGCTGGTCGGCACGTTCACCACCCTGCCTGCTAGCCCATCGCCCGGCGGAACGCCTTCGCGCCGCCATACAAACACAACGCATCGAAAATGAGCATTACGACCACGGCCATCCCCACATGCGGCAAAGCATCGCTCCACCCAGTGAGAATCAGCGGCCGCACAGCGTCGATTGCCCAGGTCATGGGATTGAACTGCGCCAGAACACTCATCCAGCCTGGCATAGCGGTCAGCGGCACCAGCGCCGAACTGAGGAAGATCATCGGCAGCGACAAAAATCCAAGGACCGAGAAAAAGTCGCCGTGGCTCTTCACGGAAAAGGCCATCGCCATCGAAATGGCCGTGAGCCCCACACCGAACAGCATCCCGATCAAAAGAATCATGGCCACGCCGGCCAACCCGGTCGCGGGGTGAACGCCGAAGAGAAACGCGATGCCGAGAATCACCAGGACTTGCAGCGACGTGATCGTCATCACAAAAATGAACCGGCTGAGAATGACCGAACTCCGGTGGATCGGCGCGGACATCAATCGTTCGAGAAATCCGTTTTCCTTGTCGAACAACAGATCCACACCGCCGGCCAGACCGTTGTTCAACACCGTCATCACCACCACGCCGGCTGCCAGGAAGCTGATGTAATTGGGCGCCTGGGTCACTTGCACGTCCGCCGCGCGCTGAAACAGGTTACCAAAAAAGATGAGCCAGAACAGCATCGGCTGCACCAGCGTGAAGAGCATGCTGAATTTTTCCCGGCTCAAGCGGCGCACCCACCGCAACGTCAGAGCCCCGATTTCCTGCCAATAATGCGCCATGGATCTCCTAATTATGTTCTTCCGCCGGAGCCGCGTCTTTTAACGAACGGCCTGTGTGGGCGATAAAAACATCGTCCAAGCGGGGGCGGTGATAGTCAATAAAATCAAGCCGGCATTCAAGCTTGTTGGCCGCTTCCAAAATTACCGGAAGAGCCTTCTCCGCAGACTCGACGCGGATGTCGAGCCCGGTTTCTGTCGTATTCACGGCACGAATAGCCGGCTGCCCCTTGAGCGCGGAGGCCAGCGATCCGAGCCGAGCGGTTTCCTTGATGGTGAGCGACACGATGTCGCCGCCGAGCGCCACTTTCAATTCAGCCGGCGAGCCGATCGTTTTGACTTTGCCACTATCGATAATCGCCAGGCGGTCGCACAACTGATCCGCTTCGTCGAGATAGTTCGTCGTCATGACGACGGTCATGCCGCGCGCCTTGAGCATCCGGATATAGTCCCAGATGCGCAACCGGCTCTGCACGTCCAGCCCCAACGTCGGTTCGTCCAGAAAGAGGATTTTCGGATTCGGCAGCAGGCCGCAGGCGATGTCGAGCTTCCGCTTCATACCGCCCGAATAGGTCTTCGCCGGCCGATCCGCGTGCGCTTCGAGTTCGACCAGCTTGAGCAATTCGGCAATCCGCTTCCCGGCTTCTTCTTTCGTCAGGTGATAGAGCGCCCCGAGCAATTCCAAATGCTCGCGCCCGGTGAGGAATCGGTCGATGGCCCGCTCTTGCGGCACATACCCGAACAGCGTCCTGACCAGATCCGCCTCGCGCACCGTATCGTGCCCAAGCACCGACGCGCTGCCGGAAGTGGGATGCAGCAGCGTAATGAGCGTCCGCAGCGTCGTGCTTTTGCCGGCGCCGTTCGGTCCCAGCAACCCGAAGATTTCTCCCGCATAGACTTGAAACGACAGATCGTCGACGGCCTTGTGGCCGTCGTAGCTCTTGCAGAGCCGGTTGACGTCGATAGCGATTGTCCGGTCCATTACCCCCAACCCTTCGCGCCTTGTTGATCATGCACCATGAACTGGATCAGGTCGCTTAGACGACGCGCTCGCTGGTGGAGACCTTCGGCTTCTATAAGAAATTGTTTTTCCAATGGTGTGCAATCTAAGTACGTCGAAAGCGTATTGACGAGCACTTCGTCCTTCACATCGTCGCGGAGCAATCCTTCCCACGTCGCCACATCGTCCCGCACGCGCAGGTATTTTTCCAAGACCGTCATCAAGGCCCGGCGCACTTCTGGAGCGAGCGAGGGCTCGACCGCCGCCTTCTTCAGCGCTACGCGGGCTTCCCGATAGGGCTTCTCGAAAAACTCTTCCTGAATTTCGTACCGCTCCAACCCCTGGAGCAAGATATTCGACCGTCCATCCGGCAACGGCTCCACACTCAGGAGACGCCCCACACAGCCGATCGGATAGATCGCCGGATGGCCATAGTAATCCGGCTCCCACCCTTCCTTCAGCAGCGCCATGGCCACACACTGGCCCCCCGCCGCGGCGTCCGCCACCATCTGGCGATAGCGCGGCTCGAAAATATGAAGCGGCAGATACGTCTTCGGGAAAAAGACCACGTTCGGCAACGCAAACACCGGAACTCGTTCCGGGATGATAAACGGGATCGCGTTGTCGTAGGGATCGTTCGTGGGTTGGTCGCGCTCACGATCAATCTGCATCGCTCACGATAGCCGAGAGTTGTGAAAATTGTCAACGCCGAAACCGGCGCCTCTCCGCGCGCGAGACAGCGCAAAATACCTCGCCAGCACAGGCGATTTGTGCACGGCATTTCCCGCATGCTATAAGCCGCAGGCGGAAACACATCCCCTTGATGGTGCGCCATGACATCCCGTTCTGTTCGCCTTACGAGACAACTGCGACTGCTTGCCACCGCCGGATTCTGGTTGCTACTGGCACTCGCGCATGGAGCGGCAGCGGCCGATTCATCCAGCACTTCCTTTCGTCCGACGCAGGAGGGCTATCGATACGAATTCCCGCGAGACCACGGTTCGCACGATACCTTCCGCACCGAATGGTGGTACTACACTGGGCATGTGGAAACCGCCGAAGGACGGCGATTCGGATTTGAGCTCACGTTTTTCCGGCGCGGAATCGAACCAGACCAGGTCGAAACACGCCCTTCCCGCTGGTCGGTGGACCAACTCTATCTGGCCCATCTCGCCATCACCGACGTGACCGGCCAACGCTTTCATTTTCACGACCGTATCAGCCGCGCCGGGCTGGGCAAGGCCGGGGCCGATGCCACTCACCTGCATGTCTGGCTCGATCACTGGTTCGCAGAATCATCCGGACAGACCGGCCAACATCGGCTCGAAGCCAAGGCCGATGGAGTCGCACTCGCGTTGACGCTCGATCCCACCAAACCGTTGGTCATCCATGGCGAGCGCGGCATTAGCAAAAAAGGCGCGGCGGCAGGACAAGCCTCGCACTACTATTCGTTCACCCATCTCAAGACCGCCGGCACCATGACGATCGGCACCGAGACCTTCCACGTTACCGGCACCAGCTGGATGGACCATGAGTTCGGCTCGGCGGATCTAAGCCCGGAACTCGTCGGATGGGATTGGTTCAGCATTCACCTGGCCGACAATCGGGAACTGATGATCTACCGCTTGCGCCGTTCAGACGGCTCATCAGACCAGGCCTCCAGCGGCACGCTCGTGTTTCCTGACGGCCGCACACAACATCTATCGGCCACCGACGTTGAATTGACACCGCTCACGACTTGGACCAGCCCCGCCAGCAACGCCACCTACCCACAGCAATGGCGCGTGACTATTCCCTCACTGAATCTTTCCCTCCAACTCACTCCGCTCCTCGCTGATCAGGAACTTCGCACAGGTCGCAGCACACAGGTGACCTATTGGGAAGGCGCGGTCGATGTGACGGGAACGGAGAAGAACGAACCAATCCGCGGACAGGGCTACATCGAACTGACAGGCTACGCAGAACGAATCAAGCAGACGCTGTAGGGAAGTGGCGCAAGACGGAGTGAAGAGTAGGCATTCGTTACGCTAGCTTCCCCCTCCCCCTGAAAAATTTGACTCTCTCATTCGTTGAGAGTCTCTCCTGGTGCTAAGGCGCGTCCGGAAAGACTCATATTGTGCTCCTCATTCTCACCACGAATAAAAACTTCGATATCTCCCACACCCCCAGTCCCCTTGTAATCGCTTGAAACATGAAAGTGCTGTTCAGGATTTTCCCGGATCATCTTCAGAAGCTCGATGAACCGATTAATTTCATCGGGATCGATCCCAACACTGATTCCGGACCAGCCGTTCTTCCAATCCTCAATCTTTACATGCATCGAACTCTCCGTTGTCGTTAATCGAGACGAGCTGCCAATAATTGAGGAGTCAGACCCCTTAAATCCCCCCTGAGCATTGGCGGTCGTTGGTGTTCGAGTGAATCTAACGTTTGCTATAACCGGCATGGAAAAGCAGGCGAAGCGCCGATTGTGAGCGTCCGATTTCAAACGCGCCGTTAGGGCTCATAAGCGAAGAACTTGTGATCAGATTTGATTGCGGCATCAGAAATAACCTCTGTCACTCCGTAACCTGCTTCGACGTACCCTGCACCACCAGCAAGTAAATGACCATCTGCAAAGGCAACCTGAATTCGATAGCTCGACTCGCCCGGAGCATAAAAACGAACCTTGCGCGAATCACCTGACTCAATGTTTGTAGCTGACAAGGAGCCGTGCTCGTGCTCAAGGTGCACCGATGCAATTCTCTGGGTTGAGGCATTTTGGAGCCGCACCGTAACGATCGGCGAGCCAAGATGAAAGATGGCCGCGGTAATTGCACCGGCACCAAAGCTGATAAGAGTCAGTGCAGCAAAGGCAACAATCTTTAGCGATTTTCGCATCTGAGCCCTAATAGGACAAAAACAAAGGGGTCAGCCCCCTTTGTTTGTTCCATGTTAGACATCTCTATTCATTTGAGCATTGAATGGTTTGATTACTCCAACTACCACCTTGATCAAAACAACGATCAGCCAAGGCGAAGCGCCCGATATAGGGCACTGCAATTAGAATCAAGCCAATCACGAGCAACGCAAGCGCGCCTCGCCCAACCTTAGGGCAAGTGAGAATGAACTGAAACGAGCCTATGCCAATAAACAACGCGGCTGCCGAAAAGCAAAGGTGCTCCAGGGCACGCCGAGACCAACCTATTGGGTATGGATTTGGTGGGCCACCAGAAATCCATACACCATAAACCATGCTATTAAGATACAACAGTGCTGTGCATACGAACACAAACAGCACACACCATCGAGCTCCTTGGCGAAAAGCAGAAGTATTGGGTACACGCGCCATATGTCTAACTAATAAGTTTGCTGCCTATGTATCACTGAGAAATTAAAGGGTCTGCCCCTTAATTTCCCCCCTACGGCGAAACTGTTAGCACTATCCCTGATACAGAGCACGCTCCTCTGTCCACGATTCTTCTGACAGGTTGCAACGAACAAAGTAATCAAGAAGTTCATCTGGAACGTCGGCGATGGATACCACGGTGATGCCGCGACCGAATGCATCGCGAGACATCTTATGGATTGCCTGGCTCATCGCCCAATGGCCAAGTACGCCCCAATGGTCGGTTTCGACATCAAGTCCATCCTCGATTCGGCGATACACCATATTTAGTGAGGGGAACATAAAACCATCATTAGCCGTTGCATACCCATCACCAATACGAATCGTGCTTGGCCATAAAGGCAATAGATGATTCTTTAGTTCGGTCAAAGTCATAAAGAAAGTGAGGAGTCTGCCCCCTTAAATTTACGACAAAAGGTGTCAGGAACCATATTCCGGTCAGTTGCATCCCCTCCGCGCTCTCATCTTGTTCAGAGAATGGTTTTAGCCACCTTTGTCCTCACCCGTCCTATCGGTCGGGGTCAACGGAAGGTCTTGCAGCCGAAACTCACAGAGGCCGTCAGTTTCAACCCGTTCTTGGACTTCCCGAACAGCTACGTGCCAGAACAGCCAACCGTTCGATGCTCCAGAAACTGCCCCGAATACTGCTAGCCAAATGAGCCAATCAATACCGCCACAACAGCTTGTCAGAACTATCCCCAAAACGGCGCCGATGCTGAATCCAAGTCCGGCAGAGCCGACCACCCAATAGCCTGACCAAGCTCTGTGCAATCGCCTCAAGAGTATGAAAGCCGGGATTCCGAAGAGAGCCGTAATGCCATACGACACTGGGAGCGCGTAAATAAGCCAAAACCACGAGCCCAAAATTGAGGCAAAGACCATTTCCGGTTGACCCGCAAAGACGCCCAGAACCGTACCGACAACCACAGAAAGTAAAACCAGCAATCCTGGCGCGGCCAATGGCGAAACCAGAAACGCGCTTCGAACTCGTGTCGATTCTAGTGCGATCATCGATCCCTCTGGGAAACGCCCAGCGACCAATCTCAGCTACATGGCTACATAAGTTCAGAAATATGGGTACTCTGATCTTCGGTGGACTTCTGACCAACTCATGCTTCTAGGAAACCACCGTGCGCCCATTTCCCTGCTTCAAGAGATCACGCATCATGCTCTTCGCTCTTACTTCCGTCCGGTGGATACACCGTCCATGTTGAAAGGAAGTCGGGATTAACAACAACCTCCCCAGAACCTTTGAGGCGATAGTTGCCGGGAGCTGCGGGCTCAAGACGGGATAAGTCAGGGGGAACCCAGCGCTCCTTATCGCTACCGCTCAAACGAATAATGATTCCCTCCTCGCGACTGGCGCGGATAATCTCTCCATGAAACTGCTCTATCCCGGTGATTTCATCCGCATGATTCCGATGCGTGACCCCAACAAGAAGATGTTTGCCGATAATCGCCCTTGCTTCTTCGGCATCGAAATATGGCTGCCAGTGTTTTGAGGTTCGCTTGGTCATAATGGATACCGTCTAACTGGAGAGTGGTTTGCAATCACCGGAGACGTGAACCGGCAATCATCTAGTTCGCAAACCTTACTCCACCACTGTCACTCCTTCAATAAATTGCATCTTCTCGACGGTGGCCCTGAATTATTGTTCGGAATATTCTGCTCTTTCATCAACGCGGCTGGCGGAGTCTCCACTGCGCGCAACCTATTCACCCACCCTGAGATACGCCGAGACCACCTACTTCCACCCCAAGGAATGGCACCCGTGTCGATCCTCATGCGCCCGTGGAGGGAGCACCGCCCATGATTTCACCATCTGATTGATCTTGCGTGCGCACTCCGGGAGCACAGAAGCGACACGGGTGGCGGTCCTCCCCTTCCCGCGTGCGCGGGGCGCGAGCAAGGGAGATTGCCCAGGCCACGTCTCCCTCCCCCCCCTTCGTCTTGACGCCGCATCGAATCCTATGATTAGGTCCCTCCCTGTCATGCTGATTCGCACCGCATTCAGATTGGCGTCGATGGCCCTCCTCGTCTTCTCTCTCGGCTGCGAGAAAGAGAGCGAGTCGATTGTCTCCATTGCGCTGCATCCGACCAATACTCAAATCCTCTACGTCGCGACGAACGATGCGGTCTACAAATCCCGCGATGCCGGCTCGTCGTGGGAACGGTTCCCGAGTTTCAGCGCGCGCCGCGTGACGACCATCGGGATCGACCCGCAATTTCCAGCCACGGTCTACGCCGGCACGATGGCCGACGCCGTGTACAAAAGCCCGGACGGCGGTCAGCATTGGCTTCCCCACAACGTCGGGCTCAAGGAACATGTCTCGTTCATCAATGACTTTGTCTTCGACTCCACCGATCACGAACAGATCTACATCGCCACGACCGTCGGGGTCTTCTCTACGAAAGACGGCGGGCGCGAATGGGAAGAGCGCATGGCGGGAATGAAAGAGGTGCATATCGTCACCTCCATCGCGATTCATCCGACCACGCCCCGCATCCTTTATGCGGGGACCACCGGTGGGGTCTATCGATCGGAGGACGGAGCGGCTTCGTGGAAGAAGATCAATGCCGGGCTCATTCCAGAAACGGAACTGATGGCCGCCATGGCGCTGGGCGTGAATGCGATTGTCATCGATCCCGTCACCCCGGACATCGTCTACGCCGGAACGACGAAAGGATTGTTTCGCACCGCGAACAAGGGCACCACCTGGGAACGAATCGGAGGCGGACTGAAAGATCCCTTTGTCAGCAGTCTGCTCATCAACCCGGCGCAACCGGCGCAGCTCTATCTCGGCGGTCCCGGCGGGGTTTGGAAAAGTCTGGATAGCGGAAAAACGTGGCAGGCGATCAATGCGGGGCTCACGTCCTTGAACATCCGTTCGCTGGCCATGAGCCCCAAAAACCCTGACGACCTCTTCGTCGGCACCAACGGCAGCGGCCTCTACCACTCCACCGACGGCGGCACGCACTGGACACCCATGCCGCTCAAGGCCACCGCCGCGAAGAGTTAGCGTCGGCCTCCTAGTAACCCGTCTTCGCTCCTGCGCTCCCAGGCTGATACCGGCTGCTATACGAGAGCATCCGGTCGGAGAGGCTTTTCCACTCGTCGGCTGTCATCGCCTCTTTCATCTTGAACCGCAGGGCAAGAATCTTCGATGAGGTCTTCATCCGCTGGCTGCCCGCCTCATCGAGGACTTTGGTGAATTCTTCGGGAGCCGCCGTATAGCTGGCATTCAGCGTATACAACTGGCGATGATAGGCGCGCTCCTGCTCGCGGCCGGTCTTCAGCTCGGTGACGATCTCATCGACCAGCGCTTTCACCTGCGTCGCCTTGGCCGGATCCTTCACTGTCCGGTCGATCAACCCCGCCATGTCCTGCTGCCCTTTTTGCCAATAGGCGTCGCCCTTCCCTGACTCCATCGTTCCGTGCATACCGTGATGGTGATGGCCTGAACAGCCGCTCAACGCCAGCAACCCAACCACCGACCACATCGCCCAACGCATCTGCTTCATACCAACCTCCTGTGATAATTCGCAGGCTGCTCAAAAAGACCGCTCGACATAGCGCGAGAACGCCGCTGGCGGCCTTTATCAACAACCGGCAAGCACTTGTGACTTGGAACCATCATACCGTATCATCCGGGCCACGACCATGTCCGAACCAATCGCTCCATCACAGGATCCGCTGCAACGGCTGCGCGAAGAATTCCGGGCGCATCTGGAACTGTTTTATGCGCGGCTCAAACTTGCGCCTCCGTACGAGAGTGTCGAGAAAGCTATTCGCACATTAACCACGACCATCCATGCGCTGCCCAAAGACGAGCAGGCCCGAATTGCCGCCGACCCCGCCTTGCAGTGGCAACAATTCCGGCAGGCCTTTGACACGTCCGGCCTCGTGAAGAAACATCGCGGCATCATCGCCGGGCTTGCGCGCAATCGCGCGGCGCTCGACCTGCCCCCCGAATTCGATCACTGGTTAGGATTGTTCAACGCGTAGCGGATGCCTGCCCGCTGAAGGCTTCGAATAATTCCTGCTGCAGCGCCGCCAGCCGGTTGTTCTCCATGCGAAGGGCCATGACCACCGTCACGAGGCCGGAAAAAATAAAGAACAACCCGAGCGTGAGAAGCCCCCCGCCCATCACGACGCCGCCGACATTGGCCAGGCCTCCTTCCGCCACGAAGCTCACAACGGTCGCCAGCGTGCCGAGCGTGACGATGAGAAACCAGGCTCCGGTGAGAATCGCCGACGCCCAAGGAATGCGTTTCGTCATGGTCAGCACCACCGCGTCGCCGTCAGCCTGAAGATCGACCGTGGCTTTCATCGGCCAGATCCAGAGGAACGCCCAGAGGGTCGGATAGCGGGGGCGAAGGAGCAGGCGCTGGCTCTCGATGAACAGGCGAGCCACACCGTGCCGCATCGTCAGGAGCCCCAGCTTGTCGAACGACGCGTGAATCCGCGCCAGACTCATCGACTCCAGCCGCGCGGCCCCGCGCCCGACCTGGCAGCCGTAGCGGCTCGCCTCGGCGGAGAGCGTGCGGAAGTACCAGCGGTCTCCCACCAGCAGGCCGATGAACAGCGCCCCGGCAAATAATCCTGCGAGTATCATGGCGCGTACCTATCCCATAAGCGCGCCGCGCGAATCAAGGCAGTCTCGAAGAAGAATCAGTTGACTCACCTCCAGGACTTGGCTACAGTAGCGCCGTTTGTAAGCCAGGCGGGTCTCTCGCATATCAGACGGGTTCCCGCCTTTTGTTTTTCCCCAGGATGGCTGGGTGCTACGCCAGCCTGCTCCCGCAGGCGCGGCTATTCCCACATCGCACGGGATTCGGAGGACTCATGGATTTGAAGAAAGTGGAGCGGGTCTACACGTCCTACGCGGGCGTCTACGACCAGATTTTCGGCAAGGTGTTTCACGAAGGGCGCGAATCGGCGATCCGCAATTTGAACGTGCAGCCGAACGAACAGATTCTCGAAGTCGGCGTGGGCACCGGGCTCGCCCTCCCGATGTACCCACGGCATTGCAAGATTACCGGCGTCGATCTCTCCGAAGGCATGCTGGCCAAGGCGAAGGAACGGGCAGAGATGCACCGGCTGACGCATGTGCAGCTGCATCGCATGGATGCCGGCGCCATGGAATTCGCCGACAGCAGTTTCGACACCGTCGTTGCGGCCTACGTCGTGACCGCCGTGCCGGACCACCGCAAGGTGGTCAATGAAATGATCCGCGTCTGCCGTCCCGGTGGCCGCATCATCATGCTCAACCATTTCAGCAACGGCAACAAGATCATCGCCGCGATGGAGAAAGTCATCTCCCCGCTGACGAAGCATCTCGGCTGGCGCACCGATCTATCGCTGCACACCGTCCTGGAAGGCACGTCATTGCAGGTCGCGCGCAAGCAGAACGTGAACCCGCTGCGATTCTGGGCGTTGGTGGAATGCGTGAACGGGAAACACGGGCAGGTTGTGAAGAACGGAAACGGCACCGCCGTCCATGCGAATGGCACGAACGGCAACGGCCACATCGCCGGGCACCACAGCAGCACCAACGGCCACTTCGCCAACGGGCACTCGCACTAGCCGGATGCGCACGACTCAACTATTTTGATTAGTACGTTGAGTCTCTGAGCGAAGCGAGAACAAAGCTGGCAGCGATTTTCAACCTCCTGCGCCGCGGGATCGCCACGACTCCCATTCCCGTCCCGGAATAATCGTCGTTCCCACAAGGCAACTCCCGGCATACCGCTGTGTGATCCGGTCGGCCAACAGAGTCAGCACCCGGCCGACCTGAGGATCTTGCGTGCCGAGCGCGCGGAGAACCACTCCAAATCCCTCGCCATCCGGCGCGCCATAGACCAACACGCGCACCGCGTTGCCGCGCGGGCTCGCCCCGTCGCCGGACGGAGTCAGATCGCCCTCCCATCGCGCCGCCGCGTCCCGCGCGCGCCGTTTTTTCGAGATGGCCCAAGAACAAGGGACGCCCGCTTCCTCCAGTTCCATCAAAAACCAGGACGGAGTCGGCACCTCGCCGGAATGTCCTTGGAACGTCCAGCGAGCCAATTCCGGCAGCACCGGCCCCGTCAAAACCGGCGTGGCAATCTCTTCAAGCTGCGCCTCTTCGCACACCACATAGAGTTCGCCCTGCGGATCGAACCAAAACCGCAAGCGCCCGTCGCTGCGTTCCGCCTGAATCACACTGAGCGCCGACGAATCGCTCCCCTCCTGCTCGAAGATCGAAAAGTCCGTCACCCCGTTCATGACCAGCTTCGCCACCCGCACCATACCGCGCAGCTGATAACGAATCGTCATCGACACGGTCGTATCGGCCAGCACGTCGCGCCCGGACTCTTCGTCGAACAGCCGGCGCTTCGACATCTGGAGATCGGTGACGTAGCCGGAACGAAAGCCGCCCGTATGGGCCATCAGCCACCGGAGATCTTCAATCGTCTTAATTGCGTGTTGCATCGTCATGGATTGTACCGTAGCCCTGTCCGAAACGGCTAGACTGCCGCTGGCGAACTTTTTCAGCAGCCTGCTAAAGATGCCGCCACCAGGATACGACCGGCGGCACGCGCCGCCGGCGCAACGTCACGCGCAGCTCACAAGACCGCTCGCACCTCAGTCCCGCCTGCCGGCAAAGCTCGGCAGCCACAGCGGCCTCTTCCGGCCCCTGATTGACCATAACAAAGACACCGGACGGATTCAGATTCATCGCAACGCGCGCAAACAAGGCCTGCGGGGCCAGCAACGCCAGCGGCAGCCGCCAGGCCAGCACCGGCGCCGGAGTCACAAAGGGATACCAGGCCACAATCGTGTCGGCCGGCTGCGCGTACTGCGCATAATCGGCGATCACAAATTCCGTCTGCGGCAGATCGCGCACATACCCTTGCGCGTAATCGTAGCGGCTATAGCCGTTGTAATAAATGCGATGGCCTTCCACTTCGATGCCGGTCAACGCCGCTGGAAGGAAAAAGGCATGGAGCGCCCGAGCGTACCAGAAGTTGGACGCACCGACGTCATGCACCACCCCGCCGACCGGCCGCGGCTGCCCCCAGGTCGTCCATGCTTGATCGAGAATATCCAGATAGTCGTAACTCTTCAATGTCGTGAGCGCGGCGCAATGATGCTCAAAGCGGACGTCGAACTGGCGGCGCAACAAGGCGATTCGCGCCTGCTGGCTTCCGCTGAGATGCGTGAGCTGCCCCACCGGCCGTTCGCGATACAGCCCACGCGACCATTCCAACCCTTCGCCGAGCCAGTACCAAAAGGCGTGATAACTGGACCGAAGCCGCTGAGGAAGGGAATAGCGAGGCGCGGATGCGACTACGGCTGGCAGCGGCTGTTCAGCCTCCTGCACCGGGCAATCGAATTCGGCAATCATGCACTACTTTTCGGAGATTTTTGAGAAAAGCTGAAGCGAGGCCGTGAGACTTAACCCACAAGCCTTATCTCAGGGTGTCGTTTTGGGGATAGAGAGAAAATGTGTCATGGTGGAATGAGCCAAGAAACGATTTCTCATACGGTTTTCTTGTTCATTTTATCTCCTTAGGCGTTGTGGTCTTTGAGGTCTCGTAAGGGAGCTTTAACAGCAACCATGTCGACAAGATGGTCGGGAAACAGAATGCCAAATCGTCCGGTCTTTTCGTTAAAACCTAGATCCCTCTTCCGCGAAGCCCGCTCTATCTCCTTCTTAATGGAAGGTTGCAGGCAATCTAGCACATACTCAATAAACCGCTCGATAACTCTGACCTCTTCGAACAACTTGTCGAAACCCACTGCTTGAATCTCTACTCCAATGGACCGCTCCCACATTGATCGATATTCGTTGAAAACGGGAACACTGCCATGAAAGTAGACCTCGTTAAACCGGAGCTTATCGATGGCGACATTACCGTGCAATAAGTCGTTTCTCTCATTCACAAGGGAGTGATACGTCCGGCATGTCTCATGCGAATAATCTATTGAACTAGCGAATCCATTGCAGTTGAGATGCAAACTCTTGATTCGGATATCGATTGGCTGGCGAAAAGCGTTCTCTCTTAAACGTCGGTCCCCACTGATCTCCGGCTTCATTAAAGTAATCAGCACTACATTTACAAACGCCTCAGCCATCACGGGTAGCATTGAGCGGACGCCAAAGCATAGTCCCAAGCCCTTACTATATCGTGCAGCGACAGAATCCCATTGCCCCTGAGCAACTTGAATATTTGTCGAATCGGACCAATCTGAGATCTTTTCATTTCCGGGATCAAGCTCTAGGGAGCGGAGCTCTTTAAGAAGTTGGTCAATAGAACGTCTCAGGCGTTGATAGGGATTAGTGAACTCGACCCATTTCTCCAGTAAATTACTTCTTATGTCGGACATCTTCTGGCCGAAATTTGAAAAGTCAGCTTTGATCTGAGATATAAATTCTTCTTTATCTTGCTCCGTGAATGGAAATTTTCCAAGAAGCTGGATCTCGGTTCTGAAATTCATCCCAAGAAATGTTATCCAGCCAAACTCACATGACAATGTCCAATCCCAATGAATCAAGTTGTCAGAATCATTAGCACGGAAAAAATTCTGCGCGCCGTTCGGAGGCCCAAATCGAGCACTCAAGTAGCAATATAGATCGGCGGGACAGAGTTCGGTTCGGATAGCCCAGATCTGACCACCTTGAGGATTTGTTTTCCCAACCAATGCTTCGAAGATCTCTTTTGGATGAGGGCATACTACAGTTGAAAAGAAATCAGCTTGAATGGACATAGATCCTACCTTGCTTGCAGCACGAACTTGAAGCAGATTATGCCTGAACACGATGAGTCGTGATATGAGCCTAGTTCTATCTCAATGAATGCACCGTGTGCCGTTTACCTCCAACATGTTTCTTTCGAAGGTCTAAGCACCTTTACGGCTTCGCTGGCTGATCGCGGCGTGACGTTGGAGCGCTATCTCGCCCCACAGGACGGTCTGCCGATTGTGATGGGTGGACCGATGTCGGAGAGCACCTACGCGAGGTAGGGAGACTGCTTCACTGGCATGAGGAGCCGCGCGTCAGCGGCGTCTCTTAGCACCGTTTGTGTGGCGAGAGGATCGCGTTGAGAGCCATTTTTCGAGGGAGGCTTGGCTTTCACCAGAGGCTTGCCCGAGCAGCAAATTCTCGACACTGATATCCTCGTCGAGATCGCTCCAATGAATTCCATAGCCCTTCCCAATGACCCGCCAGTTATTTCGCTCCTTTTTCGTCCCATGCACCAACCGGGGATACCACGCGAGGGGCGCGGAGATCGTTCGCCCATCGCTTAAATCGACACAAATCGCATCGTCGGTCACGACCACCTTTTGCGCAATCGGCACTTCCGTCTCAACTGTTGAAATACGCATCCCATGCCCCCTTCAGTTGCTCGGCATGATCGGCAACCAGCTTATGAATCTGCCTGATCTCAACACGAGTAAACCCACCACTAGCATGCAATCGTACCGGTTCCAGCCAAAACTTCGCAACGTTTTCGTCACGCTCGACATGCACGTGCATTGGCTCTTCACGATCACCCGCGTAAAAGAAAAACCGATACGGACCTTTTCGAAATATTGTTGGCATGCGCGCAGCTTGCTCGGGCTCCTTCTATTGCAGTAACCGGTTCAATCGCGGTATGTCTCAACGGCAAGGAAGCCTAAATCGATTCCCTTGAGGTGTCAATGCGCGCCGTTTGCCTCCAGCATGTTCCCTTTGAAGGTCCCGGCGCTTTTGCGACGGCGCTGGCGGATCGCGGCGTGGCGCTGGAGCGCGCGCTCGTCCCCAAAGATGGCTTGCCGAACGACGCGGGCGATCTGTTGATCGTGATGGGCGGGCCGATGTCGGTGAACGATTCGGATAATTGGATCGCGGAAGAGACGGCGTTTATCCGCGCCGCCCTGCTGTCCGGCCAGCCGGTGATCGGAGTGTGCCTCGGCAGTCAGTTTATGGCGAAGGCGCTGGGGGCGACGATACGCCCCGGCAAGGCGCTGGAAATCGGCATGACATCGGTGAGACTTACGCCCGAAGCACAACACGATCAGGTGTTCAAGACGCTTCCCGACTCATTCGATGTCTTCGAGTGGCACGGGGAAATCTTCGACTTGCCTCAAGGCTGCGTTCCGCTGGCCGGGTCCACCGTCGCTCCGCTGCAAGCCTTTCGCTACGGGAGTCGCGCCTACGGACTGCTGTTTCATTTAGAGGTGGAACAGGCCGGGATCGATGCGCTCTGCCGGGAATGCGCGGTGGATCTCACCAAGGCCAGCCTGACGGCACAGCAGGTACAAGCGGCAGCGATCCCGCACCTCCCGACGCTACATCAATTCGCCGACCGGCTGATCGGCCACCTTCTTACCCCTGGGCGTTGATTGCCGCCATAGTCCTACTGTAGTCTTGTGGACTCTGATCGCAGGATGGTCAAAACGGCCGTCCGGCGAGGCCGCAGCGAGCGAAAGGCTGAGGCGTACCCTCTGGGGTACGTTGAAGGTCTGAGCGATGCAAGAACGACGCTGGCGGTTGTTTTCACCATCCTGCAAAAAGGAGTTCGTTCGACATGGCTGGTTTCCCCATAGAAGTTGCGACCCGTATTAAGACCTTGCCCCCCTATCTCTTTGCCGCCATCGACAAGATGAAGCAGGCAGCGATTGCCAAGGGCGTCGATATCATCAACCTCGGCATCGGCGATCCTGATTTGCCCACGCCGGCCCCGATCATCGAGAGCCTGGCGCAAGCCGCGAAGAACCCGAAGCACCATCAATATCCTTCTTACGAGGGCATGCTCTCGTTCCGTACGGCGGTGGCCGATTGGTACAAGCGCCGGTTCAACGTCACGCTGAATCCCGCCGACGAAGTGTTGACCCTCATCGGCTCGAAGGAAGGCATCGGGCACATCCATCTGGCCCTTGTAGACCCAGGCGATGTCGTGCTGGTGCCCAGCCCTGGCTACCCGGTCTATCCAGTCGGGACGAGTTTCTGCGGCGGCGTCTCGCACATCATGCCGCTCACCAAGGCGAACGGATTTCTCCCCGACCTGAATGCAATTCCAAAGGACGTGGCGAAGAAGGCCAAGCTGATGTGGCTGAACTCGCCGAACAACCCGACCTCGGTCATCATGACGAAGGACTACTTCAAACGGGCCATCGAGTTCGCGCAGGAACATCACATCGTCATCTGCCACGACGCGGCCTATTCGGAGATTTATTACGACGGGAAGCGCCCAGCCAGCTTTATGGAAGTGGATGGCGCGAAAGACGTCGGCGTGGAATTCCACTCGCTGTCGAAAACCTACAACATGACCGGCTGGCGCCTCGGGTTCGTGGTCGGCAACAAGGATGTGCTGGCTGCGCTGGGCAAGGTAAAAAGCCAGCTGGACTCCGGCGTGTTTGAAGCGGTGCAGGCCGCCGGCATCACGGCGCTGGGCCTGGACGAATCCGTCACCGACGGCATTCGGAAGATCTATCAAGAGCGCCGCGACACGCTTATTCCCGGGCTCAAGCAACTGGGCCTGGAAGTCGATGCGCCGCCCGCCGCCTTCTACATCTGGGTAACGGTGCCGAAGGGTTATTCTTCCGCCTCGTTCACCGCCCACTTGTTGGAAAAAGCCGGGATCGTCACGACGCCGGGCAACGGATTCGGCGCGCCAGGCGAAGGCTACATCCGCATGACGGTCTGCACAACCAAAGAGCGGCTGGCCGAGGCGGTGGAGCGGATTAAGAAAGCGGGATTCTGAGCAAGACGTCATGCGCACAACGGTCTACATCGGGTTCGGAGCAATCAGACAACGACTACATCCGCATGACGGTCTGCACGACCAAAGAGCGGCTGGCCGAAGCGGTAGAACGGATCAAGAAGGCGGGATTCTGATGAGCGCGAGGGGTGACGCCTCACGTGTCACTCCTCACTCATGACGGCTATGCGTGAAACGGTGTATATCGGCTTCGGATCGAATGTGGGAGACCGCCTGGATTTCTGCGACCGCGCCGTGACGCTCTTGAGCCTGCTGCCACATTCGCAGGTCACCGGCATTTCTCTGCTCTACGAAACCGAGCCGGTAACCGGCCATGCGCAGCCTGGGGAAGGCTGGTTTCTGAATGGCGTCGTGCGGCTCGACACCGACCTCACGCCCCGCAGCCTCCTCACGGTCTTGCGTGAAATCGAGCGTTCGCTGGGGCGCGATGAGGACCATCGGTCAGGCCCCCGCACCATCGATCTGGATATCCTGTTTTACGGCGACCGGATCATTCAGGAAGCGGATCTGGTCGTCCCGCACCCCCGGCTGCACGACCGGCGGTTTGTCCTGATGCCCTTGAACGAACTCGATCCCCTGTTGATTCATCCCTCGCTTCAACGCACAGCCATGCAGCTGCTCACCGACAGTACCGACCGGTCGGAAGTCCATCTGCTCTTCCCGCAACCCTCGACGCGCTACGGGTCGCGCCCGAGCTGTAGCCCTCGTCAGGATGTATGAAGATCCTTCGAACGCCCACCGCCATGACCGCCTGGAGCCGGCGGCTCCGCCGCGAAGGGGTCACGATCGGCTTTGTCCCGACAATGGGGGCGCTGCATGACGGCCATCGGGCGCTCATCCGCGCGGCCCGGCTGCAATGCGATGCGCTGGTCGTGAGTATTTTTGTGAATCCGGCCCAATTCGCCCCAACGGAAGATCTCGCCAAGTATCCACGCCCGATCGCCAAAGACCGCGCGCTCTGCCGGACCGAAGGGGTCGATATCTGTTTCGAACCGGGCGGCGCCGCGATATATCCCGAAGGATTTGAAACAGTCGTGACGGTCCCCGGCATCGCGCAGCGCTGGGAAGGCGAGATCCGCCCGCATCACTTTGCCGGCGTCGCCACGGTGGTCACCAAGCTTTTCGGAATGGTCCGTCCAGATATGGCCGTCTTCGGGCAGAAAGATTTTCAACAGGCCGCGCTTGTGCGGCGCATGATCGACGATCTCAATCTGGGAGTTGCGCTGATCGTTTATCCCACCGTGCGTGAGCACGATGGACTGGCGATGAGCTCAAGAAATATATACTTGTCCGAGGCCGAACGCGCACGCGCTCCCATTCTCTACAAGAGTTTGCAGGCCGGAGCGGCGGCGATCAAAGACGGGATAACGGCAGGACGGAAGATTCAATCGATGATGACACAGGTTTTACGCCAGGAATCCGCGGCAACCGTCGACTACCTGGCCGTCTGCGATCCAGACAGCCTCGCGCCGCTCACATCTGTGCATGATCGGGCGGTCCTGCTGGGAGCCATTCGCATCGGAACCGTGCGGCTCATCGATAATGTCGTCGTGAGAAGACCGGCGACGCGAGGGCGCCAGAAACGCGGCTGTCAGGAGTAGGTATGCGGTTGTCCGCCCTGGCCGACGAGCAGCCCGAGCACGACTTGACTCAGGCGGCGCTGCTCATTGGGCCGAAATTCCAGGAACTGTATCCCGACCAATTCCGGCCTGACTGAACAAACCATCGCCGTTTCGATTCGGATTTCCTCGCCCTCGGTACTCGACTTCAGCACCAGCTCGACAAATGACCCCTTCGTCAGCCCCTCAGCCAAGATCGCGCAGCCTCCCATTGAAATATCGGTAATGCGATTGGTAAAGGGCAGCTGCTTGTTGTCGATCACTTGGGCGTCCATGGCCGTGGCCAGGCGCTTGAACTGGCGGCGGTCGAATGCCTGCGTGCTTTGCCGCGCGCTCAGGTAGAACGCGCGGAAACGATTGGTGCAGAGCTGGCAGCGAAACGGAAACATGCGGATATGGTTGAGGGCTTTCTCAACCATGCCTTCGTTCGAGGTCACCCGAACGAACGACGTTCCGCAACTTGGACAATGCAGCGATTTCATGCGCCTCGCAACATCTCCGCAACAGTCCCGAGAGGCCGCCCAGTTTCCTCGGCAGCACTCATTTGCATCGCCAATACCGGCTCGATGTCGGCCGGCGAATACGTCGGCGGCTTCACCCACTTCCCGTCTTCACGCTTATATCCGCCGACTTTACTGAGATTCGACCGGTGCACCTCTCGAAACACCGGCTCCATATCGATGCCGTACGATACGGCGGTCCCGTACACGACATAGAGCAGATCCGCCATCTCCTTGGCCAGCGCCGCCAGATTGCCTTCCGCCATGGATTCCTTGAGCTCGTCGAATTCCTCCTGGATCAAGCGGATCCGAAGGCGTTTCGTGTCCTCGCTGGCCTCTGTCGGACGGGTCTGCACAAGAATATCGAATTTCTTATGGAACTCTTCGACCATCGACTGCTCGTCTGTCATGCCTGCTCCTACTTGTTACTCCCCGTCAAAGGGCAATGTCCGCCGCGGCACCATTTCGGCCGGCTCCAACTGCGGGATCTCTTTGTCAGACGCCACCCCAAGTTCCTTGAACCGGCGCGCCGCTGGAAGAATTCTCGTCTCCAACGATCCCACCGCCCGATTGTAGGCCGACACGCTTTTGCCCAAGGCTTGCCCGACATCGTTCACATGCTCGGCCAAGACCGCCATGCGCTCGTAGAGGTCTTTTCCGAGCCGCCCGGCTTCCTCTGCATGGGCATTCATCTGCTCCTGTCTCCAGCCGTAGCCGACCGCGCGCAGAAGCGCGATCAGCGTAGTGGGCGTGGCGAGCACCACCCCGCGCGTAAACCCTTCTTCGATCAAACGCGGATCGTGATCCAACGCCGCGCCGAGAAATTGCTCGCCGGGGAGGAAGAGTACCACAAACTCAGGCGCCCGCTCGAATTGCGTCCAGTAGGCCTTCAAAGACAGCTCGTCCATCCGGCTGCGCACCTGCGCGGCATGGCGGCGCAAGGCGTCGAGCCGATGCTGATCGTCGGGAGCCTCATGGGCATCGAGATAGGCCGCCAGCACTGTCTTCGCATCGACGATGATCTGCCGCCCACCCGGAAGCCGCACGACCATGTCGGGGCGGAACCGCCGATCCTCGCCGGTGACGCTTTCCTGCTCGAAAAAGTCGCAGTGATCGACCATGCCCGCCAGCTCAGCCACCCGCTTCAACGTAATTTCACCCCACTGGCCACGGACCGTCGGCGCGCGAAGCGCCTTGACCAGGTTGCCGGTCTCCTGCTGGAGCCGTTGATGGGATTCCGCCAGAGACTTCAGGTGCTGATCCAACCCGCCGTACGCCGATTGGCGCGATTGTTCGAGCAGCCGCATCTGTTCATCGTAGCGTTGCAGCGACTCATGGAGCGGCTTCACCAGTCCGTCGATTGCCTGCTGGCGTTGCGACAGTTCGCCTTCGGCTTTCGCCTGTAACGTTTCAAAGGAGACGCGGGCGAGATTCAAGAACGCCTGATTATTTTTAGTCAGCGCATCGTTCGAGAGCGCTTGAAACGATTCGAGCAATTGCTGGCGGGATTGATCGACTAATTGCTTCTGTTCGGCGCTGTGCTTCAGCGCTTCTTCCGTACGGACTTCGGCGGAGGCCCGCGCTTGCTGCGCGGTCGCCAGGTCCGTCCGAAGCTGCGCGCCTTCCTGGCGATCCTGCTCCAGCTGCCGGCGCAACTCCGCCTCAAGGGACTCCGCCCGTTCAGCCCTGGCGCTGAGTTCGACCGTGCGTTGTTGGAATTGCCGGGAGAGTCGGCCGGCTCCAAGCAGCCAACCGGCAAGCGCTCCGAGGACGAGACCGATGACAATTCCCAGCAATACGCCGGTCACATCCATTGCGCTATCCCCTCCGTCTGCTGACGCACGGCATCTTCACAGGCAGAGAATATATTGGGTGAGGAACTGATCGCTTAGACGATCAGGAGCGTACGAGATACATCAACAAAGGTCAAGCGCCGAAAAGTACCAATGTCATTCGGCCCTACCACCATTCACCTAGGGATGCTCATCCGTCGAATCGGAGCCTCTGAGAATGGCGGCTGGACAGCGCACCGCGCCAGCGGCCGCATCGATCTCGACAAGGTCCCCCTCGCGCACAGCCATCATGATCCCCGGAATGTTGGCCACCGCCGGCAATCCGTACTCGCGGGCGATGATCGCGCCGTGCGACAAAGTACCTCCCATCTCGGCGACGAGTCCCGCCACAATCCCGAACAAGGGCGCCATGCCAGGATCGATCACGGGCACGATAAGAATGTCGCCGGGAGTCACCGCCTTCCAATCCTCCAATGTTCGGATCATTCTCGCCGGGCCCGTCGCACAACCGGCGCTGATCGGCACTCCCCGCCATCCCGTGGCGTCCGGCGAGCGCTCCACCGAGGCATCCTCCGATCCATCGAGCAGCCGATCAGGCGCCGCCGCCGCGATATCGCGGGCATGCGCCTGCCTGCGCGACTGTACCAGCGCGCGCCAATCGCGCACTTCCAGACTGAGTAACGGCAGTTGTTCCTCCACGCGGATAAAGAAGATGTCCTCGGCGCGATCCACAACGCCCTGCTCCCTCAGCAACGCGCCGGCATGCAACAACAGCCGGCGCAGCGCGCCCGCGTAATACATGACATGATGTCGATTGGCTTCCCGCAACGCATAGAACCGGCAGAGCCGCCGATACCACCAGACGAACACCGTCCAACGGAGCCACCCGCACCGGGCCCGAATAGCTGCGCAGCCCTGCTCGCACACACTACGTTGCCGCGCCGCTATTTCAACCGGCGAGTGAGCCGTCGGCGCAGTGATCTGATGGCGCAACACATCCAGCACAAGTTCCGGCTGATCCGCAAACCGCGGGGACATAATGTCGGATTCCCCCACCCCTCGATGCCCATAGTCGGCGAGATACTGCTCAAATAACCCGTGGAACTGTGTCCCGCGGAGCGCTCCGCCCACCGCCCGCCCATCCCAGTCCGCTCTGGCAAACAGACGCCTGACAGGTTCCTCACGCCGCGCGACCTCGACTAATTCGGCCAGCCTGACGATCTGCTGCGCGCTAATGGCCTGCGCCTGCCCTTGAAGCGCAGCATTCAGCAGTCCGCGCCAATCTTCTCCCAGCCAGCGCGGCAGCAGAAAGCCCAGTGCTTGCAGGCATTGCGCGACACCGCCGGCAATCCCAAACGTCATCTCCCGGCGAAGAAATTCTTCATTCAATGCCTGGATCCGTTCGCGAACTTGAGTCAGCGTCATCGCCTGCACCGTCGCGCGGCGATGCTCCAGCCCCATCCGCTTCATATCGGCAAACCAGTGCGCCGACTGACGAGCCGCCTGGCGAATCCACCAGGCCGCCAGCAACCCTGCCCGCAGCAAAGCCCAAGGGCGGAGTGGTTCGATGGGCAACGGCTTGGAAACCGTATGCCCACCCATATGTTCCGCCAGCGTCGAGGTGTTGCCCCGCAGCTGTTCGATCAGCGCATACATCAGACTCACATTGAGGTAGGGACGGCCTCGATGGATGCGAACCGACGACAGGCCAGGAGGGATCTGGCATCCCAGCCGCCGATAGGGCCCCATCAAAAACAGGTCCATAAATTGTTCGAGGAACGAGATCCCGAGCGGGCTAGGCACATCCGGCATCGTTTCTTTGAAATTGGCGCGAGACCATTCGCAGACGGCGCGCGCCGGTTGAGCCGGCGGCGGGAGGGCCGTCACCGGACGGGCTTGCAAGAGCCAGAGCCCCTGCCGATCCATGGCCCATTCAATATCGACGGGCTGATGCAGGGCCGCTTCCACACGTTTCCCCAGTTGGACGAGCGCTTCCAGTTCGTTATCCGTAACCGACGGTCGCTCGCGTTCGGATGGGGCGAGATCTTGATCGAACAGGCCGGCCACTCCCAGCCGCAACGCGCGATCTTTTTTCGCAACGATGCGCTCCTGTACGCTGGCGCGTGAGGTCGAAGCCTCCCACCGCAACGTGAACTGATCCGGCGCCATCGTGCCGTCGACCAAGCTCGCCGCAAGCCCCGGCACCGCATTCACCACGACCCGATCGCCGTGCCCCGCAACCGGATGAATCGTATGCAGCACACCGGCGGCAGAGGCGGCGAGGATCGGCTGAATTACCACCGCCATCGCTGGCGGACGCTCGCTCCACCCAACCCGCTCGTAATAGGCCGCCACTCGCTCATCCCACAACGACGCCCAGACCGCTTGGATACTCGCCACCAGCCGCTCTTCAGTTACTCCCAATGCAGTGAAGTACAGCCCGGCAAAACTGGCGCGCGCATCGTCTTCATTGGTGGCAGAGGAGCGCACAGCCCAGAGCTGTTCCGTTGGCTGGTGCAGGGTCTGAAGATGCCGCCTCAGATCTAATGCCTGCTCGCCGGAAAGGCGGCCTTGTTGAATCCGCCTGCGGCAATCCTCAAGAAGTGCTGTGCGGATTACCCCCGAAACGCTCTGCACCTGCTTCCAGAGCGCCTCCGCATCCACCCCTTGCTCGCGCAGAAATAGCCGGTAGGCTTCGACGGTGAGGCATACCCCAGGAGGAACGGGAAACCCTTCGGCAATCAGGCGCGCTAAGCCCGCCGCTTTTCCTCCGGTCAGAAATCGATCGGTGCAGGCATCGAGAGAGAGAACCAACGGGGAAGTCATGGAACGGATACTAGCTAGAGTGCGAACAGAAGGTAAAGGTCGTTCACATTGGTTCCGGTGGGCCCCGTGACAATGTGGCTATTCAGGGCTTGAAGGGCGGGGTAGGTATTGTGCCGCGAGAGCGCGCGGCGAACATCGATGCCGTTCCGTCTGGCCTGATCGAGCGTAGAACCGGATACCACGGCGCCAGCCGCATCTGTCGGACCGTCAGTGCCGTCAGTGCCGATTGCGGCCACCCAGGTTTTGCGCAGCCCATCGAGTTCACAAGCCGCCGCCGCCGCGAACTCCTGCGCGCGGCCACCCTTGCCATTTCCGGTGACGATGACGGTGGGTTCTCCACCGGCCACCAGGCAATAGGGCCGTCGAACCGGGCCTTTCGTTTCGGAGAAGCGGCGCGCCAGCGACGCGAACGCCATTCCGGCTTTGGAAGCCTCGCCCAGGATGGGCGTCGAAAACAGAACCGTCCGCAATCCCGCGCGCCTGGCGGCTTGCGCGGCCGCATCGAGAGACAGCTCGTTATTTCCGATAATCTCATGCTGCACTTTCCGAAATCGGACCGCCCCTGGCTTCGGCGTGTCACTGACAGCGCCGCGCTCCCCGCGCTGAAGATGCCGGCGGATCGACGCGGGCGCCTTCGTCCAGATGCGTCTCCGCTTCATGATCGCAATCGCATCGCGATAGGTCGACGGGTCGGGAGTCGTTGGACCAGAGCCGATAGCCGTCAATTCATTGCCGATCACATCGGAGAGAATCAAGGTCACAACCCGCGCGCGGGTCGCTTCGGCAAGACGCCCGCCTTTGACCATCGAGAGGTGCTTTCTGACAATATTGATTTCCTGAATGGCCGCGCCGCTTCTCAGGAGCAGTTGCGTCAGTTTCTGCTTGTCGGCAAGGCTCACGCCATCGACCGGAGCAGGGATCAAACTGGAGGCCCCGCCCGAGAGCAGCACAATAAGCAAGTCGCGAGGCCCCAGCTCGGCTACGCGGGCGCGCAGTTGCTTGGCGGCTTCTATCCCAGCTCGATCAGGGACAGGATGACTTGCTTCGATCACGGTGATGCGTTTGGTAGGAAGGCGATGGCCGGTTTTGACGACGACGAGCCCGCCGTCCAGATAGGCGCCTAAGACTCGTTCGAGGGCCTGGGCCATTCGCGCCGACGCTTTCCCCGCGCCGACCACGACAATACGCTCGAATGAACGCAGATCGTATGTGCGAGACCCCACTTGCAAGCGATGGCCGGTTCGATGCACGCGAGCGAGCAGCGCGTGAGCAGGGTCCGCCGCCCGCAACCCCGCGCCGATCACACGGCGGAGAATCGAGCGAGCGGACGATGCTGGCAACGAAAGAGCCATGTGCGTTACGGGGTTTTCGCCTGTTTGAAACAACGGCTCGGGCAAGTTTGCCGCGGAACCCTGATCTGATAGGTGCCTGGGGGAAGAACGTCCTTCTTGAATTCAGGGTTGAGCATCTTCAGCTCCAGAAAATACGTCCCATACTCCTCGGCAATCGCGGTCAAGGCCCGTTGCGATTCTTTCACCGTCACCGTGACCGTCTCCGTTTCTAACGGCACGTAGAGATCTTTCTTGCTCAACCCCAAATATTTTTCAGGCTGTGAGTAGATCTCTTTTGCGGCAATGATCCGGGGCACGTAGCGCATGGTTTCGCGCGGGCCATGCATCTTCCAATAGTCGGTGATCTTCTGCTCCTTGAGCAGCTTGCGTACGCGCTCCTCGCCGGCATTATAGGACGCCATCGCCAAGAACCAATCGTTCTGCTGAAAGTCTTTCAGATACTTCAGGTACTTGACCGCGGCCTCGGTCGACATTTCAAGGTTGCGGCGCTCGTCGAGCACTGAATCGCTTTTGAGGCGGTACCGCTTCCCGGTCGACGGAATAAATTGCCAGGGGCCCGACGCTTTAGCCTTGGAATAGGCGGCCGCAATGCACTTGCTCTCGACCAATAACATGTACTTCAGGTCGTCCGGGAGGCCTGCGTCGGCCAATTGTTTTTCGGCGGGAGGAAAGCACCGTCCGGTGCGCTTCGCCAGGATAATGCTTTCGCCCTGATCTTCTAGAAATTGATAGAACTCGTATTCGATGCGTTCTCTGACTTGCCAATTATCCAACGGAACCGGAACCCCTCCAAATGTCAGCTTATCGGGCAATTTGAACGAGCTGAGAAAATGCCGCTCCCCTTCCCGTTTAATTTCAGGGAGAATGACCAGTCGATCCTCTGGCTCGGCTTGATTATCCAATGGTTCGGGAAGGATGAGGTCGCGAAATCCTGATTCCGATTTTGCCGCATCCTTGCCTTCAAAATGCCCTTGGACCGGCTCTGCCAAGGCCGGGCTTGCGCCCCAGCTGAGAAAACCTGCCAAAATCCAATATCCGATTCGCATACCAGGCTCTGCCATCCGCGATACTCCTCTATTTATTCTTGGAAGAATGCACGTGACCGTGGCCATGCTAGCAGCAAGGTGCCACCCCGGCAAGCATGAATGGCTTCCCATTCATGCTACAGTACCCCAGTCATGCGCTCACTGACCATACTGAATCGCGCGATCACCGATTGCACGGCTTGTCCGCGCCTGGTGACCTACCGAAGCGCTGTGGCCCAAATCAAACGTCGGCAGTATCGGGACTGGACGTACTGGGGAAAACCGATTCCTGGATTCGGCGATCCAGAAGCGGAGCTGTATGTGCTCGGACTCGCACCGGCGGCCCATGGCGGCAATCGAACAGGACGCGTCTTCACCGGCGACCGCAGTGGAGACTGGCTATATGAAGCCCTGCATCGCTTCGGATTCGCCAACCAGGCCACCGCCACTCACCGAAACGACGGATTAGCGCTGGCGAACTGTTACATCGGCGCGACCGTCCGCTGCGCTCCGCCTGGGAATAAGCCCTTGCCCAGTGAATTTGAGCAATGCAGCGGATTTTTGCGTGATGAAATGCGCCTGCTCACGCGCAAACGCGTTGTCATTACGCTTGGGAAGATTGCCTTCGATCACTATCTGAAGACGCACAAAGCCGAGGGGCACACCGTCCCCTCGCCGATGCCTAAGTTTGGCCACGGCGTTGCGTACCGCCTGCCGTGGGGAGACCTCCTGCTCGGCTCCTATCACCCCAGTCAGCAAAACACGTTTACCGGAAAGCTGACCCGCCCGATGTTCCATGCGGTGTTCGCGCACGCGCGCCGCGAACTCAACGGTCCACGCGCGCGCCTCTAGCCTCCGAGCTATTTCTTCCCCTGGGCATCCCAGTCGGCCAAAAACTTCTTCAGCCCGATATCGGTAAGAGGGTGCTTGATCATCTGTTGATAGATGCTGAACGGCATCGTGCAGATATGACCGCCGGCCAGCGCCGCTTCCACGACATGCTGCGGATGGCGCACACTCGCCACCAAGACGAATGTCTTGTAGTCGTAATTCTTATAGATGGTCAGAATTTGACGAATCAGTTCCATGCCATTGGAACTGATATCGTCGAGACGCCCAATGAAAGGCGACACGCACCAGGCTCCGGCTTTCGCCGCGAGCAACGCTTGGGTGGGAGAGAAACACAGTGTGACGTTCACCTTGATGCCCTCAGCGGCCATGCGCTTGGTCGCCTTCAAGCCTTCCGCAATGAGCGGAACCTTAACCACGATATTCTTGTGGATCTTGGCCAGCTCTTTTCCTTCCTTCACCATGGCATCCGCTTCGACGCTGACGACTTCCGCGCTGACTGGGCCGTCGACAATGTTGCAGATATCGACCAGCATTTCCTTGAAACTGCGGCCTTCTTTCACCACCAGCGAGGGATTAGTCGTAACCCCGTCGAGCAGCCCAAGATTGGCCGCTTCCTGAATTTCTTTCACATTCGCCGTATCGAGATAGAATTTCATGGGAGCATCCTTTCATTAGCGAAATGGCATCTGCGCATACTCTGTGTCGGATATTTTAGGTGGAACTCAAGCAAGGTGCAACGCAACCTCGTGGTTTGACAGCTCTCTGGACGAGAGTTAGAATTTGCGCGTCAACCGAGCCGCGCATCCCCCGTTGTTTTCTGCATCCGAGGAGGAACTTGCTCATGCGTCTCTCTGCTATCCTTTTAATCGGCTGCTTGGCTCTGACCGCCTGCAGCTCGAGCAATCCCTACCTTGAGGCCTCGCTCAAACCGGCCGAGCTCCAAGGAAAAGACAAAACCTGGTTTGAGAAAAACTGGGGTGCGCCTGACGGAAAAGCTTCGCGTTTCTTCGGTGGCGAAACCTGGACGTACTACCGCATCGCCGGCGGAAAATCTGGCCTTCCCCTCTTTAATTTCTCACCGAACCAATGTCAGATCCTGCTGAAATTCGACAAGGAAGAAAAACTGTCTGATTACAGCTACTCAGGCTGCTAGTTCGGTGGCTGCTCCTGAAACTTCGCCGCGCATTCCTGGCTGCAAAAATAAGTGGAGGCCTCTCCACCCTGCTTGACGATGGCATTTTTTCTCGGGACAAACACGCCGCAAACCGGATCTTGGACCATCTGATCTCCATCCAATGACGGACCTGGCGATCTACCGGCCAGCTTGGAATTCCGATAGATGCTCTTCAAGAGCACAAAGAACACGATCAGCAATCCAAAAATCAGAAATAATCTATACATAGTGTGCCCTCGACAAGCCGACCACAATCCTATGGAAGCGCCTTAGAGCTGTCAAGGATGAGCACCCTGTCATGCATGATGCCAGCAGTACAGAAATGGCCAAATGGCCTAGTGCGACACCAGCCAAAAGGGACTCTTGCCCCCTCCATCCAGTACTTCAGAAGGATATGCATCCATTTTTACAAATGTTACAGTGCGCCCATGAAGACATGCGATAAATGCCGCGGTTCAATGTTGCCAGAGCGGGCGGTGGATTTGGACGCAGGACTTGCGATCACAGTGTTTGCGTGCTTAAACTGTGGTCGGAGAAAAGCAGCGGACCAAGAACCACGGCCCATCACGGCAAGACATTGACCGTCTATGGCAGAACCAAAACCACTCACCTACGATGAGCAGAAAGCTGCCGAGGCAGCTTTCGTAGGAGCGCCTTCGAATCCAAACTGGACCGAGGCGGCTCAGTTGCTCTACGTCAGGCTTTCAGCGACCGTCCAGGCTCGCTCGAAAGAAATGATCGGCGCGTCAATTGGATCCGCGCTTCACGACGAAGACACCTCTCGTCGATGAAACCCGCGGTGACGAAGTTGGCGTCCATCCCACGGACTGCCGTCCTGTGCTGTCCTTCCTGCTATCGCATGATCAGTTATACCAGCGATCAACTCGTCATTCGCTGCGATGCCTGCAACCACAGCCTCCCGCAATCCTCCCTTTCGTCGAACTAGTTCGGACTTCCCCGGCGCAAATTGCAGATCTCTGCTAAGACCCTCTATCCTCCGATGACATGGCACCGCCCGTGCCGTTCATCCGGACCAAGCTGCGCAGGAATAAAACCGCGATACGGTAGAGAAGGAGGCCGATACCGGCACGGACTCAGGGCTGAGTCACTTCAGGCCTAACACATCCATCATGTCATAGAGGCCCGGCGGCTGGCGCACCACCCAGCGTGCCGCGCGCAACGCGCCACCCGCAAAGGTATCGCGGCTGCTGGCGCGGTGCGTCACCTCGATGCGCTCGCCCATCCCGCCGAAGAGAATGGTGTGATCCCCAACGATATCGCCGGCCCGGATGGTTTGAATGCCAATCTCCTGTTTCTGCCGCTCTCCGATCAGGCCTTTTCTGGAATAGACGCCGACCTGGTCCAAATCGCGATTGACGGCCTGCGCGAGGACTTCGGCAATCTTCAGAGCCGTACCGCTCGGGGCGTCTTTCTTCAGACGGTGATGCGCCTCGATCACTTCAATATCGTAGTCGTCGCCCAAAGTCCTGGCCATTTCCCCAATGACTTTGTAAATCAAATTGACGCCCACGCTCATATTGGGAGACAACACGCAGGGCACCTGTTTCGCCAATCCTTTGATCTCTTCAAGTTGCGACGGATTCAGCCCCGTCGTGCCGATCACCATCGCCCGGCGATGCTGGGCGACGATACGAAAATGCTCGAGCGTCGCCTCGGGAGCGGAAAAATCTATGACGACTTCGCCGCGCGCCATCAATGTGGCCAGATCATCGGTAATCGCCACGCCAGCGCGCCCGGTCCCGGAAATCTCGCCGGCATCATCGCCGATGGCAGGATGCCCACTCCCCTCAAGCGCCCCAGCCAGCGTCAGCGCCGTCGAATCCCGCACCAGCGCGACCAACCGGCAACCCATGCGCCCCGCCGCACCCGCCACCACAACTTTAACCATGACCTCGTCTCATCTTTCTCCCGAACGCGCTATATAAAGCGGGCCTCTTTCATCGCCTGCATCAACTTGTCTCGATTCTCTTTCCCCATCGGGCAAAGCGGCAAACGAAGCTCGGGGTCAATTTTCCCCATCATGCCCAGCGCTTCTTTCACGGGAATCGGATTCGTTTCATAAAACAACGCGGCAAACAAAGGAGACAGCTGAAAGTGGATGCGCCGCGCTTCCTCAAGATTTCCCGCCGTAAACGCCTTGACCATGTTCGCCATTTCGGTCGGCGCGATATTAGCCGTGACTGTAATCACCCCTTTGCCGCCGACCGCCATCATCGGCAAGGTCATCGCATCGTCGCCGGCAAGCACCGCAAGACGATCCCCGCAGGCCTGCACAATATCCGAGGCCTGCTGAATCACCCCGCTGCCCTCTTTCACTCCGACAATATTTTGAATTGAGGCCAGTCTGGTGATCGTCGACGGGAGCATATTCACACCGGTTCGCCCCGGTATGTTGTACAGCACCAGCGGCAAATCGACGGCCTCAGCGATCGCCTTATAATGGCGGTACAAGCCTTCCTGGGTCGGCTTGTTATAGTAGGGCGTAATGAGGAGCGCGGCATCGGCCCCAGCCTCTTTGGCATGCCTCGTCAGAGAAATCGCTTCATCCGTGCTGTTGGAGCCGGTCCCCGCCGTGACCGGAACTCGGCGGCGAACCACTTCGACCGTCAGCTCAATCACACGGTTGTGCTCCTCGTGCGACAAGGTGGCGGATTCTCCGGTCGTGCCGCATGGGACAATCCCGTTCGTCCCCTGAGCGATCTGCCATTCAATGAGATCGCCCAGCGCCCGCTCGTCGACTTTGCCCTTCCGAAAGGGCGTCACGATTGCGACATGTGAACCGGTAAACATAGCGACTCCTTCTCAACACAGGCTCAACGCACGAAAACCTCTGGACGCGCCGCTCCGGCGCTAGGCCAAGAACGCCGGTATCTTTTCGCCCTTCACCAAATCCTCGTAGGTTTCGCGCTCGCGGATGACGTGGATCTCGCCATCCTTTACCAGCACCTCCGGGACGCGGGGACGGGAATTATAGTTCGAGGCCATCACGAATCCATAGGCCCCGGCGCTCATGACCGCCATCAATTCACCCGGCTTCACCGCAGCCAGCAAACGATCCTTGGCGAGAAAATCTCCCGACTCGCACACGGGGCCAACAATATCCACCTGCTGCTTGGCCCGGCGGCCAGCCTCTTCATTGACCGGCTTGATTTCATGGTAGGCGCCATACAGGCTGGGGCGGATGAGATCGTTCATCGCCGCATCGACGATGACGAAGCTCTTGGCCTCGCCTTCTTTCAAATACAACGCCTTGGTCACCAGGATGCCGGCATTCCCAACGATCACACGCCCCGGCTCCATCACGAGTGTCAGGCCAAGATTGGCAATGATCGGTGAAATCGCGTCCGACAAATCTTGCGGCAGCGGAGGCTTTTCCTCTGAATAGGTGATTCCCAGCCCCCCGCCGATATTCAGATAGCGAATATCGATGCCTTGCGATTTCAGTGTGCCGATGAGCCCGACGACTTTCTTCAACGAATCCACGAACGGCGTCACCTCGGTAAGCTGAGACCCGATATGAGCATGGACGCCGACCACGTCGATATGACTTAGCGACGCCGCCATTTTGTACTCTTCCAGCGCGCGGTCCGCGGCAATCCCGAACTTGCTCTTCTTCATCCCCGTCGAAATGTAGGGATGCGTTTTGGGATCGACATCCGGATTGATCCGCAACGCGATCCTGGCCCTCTTGCCAATGGACGCGGCCACGTCGTTGATCGCGCGGATCTCCGCCGAGGATTCGACGTTGAACATGAGGATGCCGGCCTTCAACGCCTCGGAAATTTCCCCGGCGTCTTTCCCCACTCCGGCAAAGACAATCTTATCCGGCGGCACCCCCGCTTGGAGCGCGCGGAACAATTCACCGCCCGACACAATATCGACCCCGCTGCCTTCCTTGGCCATCACTCTCAAGATAGCCAGGTTCGAATTGGCCTTCATGGCAAAGGCCACGACATGCGGGATGTTCTTAAACGCTTTGTCGTACGCATGGAAGTGCCGGATCAGCGTCGCGTGACTGTAGATGTAGCACGGAGTCCCTACTTCTTTGGCAATGCGGCTGACCGGAACCTGCTCGCAGTAGAGTTCGCCTTGGCGATATTCAAAATTGTGCATCGAGATAATCCTCGTTCAATAATATATGCCGGGCTGTCGGCGCCCGCTATCTGGTTCCGACCGGTCGTAACGGCGGCAATTCTTCGTCTTGCCCTTTCGGCTCCATCGGCTCTATTGGAACCGGCCCCTCCGAAAGATTGCCCGCCGACTGCACCGTGCCGGACTTCTCTAACTGCATCTTCTGTCTAGTGATCGTCGCATTGACACCCACCCTCTCCGGAGCGATCGGGGGGCCCACGACGCCGCAGGCTGCCACACTAGTTACGACCATCAGACTCGCCCCGAGCAACCCACTGCAACCCGCCGGCTTCATCCTAACAACTTTCCCAGCTCTTTGAGACGGCGAGCCACTTGCACTCTGGCAGTCCCGCCGATCTGCGATTTCCGGTCGATAGCCCCTCGCACCGTGAGTCGTTGCAACACCGACTTCTCGAAGCGGGAAGAAAAGACGCATAGTTCTTTCACCGAGAGTTCGGAAAGCTCGCGCCCGGCATCCAGAGCCCACCGGACGATCTTCCCAGTAATCGCATGCGCTTCTCTGAATGGTACACCCCTCGTGACCAGATAGTCAGCCAGCTCCGTCGCCAGCATCCCGCCGCCGGTCAAGGCGCGCGTCAGCGCGGCGCGATCCACCTTCAGCCGGCGCATGAGTTCTGTCATGACTTCGACACAATCTTGCGTCGTATCGAGCGCGTCGAACAGCGCCGGTTTATCTTCCTGCAAATCGCGATTGTAACTGAGTGGCAGCGCTTTCAACGTCGTCATCAATCCGATGAGATGGCCATAGACGCGTCCCGTCTTCCCACGCACTAATTCTGGCACGTCCGGATTCTTCTTCTGAGGCATCATGCTGCTGCCAGTACAAAATCCGTCCGGCAGATCGACAAAGTGAAACTCCTGCGTGGCCCAGATAATAAGCTCTTCGCTCATGCGCGATAAATGCATCATGACAACCGCCAGCGCCGCCGTGACTTCGATCATAAAGTCGCGATCGGACACTGCATCGAGGCTGTTATGCGTGACCGCGGGAAAATCCAGCAAGGCCGCGGTATGGAGCCGGTCCACGGGATAATTCGATCCGGCCAGCGCCCCGGAACCTAGCGGCATCACGTTGACGCGGGTCCGCGCGTCCGCGAGGCGCGCCTTATCGCGCACAAACATTTCCACATAGGCGAGCAGATGATGCGCCAGCAGCACCGGTTGCGCGCGCTGCAGATGCGTGTAGCCCGGCATCGGCACATCGAGATGTTCCGTCGCCTGCGCGACGAGCACCCGCTGAAATTCCGTGAGCCGCCCAATCAGGATCGTGAGCTGATCGCGCACATACAGCCGCACGTCGAGCGCCACCTGATCGTTCCGGCTCCGGCCCGTATGCAACTTCCCGCCGACCGGACCGATCAACTCGGTCAGCCGACGCTCGATCGCCATGTGAATATCTTCGTCTTCCGGCAGAAACGTGAATCGCTCCCGCTCCAATTCGTGCTGCACCAGCTGCAAGCCGCGCACAATCGTCGCGGTCTCGCGGCGGCTCAGCACACCAGCCTTCGCCAGAGTCTGGCAATGGGCAATGCTGCCGCGGATATCCTGCGCGTACAACCGCTTATCCACGGCGATAGAGCGCGTGAACGCTTCCACGAGCCGATCGGTGGGTTCTCGAAAACGACCGGCCCAGGCCTTGGATGACGTTCCACGCGCAGCGCTGCCGCGTTTCCGGCTGGCCATCAGGAGCGCGCTTTCCGCTGTTGCGCCCGGATTTTCAACCGCAGCGCATTCAGCCGGATAAAGCCCTCGGCATCTTTCTGGTTATACACATCGTCTTCTTCAAACGTCGCAATATCCAACCGATAGAGCGAGTTCTTCGACTTCCGGCCGGCGAGGGTGCAACTGCCTTTATAGAGCTTCACGCGCGCGGTCCCCGACACATCCTTCTGCGCTTCGTCGATGGCCACTTGCATCATTTCCCGCTCCGGGCTGAACCAGTATCCATTGTAGATCAGATCGGCAAACCGCGGAATCAGGCTGTCGCGGAAGTGCAGCACCTCTCGATCCATCGTGAGCGACTCGAGTCCGCGATGCGCGACATGCAAAATCGTTCCGCCAGGCGTTTCGTACACGCCGCGGGACTTCATCCCGACATAACGGTTTTCGACCAAGTCGACCCGGCCGACCCCATGCGCCCCGCCCAGCTTATTCAAATGCGCCAGCAGCTTCGCCGGGCTCATCTTCTTGCCATCGACCGCGACGGGGTTGCCTTGCTCATACTCGATTTCCACTTCAAGCGGCTTGTTCGGCGCTTGCTCTGGGGAAACCGTCATTTGAAAAATTTCATCCGGCGGCGACTTCCAGGGATCTTCGAGGATGCCGCCCTCATAGCTCACATGGAACAGATTCAGATCCATGCTATAAGGCTTGGCTTTCGTCGCGGTTACGGGAATGCCATGCTTGTCGGCATACTCGATACATTCCCGCCTGGAGCGCAACGTCCACTCGCGCCACGGCGCGATAATCTTGAGACTGGGAGCCAGCGCCATGTAGGTCAGCTCGAACCGGACCTGATCGTTTCCTTTTCCAGTGGCGCCATGAGACACAGCCTCCGCGCCTTCCTGGAGCGCAATTTCAGCTTGCCGGCGCGCGATGAGAGGCCTCGCAATCGAGGTGCCCAGCAAGTAGCAGCCTTCATACATCGCGTTTCCGCGCAACATCGGGAACACGTAGTCCTTCACGAAGGTCTCGCGTAGATCCTCGACATAGACTTTCTTCACGCCGAGCTTCTTCGCTTTGGCCTTGATCGCCTGCAAATCTTCGCCCTGCCCAAGGTCGGCGCAGAAGGCAATAATCTCCGCCTGATAGGTTTCTTGCAGCCACTTGAGGATGACCGACGTATCGAGTCCGCCGGAATAGGCCAGCACCACTTTCTTAATGGGTTTTGGTGTCATGATAAACGCTTACGCCCTGCCTTTCTTCTGAGTCAGCAACTGAACCAAAATCGCTTTCTGCATATGCAACCGGTTTTCCGCTTGATCGATAATGACGGACTGCTTGCCGTCCAGCACCTCGGCGGTGATTTCTTCTCCGCGATGCGCCGGCAGGCAATGCATGACAATGGCATCGGCTTTCGCCTTCTGCAGCAACCGCCCGTTCACCTGATAGGGCGCCAGCGTCCGCAACCGGCGCGCCTGTTCCCGCTCCCGCCCCATGCTGATCCACACATCGGTGTACAGGACGTCGGCATCCTTCACCGCAATCTGTGGATCGACGTCCACCTCGATGACCGATCCATTGCGGGCCGCTTCCACGCGGGCCCGGTCCACCACATGCTGATCCGGCTGATAGCCGACCGGGCATCCCAGCGCGATATGCATGCCCACCTTGGCCGCCGCTTCAATCAGCGAATTGGCCACGTTGTTCCCGTCGCCGATATAGGCGAGCTTGATTCCTTTGAGGCGCCCCTTCTTTTCCTTGATCGTCATCAAATCCGACAACGCCTGGCAAGGATGGCTCAGATCGGTCAATCCGTTAATCACCGGCATCGTGGCTTCTTCCGCCCACTCCTGCACGATGCCGTGATCGTAGGTGCGAATGACGATCCCATCGAGGTACCGGGACAGCACGCGCGCAGTATCCGCCACGCTCTCGCCCCGCGACAGTTGAATCTCCGCCATAGGCAGGACCATCGCATGGCCGCCCAGCTGGTTCATCCCCGCTTCGAACGAGACGCGGGTCCTGGTCGAGGGCTTCTGAAAAAGCAGTCCGAGGGTCTTTCCCGCCAGCAACGAATGTGGCGTCCCCCGCCGCAACTTGGCCTTCAACGCCGCCGCCAGCCGCAGCAAGGCATCGATCTGGCGCCGCGGCATTGCCGCCACATCCAGCACGTCTTTCGCAAACGCGACGGTCTGTTTCTTCGAGGCTCGTGAAGTCGCCATATCAGTGAGGTTGATCCTTTCCCGCTATCGTCCGCTGATTGAAAATCGACGACAGCGTCTCCAGGACACGGTCAATTTCCGTTTGCGTAATGACCAGCGGCGGGACAAACCGCAACACCCGTTCGCTGGTGGCATTCACCAGCACACCGCGAGATAGACAGTCTGCGACAACCGCCTTCGCGTCGATCTCCACTTCTAGTCCCTGTAATAAGCCCAGCCCGCGGACATCCCGCACGGCATGATGCCGGTCTTTGAAATCGGCCAGCCCTTTGGCCAGATAGTCGCCCATGCGGCGGGCCTGCTCAAGCATGCGGCCTTCGATCAAAATACGGCAGACGGCAAGCCCCGCGGCGCAGGCCAGCGGATTGCCGCCGAACGTCGAGGCGTGCGACCCAGCGGTGAACGCCGCCGCGACCGCGTCCTTCGCCAGACAAGCCCCGATCGGCATGCCGCCGCCAAGCCCCTTGGCCAGCGTCATAATATCGGGCTCTACGCCCAGTTGCTCATAAGCAAACAAGGTTCCCGTCCGGCCCATTCCCGTCTGGACTTCGTCGAAAATCAGGAGAATATCTTTCTGCGTACACAGCTCTCGCAGACTTTTCAGATAGACCTGATCCGCGACATGAACGCCGCCCTCACCCTGAATTGGCTCCAACAAAATCGCGGCCGTCTTCTCCGTGACGAGCGATTCAATGGCCGCAAAGTCGTTAAAGGGTGCATAGACAAACCCCGGCACCAGCGGCTCAAAACCCTTTTGCACCTTCTCCTGACCGGTAGCCGTGAGTGTCGCCATCGTGCGGCCGTGGAAGGAGTTCTTCATCGTGATAATCTCGAACCGGCCCGCTCCGTGCTTTTCATGCCCGTAGCGCCGTGCCAGCTTGATCGCCGCTTCATTCGCCTCTGCGCCGCTATTGCAGAAAAACACCCGGTCGGCGCAGGAATGCTCGACGAGCATTTGCGCGAGCCTGACCTGCGGCTCGGTGTAATACAGATTCGAGACGTGGATGAGCTGGGCCGCCTGGCGCTGGATCGCTTGCACTAAATCCGGATGGCCATGGCCGAGAATATTGACCGCGATGCCACCGACGAAGTCGATGTATTCCCGGCCTTCCATGTCGTACACTTTGGCCCCGCGCCCGCGCACGATTGAAATCGGCTGGCGCGCGTAGGTTTGCATCAAATACTTGGCGGCAAAATCTTTGAGTTCCTCGGTCGGCATGGCAGACGTATCCCCTCAAGAAAGAAGGGGAAAGCTAGCATAGGGTTGAGTCGAAATCAATAACGGCAGCGCTGGAACAGATGGATTCCTCTTGGCCTTCCTGCGATGCGACAGAGCCCTGCCAGAACTCACTCCTGGCGTGATGGGCCGGATCGAATCGGACCGATCGACACCAGCTCCTCACAATAAGCACTCAGCCCTGAGGCTCAAGTGTGATAAGCTGCCTGCCTATGAAGCTCTGCGATCGCTGTCGGCAGCAGAATGCCGACGATGCCAAATTTTGCGCGCAATGCGGAACGGCCTTCGCCATGACCTCGCCTGCGGATCCAGTAGAACGCACGGCGGCCAATGAGGCGCCCGAAGCCGCGCCAGCTGCGGCCCCGGCATCAGACCAAAAACTCTGGCGTCAGTTTATCGGGCCGAATGCCGATCGCTATCTCGAACAATTCAAAAAGTTTTCCGCCAACGGCCAGCCCAAATTCGCACTCAGCTGGAATTGGCCTGCCTTTCTTTTTATCTCATTCCTCTGGTTCCTGTACCGGAAGATGTATATGCATGCCGCGGTCTACGCCATTGGCCCCATGGCCTCGACCTATATTACCGGCGACATGACCGTCGGCCTCGTGTGGAGCATCATGGCTGGCGCCACGGCGAACTATCTGTACTACTGGCACTGCAAGGAAGAGATCGCGGAGATCAAGAAAGCGGGAAAACTCAACCCGGCGGCGCAGGAGGCCGCGTTGAAGGAAGCCGGTGGAGTCCAGCCCTATGTCATTTATGTGGGGATCGTGCTCTACGTGATTGCGTTGGCCGGCCTTGCAAAGATGATCGAAGAGGGACAGTTGGACGGAGACAAAATTCCGACGCGGCCGACAAAGCCTGTTTCGACCATCTCAACCTAGCTCCCGCAAACAGTCCCTAGAGGGGTTCCGTCAACTTCTTCCTTTTTGCCACCCCATCCAGGCCTGGAACCACTGAAAATCTTGCTCGTAGGCGGCGCCGCCCGCGGCGGTTGCTTCCTGCCGCTGTTCTAGTTGTGTGTAGGTGCGCGGCCAGTTTTTCTGCCACCAGGATTTCAGTTCATCCGGCGGATAGGGCTGGCCATTGGGATTCACAATGCCGGCGGCCGAACAGAGCGGCGCCACGAGCGGCCAGTACCGGTCCTTCCCCAGTCCAAGGCTGCGGAAATGTTCGCGCAGCAGAAAGACGACCCAGAGTTCGGCGCTATGTTTTTTGTTGTGCTTGAATGGCTGGATCTGGCGAAGCGGCACGGGATCGAACGCTTTGACAATCGACGTATAGTCCGGACCGCCATAGGTCCCTGCGGCTTCGGCGATCCCTTCGACAATGTTCGCCAGCTCAAGTTCCGTGATTGGTGGCTGGCTAAGTCCTTTCCCCTGAGACGCGTCGGACAAGGGACCGGGCGCGGTGAGCAACTCGATCAGCGGTTTTAACTCCCGCAAACGGACCGCCGCGGCCTTGAGAAGATGTTCCGATTCGAGCCAGTAGTCGGGGTCGTTCTTCGTCAGCCGTTCACGACCCGGCGGAGGCAGCACGGTCGGCACCCAGTACCGCATCAGCACAAAGAGGACATAGTCGGCTTGTGCGCCAACCTGGCCAATGCGGTCGAAATGGTTTTCAGCCTGAATAGCCGTGAAGAAGGTCTGCGCCCGGTCGAGAACCGCCAGCCGCGCGCCCATCCCGCACCACCAGGCTTCGAGCGCGGACCAATTCGTATCAGCTGCCGGCGGGACCGTCATGGATGGTCTGTTCCTGCGTGGAGTGAATAAAACGGCATGGTACTGTCCGTTCCGAATGAAAGCAACGGCTTGACTTGATCGACCGATCCAGTATTCTTGCTGGTAGCTATCCGGGGTCCTAAGAAAAGGAGACGATTATGGCTCGATTGGTCTTGCTGCGTCACGGTGAATCGCAATGGAATCTGGAAAATCGGTTCACCGGCTGGGTCGATGTCCCGCTGTCCCCGCGCGGCATTCAAGAAGCCAAAAATGCCGGCGATAAGCTCCGCGGGTTCTCTTTCAACCGGGCATTTACGTCGGTGCTGACCCGCGCCAATGAGACTCTGCGTCTGGCGCTTGAAGGCATCGGGCAAACGGCGATTCCGATCGAGAAAGACAAAGCGCTGAACGAGCGGATGTACGGAGAGTTGCAGGGATTGAACAAGGCCGAGACGGCCAAGAAATATGGCGACGACCAGGTCAAGATCTGGCGCCGGAGCTTCGATGTGCGCCCGCCTGGGGGAGAAAGCTTGAAGGATACGGCCGAGCGGGTGCTCCCCTACTACGAAAGCAAGATCAAGCCCTATGTCCTGAAGGACGAAACCATTCTGATCGCCGCCCACGGGAATAGCCTGCGCGCCCTGGTCATGGAATTGGAGCAGCTCACGAAAGAACAAGTGCTGGAACTCAACATCCCCACCGGCGCACCGCTCCTCTACGAACTCGACAAAAACGGGAAGGTATTGTCGCACCGGTACTTGTAAAGGACACGCACGGGAAGCAGGAACTTACCTGATGTCGTCGAGCAGCGCCGCATACTGATCGACCGGCGCATAGTCGATCAAGAGCATCAGCAACTTCGATCGGTCGTCGGATGACACCACGCCGTGGTCCTCCAAGAGCGTGGCGGCTTCCGCGCTGAGCCCCATCGGGCTCAGCTGGTCGTCCATCAGCCGCGCATAGTGTTCCCGCCGCTCATCGAGTTCTTGCCGATACCCTTCCCAGCGCTCTAGGCCGAACGTCTCAGCCGCCCATTGGCCAGTCACGGATTCGAGCAGGCGCCCGCCGATCAACGCCCGGTACTTCTGGAGAATGTGCGCGTCGACCGCCGCCAGAATCCAATAGAGATTCAGCGAGAGAATTTCTCGCGCGAGACGGCGAGCCTGCACCTCGGCAATCTCGATCCCATACTCTTGGATCTGGTCGACCGAGATCGGTTTCGGCAGCGCGGCAAAGAGGCCGGTCGCAGCATCGTTCGGTGTCATGGCAATAGATCTCCTCCGGTAGGTCGATGAAAAAATCCGAGAGTACTGCACCAACCCCTCGACACTCAAGCGCCTTGTTCGAGTCAAAACGCTATGCTAGATTCCTGGCATGCGTTCACCATTCGTCTTCACACCGGGAGCTCGCCTGCACCGCCTGATCTGACTATTCGCGCTGTCCATTCTGATGTGGAGCGGTCTCTTCCCCGGATACGCCCGCGCAGATGAGAACCGGTGGGGATTTGGGTCGGACCTCGGACTGACAACCGGCACGGTGGATGGAACCGTCTTCGCCCTGGGATTCAATATCGACTACTATGCCGACCGGAACTTTTCCTTCGGACCGATGATGCAGATCAGTCCCACCGGCAATCTCTTTCAGATTGCATTTGCCGGAGTCGGGAAATATCACCTCCGGCTGAACAACGGCATCAACCTCGTCCCCTTCACTGGCATCGGTCTCATCCATGCCGATCTGGACCGCGGCGCCGGCCCCTCACAGATCAATCGAAACGACACCAGTTGGTACATCCCCATCGGCCTCTCGCTGGAGTACCAAGTCATTCACAATATCGCGCTGTCCTCGACGCTGATGGTGAATCTCCACGACATCAATCTTCAGCCCTCTCTGCCGGAGAAAGACCACACCAGCATCAGCCTGATGTTCGGCTTTCGCTGGGGACCGTAGCCGCATCATCGCTGTTTCCAGGGCACGCCTCGACAAGCGACGCGCGCCAAATCGCTTTTCTCAGATTGAAAAAGAATTGTCGGCGGAGAACTACGCGACTTTGGCCGGTTGCCAGCGCAGACCGACGCTGAGCAGTTCTTGAAGCAGATCTTTGTAGCTATAGTCGGCTCTCTCGGCGGAATCGGCAAAATCCTCGGCTTGTGCGATTTGCGGATTGGGATTGGCCTCAAGCACGTAGACTTTCCCTTCCGCATCCATGCGCACATCGATTCGCGCATACCCACTGAGACCTAGCGCCTGATAGACTTGCTTGGCGATATCTTGAATCTCCTCGGCCTTGCCGGCCGGAAGATTCTTCGCCTCTTCCGATACGATGCCGTACTTCTCCTGATACTTTTGGCTCCACTTGACTCGCTGCGTGGCAATCCGCCTGGCATCGTCGGGAAGGTTGTCCATGACCAGTTCCCAGACCGGTAACACTTGAATGTGGCTATTGCCCATCACCCCGACATAAAACTCCCGCCCCTCGATATACTGTTCCACCAAGGCGCCAGTCCCAACACTTTGATGGATGAACGCGACCCGCTCTTTGAATTTTTCATCATCCTCCACGATCGAGGCCTGGGAAATCCCCAGCGACGCCTCTTCGCTGATGGACTTGACGATAAGCGGGAACGTTAACTCTTTGGGTCGCTTGGCGCTCCGGCCTCGCGGCACAACGGTGAAGTCGGGGTAGGGAATCTGGTGATAGGAGAGAACTTTTTTCGTCAGCGCTTTGTCGCGCGCCAACATGAGCCCTCGGGGATTGCAACCGGTATAGGGCACATGCAGCAACTCAAGGTAGGACACGACATTCTGGTCATAGACCGAGACTCCGTCGAATTCCTCCAGTAGATTGAACGCGATGTGCGGCCGCCATTCTTCGACGGCTCTCCGAATCACGCCCAAATCGCTCTTGACTCCCAATGGGTGTACTTCGTGGCCCAATTCTCTCAGGGTTGATACCACATCGTATTCCGTCTTCCATCCAACCTTGCTCAGGTCGTGGCCGTTCAACTCATCCGGCGGGACCAGGTCTTCGTGCATCAGCACGAGAATGCGCAGTCTCTTCATAGGGCCACCCGATGGCGTCCGCTGCGCAAATAATTCATCGTGTGGACAGTCAGCAGAATGGTGAAATCCAGTTTGGCCTGGTCTTCCGCCGCCGACACACGAAGATCCAATTGACGGCATCGTTGGATCATGTCCTCCAGCACCTGGTCTATCGTGTACTGATACTCTCCGGTCCAACTCGCAACTTTACGGCGCACTTCCCGCCGGAACCGGTTGAGAAAGGCGGCCGCGCTGGGCTTGCCCGGTTGCGCAGCCCCGTCCGAAAACAGCCGCTTGAGGTCGGGATCGTAGAGGAGGGAATGTTCCACGCCATAATGCGCGCGCTTCTGCGCGTAATGTTCACGCAGCGTCTTTTTGAGGCTGGGAAGCGGATCGATCTCGTCGGTAATCGAGACAGCCGGCTCGACCTCGGCTAACTCCTGCATGATCGCATCGACATAGTTCAGCTTCTTCAGTACCGGCCATCCACGATACCGGTCGGGCCAAGTGGAGTCCGGTGTCAGCCACACGGCAAACGTCTCCGCAAAGTCTTCGTCCGGATGGCTCTGGGCATACCAGACATCGAGATGCCGGACGAAACTCCGGCTGTACGGCCTGGGGCTGTAGTATTTGGGATAGGCCTGGGACGATTTACCGAAAATCGCTTGTCTTGTGCGGCGGCGGCGAATGCGATACGCGTTTTCAATCGCATGCCCCGCCTCATGCCGCAGAATGCGCAAACACCAGTCGGGAGTTCCGCCTTCCACCTCAAGCATCTGCGCCAGCTCAAGTTTGGCCAGACGCGGATGCGCCAGATAGAACGGGATCGCAATACCCGGCACGCCGTCCGGCGTGAACCATTCGTTCGACAGCCAATAGTGCGGACGGAATCGCAAGCGCCGCGATTCCAGCTCACGGTTCAACTCGGCGATTGGCTCCTCCAGAAAGCTGCCTTTGATTTCCAGATTGAGCCGGCCCATCGGCAAGTCTAATAATTTGTCGTCGGACCAACTGACCCATTCTGGATCAATCAGCTGATGCGCCGGGTGCTTTGGAGGCTCTAGACATGTTCGATGCATCATGCAGCCGTTCAGTACATTCTCGTCAAAATAGTTATCCTACTTGAGAAACTATAGCATTCAAAGCGGAATTCGTCGGCCACTGAGCATGCACTCTTCTGCATACGACAAAAAATCGGAACGTTTTGTCGCTGCACGTACAAGAATGAACTGCAGAACGAGAATGCTGAATCGAAAACTCTAGAAGAGAGGACGCAAGGACTCGCGTCGCGCCTGCAATCCACCACCGATACAAAACAGACCCGCGTTCGATCTATATCCTGCTTCCATTCAGAGAAAGCGCGTCATGTGGATCGAGGGCCGGATTCATCAAATCATGCGCCGCCCTTCTCTCTTGATCCATCGACAGGCGCGCAATTGAGCGGGTACAATCGCGTCCATGCCATTCACACCCGTTCGCACGATGACTCCGGCAAAGCTGGACGAGGACACCGAAAAACTCCAGACCCGTCTCTGCCACCTGGTCGGCCAAGCCATTGCCGACTATCGACTGATTGAAGACAGAGACAAGATCATGGTCTGCCTCTCCGGCGGGAAAGACAGCTATGGCCTCCTGGACATCCTGCTGATACTTCAACAACGGGCCCCGATCCACTTCGATCTCGTCGCGGTGAATTTGGATCAAAAGCAACCAGGCTTTCCCGCGCATATCCTTCCTGAATATCTGACGAGCCGAGGCATTCCTTTTCACATTGAAACGCGCGATACGTACTCCATCGTGAAACGCTTGATCCCGGAAGGCCAGACAACTTGTTCTCTCTGTTCTCGACTCAGGCGCGGGCACCTCTATCGCATCGCATCCGAGCTGGGCGCTACCAAGATCGCGCTCGGCCATCACCGCGACGATATCAATGAAACACTGTTTCTAAACCTCCTCTACACCGGCAAGCTCAAAGCCATGCCACCCAAACTCCGCTCGAAAGACGGCCGCCATCTTGTGATCCGCCCGCTGGCTTTCGTGAAGGAGGCAGACCTGGCCAAATACGCGGAGCTCCGTGGATTCCCGATCATTCCCTGCGATTTATGCGGGTCTCAGGAGGATCTGAAGAGGAAGGAAGTAAAGGCGCTGCTCCGTCAGTGGGAAACGCGATCGCCAGGCTGCTCCGACAGCATCGCGGCAGCGATCGCCAATGTTGCGCCGGCGCTTCTCATGGATCAACGCCTGTTCAATTTTCAAATGCTTCGCACGGCACCCGACAGCATCGGCGAGGGCGACGCCTGGTTGGATGCTGAAGCACATCCGTCACAGTAGCCCCACAAGATCCTCGCACATGCCAGAGAGCCGGATCGTTTCAAATGCAGTCGAGGAGTGTGCGCCTTGCGCGATGCTGACGATGACGTGCGATCCGATCCGCCACTGTGGTCGATAGGACTAGCCGTCCTCGTCATCCTCGCCGCCCCTTTGGCCCTGTATTCCCTCGCGCCGTCAGGTCCTCTGCGCGCAGGGGACACTATTTTCTCTCATGGACAGCAGCGCGTATACGCCGCTGCTGCCGGAACAGCGGTAGGACTTCAGGCGCGGGAAACCTGCCTGCTCGATCCCGACACCCCTCTCATCATTCTCGAATTGCAAGATGAGCAGGAGAAAGGCAACCTGCTCGCCACCGTACAAGGCAATTCCGTTTCCGAATGGCCCTTCTGCCCAGCCCACACTCAGGTGCTCGTGAGCATCCATCAGATTTTCCAGAAGCCTGATCCATGGGATGCGCCGACGCGCAGGCTGTCGTGGATTTTCGGGAAATGACGGGAGGACTCGCGTCAGGGCTTCAGCTTCGACACGAACTGCTTTCGAAACTTAGCGACCTTTGGGCTGACCACAAACTGGCAATAGCCTTGAAGCGGATTTCTGGCGAAGTATTCTTGGTGGTATCGTTCAGCCTCATACCACGCTGTCGCAGCAACGATCTCTGTCACAATTGGGTTAGGATAGAGCCCTTGGGCCGTAACTGCGGCAGCGACCGCCTCGGCCACCTGCCGCTGCTCAGGGGAATGGTAGAAAATTGCGGAGCGATACTGCGTGCCTTCGTCGTTACCCTGGCGGTTCAACGTCGTGGGATCGTGGATCGCAAAAAATATTTCGACTAGCTCCCGGCAAGAGATGAGCATGGGATCGTAGGTGACACGCACTGCTTCGGCATGGCCGGTCCTTCCACCACACACCGCTTCATACGAAGGATTCTCAAGGGCGCCGCCGACATAACCGGATTCGACCGAAAGGACACCCTTGACTTGATCGTAGACCGCCTCCAAACACCAGAAACATCCACCCGCCAGAGTAATGACTTCGGTTCCGGCACTCATCGCGTAGCCGTCCTCCCACCCCACTCTAGCCGCCTGGTTCCGAATCGTTCACTCGCCTTCATGACGTCGGCTCTCCGGCCTGCTAGTCGTCTTCTTCCTCTTCAATGTCCTCAATGCCTTCGTAGCTCATTTCAGGAAATGCGGCACTAGCCTTCTCACAGGCCGTCTCTATCATCTCCTCGGCATCTTCAGCCGAATCCGCGTTAACCAAAAACTTGACTGTAACCGCATACCGTTGCTCCACTCCGCACTCCTTTCGATTCCCCTGCAAAAATGAAAAGGCTGAGAACGAGGGCTCCGACGAGGCACTCCGTTTCATCCTGTCTATGGTCGGTACTTTGGTACAGCAAGAGGGAGCATGTCAATCGGTAGTCCCCCTCATATCCGAACTCCCAACTGCCATCTCAAGCCAATGGGAACCGCTCCGCGGCGGCATTCGTTCAATCGAAAAGCATCTAGCCAGAAATGTGATTGGAGGAAAAAGTCCGGCACGTATTAGCATCGAACTTGATGGATATCGGGTGGCAAGCGGTCAGGCCTGCTGGTCCTGCTCAATCTTGCTGATAATCGCAGCGATTTTATCCTGTTCTCCCGACCTGATACGTGTGAACGCCAACCCGAAGGTGCTTGCATCAACCCAGCGAACGATCGCTTCATCGATCATGATCGGCCAATCGAGGTCTGGAATATGGAGGCGGCATTCAAACTTATCCCCCAAGTCGACGGCCATTCCACTTTCGATCTTGCAACCCCCGACAGACAGATCGAGCGTTCGTCCATTCCCTTCATGAAGGCCGCCCGAGAAGGTGCTTCGAAACTGCGTGGTAAAACGAGGTTGATTTCGGCGTTCATCGGGACTCGAGAGTCTCGCTTCCTCGGACTTCTTCCCAGACTTGAATAGCGCGGCCATTTTTTTCATCGCTGGAATTGACATATCGGCAAGCTATATGGCGGACTTATAAACAGGCTCTCTGGCGAGGCCTCCTTCCGTACGATTTCTGGAAGGACGCCTCGCGATGATACTGGCTCGAATCGTCTACTGCTTCACCTGAAGCAGCATGTGGCCACGTCGATTTTGTTGATAGCAGGACTCGGCATGATCGAAACAAAACGGCTGTTCTTTACCGAACGAGACGATGGCGACTTGCTGGGGATTGATCCCAGCTTCATGAAGGTACGTCTTTGCCGCCTTCGCCCGCTTGTCCCCAAGGACCATGTTGTAATCGGTCGTTCCCCGTTCGTCGCAATGTCCTTCGATTTTCAAGACGGCACCAGGATGATCCTTCAGCCAACTCGCGTCGCGGTCCAGCGCTTCCATCCCGGCATTAGATACGGTCCACTGATCGTACCCGAAAAACACATCCTGAAGCCCTGCTTCAATGGCCGCCTTCTCTTCCTTCGTCAACTCAGCCCGCCGTCTTACGGTGATATCGGAAGGATTCAGTGAGGCTCGGTACCCACTTTGAGCCAAGCGCTCTTCATCGGGACTTTGAGAAAACCCTCTGAGCTCTCCCGACTCTCCACCGCGTGCCATCCCAGGGAAATTGGGATTGACGCCTTCCCCATTCCAATTCTTCGATTTGTCTGCCTGCGACGATGCCGACTTACCAGACTGCGCTGCCGTAACGTCCCCATCAGACTGGAGCCATTTCATGCTGCAACCCTGAGCCGCGATCATGACCAGCCCGAATATAATCACGTTACCCATGGACACATTTCTTCCCGTCATACGATTCTCCTCAGTTAATAATTCCCTATCGCAATATGATCGTCGCAGCCTCTCACCTATCCACACTTCGTAATGAGCATGGATTCATAGCCCGTAAGAGGCCTGAGCCTCCCTGCGTGAAGACGATCCGTGCAAATCGTTAGATCAACTATAGCACCAGGTTAAAAATTGTCTTTTTCGAAAAAGGCAGACCTAGGGTGCGCTAAGAAATCTCTCTTTGAAAAGACTGCTGCATCCAAAAATTAGCTCAAATTCGCCTGGATAGATGTATGCTTGGCGGGCGCAAGAAGGTAAATTACACGAGCAATTACTGACACTTGCGGACTACTCTGCGGAGTAGGAGGAATAGGAATAGAGAAGAGCGAGGCTTGATGGGAGAAACTACGCGCACGAGATACCGAGCTGCTGGAGCCTACCGTTTCAGTTTGGATGGACGCTTAATGCGACGCCCTACGATCCGACCATCGAGCTGGCCGCATAATCGTCCCCAATCCGGCAACGGCACAGATTAACACCACCATCGCAAGACCTACAGCAAGAAGAAAACCTGCCTTTACCTCATGCAATACAGGGATCATCGTCGCTCCCTCCCAATCTATTTACCCACACTGCCATCCGCACTTGCAGAACCAAGCATTCATGGGCTCATCCTTTTGGAGGATCCGGCCACAGCAAGGACAAGAACGAGTCCACTGGTGCCGAGCTAATACGGCCATTCTATCAGGCCACCCTCTCTCGCGTCTCCCTTTTCGGAAAAAATCGGCCATGGGATGAGCCTCATCTCAATTTCTTTCATTCTAGGAGATAGGCCATGAGAATTCTATTCCTCTTTGGCGGAAGGAAACGCTAAACCCAACACAGGCTGGCAAGCACACGAAACCGCTATATCACTTATCTTTCAAATATTTACAAGCTAGTGAATCGGCCTGGAAGGTAGTCGCTTTGATGGTGCGCCCGGCAGGAATTGAACCTGCGACCTACGGGTTCGAAGCCCGGCGCTCTATCCAACTGAGCTACGGGCGCACGGCAGTAGTTCAATCACTTCTGCGGCAGCAATGTCAAGGATGACCAAGCGCCAGCTCATGCCTCGGCTAGAAAATAACGACCGGCTCAACTTACTGCTGGACGGAAGAAAGAATCGTGTCGACGATTTGATTGATGGTGCATCCATCGGTGGGCACAAGATGGTCGGCGGCTTCTCGATACTTTGGCGTGCGCACCGCCAGCACTTCTTCAATTTCCTCCACGAACGATTTAGTGCCCGTCAGCGATGGGCGCTGAGTATCACATCCGATGCGCGACGCAATCGTCTCGACTGAAGCGGTCAGCCAAAACAACCTGCCATTTTTTTTCAACCAGGCCACATTCTCCTGACGAAGAATCGCCCCTCCACCCGTATCGATGACCAATTTATCTTGGGCGGCAAAGTCACGGCAGACCGCCGATTCAAGATCACTGAAATATTCCCAGCCATGCTGCGCGACAATCTCGGGAACGGATCGTCCCGCCTGCCGAACAATTTCCGCATCGGTCGAAACCAGCCGCCAGCCAAGTCGTGCGGCCAATACTTTCCCAACCGTGCTTTTCCCTGTCCCGCGATATCCGGTCAGCACAATGTTCATCGGAAACGAGACTCCAGGACGGTTCGCATAACATCCACCGGAGCAGTCTGATTGGTCCACAGCTCGAATTGCGCGGCAGCTTGGTGCAGAAACATTTCCAACCCAGGAATCGTGACACACCCTGCCCGCTGGGCGTCCTTCAGCAGTTGGGTCTCGCGCGGATTGTAGACAATATCCATCACGGCCAGGCCTGCGTGTAACAGCGGTGCCGGCACGCAGGTCCCTTCAACCTTTGGAGACATGCCGATCGGAGTACAGTGAACCACGATTTGCGCGGCAGGAAGCACCTGTCTCAGCGCGGCTTCATCGAGGTGAGCTTCGTCCACGGCAAGCGGCGTTTTCGAGCGAAGATCCTCCGCTAATCGCGCCCGTTCACTCGCATCCACACCGAGCAACGTTACTCCCGCAAGTCCCGGCTCTCCTGCAAGCGCAAACGCAATCGCGCGCGCGGCCCCTCCCGACCCCAGCAGCGCAACGCGCTTTCCAACGAGAGATCCAACGCCTCCACGAAGCGCACGCAACGCACCAATGGCATCGGTGTTGTACCCAACCAGCGCGCCCTGCTTCGCCACAATCGTATTGATCGCTCCGATGTGCCTGGCGGTGGGGTCAACTTCGTCGAGATAGGGGATCGACGAAACCTTATGAGGGATCGTAACGCTGGCGCCTCGAAACCCACCAAGCGCGCGGAGCCCTTTGATCGCTTCACCAATCGCCTCGACTTGAAACGCGAGATACACCAGATTCAACTGGAGCTGTTGGAACGCCGCATTATGAATGGCGGGGGACAGCGAATGCTCGACGGGATTTCCAATGACTCCGCAGAACCCTGTGTGCGCGTCAATCTCCATAGTCATCTCACCTGTTACTCTGGCGCCGGTTGGACGGCTCACCACACGGTCATCCCACCGTCGATGCGAAACGTCCCGCCGGTGACCCAGGCCGATTCGTCCGATGCAAGATACAGAACCATATTCGCCACTTCTTCTGGCTTGCCTGGACGGCGGATCGGATAGTGCGACAAGATCGATCCGAGCTGATCGGGATTGGCCATCAAGGGGGCGGCCATCGGCGTATCGATCAGACCTGGATTCACCACATTGCAACGAATGCCATCGGTGGCGTAATCGATTGCGATCGATCGTGTGAGCGCATCGACCGCTCCTTTGGACGCCGCATACGCAGATAAGAGGGGAATGCCGACCAGGCTGGCAATCGATGAAATATTGACGATGGATCCGCCGGCCTGTTTGAGCATTTCTGGAATGACCGCGCGCATCATGCGAAACACGCCGGTCACATTCACGTCCAGCACATGCGTCCAAGCCGCGTCGTCCATTTCATGAAGACGCTTCCCAAAATCTCCGATGCCTGCATTGTTCACCAGCACATCGATTTTTCGAAACGACGCTAACGCCTGCTGAACCACCATCCGCGCATGATCGTCATCCGTCACCGACCCGGCGACCGCAAGCACCTTGCCGCCATGCGCTGAAATCTCCCGGACGACTCGGTCGAGCTCGGCCTGGCGGCGGCCCGTAATCACAATCGCCGCGCCCTCTTCGGCAAACCGTTTGGCGACGGACTCCCCAATGCCGGCATTCCCACCCGTAATTAATGCGACCTTCCCTTCCAACCGTTTCATGATGCCGCCCCTTCCGTGTCGCTGTTCGCGGGAAGCTCCGCGCTAGACACCTCCGCAGGGTCCCGTTCACGCCGGACCTCGAGCAAACCCGGTTCTACCTTCCTGGCCACCGTAATAAAACCAGAATGGGCCACCATCCGATGATCGGGACGAACGCTTCGCCCCAACACCGACCACGTACGGATGAGAGACTCAAACGTCTCCACCATGCCGAAGACCTTTGCCCGCTCAAGCGCTTCAACCGTTTGAACGACTTGCGGAACCGTCGGCACAAAACTCAGATAGATGCCGCCAGATCGCAAGGCTTTCGCCGCATGCGGCACGACCTGCCAAGGCTCCGGCAAATCGAGCACGACACGATCGAACGGAACCCCATCCTCTAATAGATCGATGCCCTCATAGGCACTCTTCCTCAACGACAGGAGATTCGGCGTCGGCCCCAAGTAGCGATGGATATTCGTCAACGCCGTTTTGGCAAAGTCTTCCCGCAAATCGTATGTCACCACAAGGCCCTGCGGCCCCACAAGGCGCAAGAGCGCCATGGTCAGCGCACCGGAACCGGTCCCGGCTTCGAAGACACGCGCGCCCGGATACACGTCCGCCCACATTGGAATAAGCGCCAGATCCTTAGGGTAGAGCACCTGCGCGCCGCGGGGCATTTTCAGAACGTAGTCGCCGAAGGTCGGCCGCAACGCCAGCATCTTTTTCCCGCCCGACAACACGACGACCGTCCCATCGGGGCGCCCGATCATCTCGTCATGGGGAATCTTCTGTCCGCTAAATTGATAGGTCTCGCCGGCTTTGAGCGTCAGCGCGTACTGCCGCCCTTTCTTATCGACGAGATGGATGCGTTCGCCCGATACAAGTTGTGACATGGGGCGGCATTCTAGGAGGTTCATTCTCCCCTTTGCAACCGATACGATGACGCCCCGCGGTCGGCTCCCCTACTGCACAGCGATTTCATCGCGCTCGGAATCAAACCCCAAATGCGATTCGCCGTTTTCAGCTCACACGGGTGGATGCAAAGGGAACAAGTGAGGCAGATCTGCTGGCGTGCAGTGCAAATCCTACATAGTTGCCGCATTCACATCACACTTCAATTTAGATTCTCTCATTAAGCCTCCCTAATCTTGCTGCAATATCTTCATGATTGCGGCCCCGCCTTCTCATATTCAATCCAGCATCACTTTTGCTTCGTAGAGGTACATAAGCAACAGAAAGACCGATGAATCTTCTTGCTCCCAGACAACTCTAACAGGAGTGAACGGATGCGAAACCAAGAGACCACAAGAGGTGACGCGATGGAACATGAAGACCTGCGGATAACAGACAACGTAGACGACCAGACCATGACAGCCGACGTCGACACCGACGACGCTGACGCCAGCGATGCGATTGAAGCGATCGGCCGGGAAGCGGAAGTGGATGTGGAGCCGGCGGAACAAGAGACGGAAACCGCCACGCTCAAGACAAGCCCTGGCGCAAGCCCCTTCCTTCTGGAATCGCTCTACTTTCGCTCGTTCGGCGAGCGCGCGCTGCTGACACGAGAAGAAGAAATCGCTTTGGCAAAGCGCCTGGACGAAGGCTCGCGCCGCATTCGAGTCGCATTGAGAGGGGTGCTGAAAATTCTGGCGCGCGCGAAGCGCACTCCCGTTCTGCTGGAGTCGACAAAGGCCCTTCAACTGGCGCGCGGGCTCAGCGGGTTTTCCGCCACCGCGCTCGATAAGGTCGAGCAGGCGATTCTGAACATTCTGAAGCCTGTGGACCGGGAGATGAAACCGGCAGCCACCGTCGCGAAGCAGCTCAAAACCTTGCTCGATGAAATGCGTGCCGCCCGGCTCGTCTTGGAGCGAGGGAAAGATGAGATGGTCCGCTGCAATCTCCGCCTGGTGGTGGATGTTGCGAAGCATTACACGCATCGCGGCCTGACCCTGTTAGATCTGGTGCAAGAAGGAAATATCGGATTGATGAAAGCCGCCGAGCGGTATCAACACCGGAAGGGCTTTAAGTTCAGCACCTACGCAACCTGGTGGATTCGCCAAGGGATCACGCGGGCCCTGGCGGATCAGTCGCGGACGATCCGTATCCCCGTACACCAGACAGAGGCGTCCAGCCGGATTCTCCGAGTCACGCGCCGGCTCGGCCAACAGTTCGGCCGTCCAGCCAAACTGGAGGAGATTGCCAGCGTCCTGCGAATGAGACCGGAACGGCTGCAGGAAACCGTGCAGGCCTTTCAAGAGCCTGTCGCGCTCGAACGGCCAGTCGGAGACGGGGATACGGAATTCGGAGAGATGATTCCCGATCACCAAATCCCGCCGCCCGATGCGCATGTGCATCGCACGGAGATGACGCAACAGCTGGATCGCATCTTGAACACTTTAACGCCAAGAGAGCAGACGGTCATCCGGCTCAGGTTCGGGATCGGGCATGATGAGCCCTGCACTCTTGAACAAGTCGGCCAAAATCTGTCGGTGACCCGTGAACGAATCCGGCAAATCGAGGCCAAAGCCTTAAAGAAGCTCAAGACGCCGGAAATCAAAGAGCTGTTTGCGGCAATTAAGTAACGTTCCCCCCTCTCCGTCAACCGGCGCGCGAGTCCCCTCGCGCGCCGGTTCCGTCTTTCCCCAACCCTTCAGGTGTGAGAGAATGCACCCCACGTTTAATTCGCATCTCCTACGTATCGAAAAATACCGATGACGCTGCCTCAACCATTCATCCAGTTTCTGTTGTCACAGGCTGTGAGAATTCTCGCAATCGCAGTCCTTGGAACCGTCGCATGGAACACCCCCGCGATTGCTGAAGAAAAGCCCCTGTCGGTACCGGCCGCCGTCGCCAAGGTGCGTCCCTCCGTCGTCACGATTTTGACGCGCGGCATGCCCTCAGCTCCATCTCTGCATGGCACTCAATCAGGGTCCGGCTCGGGCATTGTGCTCGATACCACCGGCTACATCCTGACAAACAATCATTTGGTCGAAGGGGTCACGAGTCTCGTCGTGGGGTTACCGACCGGGCGATTGACACCGGGCCGCGTGACGGCGCGGGATTTTCTATTGGACCTCGCCTTGGTCAAAATTAACGCGACGGATCTTGCCCCAGCCACACTGAAAGCCTCCGCAGCCTTGGAGATTGGAGAAACCGTCGTCGCGATCGGAAACCCCCTAGCCCTCAAAGGAGGATCGACGGTCACCGTGGGGGTCGTCAGCGCACTGGAACGTTCGGTGCTCACTCCTAACGGCGAGACGTTATACAATCTGATCCAGACGGATGCGGCGATCAACCCCGGGACCAGTGGTGGCCCGCTCGTGGATTTATCCGGCCAAGTCGTCGGCATCAATGTCGCGATTGCGCCCTCGGCACAGGCGATCAGTTACGCCATTGCCATTGAAGCCGTCTATCCGCACATCCGCTCGATGATGCTGCGCGGAACCATCTCTCGGCCGGACTTCGGGTTTACGCCGGTCACGGTCACGCCCAGTATCGCCGCCAGCTTCGGGCTGGAAGCAGAGCGCGGGATTCTCGCGCTGAACGTGGATCCGGCCAAGATCGCCGGCGCCGCGGGCTTGCAAACAGGCGATGTCATCACCGCCCTGGATCAACGCCAGCTCTACAATATTGGGGACTTTTGGCATAGCGCGATGCAGGAAGACGAGCAGCCATCTCTTCACATGACCATCCAGGGGCGCACCGGCCAATCCACCTTGACCATGCCACGGCCAGCGATGCAGAAATTCACGCCATGACAACACCGGCCGCTCTCAGTACGGTTCCCGTTATCGGCCAATCCCCACCGCCTGAGTCCCCCACTTCGACAGAAGTACTCTGGTTTTCCTCGCCAGTCCGCTACGCCGATGCCTGGGAACTTCAGATGCGCCTGCATCGCGAGCGAGTCATGAACTCACGGCCCGATACCATCCTCATCCTCGAACACCAGCCGATCTATACCGTCGGCCGGCGAGCCCTGGCTTCCGACTGGGGAGGCGACCCCACAGCGATCCACAGGGACGGAATCGAGATCCACCACGTTAACCGGGGAGGCTCTGTGACCTATCACGGACCCGGGCAACTCGTGGTGTACCCAATCCTTCGCCTGACAGATCATGCCAGAGGGGTGCGCGCTTATGTGGAGCGCCTGGAAGAAGCAGTGATTCAATGTCTGCGGCAGAACGGAATTGCCGGCCATCGGGAAGCAAAGACCCCAGGCGTCTGGGTGACAGGCCTCCACCATGCCAAGATTGCATCGGTCGGAATTCGCGTGGATCGAGGCGTGACCATGCACGGGCTGGCCCTCAATGTGGACATGAATCTCTCGCCATTTCGCGGGATCACTCCCTGCGGTTTGCACGGCAGCCATGCGACGTCAATGGCTGAAGTCGCCGGCCAACCGATGTCCTTAGTAGCCGTGGCGCAGTCGCTCCTGGATCAATTGAAGCAGGCCTTGGCTCTCAGGTGGACTGAGTCGCCGAGTCCCATCGAATTTCATACGGGCCTGCGATCATGAACTCGATATTTTTTCTAGATGCGGAATGAGGGCACGATGAAAGAATTCGACACCCCGACCTTTCGACTGGCCGTTTCCCAGTTCGACCAAGCAGCAGAGGCCATGCGCTTGGATCACAATCTGCGCGAGCGGCTCAAACAGCCTCAGCGGTCGCTTGTCGTCAGCGTTCCTGTCCAGATGGATAACGGTCGTGTCGAAGTCTTCACCGGATATCGGGTGCAGCACGACTCTTCGCGCGGCCCATCCAAGGGCGGTGTTCGCTATCACCCCGACGTCAATCTCGGGGAAGTGGCCGCGCTCGCCATGTGGATGACGTGGAAATGCGCCCTGGCAGGCTTGCCTTACGGCGGGGCCAAAGGCGGAGTAGCCGTCGCGCCCAAGCAGTTATCTCAGGCGGAACTTCAACGGCTGACCAGGCGCTACGCCGCGGAAATTTTCCCGCTGATCGGCCCCGATAAGGATGTCCCCGCGCCCGATGTGGGAACGGATGCCCAGGTGATGGCCTGGATGATGGACACCTATAGCCAGCAAGTCGGCTACGCCGTCCCCGGCGTGGTGACTGGAAAACCGCTCTCGCTCGGCGGCAGCTTGGGTCGAGAAGAAGCAACGGGGCGAGGCGTGGCCTATGTCACCGTGGAAGCGCTCCGGCATCTCAATCTTTCCATCGACCGCGCCACAGTCGCAATCCAAGGGTTTGGCAATGTCGGGTCGCACACCGCCCGCATCCTCGAGCAAGAAGGAGCCCGTGTCGTTGCGATCAGCGATGTCACGGGCGGTCTCTATCACGAGAAGGGACTCAACATTCGGGATCTTCTGGACCGCTACAAAACAAAGAACCAGCCCCTCAAAGACATCGCGATGGGCGACTGGATCACCAACGAGGAGTTGCTCCGGCTTCCATGCACCGTGCTGGTCCCAGCCGCGCTGTCGGAACAAATCACCGTGCATAATGCCGCCGCCCTTCAGTGCCGGATCCTCGCCGAGGGCGCCAACGGACCGACCACGCTTGAAGCCGATCGAATCCTCGAGGACAACGGCGTCTTCATTATCCCCGATATCCTTGCCAATTCCGGCGGCGTCATTGTGTCCTATTTCGAATGGGTTCAGGATCTGCAACGATTCTTCTGGAATGAAACGGATATCCGAAAGCGACTCCAAGACATTATCACGTCGGCATTTCACCAGACCAAGCTGTTCGCCACCGAGAAGAGAGTCTCTATGCGGATGGCCGCACTGATGAACGGAATCGACAAGGTCGCCCAAGCTCATGTGCAACGGGGTCTGTACCCATGAGCAGAACCGTCTTGTTATCGCCCCCTGTTTCCGCTGGTTCATCATGAGGGACTATGCCTTGGCCGCCATCGCGGGAATCTGGCTCGCTGACGGATGCTCTCTCTTGCTGGCACCCCGCTTTATGGTTGAGCGCCTGCGGGAAGTCATTCGCCAACAGCCCGCAATCTGGACCTGGCAGTGGCTGTCGGTCGTCTCGGGAGCGGTCCTTCTGATCGCGGCCCTTCCGCTCATCCACCAACCTCTATGGATTATGACCGCCCTCGTCATGCTCATCAAAGGAGTGTTCCTCGCGCTCGGACCGGAAGCCTGGCGAGCGCGCGTAGTGGAATGGTGCTTAGCCAGAGAGGATGTGGATTACCGATTTGTCGGGATCGGGTTGTGCACGCTTGCCGCGCTCCTTCTCCATGCGCTAGGGTGGCTGGGCCCGGCATAGTTGGAGGAAGGAGAATCATGACCGCGAATCGTGCCGCCATCGCATCGGCCTGGGAAACACATTGCCTCGACGGATGGCCTATCTTTTCCAGCCCCAATCAAGGACAGCTAATGACCATCGACACCGTCATCAGCGGCTGCGTCGTGTTTTTCCTGGACAGCCCGGAAGGATTAGACCCTCAGCGCATCGAGATTCTGAAAGACTGCCTGGCGGATCTCGAAGAGGTAACCTCGGAATTGGAGACAGATTGTCAACCGTACTTTATGCGGTTGCATCGTCTCGGCGAACTACTGCTAGCCTCCGCCATACCCGCCTGAAACGCCTCTTGTTGTGCCGATTCCCCTATCCACGGTTCTTCGCGCTCTCAATTGGGCCTTTCTTGCAAGTTCATCTTCCCTTGGATAAAATGCTCAAAACTATAGGACATTTGCCGATCTTCAAAACGGCCGGAACATTTTCTACGATCAACCGATGTCGTTGATCTGCAAAAGGGGAAACGATGAGGAAGAAATGCGAATTGCCGGTGCTGACCATAGTGCTCATGGCGATCCTCATCGGTGGGACCTCATCGCTGCATGCCGAGCCTTATGAATTAAGCAGAAACGATGTGATGGAATTGAAGGAGATTTCCAGCCCGACCGTGTCGCTGTTCGGGGTGAAATTAGGCGACTCCGAATCCAAGGCGCTGGAGGTCTTAGTCAATGAAAAGATTGCCGGGATCAAAGCGGAACAGGAAGCCGCCTTTATTTTCCTGATCGATCAACGAAAGCCCACCGGCCCAATGGCCGGCGTCCGCGTCCAGGACGGGAAAGTCGATCTGATTTTCATCAACAACCGATTCACCCACAAGGCGCGCGGCGTTTTCAGGAATGTGCTGAACAGCGAAAGCCCTGAGGATATCCGGAAATTATTAGGCAAAGAAGAGTACGGAGATGAAAACGTGATGGGCGCCGTCATGGCCTATGACAAGCAAGGCTTTCAGGTGAATTACCTCGGGAAGGACGTCAACATCGAGTTCTCCTCCCCTCGTTAATTCTCAGCGGTTCAACAAACCCTTCCGCCCATGCCTAGCAAATCAGCTATTTGCTGCTCGTATACGTTGCCTCAACGGGGCTAGCAGTAGGAGTCTCCCATTGTGCGGCGTCAATGAAGAGTTCTACCACTCTCGCGAGATCGTGCCGCTTAGCCCAAACCTAGATCCAGGATTACCGGCATCGACAGACTTGTGAGGGTGCCTAATTCGGCGAGACGGTCTCTGGCACAGAGATCTTGCTAACCCCGCAAGACATCTGAAGCACTGCTCAACTAAAATTTGAAGGCTGCGAGCAGAACGAATCCTGAGGATCAATAGAGGCGAAGAGGAAGCTTATCGCGCTGTTGCCGTAGATTTAAGTCCGAAATCGATAAGGCTCACGGCGGTATTCCAGCGGCGATTGGAGTTCAAAATCACAACCAGCAAATCGCTGCCATTTTGCGAAACTTTCGCAATGAGACAGCGGCCTGCCTTCGACGTAAATCCGGTCTTGACGCCTTCCACGCCGGGGATGCGGCCGAGCAACCGGTTCGTGCTGTGCAACACATACGCGCGATGACCGCTAATCGGGGTAATGATCTCACGCTCCTCGCGTACCAGCGCGCGAAAGACCGGGTTCTGGAGAGCAACTTCGCTAAGCTTCGCCAGATCCTCTGCCGTCGAGTAATGCTCGGGGCCATCGAATCCACAGCCGTTGCTGAAATGAGTATCGGTCAACCCGAGCGCGGCAGCCTTCGCATTCATGAGCATGACAAACTGCTCTTCATCGCCGCCAACATGTTCGACTGCCGCCAGGCACGCATCGTTCGCCGACACAATCAGCATGGCTTTGAGCAAATCTTCGAGTTTGAACACCTCTCCTGGACGAAGCCGAAGATGCGTTTTAGGCGCCCGCGCGGCATTGCGGCTGATAGTCGCCTGATCGTCCAACTTCCCCTTCTCTAAAATCACCAGCGCGGACATGATTTTCGTGAGACTCGCGGGCGAGAGCCGCTTGAGCGATTCGTGCTGGTACAGCACGCGACCGGAACGCAGCTCTTTCATGAAAATGCTATGAGCGGGGGCCACGCGCCACGGAAGCCGGTCGCCCGACGCGCTCGCAGCTTGAACCTGGCGCTTATGCTTCTGTCTATACTCGGCCTGGGCGTCGAGAGGAATTCCCGCCGCCACGGTTCCAAACACCGCAGCCAAGACTGTTGCCAGGAGAATAAATGACCTGCCCAATGAAGCACTCCTTCCACAGAACGGCACGCGACAGGGATACCTTACAGCGGATAGGACTCCCGCACTTTCCCACCTCGCACACCGCTATCGATTACCTTATGAAAAAACCGCAGCACGTCCGCAAGATCAATCCAAAACCCGCAGTTCAGACAGCGCGCAAAAAGCCGCCGATTCATGAGCGTATAGTGCCGCTCGACCATCATGAACCCTTTGCATTTCAAGCAACGCATGCATCGGCCTACAGGGCCACTACCGAAGTCGATTGAGAACAACCGCTAAGCATCCGGCCAGCAGGCCGCCGCCAAGAATGGTTGTGCCGAACGAGACCGCCGCGGTAGTGCCTGAAGCGGGCTGAGTCCCTTCCAGCAAATCGCGAATCCCCCCCTGCACCATGAGGACAGCAAGGGTCAACACTGATCCCATTGCAAACCACCAGGTAAATGTTCTCAGGGGCATTCCGCTCACACGGACAACAAGGTATTATCGAGTTATCGCACCTGTCGGCCACTCTAACGGAGGGTCCAAGACCTGTCAAGAAGTGCCCGTATTGCGCATCTCGCAGGGATGTCACCGCTCATTCGAGTCGATCGGCGCGGGTTTTACCGCCTTCAATCCGCGGTGGAGAAAAATGGACACGGTTCCGTTTCCATTATCGGCTGTCACCAACCCAGGCTCTTCGACGGCTTTTGTGGTCACCCAAAATGTCGCGAGCGCAAACGGGCCCGCTTTTGCGAGATAGTTCCTAGGTGGATAGTGGAAGGTTCCGTCGCCTTTGCCAAAGAGAATCGACAGATCGTTGGACTGCAAATTCGCAATGGCGACATCGAGGATCCGATCGCCATTGAAATCGCGAGTGACGCCTGAGATGGGGCCGGCATCGGCGCCGGAATCCGTTCCCGGCCGAAAGGTGCCATCGCCATTGCCCAGGTAGGTTGTGAAACTGTCCCGCTCGCCATTGATCACGAGCAGATCGCGCTGGCGGTCGTTGTTGAAATCGGCAAATACCGCGGAGAGCGGACGCTTGCCGGTCCGATAGTCTTGCGGCTTGCGAAACGTCCCATCCCCATTGCCCAGCCAGATTGAGACTGCATTCGACATGGGGCCGCCGTTGGTCACGACCATATCGACCTTCCCATCGCCGCTCAAATCCGACAACGAAACAGATGTGGGCGTATCGCCGTAGGTGTATTGCGCGCCATGGTGAAACTCCGGCGTGCCGGTTCCAAGAAATATTTGGATTTTATCGTTTCGCAACGCAACCACGACATCGGGATGGCCATCGCCATTCAGATCCTCAGTGGCGAGGGCGACCGGCGTTCGATGAACCGGATAATGCGGTCCCTCTTCAAACTTGCCGTTGCCTCGCCCCATCAAAAAGGCGATTTCATCGCCTCCCGAGCAGGCTAGCGCGATGTCGGCATGGGTGTCGTGGTTAAAGTCCGCCATGACCAGCGTTCGTGGCTCCTGACACACTTTGATCTGAGTTTGCTCACCGAAACTTCCATCGCCATTGCCCAGCAAGATCGAGAGAGTGTTGCTGGAAATATTCGTCGTGATGAGATCTGTAAACGTATCGTGATTGAAATCGCCCGTCGTAATCGTTGTGGGATTTTTCCCGACTTTATAACTCGCGTAGTAATAGAAGAGATCGGGAGGTTGATAGGGATCGACCTTCGTGCAAGACCATATCCCAATGGCCAAAGCGACGCACATCGCGACTTTTACGGCATGCATCTCTCGATACAAGACACAAAGAGAGACAGACTTCACAGCGTCCCTTTTCACAAATAGGCCGATAGGCCTACCGCTTCCCGGCCTATTGCCCTATGCACCAAAACCATTGATCCATCGAAGTATACAGAGGGCTTGTTTCACCATGCAATCGACTGGATTTCTTCCTAGGATATACGAATCGGCCTTGTTGATCTCACGAGACTTGCGTTAGAATGGGGCTCACTTTGAGGAGGGTGCAATGAGTAAACATGTGAAAATGGATATTACCATGTACGGGATTGCAGAGGTCCTGACCTGGTGTCACGATCGGAACAAAGGCCGCATCGACGGAGTCGACACCGAAGGCTTCCAAAAAATGAAAGCGTTACTGACGGAGAAGCCGCAATCGGCGGACTACTTCACGCTCGATCAGTTCTGGAAAAAGAAAGTCACCATCGATTTGACAGAAGATGAAATTTCGACCATTGACCGGTGCCTCTACGATATTCCGAATTTCGATAACGAACCGCTTCCGCAGATCCGCCATAAATTCTGGCCCCAAGCGGTCGGCGTCTAATCCGAGACTTCTCCCTGGAATCGCTCAGGCGGTTCCAGGGCTCTTCGCTTAATCAGACACACAATCTCCTCGCTCCGGTACCATACATCAACGTGAGCACAGTCGCCCTGATCCTGCTGGGGATGATGGCGGGCGATGTCGGCTGAGGTGCGGCTAGAGCGTTTCTTCGCCTTTGAGATACCGGCGGAACCGACCCATGAGATCGGCTCCAAGCGTGCCCCCATCGGGCTTTTTCGCGTTAGGATCGGAAAAATGCCCGCGGATTTCCTGCAAGCGCTTCTCAGCCTGATCGTTTCCCTGAAGCCGCTTCGTCTTGGTCAGCGCTGTATCGAATGCATCGAACGTCAGCTCGTTATAGCCGAATGACCGAATGCGTTTCACCGCTTTCATCATCGCCTGATTGCGAAACGTCGTCAGGGAATCCGAGTCGATCTCGGACAAGCCCAGTTTTCTAGCGCGACGCTCGGCGGCCTTCCGAATGCCGCTCCTGACGAAATCGGGCGAGGTCTGGAGCCGCTTCCACGCCTCATCCGACCAAGCCACTTTCTGCTGAGGCGCCTCCCACAGTTGCGCGACATTCGTTTCATCGATGGCCGTCAGCCCTTTTTCACGGGCCGCCTCTTCCGTATCATGCCGGATCATGTCGCTGACAAATTCCAGCGCGATCGGCGGGGAATCTTTGATCTTCAGCTGCAGAAGCGCCAATGCGCCCTCGCTCCACTGCAATGGCGGCAACTCTCGCTCACGGGCGTCGGCCATCGATTCGACTCGATCGAGCAAATCGATATTGACCTCCATATGCCCGCCGTCGCGAGCCATCTCTTCGGCAATCTGCTTAATCATGCCGCGCATGAAGTCGGGGACCGCATCGAGGCGCGCCTTGGCGGCAGCTGTCCAGGGCAACTGCCCTTTCTCCATCGCCTCGGCCGCCGACGCCATGCCGGTCTCGCCTCCCATCGAACCCATCATCTGGCCTTTGAATTGGTCCAGCTTGATTTCATCGATCTCCTCGTAGCCAAGCTCGCGCGCTTTTTTTTCAGCCAGCCGCCGCACCATGCCACGCAGAAAAATCGGCGCACGTTCCATGCGCTTCAGCGCACCGTCGGTCCAGCGAATGTCCGCGCCGGCAGACTCAGCAGAATCTGAGGATGACATGGGAGCTCCTTCTCGCTCGCTATTGGTTCAGCAATTCCTTGAGTTCTTTGCCTGCCTTAAAAAATGGGACACGCTTCGCCGGCACCGCAACTGTCGCGCCGGTTTTTGGATTGCGCCCTTCTTTCATGCGGCGCGCGCGCAGCCGAAAACTCCCGAACCCGCGGATTTCGGTCTTGTCTCCATTCTTCAGAGAATCCCGGATGCAGTCGAAAATAGTATTCACCACGACTTCGGCCTGCCGCTTGGTCAACGTGGTGACTTTCTCCGACATCTGCTCGATGATCTGCGCCTTCGTCATGTCCGCCCCCTTTCGAACCGTTGATGGACACGTGCCGCCGCACGCCATGGCCGCGCGATTAATAGGCCATGAGATATTTCATGTTCACCCCGGAATGGAAATCGAGTTTCGGCAAGACCGACGACAGCTTCGATTCCAGCAACTCGCGAATCGAAAACCGCCGGCGTTGCTCAACGACTCTCGGGTCGCCTTCGATGCCCGCAACATCGGCCGCCAGTTGAATCGCGTCGTCCAGGTCGCCGAGCTCATCGACCAGCTTCGCATCTTTCGCCTGCCGGCCGGTGAAAATCCGCCCATCGGCCAAGGCTTGCACCTCTGGCACTTCGAGCGAACGCCCTTCAGCGACGGCTTCAATGAACTGCTTGTGCACGTCGTCCATCACGGTTTGCAGTAGCCCGCGCTCTTCATCGCTCATTTTTCTCAGCGGCGAGCCGACATCTTTGTACTTTCCGCTTTTGACCACAACGCCTTCGACGCCGATCTTCTGGAGCAGGCCCTCGACATTGGCCATCTCCATGATGACCCCGATGCTTCCGGTCAACGTCCCAGGGTTCGCCACGATACGATCGGTCGCGGCGGCAATGTAATAGCCACCCGACGCCGCCACGCTTCCCATTGAAGCAATGACGGCTTTATTGCTCTTCGTCCGCACCCGGCGCACCGCGTCGTAGATCTCCTGCGAGGGGACCACCCCTCCGCCCGGGCTGTCGATCCGAAGCACGATCGCCTTGACGGAGGGATTCTCGCCGAACTTCTTCAGTTCGCCGAGCGTTTCCTGGGCGTCCATGATGACGCCCTCGATGCGGATCAGCGCAATGCGATCCTCGCCAGAGAGATCGAGGTCGGGGAACACAACATTGACCAAGAACAGCAATCCCAATACACCCCCCACTGCCAAAAAGATCTTGCGCAATAGGGAGCGCTTGGGACTGCGTTCTATCGGTTGGTCGTCAGCCATGAGGCCTCACCCCTGCGACAATCCAACAAGGCGCACGCATTAGTCGTCCGCCTGCGACTTCTTGCGGCTCTGCTTCGCGGCGCGTCCGAGACTTTGATCGAGCGCGCCTTGCGACGAATGATACTCGTCCACCTGCCGCCGATCCGAGTCCGACTGATGCTCCCGCAAGCTCAGCGCGATTTTCCGCTCCTCGCGGTCCACCTTGATGATCTTCGCCGTCACGTCGTCTTGCAGCTTGAACTTCTCTTCGAGCTTCGCCGCGCCGTCGAGACCGGCTTCGCTGATGTGAATCAACCCTTCGACGCCGCCTTCCAGCTCGATGAAGATCCCGAAGTCGGCCACCTTGCTGACCTTCCCTGTGACCGAATCGCCAACATGGTAGCGCGCCGGGATCTCATCGTCCCACGGATCGCGTGAGAGCTGCTTGAACCCGAGCGACAGCCGTTCTTTTTCCTTGTCGATCCGCAACACCACCGCATCGACCTTCTGCGCCTTCTTGAACAGCTCCGACGGATGCTTGATGTGCTTGGTCCAGGACATATCGGAAATGTGGATCAAGCCGTCGATGCCTTCTTCCAGGCCGATGAAGGCGCCGAAATCGGTCAGGCTCTTTACCTTCCCTTCGATCTTCGTCCCGATCGGATACTTGCTCTCGATCATGTCCCAGGGATTGGGAGCGGTCTGCTTCATGCCCAGCGAGATCTTCCGGCTGGCGGGATCCACGTTCAACACGGCGGCTTCGACCTGATCGCCTACCGTCACGACACGCGACGGATGGCGCACTTCATGGGTCCAGGACATTTCCGACACATGGACCAATCCTTCGACGCCCGGCTCGAGTTCGATGAACGCGCCGTAATCCGTCAAGCTCACCACGCGGCCACGCACGCGCGTGCCGATCGGATACTTTCCGGCTACATTCGTCCAGGGATCGGCCGACTTCTGCTTCAGCCCAAGCGAGATACGGCCGGTCTCACGATCGTACTTCAACACGTTGACTTCCACGCGATCGCCGACGGTGAACATTTCCGACGGATGGCCGACACGGCCCCACGACATATCTGTGATATGAAGCAAGCCGTCGATGCCGCCGAGGTCGATAAACGCCCCGTAATCGGTGATGTTCTTGACCATGCCCTGAATCAGCTGGCCTTCCTTCAAATTCGCCAGCGTCGTCTGGCGCTTCTTGTCGCGCGTCTCCTCAAGCAGCACACGGCGGGAAACCACCACATTGCCGCGGCGATGGTTGATCTTGATGATCTTCAGCGGGAAGGTCTTGCCGACGAGGCCGTCCAAATCGCGCACGGGGTGCAGGTCGATCTGCGAGCCAGGCAAGAACGCCTTGACGCCGATATCGACCATCATGCCGCCCTTGATCCGAGAAATAATTTTCCCGTCGATGCTTTTTTCCTCATTGAAGAGCTTTTCCAGCTCTTCCCAAATCTTCATCTTGTCGGCTTTTTCCTTGGACAGAACCAAGTTGCCGTCGTCGTCTTCGCATTCTTCGATGTAGACCTGAAGGCTATCGCCAACCTTGAGAGCCTGCAGATCGTCCGGCGAGAATTGATCGCTCGGAATCATGCCCTCGGACTTGTAGCCGATATCGACGACCACTTTGTCCTTCGTCAAGGCCACTACGCGGCCTTCGGTGATCGTGCCCTCCTCAAGATTGCGGAAGGTCTCCTCATAGAGGGCGGCCAGCGCGGCGCGGTCCAACTTCGGTTCATTGCCTGTTGATGCGGTGCTCATGGACAGATCCTATATCCTCCGGCCTAGGCCGGGTGCTGATGGTGAAAAAACCGGGCTCACTCAGCGTTGCGAGCTCCGGTGGCCGGCGGCTCAGTGGTCGCTCGCCCACCCTCGTGCCCCACCATGGGAGGCGGCACATTTCCGAGGGCGGCGATATGCATAATCACCGTGCGACTGACCTGTTGGTAAAACCGTTTGGCATCTCCCTTGTCGTGTTCTTTGGGATGTCCGCTCTCGAATGTCAGCGGCTCTCCCAGCTTGACCGTCACCTGTCGAAATCTCGGCCACTTGGCTCCGGTCGGCAGCACATCGAACGTGCCTTTCAAATACGCCGGCACCACCGGGCAGCCAGTCTGCGACACGATGACGCCGATGCCGGACTTCGGCTGCCGCAAATGGCCGTCGTGGCTGCGCCCGCCTTCCGGGAAAATCACGACCACCTTGCCGGCCTGGATCAGACTGATCGCTTTCCCAAAGGCCTCCCGGTCCAACCGGCCCGGCCTCAGCGGGATCCAGCCCAACCGCTGCAATATCCCGTTCAACACCGGCACGGGAAATAAGTCGTTGCGCCCGAGATACCAGGCCCGCCGCTTCATTCCGCATCCCAGAAGCGGAATGTCCACATAGCTGGCGTGATTGGCCGCAACGAGCACGCCACCGGTCTTCGGCAGCGCTCCTTCGACCCGGTACCGAAACAACACCGTCGCGGAGACGCGCACCAGTCCCCACAAAATTCCGTAAACCCATCCGCTCACGAGACGGCCGCGACCGCCGCCAGCATCTGCTCCACCACATCGTCAATTTGCAAAGACGACGTATCGATCAATCGCGCATCGGCTGCAGGCATCAGCGGAGCGACGGCGCGCGTGCGATCCCGTTCATCGCGGCTGGACAGGTCCTGATGGGTTTTCTCCATCGACCCGCGATGCCCGGCTGCCACCAGCTCGCGATGGCGCCGCTCGGCCCGTACAGTCGCGTCCGCCTCAAGAAAGAATTTTACCGGCGCGGCCGGAAATATCTTGGTACCGATGTCCCGCCCTTCAGCCACTACCGATCCGCGTTGCCCGATCTGGCGCTGCACCGGCAGGAGCCATTCCCGGACGGCTGGAATCGCCGAGACGACCGAGGCTGCGGCCGTCACGTCTGGCGTGCGAAGCTCGCTTGTGACATCCACGTCGTTGACCAGCACCAGCATCGCCCCGTTTTGAAACAGCATCTGGATCGACAGCGACGGGAGCAACGCCGCCACCTGTTCCCGGCTGGCCGGATCGATGCCGCTCCGCAGTATCTTCCAGGCCACCGCCCGATAGAGCGCGCCCGTATCGAGATAGAGATAGCCCAGCCGCGACGCCAGGAGTCTGGCAACCGTGCTCTTTCCTACTCCGGCTGGTCCGTCTATCGCGATGATCACTGCCTCTACCTTCCGCCTGATATCCCAAGGGAGCCGTATTATAGTCCTCGGGCCGATGCCGTCAACAAGGCCGTCAGGGCCTGCTCAAAATTCGGGAATGAGGTATCCACGCAACCGACATCCGCCACTGTCGTCGGGGTCATCGCGGTGAGCCCACCGATCGCCAGCGACATGGCCACGCGATGGTCGCCATGGCTTTGCCCCTTCAGCGTACCGACCAACTGGCCATTCTTCCCTGCCCGTCCCAATCCTCGGATTACCATTCCATCGGGCGTTTCCGTGATCTGAGCGCCCATGGCTTTCAGCTCGGCACTCATCGTGGCAATGCGGTCACTTTCCTTCACACGAAGCTCTTCGGCACCAGCGATTGTCGTCTCACCTTCCGCCACCGCTGCCGCGACGCAAAGAATTGGAAACTCGTCGATCGTCTGCGGAATCAGTTCAGGGCCGACCGCCACTCCTTTGAGTGCAGCCGACCTGACGCGGAGATCCGCCACCGGCTCACCGGCTTGATCGCGCCGATTGAGGATATCGATCTTGGCTCCCATGGCCGTCAACACATCGATCAGCCCGGTTCTGGTCGGATTGATTCCGACATTCTGAATCGTGACATCCGATCCGGGAACAATGCTCGCGCCCACGAGGAAAAATGCCGCAGCGGAAAAATCTCCCGGGATCACAATCGCGCGGCCGGTCCAACCCGATGAGGGACGCCCTTCCAATACTAATGCGCCCGCCTCTTGCCGCAAGGGAATTCCGAACGACTGGAACATCCGCTCCGTATGATCGCGGGACAAGCGCGGCTCGCGAAACCGCATGGTGCCCTCGGCAAAAAGCCCCGCGAACAGGAGCGACGACTTAATCTGCGCGCTAGCCACCGGCGAGGTATAATCGATCCCGTGCAGCCGCGTGCCGGTGATCGCCAGCGGAGCCAGCTCACCGCCTTTGCGCCCGACAATCGCCGCGCCCATCTCGCGCAGCGGCTTTACCACACGCCCCATCGGCCTCCGGCGAATCGACTCGTCGCCGGTCAAAATCGTGAAGAAATCCTGCCCCGCCAACAGTCCCGTCAACAAGCGCGTCCCGGTGCCGGAATTGCCGCAATCGATCGGCTCGCCAGCCTCTCGCAAGCCCCACATGCCTTTGCCATGGACCAGGAGCGCCTCGGGCTGCTCATCGATCTGAATCCCAAGCGCCTGAAACGCGCGCATCGTGTTCAAGCAATCTTCCCCGCGGCAGTAACTGGACAACCGGCTTTCGCCTTCGGCCAGCGACGTGAGGATGATCGCGCGATGCGTGACGGACTTATCGCCGGGCACCGTCATGGTCCCGGTGAGTGCGCGGCCTGGAGCGATCGTCAATGAAGCCATAGTCAGTTACACCGTCACCGCGGGACGAACGTTCAATTTCTCGCGCTCAAATTTAGCGCGCTCAAGCGCCTTTTCGATCCCGGCCCCGTCGCCGGCTTGCACCAAGCGGCGAAACTCCTGGAGCGACTCCTGATACGCATCGATGAAATGCACCACGTTCTCGCGATTCCAGAGGAAAATATCCCGCCACATCTCAGGGGAACTTGCCGCAATCCTGGTCGTATCCCGCAATCCTCCGCCGGAGTGCGCCGCCAGGTCGAGCGCGGTAATTTCACGATCACGAAGATTCGCCAGCGCTGCCATCAAAGCAAAAGCCGCCACATGCGGCAAATGGCTCACGGCGCCCAGAATCTGGTCGTGCATATGGGGATCCATCGTCAGCACAATCGAGCCCGTCTCCTGCCACAACGCCCGCACGCGCTCCAAGGCTGGCGCATCGGTCTTGGGAGTAGGCGTCACAATACAGCGTGCGCCCTGAAACAACTGATCGGTTCCCGCGGCTACGCCGGTTTTTTCTTTCCCGGCAATCGGATGGGCGCCGACGAAATGGACCCCGGATGGCATGCTCGCTTCGGACTGCTCGACCAACGCGCCCTTCACACTTCCAACATCGCTCACGATGGCCCCAGGGGAAAGGCACGAGGCCCAATCCTTCAGGTGCCGGTCGTAGGTATCGACCGGTGTGGCCAGAATCACGAGATCGGCTCCGCGCACACCTTCCTTAGGATCGGCGACATAGCGATCGATCGCGCCCAGCTCAACGGCGGTCTTCAGGTTTTCCACCCGCCGGCCAACGCCGATCACCTGATCGGCCAGCCCCTTGCGGCGCAGAATCATTCCGAGCGATCCGCCGATCAGACCGACCCCGATAATCGCAACCTGTTTGAAATGAACGGCCATCGCTGTCTTACGCTCTGCGCCTCTGAACGGAATTCGTCACGGTCTAGATGTCCCGTCCCACGGCCCGGCCGATATTGCCGAGATCGTGCATCAGCTCTTTGAACTTCGACGGCTTGATCGATTCCTCTCCGTCGCACAGCGCACATTCCGGATTGGAATGGACTTCGATCAGCAACCCATCGGCGCCGGCCGCAATCGCCGCTTTGGACATGGGCGCCACCAATTGCCATTTCCCTGTGGCATGGCTGGGATCGACGATGACGGGGAGATGCGACAATTCTTTCAGCGTCGGAATCGCCGCCAGATCCAGCGTATTGCGATACTGGGTTTCAAATGTCCGGATGCCCCGCTCGCACAACATCACATTGCGATTGCCGCGCGACATGATGTATTCCGCCGACAAGAGAAACTCCTTGATGGTCGCCGACAACCCGCGCTTTAACAGCACCGGCTTGTCGTACGCGCCAACTTCCTTCAGAAGCTCGAAGTTCTGCATATTGCGGGCGCCGATCTGAATGATGTCGGCCTTCTCTAGAAACAGCTCGATGTCCCGCGTGTCTAAAATCTCGCTGACAACCGGCAAGCCCGTTTGCTTCTTCGCTTCAAGCAGATAGTCCAGCCCTTCGCGACCCAGCCCTTGAAAGGAATAGGGGGACGTTCTGGGCTTATACGCCCCGCCACGAAGCACCGAGGCTCCGGCGGCCTTCACGTCATGGGCAATTCCCACCGTGAGCTCAAGACGCTCCACCGCGCAGGGGCCCGCCATGATGACGAGCTTCTTCCCACCGATCTTCACCCCGCCCACATCGATGATGGTCGGATCTTTTTTGAATTCCCGGCTCACCAGTTTCCAGGGAGCGAGGATCGGCAAGACGCTTTCCACGCCCGGGAGCGCCGTCAACGGCTGATTGTGCAAAATCCGGTCGTCGCCGATCACCCCGATGATGGTGCGCTCCTGACCGGTGGAAATTTGCGATTTCAAGCCCAACTCTCGCAGCCGATCGATAATATGATCGACTTCGGGTTCAGATGCGTCAGGTCTCAAGACGATGATCATGGTGCCCTCTCTATTCCTTCACGTCGACTGCAAGACCTTCTTTAGCGAGGCCAGGAACGCGTCATTCTCGTCCGGCTGCCCGATCGTCACCCGCAGCATCGTGCCGTCGATATGCCGCACGATCACACCCTCGCGCAGCAGGGCATCGAACACCGGTCGGCCAGCGCGCTTCACGTCGAAGTACACAAAATTCGCCTGGCTGGGAATCGCGGCAAACCCCAGCGCGCGCAAGCCAGCCTCGATTTGCTGCATGCCCGCCGCATTCACCGCCCGGCTCTTCACCACATGGTCGTCGTCGCCCAGCGCGGCCAGCGCGGCACGCTGCGCCAGCGTGTTGGCATTGAACGGCGGCCGCAGGCGGTTCAGGCAGCTCGTGATTTCCGGAGTCGCAATCCCGTAGCCGATCCGCAGCCCGGCCAGACCGTAAATTTTCGAGAACGTTCTCAGCACAATCGCGTTCCGCCCCTGCGTCACATACTGGAGGCTGTCCGGGAAATGCGGATCGCGCACATATTCGAGATAGGCTTCATCGAAGACCACGATCACATCCTCTGGAACCTTCGCCATGAACCGGGCAACGGCATCGGCGGCAACCATGGTCCCGGTGGGATTATTGGGGTTGCAGAGAAAGACGAGCCTGGTCTTGGGTGTGATGGCCTTGGCCATGCCGTCGAGGTCGTGCGTCCAATCGACCAACGGAACGATCACGGCCTTGCCATGCGCCGCCGTGACTTCCATCTTGTAGATCACGAACGTCTGATCGGCCATCACCGCTTCATCGCCCGGCGCCAGGAACGTCCGAGCCAGCAGGCCGAGGACTTCGTCCGAGCCGTTGCCAAGGATAATGTGATCGAGACTGACCTTCCAGCGATCGGCCAGCGCCTGGCGCAGGCGATAGGCGCCGCCATCCGGATACCGATGCAAACTGTCGTGTCCCCCGGCCAGCGCGGCCAGCGCTTTCGGCGAGGGGCCCAGCGGATTCTCATTCGAGGCTAACTTAGTCACGCGAGCCAAACCCAGCTCGCGCTGCAACTCCTCAATCGGTTTGCCCGGAACGTACGGGTTGAGCGAGGCAATATCTGGATGAATATGCAGCGTCATATGATCTACGTGTGCGCCGGATACGATCCCAGGATCTTCATAAAGAGGCAGCGGCCTTTGATCTCTTCGATGGCCCGGCTCACGCGCTCTTCTTCCATGTGGCCTTCCACATCGACAAAGAAAATATATTCCCACGCCTTCCGCCGGGACGGCCGCGACTCGATCTTCGTCATGCTAATGCCGTTCGACGCAAACGGCCGGAGCAGATCATAGAGCGCGCCGACCTTGTCTTTAATTGACAGCATCAGCGAGGTCTTGTCTTTCCCGGTGCGCTGCGGCGGCTTCTGCGACAAAACAAGGAACCGAGTAAAGTTGTTCAAATTATCTTCGATCCGCGCCTTCATCACTTTGAGTCCGTAGAGCTGGGCCGCCAGTTCCGACGCGATGGCGGCAATGGTCGCGTCCTCCTGGCACAACTCCGCGGCGCGGGCCGTGCTGGCAACTTCCGACACCAGCACATGCGGCATATGGGTTTCGATCCAATTGCGGCATTGCGCGATGGCTTGCGGGTGCGAGCAAATCTTCTTGACCTCGTCCATCGCCCCGGACTTCGACATCAGATGATGCGACACTTCTTGGAGCACTTCTCCGTATATCAGGAGATTCGAATCGATGAACATGTCGAGGGTATGGTTCACGACGCCTTCCGTCGTGTTCTCGATCGGCACGACGCCGAAATTCGCGCGGCCCCGCTCCACTTCGTTGAAGACTTCCTTGATGCTGTGAACCGGGATGTACTGCGCCGACGATCCGAACTTCTGCATGCAGGCCATGTGCGTGAACGTCGCACGCGGGCCCAGATAGGCCACTTTCTGCGGACCTTCCAGCGAGAGCGACGCCGACATGATCTCCCGGTACACCGGGCGGATGGCTTCGGATGGAAATGGACCGGTATTTTGACCGACGAGCCGCTCAATAATAGCGGCTTCGCGGGCCGGGGTATGCAGATTGGCGCCCGCGTCCTGAGCTTTCTTGATATGGCCGATCTCGACAACACTCTTCGACCGCTCATTGAGCAGACGAAGAATCTCATCGTCGATACGATCAATCTCCTTCCGATAGTCGGAAAGGTCACCAGGCATGCACGAACCCCCTCCACCCGTGCCTCATGAGTTGGACGACTGTCCAGAGGCAGAACGAGTGCAAGCAAGCAAAGGATGATACAGGATTCAAATCGTCTATTGCAAGGAGAGGCCCTGGTCTTTCAAGCGCTTGTGTCGACCAGGCAAGGTACGAGCATCCTAGAACAGTTGATCGGTCGGCTTGCTGAAGTGATCGAAGGCGAGCTTCGTCGCCTGGCGTCCGCGGCCAGTCCGGTCGAGATAGCCGGCTTGAATGAGATAGGGTTCGTACACATCTTCCAGCGTCCCTTTCTCTTCTTGCACTGCGGCGGCCAGCGATTCCACTCCAACAGGTCCGCCGTTGAACTTTTCGATGATGGTCATGAGAATCTTCCGGTCCATATCATCGAACCCAGCGCTGTCGACTCCCAGCCAGGCCAGGGCCTCCTGAGCGACCTGCTGGGTGATATGCCCTCCGGCCTTAATCTGAGCATAGTCCCGAACGCGCCGAATCAGGCGATTCACGATGCGAGGCGTGCCCCTGGCTCTTCTCGCAATCTCTGCCGCGCCGGCCTGCTCGATGGATGTGCCCAACACGCCAGCCGACCGCATCACGATGCGCTCAAGATCGCCCGGTGAGTAGAAGTCGAGCCGGTACACCAGTCCAAACCGGTCGCGAAGCGGCGACGTCAGCGCGCCGGCTTTCGTGGTGGCTCCCACCAACGTAAATTGCGGAAGATCCAGCTTGACCGTTCTGGCGGCAGGCCCCTGCCCGACCACAAGATCGAGCTGATAATCCTCCATTGCCGGATACAGCGCCTCTTCGACAGAGGCCGGCAGGCGGTGAATCTCATCGATGAAGAGCACATCGTGCTCCTGGAGATTCGTCAGAATCGCCGCCAGATCTCCGGCATGGGTGAGCACCAGACCGGAGGTCGACCGCAACGACGCCTCCATTTCCTTGGCGATGATGTGCGCAATCGTCGTCTTGCCAAGACCGGGCGGGCCGTAAAAAATGGTGTGGTCGAGCGCTTCGCCCCGCTGCACGGCCGCATCAATGCAGACGCGCAGCGACTCTTTCATCCGCTCCTGCCCGACGTAGTCGTTGAACGACTGCGGCCGCAGCACGCTTTCCATGCTGCGGTCATCGTCGGTAGTGCGCTGTGCGAGAAGCCGTTCGGTCATACCGTTTCTTATCGCGAAACTATTTATTGTCCGGAGCCGGCTGAAACCGCGGGACCGGCGGCAAGGCTCCCTGGCCTGGTTGAGCGGCGCTGCCGCAATACGGGGGGCAAGTCTTGACGCCTTGCGTGGGGTCGGGAAGGTTTTGCTCCATCTTTTGCAACTGGCATTGCGACAGCCGTCCACCGTCTTTATTGCCGCAACGAGAGGGAACCGACGAACTGCCGATCTCCACATAGCCATCGGGGCACGATCCGCACACCGGAAGCAGGTTGGCCCCCAGCGGCACACATTGAACCAGCGTCGGATCTCCATCTTTGCAGACAGACGGAGCCTGAGTCGTTCCGGTAGTGGCATAGCCTTCTGGACAGGTCCCACAGGTCATGCGAATACTTTTCTGCTCACCGGCGTCTTGCGCCCATCCGGCAAACGGAAGTCCCAAAAGAGATCCCAGAACCACTCCGCACTGGACCATCGCTCGTACGCGCGTCAACAGGCTCATCGTTTACCCCCTCGCCAGTTCTTTCAATCCTTCACGAATCAGTTCCTTAAGACCGGCCTGACTCTCGACGGTCTTGGAAACTCGCTTCAACGCATCTTTGACATCTTGCGGGCGATACCCAAGATTGACCAGGGCCGAAAGCGCATCGTCATAGGGGCCCGCCGGAACCGCTGGCTCCTCGACTGTGGCGGAAGGCAACCCGGCATGGATCTTCACGATCTTCTCTTTGAGTTCGAGCGCGATGCGCGCCGCCGTCTTCTTTCCGATCCCTGGAATCGTGGCGAGCTTCTCGACATCCTCGGATTGAATGGCGCGTACCAGCTCGGCCAGCGGAAGTCCGGACAAGACGCCGAGCGCCAGTCTCGGGCCGATACCGGACACTGTCGTAAGCAGCAAAAAAGCTTCCTTCTCGCTCTGCGCAAGAAAGCCGAACAGCTGAATCGCGTCTTCGCGCAGATGGGTGTGAATGTGAAGCGCCGCGACGTCGTCGAGATTGGGCAGCGCGTAGTAGGTGCTCAGCGGGATATGAACTTCGTAGCCCACACCCTGCACATCCAGCGTGAGATGCGTCGGCGCTTTAAAGGCCAGCCGCCCCGTTAGAAAGGCGATCATCGCGGCTCACATCGCGTGTGGCAAGGCAGGCTAAACACGGCGGCGCTTATCCCGCCGCGGCGGCGGCCACCTTCTCCATCACTTCTTCTGAGATGTCGAAATTGGCATGAACTTTCTGGACGTCATCGTGCTCGTCCATCGCTTCCATCAACTTGAGCATCTGCTCGGCGGCTTTTTCTTCGAGGCGAATCGTATTCTGGGGAATAAACGTTATTTCAGCGAGAGACGTCTCGATCTTGGCATCCGCCACGGCTTTCTTGACGGCTTCGAATTCATGCGTGCCAGAAATCACTTCAAAGGTTTTGTCCCCCACCTTCACATCCTCCGCGCCGGCCTCAAGGGCTAGCGTGAGCAACTGATCTTCGTCGGCTTTTGCCTTGTCGATCGTCAGGAGACCCTTCTTATGAAATTGCCAGGCCACCGCCCCGGCTTCCGCCATGTTGCCATGATTCTTCGTGAAGAGATTGCGGATTTCCGCCACGGTGCGATTGCGGTTATCGCTGGTGATTTCCAGCAAGACCGCGGTGCCGCCTGGCCCGTAGCCTTCCAGGGCATACTCTTCGTACGCCACGCCGGGAAGCTCTCCCGTTCCGCGCTGGATAGCCTTTTTAATCGTATCGCCAGGCATGTTGGCTTCTTTGGCTTTCGCAATCGACAAACGCAGACGCGGATTGCTGTCGGGGTCGCCGCCGGTGCGAGCGGCGATGGCGATTTCGCGGATAATTCTGGTGAAAACCTTCCCGCGCTTGACGTCTTGCGCGCCCTTGTACCGCTTGATTGTCGCCCAATGGCTATGTCCACCCATAGATCCCTCGTCTGCGTCTGTGAAACGCGTACTTGATGCGAGACCGCTGCCAACGGCGTAGACGTAGCATAGGCCTTTGAAAGGTGTCAATCGATCGAGAGTCGCGCGGAAATGGCTCGGACTATTCTGAGTACACCAGCAATTGGAGACCGATGAGAAGAATGAGCCCCGCCCAGATCGTCTCCCAACGGGAACGCGACCAGCCCATAAAGACACCGCGCCCAGCTGAGGCAAGCCTGCTGGAACCAGCCGACACCGCCAAGGTGCCCATGAGGGCATGATGCATTGCAATCTTTTGAGCTGCCGGATGAGCGCCGTGGGAATGCGTAAACAACATAAGCCCGCCGATCATGGCAAAGAGCGGAAGCGGAACCAGCCAGCCGACGTGGTCCAACCGGTCAAGGCGCCGGAACCACTCGATGAGACCGACGGTCAAGGCCAGCAGGCCATAAATCTTATGTTGGAAAATTTCATGATCGTTTCCCCAAAATGTCTCCGCGAAGCTCATCGGCCCGATGGGCCACGCCTGATGATCGCTCCAGATCAACAGAAACGCAGCCATGCCCAATAATGACGCCGGGAGCAGCATCCTGATCCAGCTAAGCGAAGGCGACCGCAGCGCCTGCGCCATTTCAGAAAACCCGATCAGAAGCACAAAGAGGCCGGCGAGGTGGTGATTGAACTCCGAATAGGCCACGCCGGCCTTCGACCCTTCCCAGCTGTCTGGCCAAAGAGTAGGCGCATGATGATCGTGGCCATGCTCCGTGGAACCGACGGCAGCGGCCTCGTGGTCCGGCTCGCTATGCTGGGCGAAGAGCACCGCACTGTCCAGACCTGCCAGCAAGATGGCAAGCGAACAACACAGCGCCCACATCCCGGCAGGATTTGCCCGAAAGAACGCTCCTACCGCCGACACTAAATGAAAGGCCCATCCGAAATTCCGGATGGGCCTCTGATGACCCTGCAACATGAAACTCCCGCTTACATAAACTTCATAAACTTGTCTTTGGCATCATCCATGACTTGCGCGGTGATAGTCGCCAGGCCACGCTCTTTGGCCACGCGCTCAATCTCTTTTCTTGCCATGGGCCGAATGAAGTCGGGGATGTTCTCCAGCCGCTGTTCAGCCTCGCGCGACCAGGTCATTCCGTTCGGCGAGTCGGTTTTGGAATCGTCCATGACTTGCAGCGTAATGGACTTGAATCCGTTCTTCCGCGCATAGGCCTCGACGCTGCTTTGCACCATCGGCTTCACAAACGCCGGCAACCGATCGAGCTTTTCCTTGGCATCGGCCGTCCACGTAAAGTCAGACGATGCGGAGGCCGTTCCGTTGCCCGGCTTCCCGGTGCCCGTCAATCCCATTTCTGCAACCATCGCGGAGAAGGGGCACCCGCCGCTCGCTTTTTCTCCGGCTTTTTCAGGAGCCACGGCCGACGCCGCCACCGGCTGGCCGCCTTGAATTTTCTCATTCAAGTAGGCGCCCATCTGCCCCGATCCGGCCAAGGCCTCGTCTTTTAACGTGCCACGGGTCATTTCAAACGGCTCGGCCGCCACCGTGCGTCCGCCCAACTTGACGCCAAGCGAACTGACCATCTGCGTTTCGCCTGGATTCGTCACCATCGAGAACTTGGCGTTGCAGGATGGGCAGCCGAAAAAGACGCCGAGCGATCCCTCGCCGGGCTTTTCAACCTTCTCGAAATTCATATAGGTTTCGCAATTGAGACACACAAATTTCATAGCAGCTCCTCTCGCATCTCTCGTGTCACAGCTTATCCGCCAGGACCTTCTTGTAATCGAGCAACGTGCGGATACGCCCGGCAATTTCCTGGTACCGTTGAATCGTGGGATAGGTCTCGTCGAGCAGCGGCTGCCCCTTATCGAAGGTCTTGGCGAGCTTCCGGTCGAACGGCACTCTCCCGAGCAATGGCAGATCGAGCGCCTCGCACATCGCTTCGGTGTTGCCCTCGAACAGCTCGTTGACGTCGCCGCAGGACGGACAGCGGTACTCGCTCATATTTTCGACGATACCCAGCACTTTGATGCCCATGTCGCGCGCATAGGTCACCGATTTCTGCACCACATCGGACGCCACTTCCGACGGCGTGGTAACCACGATGGCGCCGGCCAGGTCCGGAATAAACCCGGCAATCACCGGCGGTTTATCGGCCGCCGCGCCGGGCGGCAGATCGGCCAGCAAGTAATCCAATTCGCCCCACATCACATCGGACAGAAATTCCCGGATCACGTTCATTTCCATCAGTCCGAGCCAGACCGGACTGACATCCATCGGTCCCTTCCACCGGACCGGCGAGGCATCGTGGAGAAAGAAGTCCATTGACGCCACGGCAACCCCAAGCGGACCGACCGGAGGAACCGCCCCTTGCGGCGTTATCTTCAACGATTGTCCATGCAAGCCGAGCATGCGCGGCACGCAAGGACCGTTCAAATCCACGTCGAGCAAGCCGACTTTCGCGCCTTGGCGCGCAAACGCCAACGCCAGGTTGACGGTCGTCATGCTCTTGCCGACGCCGCCCTTCCCGCTCATGACGGCCAGCTTGTACTTAATGCCGGCCATGCGCGCGTGAACCTGCTTCGTCTGCTCGGTTATCTGCTGAACTACCTTGGCATCGTCCGAATACTTCAGCTTGCCAAGAATAGCCTTGAGATCTTTATCAGCCGCCATACAAGTCTTTCTATCCACAGGCTAAACGATGCAGGACGGTACGGTAACACAGGGGTTTCTGGTGAGTCAAACCACACGAATGGTGGAGGTCTCACGAGAAAAACGGACGCCGCGGCCCCCTATCTCCCGGCTTACGGCACAGAGCTAGATCGAGTATTGGAACGTCGGCTTGGCGCCGATTGCCTCGGCCAGCACTCCGCGGCTCTTGAGCTCGTCCATAATTTGCTTCGTAGCGTGATCGAGATCCGTCGGGCCACTCAAGACAATGTCCGTATTCGGCGGCGGCTCTTCACTGGTCTTGCTCATATGCACGGCGATGACCGGCGCCGGATGGACGAGCGTTCGAATCGCCTGCACCGCTTCTTTATAGTGCACGCCAAATGGATTGGTGGTGGACACGACGATCAGCCCGGTGTCGATCAGCAACCGGGCGACTTCCCCATACCGCCGGGCCATTTCATCGGTCTGCCCCCGCTCCTCGTCGGTCAAATCGGCATCGAGTCCGCGGCGAAGATTCTCCCCGTCCAGCAGATAGGCATGCCGCCCGTCGGCCACGAGGCGCCCTTCCAGCTGCCTGGCCAGCAGCGACTTTCCCGTATGCCGCCCGCCCGTAAACAAGACGATGGCCGCGCGATGCCCGTACTGCCGCGCGCGATCCTCCACACCGACCTCGCCCTTGACCCAGGCGAAATCGCGACGGCGGGCTTCCTCGCGCAAAAACTCCTGGTCGTCATGAATGAGTTCCGTGACGATGCCGCCGCCGGCAATGTCGTTTTCGTCGACTAAGACGAAGCGACCGGTGGCCTCGAACGAGGCGGACAGATCGAAGGCGACCGGCGTCTTCGTCCGCAAGGTCAATTCAGCCACTTGGTTCTTGTTCACCGTCATGCTGCCTTGCTGTTGCGCCAAATCCATCGTGTCGATAATCCGATGAATGGTCGCCACTTCGCAGTCGACTTCCTTGTTGGCGACGCGCAACTGATATTTGCGGCCGCGCTCCAGCGGGCGCTTCCCCAACCAAAACAGATTGGCTCTAAACGCCGTCGAGACGGACGGCAGATGCTTCTGATGCGTGGCGATCTCTCCGCGCTCTACAAAGATTTGCTCATCGAGCGTGATGCCGATCGATTGCCCCGCATAACCCTCCGTCGGAGGCGGATCGATGTTAAACGCTTCGACGGACCGGACATTGGCCCGTTTATTCGACGGAGAAAATACCAGATGGTCGCCGACTTTCAGCTTTCCGGCGGTAATCCGGCCGGCAATGATACGGCGGGCATCGAACTTATAGACGTCCTGAACCGGGAAGCGCAGCGGCTGTTCGGAACGCGCAGCTTCCTTTTTGAAAAGGCTCAGCGTGTCCAGCACCGTCGGGCCGGTGTACCAGGGCATGGCCGTGCTGCGGTTGGCGATATTGTCGCCGAGCTTGGCGCTGACTGGAATGATGCGCTCGGGCACGGCTTTGAACTGGCCTAAAAACTCCCGATACTCTTTCTCGATGCCATCGAACACGTCCTGCCGGTAGCCGACCAGATCCATTTTATTGACGACCACCGCGAACTGGCGGACCCCCAGCAACGACAGCAAATAGCCATGTTTCTTGGATTGTTCCTTCACGCCTTCCAGCGCATCGATCAGCAACAGCGCCGCTTCCGCTCGCGCCGCGCCCGAGATCATGTTCTTGAGAAACTCCTTGTGCCCCGGCGCATCGATGATGATGTACTGGCGGCCTTTCCACCCAAAGAAGGTGCGCGCGGTGTCGATCGTGATCCCTTGCTCTTGTTCTTCGAGGAACGCATCGAACAGGAAGGCGTACTCAAACTCTTTGCCTTGCTGGCGGCAGATCGCCTGCACTTTTTCCAGCTTGCCATCGGGCAACGATCCCGTGTCGGCATACAGCCGGCCCAGCAACGTGGACTTGCCGTGATCGACATGCCCGACAATAACGATGTTCAGATTCTCGGATGGTTTCTGAGTTTGATTGTCCATAGTCGCCTTGTTTTATTGAGAACGATCAACACGGCCATCCAACAAGGCCCGAAGCGAATCGAAACTGGAGTCGCACCCTCTGGGGCACGTTGAGGATTTCGATGAGCCGAGAACGGCGCTGGATGCTCGTTTCAGTATTCCGTCATTACATGTAGCCGTCTTTGCGTAAAAGCTCCATCCCGCGCCCTTCATCCTGCGCGCGGCCGGCCCGCTCCGCCACCGTCGTCTGGCGCAATTCAGCGATGATCTCATCGACGGTCTTGGCGGTCGATTTGATCGGAGTGGTGCAAGGCGCGCAGCCAAGACTGCGGTAACGGGTTCCGTCGCCCTTGTCGAGATACAGGTCCATGAAGGGAATGTTTTCGTACTTGATGTATTCCCAAATATTGATCTCCGTCCAGTCCAGCAGCGGATGGATGCGGATATGCGTGCCAGGCGGGAAGGTCGTCTTGAATTGATCCCAGAGCTCGGGCGGCTGATCCCGAAAATCCCAGTCGCCATGCTTGTCGCGAGGTGAAAAGTACCGCTCTTTCGCCCGCGTCCCCTCTTCGTCCGCGCGCACGCCGAGAATAATGCCGGTGTAGCCTTTCTGCTCGATGAGCTGCTTCAGCCCATTCGTCTTGAGCGCGGTGCAGCAGGCGACACGGCCCAGCGTATGGTTCATGCCAGCGGCCAAGGCTTCTTTGTTTTGCCCCACCACCAAATCCAACCGCCATTCACGCGCGATCCGGTCACGATATTCGATCATCGCGGGAATCTTGTAACTGGTATCGACATGCAGCAACGGAAAGGGCACCTGCCCAAAGAAAGCCTTGCGCGCTAGCCAGAGCAAGACGGTGGAATCCTTGCCCATGGACCAGAGCATGCCGAGATTGTCGAAGTTCTTGTAGGCCTCGCGAAGAATGTAGACGCTTTGATCTTCCAACTGACGAAGGTGTTTCACAACCGACGACCTTTCCCTTAACAGGCTGCTAGTTATCCCCGCTTGCCGACCGCAAGAGGCGCCTGCGCCAACTCATCCAGCTTGCGCGCCGCTGCGCCGTTTTCAAGCGCGGCCCGCGCCATCGGCAGACAGGCCGGCACTGTCGCCCCCTTGCCCGCCGCGTACAGCAACAACGCCGCATTCATCAACACCCAATCCTTGGGACCGCCTGGCACCTGATTCTGCAGGATCTTCCGCAGCAACACCGCTTCCTTCTCCTGCTGGCCAGGGGGAAACCCGGCCATGTCGCGGGACGTGCCGAGCGCCAAACCGAAATCCTTCGGCGAAATTCCCAATGGAGCGATCCGCTCATCTCGCAACTCCAGCACCCGGGTCGCCGCCGTGACGGACAACTCCGGATCGCCTTCCACGCCACGAATGACCAGCGCGCGCGGGCAACCCAGCATCCGCAGCACTTCCGCGGTTTTCTCGAAATGCGGCGGATGGGACAAACCCACCACTTGCGCCGCCGCCCGCGACGGATTCAACAAACGGGCAATCGGATGGAAGAGATTGCGCACCCCGATTTCCTGGCGCATTTCCAGAAAGCGATAGAGCGGCGGATGGTACATCCCGATATCGAGATAGACGAATCCCTTTTTCGTCACTTCTTCGCCAGCCATTTTCGGATCCAGATCGACCGGAACCCCGAGGGCTTTCAACACACCCGCCGCGCCGGGACGGCCCGAAATCCCGTCATAGCCGTGCATCACGATCGCCGCGCCCGCCGAGGCCGCCACGATCGCTCCCGCAATGAGACTGTGAAAGGTCTCGGACTTGCCGGCATAACTCGGCACGTCCACGACCGCCAGCTCTTTCGGAATCGAGAGCGGCGCGACATATTGCCGGGCGGTTGCCGTAAAGGCCGCCAGTTCAGACACCGATTCCATCTTGAATCGCATCGCCATCAGAAAGGCCGCGATCTGCGCTGGTGTGGCTTGCCCTTCGATCAATAGTTTCATGACCTGCTTGGATTCATCCCAGGTCAGATCTTTGGAGGCTTTCGGACCCTTGGCAATTTTCGCAATGAAGTCTTGAATAGGCATATTAGGATTTGTGGAGTCCACACTCAGTCTTGGTAAATGTTTTCCAACGTCCGGCGCGCGGATCGTCGCCCGGCGCCACCGGCGCGGTGCAATGGGTGCACCCGATACTCGGATAATTCTGATCGTGCAAGGGATTGTAGGGCACCTCGTAGACCTTGATGTAAGTCCACACATCGGCCCAAGTCCATCGCGCTAACGGATTCACTTTGACCAGTTGGAACTTGCTGTCCCACTCGATCAACCCCGCATTGGCTCTGGTCGGCGACTGATCCCGGCGGATGCCGGTGATCCAAGCGTCATACCCTTTCAAAACACGCGTCAGCGGTTCCACCTTCCGCAACTGGCAGCAGCGATCCGGCTCCGTCGACCAGAGCGCCGGACCATGTTGCGCCGCCTGCTGATCCGGGGTCAGCAACGACCGCACTTGAATGACCTGCGCCGGTTTCAGCGCATACTGCTGAATCATACGATCGCGGGTCGCGTAGGTTTCAGGAAACAGAAAGTCCGTGTCCAAATAGAACAGTGGAATCGAGGGATCGATGCGATGCACCATATCAACCAACACCACATCTTCCGCACCGAAGCTGCAGGCGACGACAATCTTCGGAGTAAACCGCTTGATCGCATCCTTCAACACATCTTGCGGCTGCTGAGACTCGAACGCATCGCTCGCGCGTTTCAGTTCCGCCACCATCTCTGAGCTTCCACCGCTAGACATTGCGTTGCCTCAGCCTTCGACCTTTTCCACGAGAACGCGATAATGCGCGGCCTCCGGTTCCAGCGCCTCTTGAAGGAGGACGAGATGTCCATCGTTCTTCAAACTCATCGGGACATTCTTGATCGGCTCCCCTGCGTCCAGCCAAACTTCCAGCTTCTCGCCCGCATCCATCATTTCGAGTTTGAGCTTCGTCTTCACATAATTCAGCGGACAGGCAACACCCCGGAGGTCGTAGACCGGCGCCCCCGTCGGCGCGGGAGCGGCTGACGCAACCGGTGCGGCCGCCACCGCTTCCTTGACCGGGACCGCCGACTCCTGGGCCGGCGCGAGTTTGAGATCTTTCCCCATTTGATCGGTCGCCGCGCGGCAGGCATCGACGAACCCCTTTGCAAAAGCCATCTTTTCACGGGCCGATTCCGCGGTTGTATCTTTAGGCCCGAGATCACCCACTTTCTTATTGAGGTCTCTGTACTGCGCGGGAACGACACCCTTCTTGGCAATCCGGCTATCGAACTCACTGAAGGTTTCTGCGTCGGTCGAAGGTTCCAGCCCCTCCGTCACCAACATCGCTTTGGCCGCCGCCAGCACCGCGCGATACGACTTGTTCACCGAGACGGAATACTGATGGTTCTCGACGAGCAGCTTGGCCTGATACAGCTCCTGGTCTGCTTCGAGAATGCCATTCTCGATCATCTCCAGCGCGCCGCCAGCGCATTCGCCGGGGCCCAAATCCTCAAGAATGAATTCGGCCTCGCCTTCCCAGTCGTAGTAGAAGGTCGGATCGTCCTTGTAGGCCGGGACGATGGTGTAGGGAATCAGTTCGTCCTTGAGCTTGCTTTTGCCCGCGCGGGCAATGAACGCCGACAGGTTTTCTTTCGGCAATCGATCTCGCCGATAGACGTCGACAAGATGCGAGAGCGCGGCCGGCACCGCCTTTGCCGGCAGCTTCACGGTCATCTGCCCGATCTTCGGCGTGCCATCGACTTGTCCGCCTAAATGCAATTCGTAATGGGGCGCCACATGTTCGCCCAATCGTTTCCCGACGCCATGCAACCCGATCGTCGAGATATGGTGCTGCGCGCAGGAGTTATGGCAGCCGCTGATCTTCACGCTCACATCCGACAGGTCTTCGGGAACACGGCCGGCCGGAAAGACTTCGGCCAATGCTCGAGCCAGTCCTTTGGACGATGTGATGCCGAGGCCGCAGGTATCGGTCCCTGGGCAGGCAATAATGTCTTCCACCAACTCTGCCCCTGGGTCGGACAGGCCATCGGCCGACAACTCATCGTAGAGCGATTCGATCTGCGACTCGGGAATCCACCGGATCACCATGTTCTGATTGATCGTGGTGCGAATGTTCCCATTGGCATACCGTTCGGCGAGATCCGCCACACAGAGCATCTGCTCAGAGGTCAGATCGCCCATGAAGAGCTTGATCGCCGCCGTGACATATCCGGCCTGTCTCTGCTTGACGACATTCGTCCGCTTCCACATTTCAAACGGTGTTTCATGCCCGATGCCATGCCCAGTCCCATTGCCGTTCGACGAACTGGGCCCGGAACCGTTGCGTGTCGGCATGATGAGAGGCGTGGGCTCATCCGCATGGGTGAGCAACGCGATCGGCTCATGCGACGGTTTCGCATAGCCCATCGATTCGTAGGCGGCTTCCCAGCGGCGCTTGAATTCGTCGAACCCCAGCTTCTCGATCACAAACTTCATGCGGGCTTTGTTACGATTCTTCCGATTCCCCAGCGTATCGAACACCTTAATGGCGGCCTCAATGCTCGGCAGCAATTCTTCCATGGGAGTAAATTCGCGAAGGACCTGCGCCATGCGCGGAGCCGAGCCCAAGCCGCCGCCCGCCACCATGCGAAACCCAATCGTGCCGTCGGCTCGCTTGGCCGCCAATAACCCGATGTCGTGGATCGGAGTGAGCGCGCAGTCCTGCTTGCAGCCGGAAAGCGCAATCTTGAATTTTCTCGGCAGACTTTGATTCAAGGGATTCCGCAACAAATGATAGGCGACGGTCTTCGCATAGGGCGTCACATCGAAGACTTCGCCCTGGCAGACTCCGGCTAGATGGCAGGCCGTCACGTTGCGGACGGTATTGGCGCAGGCCTCCCGCGTGGTGAGCCCCACTTCGGCTAAGCCACGCATGATCGTCGGCACGTCTTTCAATTCCACGAAGTGCAGCTGGATATCCTGCCGCGTGGTCACATGGCCAACCGCGGTGGCATAGCGATCCGCCAGTTCGGCGACTCGCCGGAGCTGATTGGCCGAGATGCCTCCGAACGGAATCTTGATCCGGACCATTTGCACACCGGGCTGACGCTGGCCATAGATGCCGTATTGCAGCCGGAACGGCTTGAAGAGGTCGGTCGACACGTCTCCCGCCATCGTGCGCAGGGCTTCCGCTTCAAACGTTTCTATTTCCTCGAGCAGCGCCGGAGGAATCGGAGATATTTTAATTTCCGGTACGATCAGCTGATCTTGGGGGCTCATAAATATTCTCCCTTGCCGTGACAAACCCACGACTCTGAGACCGAAACCTTCTCGATGCCCTTAGATGTGGTACATGGGATTCTGCTGCTGATCGAGCGCTCGCTGGCGTTCAACCAGTTGGTCTATCGTAATCGCTTCAAGCACGCTCCGTTCGGCCCGATGCACCTTCTCCCACACGCTTCCGAGCAAGAGATGCTCTCTCGTGTCTCGCCGATTCGTCCCCGCGCCGTTATGCGAGGCATCGTGAAACACTGGTCCATCAAGCGCTTCAAGCAGATCTGCCACGGACAGTTCAGTCGGTGAGCGCAAGAGAAGATAGCCCCCCTGTGCCCCCCGCGTGCTATCGACCAGCCCGGCTTTCTTCATGGCATGCAGCACTTGCTCAAGAAATCGCACAGGAATCGCTTGCCGCCTCGCAATGGCCCGCGCCTGAATAGGGACTTCTTTCCCATTCATAGCGAGGTCAACAGCAGCCATTATTCCATACGTTGCGCGATGCGATACTTTCATTCTTGATAATTCCGGTAGGAATTAACCTCACAATGATATACCGTCCGACGATCCAAGCTGTCAAGCGGTGCGATTGCACTGCGCAAGAACCCATTGGAGCAGGCGCAGCATTCCTCATAGCTATCCCCACCTCTCGCCCACCCGCTTACACAAGTGGAATATCCAGAAATATCCAATTGACATCAAGTCGGCCCTGGGCAATAATTCCGCCCTCTTCTTCGGATGGTGCCTGCATGTCCGTTCCCTCATCAATTATTTCCATCCTCTTGCTGACCGCGGACACCGACGTCCACCTTCAGTTTAAAGCTACGTTCACAGACGCCGTTGTGACAATAGCTCCCGACGCAGGCTCACTGCCCAATACCCTCCCTACACGCCCGTTCGATATCGTCGTTCTGGAATCCCGCTCTGAACAGGAGCCTGCGTCCCAGAACCTTTCGGCTCAGATCGACCTCTCTCATGCATTGGTAATCACGGGGTCGCGCAGCGTCCTCAGGCGGGCGCCGGCCATGATTCAGATGCTGACTCAACAGCGTGAGCAAGCCCCCAAAAGCAACGGGCACGATCTCTCGCTGGAAGACTTCCTCGACCAGAAAATGGGCGACTTTGTGAAGGGCATGCATAACGGCGCCGCAAAGAACCTCCATCCCATGCTGATTTCAGCCGTCGAGCGCCCACTGATTTCATCGGCTCTGCGGGAAACCCAAGGGAATCAAATCCAAGCGGCAGAATTGTTGGGGCTGAATCGGAATACGTTGAGGAAGAAAATTACCGATCTGCATATTCCCCTGAAGCGGGGTCGCGCAAAGACCGCACGCACCTTGTAATTCGGCAGTGCATCGAGAGGCACCGCTGCGGGTAAGGGAAATAACGTCGGGTGTTCGGCATCTTCATTCATAACCAAGGAGGGGACTGATGACGAAGGAAGAGCTGATTGCGAAGATGGCAGCCTCCGCAGGAATCACGAAAGTCGCAGCGGGAACGGCACTGGAGGCCTTCACCGGAGCCGTCACCACCTCATTGAAAAAGGGGCAGCGAGTCTCCCTGGTCAACTTCGGCACCTTTACGGTTTCCAAGCGGAAGGCACGGATGGGTAGAAACCCACGCACCGGAGAATCGTTGAAGATTCCCGCCGCCAAGGTCCCGAAATTCTCCGCAGGAAAGGAATTGCGTTCCGCCATCAAGTAGCGGCACCGTTTCTTGCCATGCAACAAGAGAGAAGGCGGCCCTTCCGGAAGCAGCGGAAAGAGGCCGCTTTCTCCAGTGCTTTTCTTGACAGCGCAGGCACAGCTCTATTATCATGCGCACCCGGACAATAGGCGCGTAGCTCAGGGGGAGAGCGTTACCTTGACACGGTAAAGGTCGACGGTTCAAGACCGTCCGCGCCTACCATTCCGGCTAGAGGCATCCGTTTGCCTTTGAGGCGGCGGAATGCCTTTGTTGTTTTTGCTCGGCTAATTGGAACGAATGAAGATCACTCTCAAAGGCGGGAACAGCCAGGTCATCGAGAAAGGCCAAACTGCAGGAGCGGCTCTACAGGCCCTCGGTCTGCCAGTCGGACCCGACGTCCTGGCCGCCAAGATCAATGGACTCGTGGTCGACCTGTCCCGGCCGTTGACCGAAGACGCCGTCATCGAGCCAGTTCGATTCGATACCGCAGAAGGCCGGGAAGTCTACCGGCATAGCAGCACCCACATCATGGCCCAAGCCGTGAAAGAAGTGTTTCCCACCGCGCAAGTCACCATCGGGCCGGCTCTTGAAGACTGCTTCTTTTACGATTTCGCTTTTGAACGGCCGTTCACGCCGGAGGATCTTGAGAAAATCGAGGCCCGCGCCAGGGACATCATCAAGAGAAAACTGCCGGTCACGCGGAAAGAGCTGTCGAAGCAGGAGGCCATCGATTTTTTCAAGGCTCGTGGAGAGGCCTATAAAGTTGAACTCATCCAAGGCTTCCCTGAAGGGGAACCGATTTCGGCTTATAGCCAGGGCGAATTTATCGATCTCTGCAGAGGTCCCCACCTCCCGACCACCGGTCATGTCGGCGCCTTCAAGCTCCTGACGACGGCCGGCGCCTACTGGCGTGGGGACGAGCGGAATCCGATGTTGCAACGGATCTACGGCACCTCCTTCCCAACTCAAGCTGAACTGGATGCCCACCTGGCGAGACTTGAAGAGATTAAACGCCGCGACCATCGCAAAGTCGGGAAAGAGCTCGACCTCATTTCCATCCAGGACGAAATCGGACCCGGGTTAGTCTTATGGCACCCCAAAGGCGCGCTGGTTCGACTGTTGATCGAAAATTTCTGGCGCGAACAGCACATTAAAGACGGCTACGACCTGGTGTATTCGCCCCACATCGCCCGGCTCAATCTGTGGAAGACCAGCGGTCACGTCGATTACTATCGGGACAATATGTTCGCTCCGATGGAGCTAGAGGGCAGCGAGTATCAGCTCAAGCCGATGAACTGCCCCTACCACATCATGATCTACAAGTCCCATCTGCGCAGCTATCGGGACCTGCCTATCCGCTACGGCGAGCTGGGGACCGTGTATCGCTATGAACGAACCGGCGTCTTGCATGGCCTGCTTCGTGTCCGTGGATTTACCCAGGACGATGCGCACCTCTTCTGCCGTCCCGATCAGATCCAGGAAGAAGTCAGCCGCGTGCTCGACTTCACCTTCTTCATTTTGAAATCATTCGGCTTCATCGAGTTCGAGATCTTCCTCTCGACCAGGCCGGAACAGTCGGTTGGATCGGACGACAACTGGACCCTGGCCACCGATTCGCTGGACGCCGCGCTCAAGAGCCGTGGACTGGCGTTCCATCTGGATGAGGGCGGCGGCGCCTTCTACGGGCCGAAGATCGATATTAAGATCAAGGACGCCCTGGGCCGGTCCTGGCAATGCTCGACCATTCAAGTCGACTTCAATAACCCTGAGCGGTTCGAACTCAGTTACATCGGCGAGGACGGGAAATCTCATCAGCCCATCATGATCCACCGGGCGTTAATGGGATCGATCGAACGCTTCTTTGGCATTCTCGTTGAGCATTTTGGCGGCGCATTCCCAACCTGGCTGGCGCCAGTGCAAGCCGTCGTCATGGCCATCACCGATAATCAGCGCGAGTATGTGAATTCCGTCGTCGCTCAGCTGAGAGCCGCGGGCTTTCGGGCCGACGCGGATCTCCGGAACGAAAAAATCGGCTTTAAAATCCGCGAGGCGGAAAAAGCCAAGGTCCCCTATATGCTCGTCGCGGGGGATCGTGAAGTCCAAAGCGGCATGCTTTCCGTCCGTGGGCGGAGCGGCGCGAATCTCGGCAATATGACAGGGGCTGCAGTGATCGATCTTCTCAGGAATGACGTCACGCGCGCGCAGCCGGAGCTACAACCAACACACTAAAGAGGTGGGTTATCGTCCCCAAACTGCGCGTGAACCGCGAAATCCGAGTGCGAGAGGTTCGAGTCATCGGTCCGGAAGGAGAGCAGCTGGGCATCCTCCCAACACCGGACGCGTTGCGTCAGGCCCAGGAGGGGGGGTACGACCTGGTCGAAGTCGCTCCCACCGCTGCGCCGCCGGTTTGCCGGATCATGGATTACGGCAAATACAAATTCGAGCTCAGCAAGAAGGACCATCAGAATCGGCGTCACCAAAAGTCGACCCAAGTTAAGGAAATCAAGCTGAGGCCACGCACCGACAAGCATGATCTGGGGATTAAGATCCGTCAGATCAAGGAATTCCTAGCTGACGGGAACAAAACCAAAGTCACGTTGACGTTTCGAGGCCGTGAAATGGCCAATCAGGAAATGGGCCGCACACTCATGAATATGGTAATTGCCGAAATGACTGAGACAGGCACCATTGAATATGCCCCGCGCATGGAAGGCCGCAGCCTCATCATGATCGTGGCGCCCAAGAATTAGATCACTAGCCCGTATACACAAACCGAGAGGACGGATGCGATGAAAACCAAAGCCAAGACACACAAAGGGGCCAAAAAGCGATTCTCCCGCACCGGGAGTGGGAAAATTGTCCGGCGAAAGGCCGGGAAGCGCCATCTCTTAAGCCATAAGAAGAGCGATCAAAAGCGGCGGTTGAGCGGCACCGCCGTGGTGGATCCCACTTCCACCTTGTCTTTGAACCGCCTATTGCCGTATAACTAAGCTCTCGAAAGCGACCCTCACGGATAAAAGGAGTATTGAGTCATGCCCCGCGCAAAAGGTGGACCGAAAACAAGAGCGAGACGGAAGAAGCGGCTGAAGCTAGCGAAGGGACAGTACGGCGCCAAGAGCCGGTTGTTCCGCTCAGCCACAGAGTCGGTTGATAAGGGCCAGCAGTATGCCTATGACGGACGGAAGAATCGGAAGCGTGATTTCCGCCGGTTGTGGATCGCGCGTATCAGCGCCGCCGTCCGGGCCCAGGGCTTGACCTATGGCCGGTTCATCAACGCCCTCAAGAAGGCGGAAATCCTATTGGATCGCAAAGTCCTTTCTGATATGGCGATCAAGGACGCAGCCGGTTTTGAAAAGCTGTGCGGCCTGGCCAAGCAACATCTGACGCCAGTCGCGGCATAAGCGCTGAAACTCGACGAAGAATAGCTCAGACATACGAAGGGGGGCGGCAACTAGGTTGTCGCCCCCCTTTTTATTTGAGCCAGCTTCTTGTCCTTACTTTTCTGGCATTCGTAAAAGCTTGTTGCGTTCTTGGCTCTGGCTGCGTAAAGTTAATTAGTTTAGAGTCCTAACAATGCATTGAAGAGATGCCGATGTGAGCCATAAAGATTCTAGATGAGACGCAACATGAAAACATTTAAGTGGCCATTGTTTGCCTTCGTGGGCGCGCTTTTTCTCCCGGTAGAAGCGTTTGCCTTTGGCGCGGTTTTGCAATACGAAGGCGACGTCGACGATCGGGTGATCTACTTTGCCGATGTCAGATCGATTGCCAATCGTACGCCTCCGCTCCAGATCATGGGACCAGAGACTTTCGAGATCGACGTCACAGCCGTGTACGAGAGCGCGGACAAACCGGAGTTCGTCCATATGAAACTGCAGTTTCTGTGTCCGAATGTGCTCTCGATGAGCATGGCTGAGATCGAGGCATCCGAACACGAATACAAGAATAAGCTTAGACCAGGCGAACCTGTTACCTTTCGTATCGGACCGGAGAGCTACAAGTTACGGCGTTCCGATTTGAAGACCGAACCCGTGGCCGCCAGCGACTGGAAAAAGTCGAAGGCGCCAATGCTCTTGAAGGCTGGGGCGATTGCCTGCAACCATATCGAATTCGATCATGCTTTGCACGCCGCCATCAAGCGCGACAACTTCGATTTCGCTGGCTTCGGCAAGCGCATCGGCAAGTTGGGCCTGCCCGAAGACATGGCGCTGATCGGCGAGACCCTGCCATCGGAGTTCCTCGACCTCGCCTGGGATAACTTCTGGTGGGACAAGGTTCTTGCCAAGAAGCGCCCAGATCCCTCCGGGAAGTGGGCCCAACCGCTTTCCGAAGCCGACAGGCAAGCCGCGATGGAAAAGCTGAAGCAAAAACAGCAGGAACTGGAGTCCGGCACCGCGTCGATGCGGGCCAGCCTGCTGGAAAGCATTAAGAAGACCAACGCGGAAATGAACGCCGATCTGGAAGAGGCCAAGAACGCCGACAAACATCCGGATGGTTCAAAGCTGAACAAGCGGGAGGCCAAACTGATGAACGCCTTTCGCGGCCGGACCGAACAGGCAGTCGTCGACACGATGGGCAATCCCGATCGATTCAACGAAGTCGCGGACAGGCGCTTTCTGCGCTATACCGCCAGCTGGGAACAGCAAGGTGTCGTTGCCTACGGTGCGCAGGGCGTCGTTGGCAGTGATCCGGGGGGCTATGCCGATTGCTTCGCCGAATTCAACATCCGGAAAGACGCCAAGGGCGAATGGCGGGTGCACGACATTATCGTCAGCGGTGAGTCCGGGGGGCGGGGGGATAGTCGGCTGGGGGGGATTTGCGACGACGCCATACGGTCAAGAGCAAGAAACAAATAACTGCGTGTTTGAGGCAGGCTCTTGCCCCACCGCACACTCAACCATGTACTGAATTGACTTCGCGGATTGAGCAACACCCCGTCGTTGAAAGCTGGGGGGCCAGGCCTTGGGCCAGCTGGCCACGGATCACAGACTGCCCCTGCGCAGCAGTGGATCAGAAATCCCATCACCTATCACTAACCCTGAAAGGAAACTCTCCCATGAAAAAACTCTTGCGCTGGCCTCAGGGCGCGCCGTGTCCGATGCGATCTGCTCCGAGGTCGGTAAGAGTGGCGAGCCTGCGGCCGATGCCGCTGCGGGCGCTAAGCCATGCAATGCGTTGCTGAAGGCAGCGGGTAAGTGCTGATGAACGTTTCGGCTGCACTCAGCGCATCAACACGTTATTTTGCGAATTTTTGCGCACAGGCTACAGGTTTGAACGTACAACTGCATCGTGTTGCAACCCTCCAAAAGGATTCAACCATCATGATCAAAACGGCGATACTGGTTGCGGTGATCGCAGCTGTAATCTTGCCCTATTCGGTGAGGGCGGAAGTGACAGGCGAATCTTTCGATGTACTTGGCTCTGTCATGGAAACCCACAAGAAAGAATACAACGCCAAGGAAATTCTCGACTCTAACAAGGACGAGACGATCAGATGGCGCGAAAAAATCGTTGCTGGCTATTGGGAATTCATGCAAGTCAACTCAAAGGCCAAACCTGGCGAGTACTGCGCCGCCACGTTCCTGCGTGGGAAGCGCGTCAAACCCGAACGGGTGGCTGGTATTTCCGATGGGGTGGTGGATGGCATTTCCGATGGGATGGCGGTCACCCTGTTCGGCCCAGGCGGCAACTATCGGAACGCGCTGCTCGGTTTCTCACCGCTGGACAAGGACCACACATTCCCTAAGGTCAAGAGCGGCAAGCCGGTACTGGTGACACTCAAACAGGGTAATCTGAATCCCGTGACACTCAATGCCATCTACATGGAAGTGAGTCCGACCGCGCCTCCGCTGCTGGCGTTCGCGGTGCCGTCCATCGAGGCTCTGATGGACGGGATGAAGGACGACTGGCATTTCGAGGTCATTTACGAAGGCAGGTCGATTGCCGACATCACCTGGCACGACGGACTCAAGGCACGCGATGAACTAAAGCAATGTGTGGCTGGTAAACCTTTCGATGACAAAATCCATTTACGGTTCTGACCCCTGCGATGCTACGCTCATTCACAACGCGTACGGTTGAATTGAACGATATCGCTGACCTCTGCCCGCCGTGGCGACACGCATCGACGCACTCTCGCAGAGCAGCCGGCAGCCTCAGAAGTACGGCGCCAGTGTACCCACCTCGTTCGGAGATGCAAGAGACTTCCTCTTCACACCTTTCTGAACGCAAGAGCGGACGATGTCAGGATGGGCGCATCTATGCGAGAGCGGCGAGTTGGGAGAGGTTCACGTCGAACGAAACAACTGGCACGGTGATTTGCCACCGTTCGAGGACTTCGGGATGGACTTCGCCGATGACGCCGATAGACTTGCCAGCAACGACGATGCGCCCGGCGCGGCCTTCAAGGAAGGATGGATGCTGGACTGGCTCCAGGCTGTAGTCTTTTCCCAGGTAATAGAACAGCACGTCGAGGCAGGAGTGAATTTCTGAAAAATGCGCGGCGGCATGGGCGATGACAACGCCTAAGATCGTTTCCGTTCTTGAACCAAGCTCGTGCGTGGCGTCGGGGATCGCGACATCGCCAGCCTCAAATAACCGGTGCGGATAGAAAGCCCGGTTCGAAGCCGCTTCAACTCGCAACAGCGATGGCAGCATCCATTGGCGCAGGCAGGAGAAGGTGAGGGTCATGGCATTGTCCACCTCGACCATCCGCCCCCATTCGGTATCGGCCAGGCGCATCTGATCGCGGTAGCTCTCCGGCGATCCCATAATGTTAGAGATGATTTCCTGGAATCCCAGCCCGACCATCAATTCGCGCGCGCGGTCGGACGTCTGTTCGCTGCGCGAGAGCCCGCCGACGGTGAACTGCGCCGGCATGACTGGAGCGAATTCGCTGTAGCCGCGGCTGATCGCGACATCTTCGACAATATCCATCGCATGCATGAGATCCTGCCGGTACGGCGGCAGTTTCGCCTTAACGGTGCCCTTTCCGGCTGACACCTCGTAGCCATAGACTTCCAGCGCCTGCTTGACGACCTTTACCCCGAGTTCCTGCCCGAGCGCTTGCTCAATGGTCTTCAGTTGAACGGTCTTGGAATTCTCAAGGTCCTGTGGGGTGACCACTCGCTTGCCCAACGGAGTCGCTTTCGGATACTGCACTTCGACCGGTTCAATCGTGGCCCCGCGATCAGACAAATTCGCGGCGAAGATATTCAGCGTCAGGACGACCATCAATTGATCGGTCCCGGTCACTTCGACAAACAGTTCGTCGTCGCCGACGTGCACTTCCCCCACTTCACGGCTGTTGATGATCGGCGGAAACGACAGGGGCTGGTTCTTCGCATCGCGGAGAATCGGCAGGCGGCTCTGTCCGGCCAGGATATGCCCATGCTCCAATCCTTTCGGATGGACCATGAGAATTTCCGCCAGCGTCATCACCGTCTCCATGCCCAGCGGGGTGAACTTTGCCTGGTCCGGCTTTACCAACTCATAGGTGACGGGAAACTGGATCTTGGAGAGTTGATAAATCCCGATGGACACCGTCTTTCGCTTGTGCCCAAAGATATCCGCCAGCTTTTCCTGCGTCTGAATGAGCTGGGCTAATCCTTCCTCGGTGACTCGATAGCCTTTGGCGGTGCAGGCCGCGACGTAGGGGCGCACCTGCTCAAGCCCTGGCGCGACGATCAGAGACTGCCCCTTCTTCACTTTCTTAGAAAAGAAGGGATAGGGTTTGAGCTTCCCCTGTTGCTTGATGCGGATTTGCCGCGCGATGCCTTCGCAACACCAGAGGTCTGGCCGGTTGCTGTCTTGCAGCTCGATGCGCAACTCTCCAGTCTCTTGATTGTGCCCCTTAAGCTCACCCTTCACCAGCATGAGCCAGTCTTCCAATTGCTGAATTGAGACCGGCTGTTTGGCGAGACTGCCAAGCGCCAGCAGCGATTCAAGGTCATCTTTGAAAATAGAAATCGTAGGCATGGCCTGCTCTAGAAAATGCCCCTGGTCGTGCGGATCAAATCGAGATTGTCCGTGAACAGCTCGCGAATGTCGTGAATGCCCAGCGCCACCATCGCCATGCGGTCTAATCCAAGCCCCCAGGCAATCACCGGCACGGTGACGCCCAATGGCAAGGTGACTTCGGCGCGAAACAGCCCAGCTCCGCCAAGCTCCATCCACCCCAGGCGCGGATGCCGCACATGCATTTCGACCGACGGTTCGGTAAAAGGGAAGTAGGCCGGCAGAAACTTCACTTCCTTCGCTTGCGCCACCTCGCGCGCAAACAGGTTCAGCAGGCCGAGCAATGTCCTGAAGTGAATGTCTTCGCCTAGCACGATGCCTTCGACCTGAAAAAAATCGGTCGCATGGGTGGCATCGACCTGATCGTAGCGGAAGCAGCGAGCGATTGAGAAATACTTTCCCGGCACGGCCGGCGCCGCCGCGAGCGTCCTTGCTGAAACGGCGGTACCCTGGCTGCGCAATACCAGCCGCTTCGCCCGCTCGGCATTGAAGGCATACTTCCACCCTGTGGATCCAGTCTTGCCGCCATCCTGATGCGCCTGCATCACGCGCGACAAAAACGGCTCCGCGATCTTGGCGGCGTGCGTGGGATTTTTCACAAAGTACACGTCGTGGACGTCGCGCGCTGGATGGAACTGCGGCATGAAGAGCGCGTCCATGTTCCAAAATTCCGTTTCGACCAGCGAGCCCCGCATTTCCTGAAAACCCATGCTCACCAGCTTCGTCTTCACCGTATCGAGAAACTCGCGATAGGGATGCTTCTTGCCGGTCCCGATGCGGGGGGCGCGCAGACTGATGGTGTACTTGCGAAACCGTTTGTTCCGCCAGCTGCCGTCTTTCAAGAGTTCGGGAGTCAGCTGCGACACTTCCTCCGCCACTCCTTCTTGAGCCAGATAGGCCGCCGCTTCCACACCGGCGGGAGACAGCGTGAAGGATCGAGTAACGCGATCGTCTACCCGGAATGGCTCCTTGGCGTTCCCGCGTTTGACGGCATAGTCTTCGATCACCTGCCGATGCGCCTCGGGAAAACTCTTCAATTCTCGCGAGGCCTCACTGACTTGTTGCAGCAAAATCCTGATCGCCTCAACCGTCGGGCTGGGGCGGCCAGTCGATTCGATGCAGCCGCCCTGGACAATCAGCAAGACGCCTTCTTTTTTCAATCGTCCGACCGCTTTGCTGACATCGGACGGATCCAATCCGTCCTGCGCCTGCAAGTCGGGAATCGTGAGCCGTTTGCCCGTGCTGGCGACTTCGCGCGCGGCTGAGAAGACTCGCTCAATCGGCGACGCACCGCTGACGTACTGTTCGCCCACCTTCGTCAGCGACACAATCGGCGCCACGGTCTCGGTGTGGACGATGAGCAGAGACTTCGCGAGCAGCCATTCGATCGCCATGCTCAGCTGTGACGGCTCTAATTCAGCGGCGACGGCCAGCGGCTCGGTCTCGAGCACCGTGCCGGCGGGACGGGACCCGAAGGCCATGAGGACTTTGATTTCGAGAGGGTGCAGGCTGTCGATGAGTGCGGAGGTTTCCACTCTGAATGGCCTATCGGTGCGAAGCGGCGTGAGAAGCGACGGTCGCAGCCGGCTGCCCCGCGGCCCGCAATGCGGCAATGGTCCCGGCATAGTCCTGGCTGGAGAAGACCGCGGAGCCGGCGACCAGCACATTCGCGCCCGCGGCGAGAATCTGTGCCGCATTGTCGACCTTCACGCCGCCATCGACTTCGAGCAACGCCCGGCTCTGGGCTCGATCGAGCATGTCGCGCATGCCGGCAACCTTCTTCAGCACGGACGGAATAAATTTCTGCCCGCCGAATCCGGGATTCACGGACATAATCAGCACCAGATCGACGTCGCCAATAATGTCTTGCAACAGGCTGATCGGCGTCGCGGGATTGAGCGTCACCCCTGCCTTGGCCCCGTGTTCTTTAATCGACTGGATCGTGCGATGAAGATGGGGACAGGCTTCGACATGCACCGTAATGTAATTGGCCCCAGCTGCCGCATACTCCGGAATGAACGCATCCGCGTTCGTGATCATCAGATGCACATCGAGCGGGATCTTCGCCACTTTTTTGATCGACTCGACGACCGGCGGACCAATCGTCAGGTTCGGCACAAAGTGACCATCCATCACATCGACATGGAGCAGGTCCGCACCAGCCCGCTCGACTGCCGCAATCTCGTCGGCCAGGCGCGCGAAATCCGCGGCGAGAATTGAGGGGGCGATCAATACTGGACTACTCATGGAGACCCTTTGGCTTTTCGCAACCGGACGGCATAAAACCCGTCCATACCGACCGTATTTCCCATCGTGGATAGCGCGCCCTGCGCCGTGACAAAAGGAAGGGCGGAAGCGGGAAGCCACGGCACGATAGACTCACGCGTCCACTCTGAATGATCCTGACAAAACCGGGAGATCACCTCTTCAGTCTCTTCCGGTTCGGTCGAGCAAGTACTATAGACCAGCACCCCGTCGGGCCGCAAGACAGTGGCCGCCCGTTCGAGGATCTCAATCTGCAACGTTTGATGCCGGGCAAACATCTCGATATCTTTCTTCCCTTTCGCCTCAGGGTGGCGGCGCAGCACTCCGATGCCGCTGCACGGCGCATCGACCAGTACGCGATCAAATGCCTCCGTCAACGCGGGAGAAGCCCCTTCATCACGAGAAGAAACCGGCGCGCCAAGCTCTCGCGCATCGCCCACAAGCGGAGCGATCATCGTCACGCCAAGCCGCTGGCAATTGTCTTTTAATGCCTGCAACCGCGCCGCATGCCGATCCATCGCCACAATCTGGCCCCGGTTCGACATCAGATCGGCCAGATGCGTCGCTTTTCCACCGGGCGCCGCACAGACATCGAGAATGCGCTCGCCCGGCTGCGGGCCCAATGCGAGCGGAACGAGCTGGGCCGCTTCGTCTTCAACATAGAACCATCCGTCCTGAAATCCAGGAATCGTAGTGACAGCCCGGCCTTCTTCCAGCACCACGCCAACAGGACTGATGGTGGTCGGGCGGGCGGCAATGCCCGCTCCTGAGAGTTGTTCGAGAAAGGCTTCGCGGGTCGTGCGCTGGCCGTTCACGCGCAGGGTCACGGCGGGGACCGCACTCACCGTCACACAAGCGGCTTCCGCCTTCACCAGGCCCATATGCTCGATCCAGCGTGCGCAGAGCCACTGCGGCACCGCGTGCCGGATCGACAGCGCCGAGGCCGGATCCGGCTGGAGATCGGGAAGCGGCCGCTCCGGCAAGCGCGTCACCGTCCGCAATACTGCATTGACCAAGCCGCTCCAATCTCTCCCAAGCTGGGCCTTGTTGGCCTTTGCCAGATTCACGGATTCATTCACCGCTGCAGAAGCCGGCACACGATCCATGCACACTAACTGATAGATCCCCATCCGCAAAAGCATCTGCACCATCAGCGGGAGCCGGGCCAAGGGTTTCTTCAGCGCCGGCTCCAACCGCCAATCAAGCGTCTCCTGGCGCCGCAGCACTCCGTAGGCTAACTCCATGGCAAAGGCGCGGTCGCGCCCATCCATTGCCTGTCGATCCCACACACGATTGCATACGTCATCGAGTGGATCGCCTGATTTGTGCTGAGTCAGCAGAGCCGTCAGCGCACAGGCCCTTGCTGAAGGAGGGAGCGACGGCTTTGAGACGGGAGGAGAAGGCATAGTGCGGCCGATCACGCCGGCGGGTCTGACGGCGGCGGCTCTGCAACGAAACGTTGGCCTGCGCTCACGCGATGCCCCGCCAGATACTGCGCCATCGTGAGCCGTTTGCTATTGGCTGGTTGAATCTCCTTTAGCGTAAGCCATCCGTCTCCGGTTGCAACATCGATGGATTGCTTTGCCACGTCGGCGATGGCGCCAGGTTCGACATCGACTTTCGCCGGACTTGGGATCGCACTCCACACCATCCATCGCTCGCCGCCGAAATAGGTATAGGCCCCTGGCCAGGGAGAAAGACCTCGGATACGATTCGCAATGCTGCGCGCGCTCGCAGTCCAGTGAATCGCTCCATCTTCTTTCTTCAACGGCGGAGCCGACGTGGCGAGGGCATGATTCTGAGGCTGCGGCGCGAGCGAGCCGGCTTTGAGTCGAGCAATGGTCTCCACCAGCAAGCGTCCGCCGAGCGCGGCCAGGCGAGGCGCCAGCGTTCCCGCGGTATCCTCGGAGGAAATCTGCAGCGACTCCTGCAAAAGCATCGCCCCTGTATCCATACCTTCATCCATCAACATGGTGGTAATGCCGGTCTCGGTTTCTCCGTTGAGGATCGCCCATTGCACGGGAGCGGCGCCGCGATATTTCGGCAACAATGAACCATGCACGTTCACACAGCCCATCGGCGGCAACGTGAGAATCGGGCTATGGAGGATTCGCCCGTAGGCCGTCACGGCGATCATGTCGGGTTTCCAGTCCGCGAGAGCCTTGAGGAATTCCGGGACTCTGATTTTGACGGGCTGCAGAAAAGGAATGCCCGCTCGCTGCGCGATGAGTTTGACTGGGGGAGGAGCCAAGAGTTGCCCCCGCCCTTTCGGGCGGTCGGGCTGGGTGACAATGCCCACGACCTGATCGTCAGACTGTAGCAGAGCTTCCAGCGACGGAACGGCAAATTCTGGAGTGCCCATAAATACAATGCGCATGCGTATGGCTTTAACATCGCATGGCATTGAATGCAACGGGGTTCAAGTCGGCTTGACTTGCCGCTCAACGCTTTGTTAGTCTCCGCCTGCGGGGTGGAGCAGCCTGGTAGCTCGTTGGGCTCATAACCCAAAGGTCAGAGGTTCAAATCCTCTCCCCGCAACCAAGCGGTCACTCCTCCCAACACCCAACGTTCATCTCCAGAACTCTGCGATTCCTCGAAACGGCTCTACCGGAAAATTCGGAAAAGCTGCGCCGCACACATGCGCGGATTCGCAAGTTTCTTTGGTGGCCTCGCCATTTGCGATAGGATCACCCTGCACTGACTAGCGGGGAGGGATGTCGTGAATTTTGTTAAGATCGGGAACCGCGCACTGAACCTCGATCGCGTCACCTATAGCGAGGTGCAGATCTGGCAAGACGCGATATCCGTAAAAATTTACATGGCTGGAACCGCGAATAACACCCCATTAGTACTGAACGAAGAAGAAGCCAAAGAATTCTGGAAGTACATTGAGTATGTTGCTGAAAAACCTGTGTAGCCCAGCTACTAGCTAACTGTTTCTGTCATTCCATCGCCTCTTCACTCCCATTCCATACAGCCATATGCTTCATGCGTATCGACAGGCCACGCCACTTTCGTGATGAGTGCCACCCTTTCTCGCGCTGATGAGCCAACCTCTAAATTTCCGATAAAAGGTCTGGATCTACTCGATCAATGGTCCACGTTGTGCTACGGTTATAGAAGAATTCGCGAACGATGAGTGGGCGGACAAGCAAGAAAATTGAGCAAAGAAGCCTGAACAATGAAACGACGACGACTTCTTCAAGCCGTTGCCCTGTGTGGGGCGCTTTTTTTTATGAATGGCTGCGCGAGTGAGTACAACGTCTTTCACACACAAACAGGAGATCCCCTCCTCCTTTCACGGCGAGCCTACTCAAAAGAAACCTGTTTGGAAAAGATTCATGCGGAAGGTGTTCGCCTTGGAGTCACCTTTCGCTATATCCATGCGCGCGGATCTTTTTTCGGTCAATCTCTCCTGTGGCCTTTTGAAGGTGGGTATGCCTGCGAGGCTGCGATAGGGCCGGAAGAGAAACCTAGAGGTATTTACCCGCTTAAAGACTCGCCCTTATTCGCGTACAGCGAGTGACATTCTCCCGCTGCCCAGACCGGGCAACTCAATAAATATTTCCCCTCCATACTCACTATTAGTAAGAATTCTTCTATTTTTCGGGCAATCCTCTGTTGACAATACCGCCTATAGCGCAGTAATACTCACTCATCCACAGAATATGGGGGCGCGTGGGCACGACGCTCCCTTTCGCACTTCGCTCTTGGGAGTGCGAGCAAGCCGAAGGGAGGTGGACCCAGGACTCTGGCGCAGAGATACAGCGGCCAGATCCACGAAAGACAAAAGACGAGTGCTGGCCATCACCGTAGGCATTCGAAGGAATCTTTGGCTCATGCCCCTGCGCGTTTTAAAATCTGTTGGACTCAGGAACAAGGAGTACGCATGGAAGATCTAGTCATTGAAGAAGAAGGCACCTCCTCAGCATTAACAATTACTCTCGGCGATTTTCTCGTCTTTATTAACTGGATGAATCAAACGGAAAAAGCGCTTGAGCGCGCGGAAGCCCTTCCCACTATGCCGCAACTCGATTCCGGCAAGGTCCGTGGCTGGATTCAACTTGTCCAGCGCCTGGAAGAGCGCTTTCGCCGCAGCGAGGAGAAAAAGCTGGCCATGGAAGCCAACGTCATCGCACAGGAGGCCCAGCTCGGCCAACTCGTCTCCCATCTGCATTCAAACATTGCGTCCTTGTATGAAAATCTTGGACAGTCGCAAAAAGCGGATGAGGTTCGCCGTCGGGCTGAAGCGCTTCATTCTGCCTAGTTCCAGATAGGACTTCCCGGAGAAGCAGCTACATCGCTTACTTCTCCGGGTCTCCCTCCATCAACGCCCGCCCAAGCAGGCGCGTTCTTTGGCGAACGCTTCTGTTTCCGACATTTCCTTGTGAAGACATAGACTTTGGCTATACTTGAGACAGCGATGTCCGTGCCTGGATTGGACAACGACGGTTTCACCCACAGAGGGATCAGCGTTGAGCCCTTCAGTCATTAAACTGCTCCTAGTCGAAGACAATGACGTCGATGCTCATCTTACCCAGGACATCCTGGCCGAATGGAGCATTGAACAGTTCGACATCACCCATGTCACCCGGCTCAGTGAAGCATTCGCTCATCTAGCGCGCGATCGCTACGATGCCATCTTGCTTGACCTCTCCTTGCCCGATGCGTACGGACTCCCCACACTGAAACAAGTTCAGGCCACCAGTCCCACCATTCCAATTATCGTCCTCAGCGGAGTGAGCGACCAGGCCCTCTCTCTCCAAGCGGTGCAACAAGGCGCCCAGGATTATCTCGTCAAGGGACAGGGCCATCCGGAATTGCTCGCTCGCTCCATTCGCTATGCCATCGAACGAAAACGGGCGGAAGAGCGCATGACCTACCTGGCGCAGTACGACCAGCTCACCGGACTCGTCAACCGGACATTGTTCCGCGACCGCCTGATTCAAGCCATGGCGCGAAGCAAACGACTCCACCGGCCGCTCGGCTTGATGCTGTTAGATCTCGACCGGTTCAAAGCCGTGAATGATACGATGGGACACGATGTTGGCGATTTACTGCTCAAGTCCGTGGCAGACCGGCTTAAACTCTGCGTCAGAGAAGTCGATACCGTGGCTCGGATGGGCGGAGACGAGTTTACGATTATCCTGGAAGGATGCTCTACGGATCAGGACATTACCGTCGTAGCTCAACGCATTACTGAATCGCTGGGAGAGCCCTTCGAACTGGACCCCCATCGCCCGTCGATCGGCGTCAGCATCGGAATTACCGTCTATCCATCGGACGATCATGATATCGACGACCTCTTGAAACATGCCGACGCCGCGATGTACCGAGCAAAGCAAAAAGGCGGCTGCACCTTTCACTTCCACACCTCCATGGCAAAGCCTCACTCGCCTCTCGTCTCGTAACGGACACGTCTGTTAGCGCCCGATATCTTCCAGCGGTTGGTCCGTCACCGTGTACGCCCCCCGCGGATTGCGCGCAAGATCATTGGCCTGCGCCAACTCTGAAGGGACTGGATTGGGGCGCGCATCCGGCGTCACCACAACCCCCCAATGCTGATTGTCCCGGCAATGGTTGCCCGCCAACAGCGCGCCGCCGTGATGAAATAGGAGCATCCCGCTCAGCATGTTGCTGTCGCATTGATTCCGGACAATATCGGGACAAGTCCCTGCATCGCGGACCGCAATGCCGAAATGATGATTGTCGAAGCACCGATTGTCCGCAACGCGAGGCTGCGCGCCGGCAAACACAAAAATCCCCGACTCTCGATTGCGACAGACTTCATTGCCCGAGAAGGTCGCCCGGCATTCCGGGCCATACAGCACAACGCCAGACAAAACCCCTTCCATTGCGCGGCAATCGGAAATCGCACACGTGCTATCCAGGACGTTGATGGCCGAATGTTGATCGCTCCCCACATACCGAAAGGTAATTCCTGAAATCCTTCCGCCAGAGACCTGCTGTAAGTATAAGGGGCCTCCGCGACGGGAAAAGATCTGCACCTGGTCGCGCCCGGCACCAATCAACCACGCTGGACGATCCGAGATGAAGATCTTATCTTCATAAATACCTGGACGAATATAAATCTGATCCTGTTCCGCCGCATCGCGAAGCGCGTCGCTTGGGAGGGAATAGCAACGTGGGTCCGTTTGATCGACGACCAGTGTCTTGCCACCAGCCGGATTGGACGGGAGCAATTCATCCATACCTAGCCCCTCCTTTTCACACTGGCTGTAATAGACGCAGCATTAAAGTCACACTGGGCAAAAATGGACTCGTACAATTCTGTCATCCTTCAGAGCCTCCAGCCAAATTGTGTCAGAACCGCTCCCCTGAGATGGCCAGAAAACACCCGTTTCTCACCATTTTTCACGCCTTCCATTCCCGCCCCTGTGGCATACCGATTGCGTTATCTCCGGTGAAAATACGAAGGGACTGCCTTGCTGGAGGAACACTATGAAGACGCAAATACGAATCGGGATCTTCGTCGTGATGGGTGCGTTACTCTTCTCGCCCAACATTCCATTGGCGGCTCAAGGCCAGATGCAAGACAGCTCTCGCCGCTTATATGATCGAGTCATGGAAGAGTTCAAGCACCGGGACTATGAAGCGGCGCTCGCTGGATTCCGCTTCTTTATCGAAGTTCATGGGCACTCCGCCCTCGCGGCAAACGCTCAATATTGGATTGGAGAATGCCAGTATCGGTTAGGACGTTATAAAGATTCACTCGCTTCATTTTATAACGTCGTTTCGTACTATCCGCTCAGTCCAAAACTGGCCGCTTCGACATTGAAAATCGGGCAAGCCTATACGAAGCTGGGCGATCAGGATAAAGCCCGTATGATGTTCGAGCGCGTGGTCGACCAGTATCCCGACAGTTCAGAAGCTGAGCTCGCCAGGAAAGCCATCGACACGACCACCGCTAAGCCTGAACCGGTCGCGCATACACTCGAATAGCCCAACCAGCGTCAGCCCTCTTCCACCGGCAGTTTACGATTCCTCCAGCTCGCATCCGAGCAGGGATGCGAGCGCGGGAACGGTATAAGACTTCTGCACCCGTAATGTCACCAGCTTAATCCCCGCCGCATCCAATACCGACTCAATCACACGCTGCCGATCGCCCGCTCCTCCCCGCATACCGACATCCTCTACTTGCACCACCTGTTCAACCTGCCTCGACCCCGGATGCACAAGAGCAAACGCGACACGCTTCAGCGCAATCTGGCGAAAGGCCTGCGCTCGGACTTCTCCGGTCGCAGCAATGTGAACGAACGCCCACAGTGGAACCTGGGAGAAGACGAGATACTGATCCTGAACGGCCAGCCGAATGAGGTTATACAGCAGCACTTCCTGCTCCGTGAGCAGCGAAGTGGGAGTGACCTTCGTTCCTGCAGGAAAGACCGGCCCCAAATCTTTCTTTTTATCTGGCGAGGAGCTTCGTTTCCATAGCAGCACCAGCAGCACAACTAGGATGAGAGCGCTAACGAGTATGACGTCCATGTGCTACACGCGGCCCTTCAAGACAAGCGCTTCAGCCGGCGCATCCACCCCGGTCCGCTGGGAACGATGCATCCCAGCAACGCTGGATGGCGCGCGCCTGTGACGGCGGGAACATTGCCGCACTGATCTATTGCTGTTTGATAGGCCAACACAGCAAAGGCAACCGCCTCAAAGGCTTTGCTGTCCCACCCGATTGCGTCGAACGTGGTGACAGGAACCGGTGAAAAGACGTCAGCGAGATACGCCATAATGGCTCGATTCCGCACGCCGCCACCACCGACAATCACTTCATCGATTCCTCCTTCAATCCATCGCCTGGCCGTGCCGACTGACTCCGCCGTCCACCGGCTGCACGTGGCCAGGAGGGTTTCGATTGAGAGCTGGCGAGCCTTCTGAATAGCCGCAAGCTCCTCGACCATTGGCGCGCCGAAGACTTCTCGTCCCGTCGATTTCGGAGGCCGTTTCGATAAATAGGGATGCGCCAGCAATTTTGTCAGCAATCGGCCGTCCGGCTGCTCGCGTGAGGCAAGACGGCCGTCTCGATCCATCGAGACGCGGCCACCTGTCGCGCGATACATAAGACCATCTAAGACCATATTGGCCGGACCGGTATCGAACGCAATAACACCCTCGATCCCTTTTCCACGCGGCAAATATGTAATGTTGCTGATCCCGCCGAGATTCACCACTAACCGCGCCCGCCGGGGATGGCGGAATACCAACGCATGCACGCCAGGAGTCAGCGGCGCGCCTTGGCCGCCGGCGGCAATATCCCGCGGACGGAAGTCCGCGACAGTCGTGATGCCCGTTCGCTCGGCGATCACCGCAGGTTCCGCGATCTGCAACGTAGACCGGATGGCGCCGACTCCGGCATCCTTAATCCCATGAGGCAAATGGTGAACCGTCTGGCCGTGAGAACCGATTAAATCGATATCCTCGGGGCGAAGGCCGGCGGTTCGAATCACGCCGAGCGCCGCATTGGCAAACCATTCACCGAGCAAGGCATTCAAGTGGCAAATCTCCGCGACAGACCCCGACGCCGAGGCCGCGAGAATCCGTTGTTGCAGGGAGCGCGGATATGGCAGCACATGGAACGCCAGCGTCTGTATATCCAGCCCTTTCCGCGACCGCGTAATCTCGACCAGCGCCGCATCGACTCCATCGCCAGACGTGCCGGACATCAGTCCCACCACTTTCATACTCTTGCACCCCTTTCCTCGATAGGCCTTGCGCAGACACCGCGCCGCTACGCTAATGGAAGTCCGTCACGCGGTCAAGCCATTGCGCCTCCTCCCCCTAAATGTGCGCGTCGGATCGGCTCGTTGACATCACAGAACCCCGATGTTACCGTCCCCGCCCATGTTTGCCCTATTTCGAATGACGCTCAAACTCACTTGTGCGGCCGGATGCTGCCTCGCGATACTCTTGCCGTCGCAGGCCCCGGCGGCCCCCCAGCCACCCTTGAACGTCGTCGTTACCATTCCGGTTCTGAAGGATCTCGCGCAACAAGTAGGCGGCCCCTACGTCCATGTCACGTCTCTCCTAAGCGGCTATGAGAACGAACATACGTATGCCCCTAAGCCCAGCGACTTGATCGCGGTCAGAAAAGCCCGCGTCCTGTTCGAAGTCGGCATCGGGCTGGAGATCTGGGTGGCGGCCCTGGTGAAAAATGCCGGAAGTCCATCGCTAGTCGTGGTCACGACTTCCGATGGCATCGGATTGATCCGTGATCATTCCGGTCAGGAAGCCGCCCAACCAGGCGACCATCAGCACGCCAGCGGCGGCAATCCGCATGTGTGGATGGATCCAGAGAGCGTTGCCACAATGCTCCGGCACATTACCAAGACACTCATTACGCTCGACCCGGCGCATGCCAGGGAATTTCGCGATAACCAAGCCGCCTATCTCCGCCAGCTGGACCAACTTCGGAAAGAGTTGTCCGAACGCATGAAGCCACTGACCGATCGGCGCTTTATCGCCCACCATCCGGCCTGGCCCTACCTGGCTAGGCGGTTTGGATTCGACATCGTCGCCACAATTCAAACACAGTCGAGCACAGAACCCTCAGCTCTTCAGATTCAATCGCTCATCGCAAAAATCAAAAAAGACCGGATCAAGGTCATCGTCTCCGAAATCCAATTGAGCCAGCGAATCCCTGAGCTCCTGGCGAAAGAAGCCAAAGCCCGTGTGATCGTCCTCACCACGCTTCCAGGCGGTCTCCCCGGCACCGAGACCTATCTCGACATGCTTCGCTATAATGTGCTCCAATTGGCCAACGCCCTTGAGGCGCCTTAGTACGCTCAGCGCCGGAAGGAGCCCGGTTTCCCGTGCCTGAATCATCCGCCTCGATCATTCAATTCGACCATGCAACCTTCGGCTTTCCTGGCGTCGTGGCGCTTCAGGATATTTCACTGTCCATCGGCATGGGGGAATTTATCGGCGTCATCGGCCCCAACGGCTCCGGCAAAACCACGCTCTGCCGCGCCGTCTTAGGCCTCATGGCGCCGCTGACCGGACATCTGCGCATATTCGATTGCGCCTGCGGGGAACTGCGCTGCCACCACCGGGCCCAGATCGGCTACCTTCCTCAAAAGGGCGTCGTGGATCGGAACTTTCCGGTCACCGTCCTCGAAACCGTCATGATGGGCCGCTACGGCACCTTGGGCCTCTTCAAGCGAACCACCAAGAAAGACCAGGCCATCGCCCTCGACGCCCTTGCCCACGTCGGCATGGATGCGCATCGCAATACCGCGCTTGGTCATTTGTCCGGCGGCCAGCAACAACGGGTGTTCATTGCACGCGCGCTGGCCCAGCAACCGAAAGTGCTTCTGCTCGATGAGCCGACCACCGGCCTGGATATCACCACACAACACAGCGTCATCGAATTGGTCGAACATCTGCACAAGGAACTCGGCCTGACGGTCTTGCTGATCACGCACGACATCAACATTATCCGCTCGCGCGTCGACCGGTTGGTTCTCCTGAAAACCCGCCTCTTTGCCGCAGGACCGCCCGCCGATGTGTTGAAACCCGAGATCCTCCGCCAGGTCTATGGAAAGGATCTCGTCACTACCGATAAGGATCTCGTGATCGTTGAGGACTATCATCACCACCACTGATATCCCCCTTCTGTAGGGGCACCCCACGTATTGAATACATTTAGTTTTGAAGCCTACAATGTTGCCCTTGCTCAGGAGGGCCGCCATGCACTCATCCGTAAAGCATGTCCTTGCAGTCGCGTTATCTGGAATGGCACTTCTCTCTCTTCCGGGGTGTGGCGGAGGCGGGAGTGGCAGCGGCAGTGAAGGAACAGCCCCGGTCGCGGCGACAAATCAAACGATTGTCTCCGGTACAGTGCAGGCACCTGGAGGAGCAGTCGCATTCTTCAAGCAGCCTCGTTTGGAAGATCTCTTCGTATCCGAAGCCTATGCAGCCCTCACTGGCCTCGCCAACGTTCCGGATAACACCATCGTGCAGCTCGCCAGACTCAATGCAAATGCCTCAAGCTTTTCCGTTCTCTCAACGGCAACAACAGCCGGAGGGCGGTATTCGTTCAATCTGACAACCCTCGGATTGCAACCGGCAAATGATCTGATAGTTCGTGTCGCCGGCCCTAGCGGAAGAGAAATGCGCGCGTTTGTGGTTGGAACGATTGCAGACATCAGTCCGGTCTCCGAGGCTGGCTGCCAACTAGCCATTCAATCCCTTAGCGGCAGACCATTAGACAATCTCACTCTCCAAGAAGTTTCTGACATCACCGGCGCAGTCAGCCTGATTGCCTTGCTTCAGAATATTGGAACTGCGATCACTGTGGATCAGGGAGTCGATCTCGTTAGGGCCGCAGCCGGAGGAAACAGTCAGGTCGCTAGCTTCATTACTGCTGCTGCAGAAGCGGGTCAGACTACGAAAGGAACGGGAGATATAGGAAACTTCTTTCCTTTTAACCAAGGTAGTATCTGGCGGTACCGCGGTACGCGTGTGAACTCTGTTGGTTCGCCAACTAGCTATGACACAGTGCTCTTGGTTTCTGGACAAGAGGCCGCTCCGGTAGATGGAGCTCCAAGTACTGCCTTTTCTGAAACCAACGCTCAAGGAGAAAATAGGTCGGAAAAGAGCTACGAAGTCAAAGGGACATCTGGCATTACTTCACACGGGACTGATGACTCAAGCGATAGGCTCACCTCTCAACTAGTTCCGTTTCAATCTGCACATTTTCCACTTACGATTGGGGCTACAACCGTTCTCATTGAACGAAATGGATTGGATTGGGGAGAAGATGAGGATGGCGATGGGAATAACGAACGGGTCAATGTGAAAATAACGCAGACTATACGCGGAATCGAAAGCGTCACAATTTCAACCGGCACATTCTCCAATAGTATTCGGATTGAATCTAAGGCCGTGTTCATTGTCACTTTTTCAGGAGGCGGGAACGGAACAGTCACTCAAACGAATACCGCTTGGTATGCATCGGGAATTGGCAGAATACGGGAAGCTGTTCAATTCCAAGTCAATAATGAGTCAGCATTAACATCGATCACCGAAGATTTAGTGGGTTATGTTGTTAATGGTCAAGGTAGCGGCCTTCGCGTGGAAATCACTCCATCGACCATATCATTGCCCGAAGGGCAGACTGTACAACTCCATGCGACTGCTTTCGATCAAAACAACAGCCCTCTGTTAGGAATCCCTTTCGCATGGAGTTCCAGTGATCCTTCGATTGCGTCCGTATCGCAAACCGGGCTTGTGACTGCAAATCGAATCGGAACCACCACCCTCTCCGTCTCAGGAGGAAGCAACTCCGTTCCTACTATTGTCAGCACTGTCAGAATTCTACCGATCACTACGAATGACCTTCTTTACGATAGAGTTTCCAGCAAACTGTATGCCTCGACTCCTGGTCCGCAGGGCGGCATCATCGCTATTGACCCCGTAACGGGAGCTGTTGGCCCAACAGTACTTACTGGAAGTGATCCCAACAAGCTGGCCATTTCTGACAATGGGCAATACCTCTATGTAAGCCTTGATGAAGGCAACGCGATCCGACGACTAAATCTTCCTTCACTTACGACCGATTCTACGTTTTCAATCGGAGCGCCGCCGCCCTCTACCCCCCACCAGTACGTTTGCGGGAAAGATATTGATGTGGTCCCTGGAAGCCCACGTGACGTTGTGGTTGCTCGCGCAACCCACCTAGGTTCTGGCAGTTGCAACTTCAATGAGCCACAAAGCACCGCATTTTATCGGAATGGCGTAGAACTTCCCAATACATCGTCCGGTGCAACTGTCCATCTGCTGGAATTTTCAGATACCGCTTCGCTTGCCTTTGGACTAGGAATTTTCAGTCCAGGAACGCTCTCTAAAATATCAGTGACCCCTTCAGGCCTTTCGCTTTCTGATACAGCTAGGCTCTCGAATTGGCCCGGACGTGATTTCAAGTATGTCAATGGGCTAATCTATCTGGCAAGTGGTGATGTTGTTGATCCTTCCTCTTACTCTGTTGTTGGCTCTTACACGACGGGGCAGAGTGGCGGAGCCTTTAGCATGCGACCAGATACAACCTTGCAACGATTATTCATCACAACGTTCGGAGATTTTGATACAGTGGCCGTAATCCGAAGTTTTGATTTGACCAGTCTTGCGCTGCTTGGTTCGTTGGAAATCAAGAATCTTGGATCTCCTACTATTCCTCAACTGACTAGGACTACGGGATTAAGCCGCTGGGGTTCAAACGGCCTAGCCTTCCGGACTACTTCAAATGAAGTCGTACTTATTCAAAGTCCTCTAGTAGAACCCTAAAATGCTCGAACTCTTTACCTACGACTTCATGCAGCGTTCCCTCCTCGCGGCAGCGATGGTGGGAGGGCTCTGTTCAGTTATCGGCGTGTTTGTGGTGTTGCGGGGACTCGCATTCGTCGGGGCGGGAACGGCCCATGCCGCGTTTGCCGGCGTAGCTCTCGGTTATTTAATGGGATGGCCGCCACTGCTGCTCGCGATTATGTTCGGTTTAGCCACAGTCTGGATCACGGGCTGGGTCGAAGAAAAAGGCCGGATGAAGCTGGATGTGTCGATTGGCATTCTCTACACCACGACCATGGCGCTGGCGATTCTGTTCATCGGCTTGATGAAGACCTACAACGCCGAGGTGTACGGCTATCTGTTTGGAAGCGTCTTGTCCGTCACAAGTGAGGAGCTGCGCAGCATCGGCGGACTGAGCGTGCTGGTGCTAGGTCTGATCCTGCTTTTTTCAAAAGAGCTGTACTTCATCGCGTTCGACCAGGAAATGGCTGAAGCGTCCGGCGTGCCAGCCAGGAAAATATTTTTCCTCCTGCTCACGCTCGTCGCGCTCACCGTCGTCGTCTCACTGAAAACCGTCGGGGCGATTCTGGTGTTTGCCATGATTCTGATTCCCGCCTCCACCGCCTATCAGCTCACGCACAGCTTGCGCACGTTGACGCTGTACTCCATTATCATCGGCGTTTCCACGTCGGTCACGGGCGTCCTGATCTCCGCCGTGTGGGATATTCCATCGGGTCCGGCCATTGTGCTGTTGGCGACCTCTATTTTCTTCCTCGCCATCCTTTTCTCACCGAAGCGGGAACGCCGTCTGGCTCCAGCCGCCTAAAGCCATTGGCCTATCATCAGCCTTGCTACTCGATTCACTCACTGTTGCAGCAACTCATGTAGGTCAATGACTACAGCAACTGTGTCGTTATGGAATCACTCCGGCCTAAATCGAATATGATTCCCACTGCTTCAAAATCTGATATGGTGCGATGGATGGTGAGACTCAACTCATTCGTTATGAAATCTTCATCGGATGGTTGCTCGGCATAGGATTTGCCGTTCACCGATTCATATCATCGTTTTTGTCTCACAAATGCTTCAAGGAGGAATCGCATGAGTAAGAAGTCTTGTCATTGGTTCGTCGCCAGCATGCTGGTCGCATGCTTCGGCGTAGCGCTCATCCCAAGCCAGCCCGCTTTCGCTCAGGACAGCAAAGACAACTTCGGCGGGATAGAGTCAGGCAAGTGGGTGCTCGGCATGCGCGCGGGGTTCGCGCCGCTCACGCAACAGCTCTCCTCGAACACGTCGACGGATGTGGGATCTTTGGTGAATTTCCAGGCTATGTACAGCCTGAATAAATGGCTCCTCGTGGGTATGATGCTGGAATGGGAGCGTCATTCCATCGACCAAGAGCGTCCATCGCGAAGCCTGGGGCATCAAGACAGCGTATCGGTGCTGCCGACTCTGGAACTGCGGCCAGCCAACTTCGGTTCGATCAGCCCTTACGTCAACATGAGCCTTGGCGTAAACGTGAATGGCTTCGGAGAAAATACTGCGACCCGCATCAGTCCCAGCAATACATTGGCCTGGCGGCTGGGCTGGGGCGCGGATTACATGATCACAAAGCAGTTCGCCCTCAATACAGAAATGGCCTACAAGCGGAACGACGGGCATGCGACGGTGAATGGCGTGCGAAACGACGACTGGAACGCCTCTTCCTTCGGCTTCTTGTTCGGCGTGAAGCTGTTCTTCTAACGGCCCAAGCAGCGGTCTCTTTCACTCAGGCAGGATGGCTTGAATCATCAAGCATCCTGCCTTTTCTTTTCTGGGGAACCGATCGGCGTGCGGTGTTGCCCCAAAGGATCGAGAACGCCCTGTGGCGCGAACTATTCAGCCCTTGCCTGCTGGCTCCGATTCCACACCATGCCGGTCTGTTCCTTGGAGCTGAACCCTAGTTTTTCGTAAAACCCTGGGCGCCGGGTGCAGAGCCAGAAAAGCTCGACTTTTTTCAGGCGGGGATGATGCAGAATGCGCTGGACGATTTCCGTTCCAATGCCTTGCTTCTGATAGGCTTCATCGACGATCACATCCCAAATCGTGGCGCGATAGACAAAATCCGTCAGCACGCGGCCGAAGCCGACCAGCCGGTTGCCGTCCCAGGCACAGAGCGCCACATCGGTATGGCGAAGCATCTCGCGGGCGTTGGCCAGCGTCCGCCCCTTGGCCCAGGGCGCCTGCTGAAACAGGATCAATAATTGTTCTGGCTGAAGGGACTTCTTCTCTGAAAAGGTAACGGTGGTCTTGAGCGTAGGGGGCATTGTGTACTAGAGTGTCTCCCGCGAGCGACTGTTTTGAAGGCTGAAGTGTACGAGGAAACCGATGTCAACGCAAGTCCGTAGCTGTCCCAAGTGCTTCCAATTAATGTGGCTCAAGCCGCACGAATATGAATTACTCGACCTAGAGACGGTGCGCGCCAAATGCCCTCACTGCGGCTCAATCGTCCGTTTTCGGCTCGTGAGTGAAGGGGCCAACGCCGCAGGCCCTAAAATGGGCCACTGACAAAAGGCCCGATCCGTTCGCAGCGATTGACTCCTGGCCACAGCTTGTTCGTTTCCCCGGCCGTTCACTCACTACCGCGTGCAGCCGACGGCTAAACACGTCCTGCCTGCGTCACACGCCGCGTCCCGCCCCATCCAACTCCGGCTTATTCCCAGGTAAAATCTTATGGAGAACCGCACGGTATTCCCCGACCCGTTTTTCATCGATACGCCCCACTTCGATTTCTTTATCGCGCTGCATTCGTTCCACATGATCGAGCACGGCCAGCAGGGGCTGCACCGCCCCTAGGAGATTCCCCACCTCAAAGGCCTCCAGGGATGCGACAAAGGATTCATTGAGTCCTTTGTAGGGCGTCCCTGCGCTCTGGCTCCGTACGCGCGAGACATTGTCCTCATAGTCCTCTACCGCTTCGAACTTCGGCTTCACGCCGGTCGGCACGGCTGCCAAATGAACAATCGGCGGCAGCTTGGCCGCATAGGCCTTCAGCAGCGCCGAGAGCGCACCAACAACATCGAGAACATCCGCAGTCTGCATACCCTCCTACCCTCTCCGGCCTGTGAATGACGTGACGCGGGATGCTCCCGCCTTACGGCTCCTTGGCTATCTTGGCGGACCGTATCTGTTCAAACGCCTGGCTGACGGCTTCCATGTCGGCGGGAAAAGGCCTGGTGAATTCCTGCCGCTCTCCTGTGGTCGGGTGCGTAAAGCCCAGCGTCCTTGCATGCAGCATCACCCGTGGAATCTCAATTTCCTCGATCGCGCAGACTTTTCTTCCGCCATACGTGGGATCGCCCAGAATGGGATGCCCTAGCGACGTGAGATGAACGCGGAGCTGGTGCGTGCGCCCGGTCCGAGGATAGAGGAGCACATGCGCCGCCACTTTTCCATAGCGTTGATCGACCTTATACTCCGTCGCCGACTCCCGTGGGCTGGTGGTTCTGGTGGAAATCTTTTTTCTCTCTTTGGTGTCCCGGCCAATCGCCAGCTCGATCACCCCATGCCCTTTTTTAGGCACACCCCAGATCAACGCTTCGTACACGCGCGTGATCGTATGCTCCTTGAATTGCGCCGCCAGATGCCGGTGCGCTTGATCGGTCTTCGCAATCACCATGACCCCGGAGGTTTCTTTATCCAACCGGTGCACTAACCCTGGCCGCTCCTTCCCTCCAATAGCCGAGACCGTCCCACCGGAGGTCTCAAAGTGATGGAGCAGCGCGTTCACGAGAGTTCCTGTCCAATTGCCCGGAGCCGGATGAACGACGATCCCCGACGGTTTGTTCAAGACGAGCAGGCTGGCGTCTTCAAACAGGACTTCGAGCGGAATGGCTTCCCCCTTGAGAGCCAGCGGCTCGGGCTTCGGCACATCCATGGTGATTTTGTCGCCCGGCTTGATCTTCTGGCTGGCCCTCACCGTCTGCTCATTGATGCGAATGCGGCCGAGTTCGATCAGGCGCTGCAAGGCAGACCGTGAGATATCCCGTTGGTGATTGGCGAGAAAGATGTCCAGGCGTTTCGGCTGCTCACCGGCCGTCACCGTAAATTCCGTAATCATACGGGCACACGCTACTAAAGAGCTTTGGTCAATTGCAATCGAGGAATGCTCGCCGATGGCCGCATCGAGAAAGACGAGAGAGGGAAAGCGCCCCCGGCCAGCCCGCCCTGATACGCAGCTGGCTGGAAGATTGTGCTGATAGCGATCTTGCTCACCCGGACGAGTTTTTGCTAGGGTGGAGGCCCATGCGTAGAGGGGGCCGTCTGTGAAATTTTCAGCGTACGATCCCGGCGAGTTTTACGATGAGCTGTACGAGGGGAAGGGCCAGCCCCGGCCCGGGAGTGCGCTCTTGTTGCAAAAGTTCGCCGCGCTGCCGGAAGGCGAGCTCAAGAAGCGCCAGCAGGCCGCGGAGCGCGTCATTCTGAATATGGGCATGACGTTCGGCGTCTATGGCAGCAACGACGGCCATGAAGAGATTTTCCCCTTCGACATCGTGCCTCGCATCGTCGCCCCAGCGGATTGGCTCCACATTGAAGCCGGCCTGCGCCAGCGCATCCGGGCACTGAATTACTTTCTCGACGATATCTACCACCGCCAGAAGATTCTCAAAGATGGCGTGATCCCCAGCGAGCTGATTTATTCGAGCAAGGGCTATTTACCCGCCTGCATCGGGCTCAATCCCCCCCGCGGCATCTGGTGCCATATCGCCGGGATCGACCTCGTCCGAATCGGCGACGGCAAGTACTATGTCCTCGAGGACAATATGCGCTGTCCGTCGGGAGTGGCCTATGTCTTGGAAGCGCGGCAGGTCATGAAGCGGACCTTCCCGGAACTGTTCGGCGCCTATCGGGTGCAGCCGGTCGATGGCTATCCGAATCACCTGCTGGACACCCTTCGGTATCTTTCGGACCTTCCCGATCCGACCATCGTGATTCTCACGCCGGGCATTTTCAATTCAGCGTACTACGAGCATTCCCTCCTTGCCCAAAAGATGGGCGTGGAACTGGTCGAGGCCAACGACCTGATCGTGATCGATGGATTCGTCCACATGCGGACCACCAAGGGATCGCAGCGCGTGGACGTCATCTACCGGCGGATCAACGACGACTATCTCGACCCGCTGGCGTTTCGAAAGGATTCGGTGCTGGGAGTGCCTGGCCTCATGGACGCCTATAAAAAGGGAAATGTGGCGCTGGTGAATGCGCCCGGCACCGGAGTGTCCGACGATAAAGCCATCTATGCCTATGTCCCGAAAATCATCAACTACTACCTGGCCGAGGAACCCATCCTCCCAAACGTGCCCACCTATCTCTGCCGGGAAGAAAAAGACCGGGCCTATGTGCTGGCCCACCTCGATCAGTTAGTGGTCAAAGCCACGAATGAAGCCGGCGGATATGGGATGTTGATCGGCCCCCATGCGTCAAAGGAGGAGCGGGAGGACTATGCCCGCCGCATTGAAGCCGATCCGCGCAACTACATTGCCCAACCGACGCTCGCGCTGTCGCGGGTGCCGACGTTGGTGGAAGATCATCTAGAAGGGCGGCATGTGGACTTGCGGCCCTATATTTTATATGGCCGGGACGTGTATGTGTTGCCGGGAGGGATGACGCGCGTCGCGTTGCGGAAAGGCTCCCTGGTCGTGAACTCGTCCCAGGGCGGGGGCAACAAAGACACATGGGTTTTGTCTTGAACGCCGCCGCTGGAAAATCTGAGGCCGCTCACGAACCAAATCGGCGGGCGCGCATGGAGCGTAAAGCACAATGCTAAGCCGCGTCGCAAGCTCGATCTATTGGTTAAACCGCTATATCGAGCGGGCAGAGAACTATGCCCGGTTCATCGAAGTCAATCTGAACCTCTCGCTCGATCTCCCACGAGGCACGGCGGAGCAATGGGAGCCGCTGGTCGCCACGACAGGCGATCACGAAATCTTTGCCCAGCGATACGGCCCGGCGACGAAGGACGCTGTGATTCACTTTCTCACGGCCGATGCGGCGAATCCCAACTCCATTCAGGCCTGCCTCGTCGCCGCGCGGGAAAACGCGCGCTCCGTCAGGGAAATCATCTCCACCGACATGTGGGAGCAGGTCAATCATTTTCATTTGATGGTCAAGGCCGCCGTATCCAACGGCTTGTCCGGCCGGAACCTCCACGCGTTCCTGGCCGACGTCAAATCCGCCAGCCACCTGTTTCTCGGCAGCACCGATGCCACGATGTCCCACGGCGAAGGCTGGCATTTTGCCAGACTGGGCCGGCTGCTTGAACGCGCGGACAAGACCTCTCGCATCCTTGACGTGAAATATTTCATGCTGCTTCCCACGGTGACCGAAGTCGGCACGCCCTTCGATATTATTCAGTGGTCCGCGCTCTTGAAATCGGCCAGCGCGCTCGAAATGTATCACAAGCATTTCGGACGCATTTCACCGGACGACGTCGCGCGGTTTCTGATTCTCGATTCGACCTTCCCGCGCGCCATCCGCTATTGCCTCATCAAGAGCGAGGATTCGCTACACGCTATTTCAGGGTCCGAGCATGGCACCTATCAGAACCACGCGGACAAGCGCTTGGGGCGCCTTCGCGCCGAGCTGGACTTCGGCGATGTCGAGGAATGCATTGCGGACGGCCTGCATGAATTCCTCGATCAGTTTCAGACCCAGCTGAATCGCGTCGGGGACAGCATTTTCGATACGTTCTTTGCGCCTCGCCCAATTCACAGTACACTGACAGGAGCGGAGACCCAATGACTTTTTGTTTAGGCATGAAAGTAGCGGACGGCTTGGTGGGCATTGCCGACACCCGCGTGACCACTGGGGCGGAGTGCATCACGGCTGGGAAAGTGTCGATCCATCAGCATGGGCGGCATTCCATGTTTTTGATGACCTCGGGGCTGCGATCCGTCCGGGACAAGGCCGTCACCTATTTCGAGGAAGCCATCAGCGAAGGCGATCAGACCTTCGACAAGCTGTTCAAAGCGGTGAATGTCCTGGCCGCGCAAATTCGCCGCGTGGCAGAAGAAGACGGAAGCGCACTCGAGAAAGCCGGGCTGGTGTTCAACCTGCACGCCTTGGTCGGAGGGCAGCTGGAAAATGACCAGGAACACAAGCTGTATCTCATCTACCCGCAGGGCAACTGGGTGGAAGTCAGCGACGGCACACCCTATTGCATCATCGGCGAGACCGGCTATGGCAAGCCGCTGTTGGACCGGGTGCTCCAATATAAGTCGAGCATGGACCTCGCTCTGAAAGTGGGATTTTTAGCGTTCGACGCCACCCGCACCAGCTCAACCAGCGTTGCCTACCCCCTCGATGTCGTGCTGTATCGACACGATACCTTCGACATTGTCGAGCATCGTTTTCAGAAGGAGGATCTGGCAGAAATTTCCTCCTGGTGGCAATCCCGCATTTACGAATCGGTGGAAAAACTTCCCTCGAAGTGGGCGGATCGTCTACTGGAATCCCTGCCACAAGAGACCAGACCTGCCACCGATCAATCGGGCACATCAGCGCCCTAGCTCGCCTCGAGCTTCCCATAAAAATCTTCCTGCGCCCAGCGACGCATCGACTGTTCCCGCCAGAGCAAGCGATGCGTCCTGAAGAACGTGCCTGCACCCAATTACCTGAATATCGTGCAGGCATTGCCACCGCCTGGCAAAACGGATGGGAACCGGTCAGCGCACATTGGCGAGCCCTCGCATCGCGTGGCGGAAAGAGCCCTAGAAATATTTTATTGTGATGTAGCGGGAACGAAGAGCGGATTCGAAACAATAAAAAGAACGCTTTATGCGTGGCCGGTCTTGTGTGCGCGCTCGGCGATCTTCTTCCTGAGACGGGCCTTTTCAAGACTGATCTCGGCCTCTTTGACTTCCGATGGCAACCCGCCGGCTTTCAAGCGCTGCTCAGCTTTTTCGACCGCCGCCTGTGCGCGATTCACATCGATGTCTTCGGCCTTCTCCGCGATCTCAGCCATCACCGTGACTTTCGTCGGCGTCACTTCCGCATAGCCCCAGAGGATGGCCATGTAGTTCGTTTGATCGCCGATGCGATAGCGGAGCTCGCCGACGCGCAACGTCGACAGGAAGTGACAATGGCCTGGCAGCACCCCGAACTCGCCTTCCGAGCCAGGCGCGATGACTTCATCCACCTGCTGGCTCAGCAGCTGCTTCTCCGGAGTCACCACCTCTAACAAAATCTTCCCAGCCATGCTCTTCCCTTTTCCACCCTCTCAACAAGCGGGAGAATCGATGCGTCCTCCACTGCGCGCATGCAACGAGGGTCTTCCCAGACCGCGCGTTGCGCGAGCAAGGAGGATGATCGGTGCGCCCGCTTTCTAGACCTTTACGCCCATCTTCTCGGCCTTCGCCACCGCTTCCTCGATCGGGCCGACCATGTAGAAGGCCTGTTCCGGGAGGTGATCGTACTTGCCTTCGAGGATTTCCTTGAAGCTGCGGACCGTGTCCTTCAACTTCACATACTTGCCAGGAGAACCGGTAAACGCCTCGGCAACGTGGAACGGCTGCGAGAGGAACCGCTGAATCTTCCGCGCCCGGGCCACCGCCATCTTATCGTCTTCCGACAATTCGTCCATGCCGAGAATCGCGATGATGTCTTGCAGGTCCTTGTACTTCTGAAGCACCGACTGAACCCCGCGCGCGACTTTATAGTGCTCTTCGCCGATGACTTGCGGATCGAGAATACGAGACGTGGAGTCCAGCGGATCGACCGCCGGATAAATGCCGAGCTCGGCTAACTGGCGCGACAACACTGTCGTCGCGTCCAAGTGGGCAAACGCGGTAGCCGGCGCCGGGTCGGTCAAGTCGTCGGCGGGCACATAGATGGCTTGCACCGACGTGATCGATCCGCGCTTCGTCGACGTAATGCGCTCTTGCAGCTGCCCCATTTCGGTTGACAGCGTGGGCTGATAGCCGACGGCGGACGGCATGCGCCCGAGCAGCGCGGACACTTCAGACCCGGCTTGGGTGAAACGGAAAATGTTGTCAACGAACAGAAGCACGTCCTGATTTTCTTCGTCGCGGAAGAACTCCGCCACGGCCAGGCCGGTCAGCGCGACGCGAAGACGGGCTCCAGGCGGCTCGTTCATCTGGCCATAGACCAGCGCGGCCTTGGACTTGGTGAAATCGTCCGGGTCGATAACCTTCGACTCCTGCATTTCGTGCCAGAGGTCGTTTCCTTCACGGGTTCGCTCGCCGACACCGGCGAACACGGAGAAACCGCCGTGATGCAGCGCGATGTTGTTGATCAGCTCCATGATGATGACGGTCTTGCCGACGCCGGCGCCGCCGAAGAGTCCGACTTTTCCGCCTTTGCTGTACGGTTCGAGCAGATCGACGACCTTGATGCCAGTCTCGAGCACTTCCGTCTTGGTGTCCTGGTCTTCGAGCTTCGGGGCCGGGCGGTGAATCGGATAAGTCTTCTTAGCCTTGATCGGGCCCTTTTCATCGACCGGCTCACCCAATACATTGATGAGGCGGCCAAGCGTCTCGCGGCCAACCGGCACAGAGATCGGCGCGCCGGTGTCATGAACGTCCATTCCGCGCGTCAGACCGTCGGTGGTCGACATGGCGATCCCGCGGACCCGGTTTTCACCGAGGTGCGTGGCGACTTCCAGCGTGATCTTGACCGCCGGCTTGCCAGCGGCTTTATTTTCTTCCTGGGTTACCTTCAGCGCGTTGTAGATGTTCGGCAACTGGCCGGGAGGAAATTCCACGTCCACCACTGGCCCGATGACTTGTACGACTTTTCCTGTGCTCACGGCTGACTCCTTCTGTAACGTAGCTTGTGCTATTGCAACGCTTCTGCGCCGCCGACGATATCCATGAGTTCTTTCGTAATCGCGGCCTGCCGAGTCTTGTTGTAATACAAGGTGACTTTTTTGATGAGCTGCCCGGCGTTGCGCGTCGCGCCATCCATGGCGGCCATGCGGGCGCCATGTTCAGCCGCCGCCGACTCCAACAAGATGCGGTAGGCCTGCACTTGAAAATGCTTTGGAACAAGAACCTTCAGCAAATCGGCTTCATCCGGTTCATACAGATAGCTGCCGCCCGCCGCCCCCTCCGCCGATGGCGCGCCGAATTCGGCGGCCGCATCGATAGGGAACAGTTTTTCGACGATGACCCGCTGCTGAATAGCGGACTTAAACTCGTTGTAGACGACGTAGAGCTCGTCGAACGTGCCCTTCACGAAATTGTCGGTCAGGTCGCCCCCGATATCGATTGCGTGCTCGAAGCTGAGCTTGTCGAAGACCCCGGTCCATTCCTGCCGGATCGGCCAGGCCCGCCGGCGGAAGTAATCGCGCCCCTTGCGGCCGACGATGCTGAGGTTGACCTGAAGCCCGCGCGCTTCGCACTGCCGGACAAACTCTACCGTCTTCCGGGAAATGTTGCCGTTGAATCCGCCGCAAAGTCCGCGATCGCTGGTAACGACCAGCACTTCGACCTTTTTACCGTCGCGCTTTTGCAGCAATGGATGGGCGGAACGATTGACGCGCTGACTGAGGTTGCTCAACACCCCGCGCATCTTGAGCGCGTAGGGCCGCGCCGCGAGAATCCGGTCCTGCGACCGTTTGAGCTTCGCCGCGGCCACCATTTTCATGGCCTTGGTGATCTTCTGCGTATTTTTGAAGGCCGCAATCTTGCGGCGCAGACTTTGTAAACTTGGCATGCGTCTAAGCTTTCAACAGTCAGACATCAGCGAAGGCTGACGGCTATTTTGCGCCGTATCCCATCTTCTGCTTGAAGGTCGTGATGATTTCTTTCAGCCGGGCGCCCACCTTGTCGTCGATCTTGCCGATGCTGGCAATTTCCTTCTTCAAGTCTGGATGGTTCTGCTGCACGTAGCTGAGATAGTCGGCCTCGAATTGCAGCACTTTGTCGACAGGCACATCGTCGAGATACCCGTTCACGCCGGCATGGATCGAGAGCACCTGATCGGCCACCGGCATGGGCTTGTACTGGCCTTGCTTGAGCAGTTCGACCATGCGCGCGCCGCGCGCGAGCTGCATCTGCGTCGCCTTGTCGAGTTCGCTGCCAAACTGCGCGAAGGCCGCCATTTCCCGGTACTGCGCGAGGTCGAGCCGCAAGGTGCCGGCCACTTGCTTCATCGTCTTGATCTGCGCGGATCCGCCGACGCGCGACACCGACAGACCGACGTTGATGGCCGGGCGGATACCGGAATAAAACAGATCGCTGCCGAGATAGATCTGGCCGTCGGTGATCGAAATCACGTTGGTCGGAATATAGGCCGACACGTCGCCGGCTTGCGTTTCAATGATCGGGAGCGCAGTCAGACTGCCGCCGCCGAGCTTCTCGCTCAACTTGGCCGCGCGCTCCAGCAACCGCGAGTGGAGATAGAACACATCGCCTGGATAGGCTTCGCGTCCCGGCGGCCGGCGGAGCAACAGCGACAACTGCCGGTAAGCGACGGCATGCTTCGACAAATCATCGTAGACGATCAGCGCGTGCTTGCCGTTATCGCGGAAATATTCGCCGATCGCCGCGCCGGCGAAGGGCGCCAAGAACTGCATCGGGGCCGGATCGCTGGCGGTGGCCGCGACCACCATGCTGTATTCCATCGCGTGATTTTCTTCGAGCGTCTTCACGACGCGGGCGACGGTCGAGCGCTGCTGGCCGACCGCGACGTACATGCAAAACACGCCCAGGCCCCTGTGATTGATGATCGTATCGACCGCGATTGCGGTCTTGCCCGTCTGCCGGTCGCCGATGATCAACTCGCGCTGGCCGCGCCC
>JADLEJ010000024.1 GCA_020846195.1 Nitrospira sp.
CCGTTTCTGAAAATCCAGCGTGGCGGTACGGACGTAGACGCTGGTATAGGCCGACGGTTTGCCGTCCTCTCCATCGCCCTGAATCCAAACTGACAAAAACTTCTCTAACTGTAATCCGGCGCTATCCATCGCCGGGTCGGTTTCGTGAAACAGTTCTTGCTCGGACTCCTTGAGCGGGGTGGCTTCAAGAGCCCGAAACATAAAATTTTGCTTCCACATCGGCGGCTCCTCCGAGAGGGCCGCATAGTGTATGGGGAGCGGAATGAATGTCAAGCAACGCGCGGGGCCTTCGTTGCCTTGACAAGGGCGGAGACTCTTTGTTAACGTCACCGAATTCCTTAATCTCTAGGCCAACTTGGGAGAATCCATGCAGGTCAAGGTCAACGGGAAATCCGAGGACATCCAGAGCGGCAGCGTCCTCGATTTGCTGACACTCAAGAAGATCGATCCGCAGATGGTTGCGGTCGAAGTGAACGATAAGATGGTTGATCGGGAGCATCTCGCCACCACGACTCTCGCCGAGGGCGATCAGGTCGAGTTCCTCTTTTACATGGGAGGCGGCCGGTGACGATGATGATGCATAAAGAAATTACCGAATTGATCGGAAAAACCCCGCTTGTCCGCTTGAACCGGCTGTCCAAGCCAGGCTCGGCGACGATTTACGGCAAGGTGGAATTTTTCAATCCGGGCGGCAGTGTCAAGGATCGCATCTGTCTCAACATGATCAATGAGGCCGAGCGGCAGGGCAAGCTGAAGCCAGGCGGCACGATTGTGGAGCCCACCAGCGGCAATACTGGCATCGGCCTGGCATTGGTCTCAGCCGTACGCGGCTATAAGCTTATTCTGGTCATGCCGGAAAGCATGAGCATGGAGCGGGCGAGCCTGCTCTCCTCCTATGGCGCGCAGCTGGTGCTGACTCCGGCTTGGGAAGGCATGAAGGGATCGATCAAGGAAGCGGAAAGCATCCTGGCGCAGAACCCGAGCTATTTCATGCCCGATCAATTTTCCAATCCAGCGAATCCGGCGATGCACCGGATGACTACGGCGCCTGAGATTCTGGATGCTTTGGACGGAAAGATCGACGCGTTCGTTGCCGCAGTCGGCACGGGCGGCACGATTACCGGATGCGGCGAGCTGTTTAAGGAAAAGAACCCGGACGTAAAAGTCATCGCGGTGGAACCGGCGGGCTCGCCCGTTCTATCAGGCGGCGATCCTGGACCGCATAAAATTCAAGGCATCGGGGCCGGGTTTATTCCCAAAGTCCTGAACCGAAAGATTCTCGACCGCGTGATTACCGTCACCGACGACGAGGCCTATCAAACAGCCAAGCAACTGTCGAAGAAGGAAGGCTTGCTGGTCGGCATTTCGGCTGGCGCCAATGTCTTCGCCGCGCAGAAAGTCGCTGAAGAGCTGGGCCCTGGCAAAAATGTCGTCACCATCTTGTGCGACACCGGCGAGCGATAGATCCGCATCGAAAAATATTTTAATATTTAAGCTCATGGACTTGACCGAAGAGCAGATAAATCGCTACAGCCGTCATAGTCTCCTGCCTGAAGTCGGCGGGAAGGGCCAGAAGAAGATCGCCAAGGCGAAGATTCTTCTCGTCGGCGCCGGTGGGCTAGGTTCCCCTGCCGCGCTCTATCTGGCAGCGGCCGGCGTGGGTACGATCGGCCTGATCGACAGCGACGTCGTGGATCTGACTAACTTGCAGCGGCAGATTCTTCACCACACCGCCGATGTCGGACGGCCCAAAGTCCTCTCCGGCAAGGAAAAGATTGCGGCGCTCAATCCAGACGTCATCGTAAAGACCTACGAGGAACGCTTGACGGCCGGCAACGCGCTGAAGATTTTCAGCGACTTCGACGTCGTCATCGATGGCGTCGATAATTTTACGGCCAAGTTCTTGATTAACGACGCCTGCTTCTTTGCCGGCAAACCGTTGGTGCATGGCGGCATCCTGCGATTCGACGGCCGCGTGACAACAATTATTCCGAAGCAGTCCGCCTGCTATCGCTGCGTCTTCAAGACCCCGCCGCCGGCCGGACTGGTCGCCTCCTGTCAGGAAGCGGGCGTGATCGGCGTGCTGGCCGGGATTATCGGAACGATTCAGGCCACCGAGGCGTTGAAACTTATTCTTGGCATCGGACGGCCGCTCACCGACCGGCTGCTCGACTTCGACGCCAAAAAGACCCTGTTCCGTGAGATCAAAGTGAAGCGCAATCCACAATGCGCGCTCTGCGGCGACCACCCGACGATTACCGAGCTGTTCGACGATGGAGATCCCTTTGCCGGTTGTGCCGTTCGTCCGTAGCGTTTAACTTTTTACGTTAAGATGGTGTCGCAATGACAAAAATGAAAGCCCTCGTGTGCCGGGAATGCGCGAAAGAGTATCCGACGAAAGCGATCCACGTCTGCGAGATGTGCTTCGGCCCCCTCGAAGTGAAATACAACTACGAGGAGATCAAGAAGGCGATTTCGCGCAAGAAGATCCAGGAAGGCCCACACAGCATGTGGCGCTATGTCGATCTGCTCCCGGTCGAGGGCACGAACTTCGTCGGGCCCCATGCCGGGTTGACGCCGCTGGTTCGCGCCAAAAATCTCGGCGCCTATCTCGGTCTCGACGAGCTGTACATTAAGAACGATACGGTCAATCACCCCACGCTCTCCTTCAAAGACCGCGTGGTCGCCGTCGCGCTGACGCGGGCCCGCGAGCTGGGATTCGAAACCGTTGCCTGCGCCTCGACTGGAAATTTGGCCAATGCGGTCTCCGCCCATGCTGCCGCCGCCAATCTCCATTGCTACGTCTTCATCCCTGGGGATTTGGAAGCCGCCAAGGTGCTGGGCAATCTGATTTATAAACCCCATGTGGTCGAAGTTGAAGGTAACTACGACGATGTGAACCGGCTCTGCAGCGAAATCGCCGGCGAACATGGCTGGGGTTTTGTGAATATCAACATCCGCCCCTACTACGCCGAAGGGTCCAAGACGCTCGCGTACGAAACGGTGGAACAACTCGGCTGGAAAACGCCTGACCAGGTCGTCATTCCCATGGCCTCGGGCTCGCTCCTGACGAAAATCTGGAAGGGCCTGCACGAAATGAAATACGTGGGCCTCATCGACGACGTCCGCACGAAGCTCAACGGCGCCCAAGCGGAAGGCTGCTCGCCGATTTCCACCGCCTTCAAAGCGGGGCGCGACTTCTTCAAGCCCGTCAAGCCGAAGACGATTGCCAAATCGCTGGCCATCGGCAACCCTGCAGACGGCTACTACGCGCTGAAAGCAACCGCCGAGAGCAAGGGCGCAATGGAGATGGTGACCGACGAAGAGGTGGTCGAGGGAATCAAGCTGTTGGCGCAGACCGAAGGCATCTTTGCCGAAACCGCTGGCGGCGTGACTATCGGCGTGCTGAAGAAGCTGGTCAAGCAAGGCGTGATTAAGAAGAACGAAGTGACGGTCGCCTACATCACGGGCAACGGATTGAAAACGCAGGAAGCGGTCATCGACGCCGTCGGACGGCCGACCCGCATTCAACCGAGCCTGGTGGCCTTTGAGAAAACCTTTAAGTTAGGAAAGAACGGTGGTGGTGACGCATGATTAAAGTCCGCATTCCCACTCCCCTCAGGCCGCTGACGAAGAACCAAGGGGAAGTTGAAACGACAGCCGGCAGCATCACAAACATGCTCGAATCGTTGAACAGCGCGCAGCCCGGCATTAAGGACCGCCTCTGCGACGACTCCGGTGAATTGCGCCGTTTTGTGAACATTTATGTGAACGAGGAAGACATCAGATTCCTCAAGGGCAAAGAGACTATCCTCAAAGATGGCGATGAAGTCTCCATTGTGCCAGCGATTGCAGGAGGCTAACCATGTCACACTTGCGCTTTCATGTGCGGTTTCCGGAAGACAAAGTCAAAGAACCGATCATTTATCAGATCGGCCGTGAATACAATATCGTCACCAACGTGCGCCGGGCCGATGTGCGCGAAACCACCGGCTGGGTCGATGTGGAGCTCTCCGGTGAAATCGCCGAGATCGAACGCGCCCTCGACGGCCTTCGCAAAAAAGGCTGCGTGGTCGACCCCATCGAATTGAACGTGGTGGAATAAGACAACTCCGTTTGCCGATATAGGCTCGCAGACATCATGGAATTGACAGAACTTCAGATTCAACGCTATAGCCGCCACATCATCCTGAATGATGTGGGCGGCAAGGGACAGAAGAAGCTTTCGCAAGCGAAAATCTTGCTGATCGGGGCAGGAGGCCTCGGCTCACCGGCCGGACTCTATCTGGCAGCCGCGGGAATCGGCACGATCGGATTGGTCGACGGCGATGTCGTCGATCTCTCCAATCTCCAGCGGCAGATTATGCATTCGACCGCCACGGTCGGAATGCCGAAAGTCGAATCCGGCAAGAAGACGCTGACCGCGATCAACCCGGAGATCACGGTCAATGCCTATCACCAGCTCGTCGATGCCGACAATATTCTTCCGCTCATCTCGCAGTACGATATCGTGCTCGACGGATCGGACAATTTCTCGACGCGGTTTCTGGTGAACGATGCCTGCTTCTTCGCCAAGAAGACGCTGATCTCGGCCAGTATGTTCCGGTTCGAGGGGCAGCTTACGACGATCAAGCCGCACGCAGGATATCCCTGCTATCGCTGCCTCTACCCAGAGCCGCCGCCTGCAGGACTGGTTCCGAATTGCCAGGAAGCCGGAGTCCTCGGCGTACTTGCCGGCACGATGGGTATTTTGCAGGCCTCTGAAGCCATCAAGGAAGTGCTCGGCATCGGCGAAACCATCGCCGACAAACTGCTGATCTACGATGCGCTGGACATGAAGTTCCGAAAGGTCAGCCGTCCGAAAGATCCGGCCTGCCCGCTCTGCGGACCGCATCCGAAGATCAAGGACCTCGGGATGGATTATGCTGTCAGCTGCACCATCTAGGAACTATTGTGGCTGACCTGACAATTCCCCAATCCATTCTCGACGACATTGTGGCCCATGCCAAGGAACTGGCGCCGTACGAATGCTGCGGCCTCCTTGCAGGAACCAATAAGACCGTCAGCCAGCTCTACCGAATCAGGAATATCGTAGCCTTGGAAGGAGCGCAGAACCTCTCGACCTTCGATCCGGCGAAAGCCGCCCATCTCGAGCGCCTCTCGCCGGCTGAGCGCGCAGAGATTGCTTTTGTCATGGATATGCAGGAGTTCTCAGCCGCCAAGAAAGACATCCGCAAGAAGGGGCTCGACCTTCAAGTCGTCTACCATTCGCATCCTCACGACCCGGCCCGCCCCTCCGTCACCGACATCAAAATAGCGACGGACTACGAAGAGATCTGGCCGAAGATCAATCTTCCCGCCCCCGCATACCTGCTGGTCTCCTTAATGCACCAAACTCCCGACATCCGAACCTATTGGATCACAGGCGGCGCGGTCTCACCCGCCCACATCGCTATCGCCTAGCGCACGGCCTTCCGAATTCTCCAAACCAAGAATTTCATATTTCCTTCTTTCCATGAGGGTGCGATAATGTCGCTATCCTTAGCCTTTTTAGAAGGAGCGATCCCCATGGCATTCATCCAGAAGACTTTTCTCATCGCCGCGCTTGCCCTCCTCATCGCCAGCCAAGGCCACGCCGAGGATAAGAGCTACTACAGCCCCGTCATCACCATCGACACCGAAAACCACCGCATCCTGATTTCCAAGCTCGGCGGAGTCTTCTATATCGACGTGCCGGAAGTCGCGCGGCCCCATATGGAGAAGCTGCCCGTTTCAGGCCTGGTTGATTTTGTCGTGGACATGCGCGGCGAAGGAGAAATGCCCGTCGTCAAAACCTGGAAAGTGAAGTCCGGCGAATCCACCTGCATGTTCTTCAACGGGAAGGAGTGCAAGTAACGATAGGCAGCAGCTGTGGTTCATCCACGACTTGAAGCAAGTCGTTCGTCAATCAGCGCACGTCAGAAGTTCTTGCGCTTCATTTTTTTTGCGCAAGTGGTAAAACCTATTCACAGAGACGCACGATTCTCCACTCATAACTCGTAGACATCCCGCCGATGCCCGACCGTCAAAATGAGAATCAGCACTTCGTTCTTTTTTACCTTATAGAGAATACGCCAGTCGCCCACACGGTACGGCCAGCGATCGCTTAACAGTCCAGTCAGACACTTGCCTAACTCGGGCTGTTCCGAGAGCTTCTTGATGGCTTTGCCTACGCGCGCTTTGACAGTCACCAATACGGCGAGAGGCTTCCTCCGTATAGAGGATGCGGTAGGTCATTTAAAAATATCCTCGTGCATGACCAACCGCTGAGCGCGTTCATCCTCTTCCGCTTTCAGCAGCGAGAGCATGAGCTTCTTATCCGCAAGAATCTCCAGCGTTTCAAGCTCTTCTGGGGACAAGAGAACAGCTGACGCGGCGCCATTTTTCGTAATAATGACCCGTCCGCGCTTTTTCTTGCTCAGCGAAGCCACCATCTCCGGCAAATGCGCCCGCGCATAAGACACCGATGCGATCTTAGTCATGATTCACACCTCCGATCACAGCGTACATGATTCTGTACGTTCTTGCCAAATACAGCCTCAGATTTCAGGCCTGGTCGATTTTGTCGTGGACATGCGCGGCGAAGGAGAAATGCCCGTTGCCAAAACCTGGAAAGTGAAGTCCGGCGAATCCACCTGCATGTTCTTCAACGGGAAGGAGTGCAAGTAACCAGGAGCCGCTCTACTGGCCTGCCTATTCCGAACTGCCGAGCATGTCGTCGATCAGCGGACGATTGATGTCGGTGCAGCCCATGCAGATCGTATCGAACAAGGTGTCGTGATCGGCAATGAAGTTTCTGGCGTCTGGTAGTTTATCCACATAGACCTGATCGTAGCAGGTCTCGCACAACATCATGAGTCCCCGTGAGACGGAGACGGTTTTCCGGCCTGTACTTCCCGCCATGTCATACCGATCCTTTCTGCCGCGCGATCCAGAAATCTTCCGGTTCCAGATCGATTCCACAGACCGCGCACTCATAGACGGACTGCCCTTCCGGCAGCTTGAGTTCCGTCCGATCTATCCGCCCACGACACACATGATAGAACCGCCCTCTGGCGTCTTCATCATCAAGTGGGTCACTTTCATATATCAACACCATAGTTGTCCGGCGTCCTTGTGATTTGTGAAGGAAAGTATACTGACCTGTGATCGATAGCCGCAACCATCCCAGAAGCCCAACCCTGAGCTACACCTGAAACTGCGCTTCGTACAGCCGCGAGTAGACGCCTCCGCGAGCGATCAACACCTCATGCGTGCCTTCTTCGACCACCCGCCCGTGCTCGACCACGATAATGCGATCGACCTCGTTGATGGTCGACAGGCGGTGCGCGATAATGAGGGTGGTCCGGCCTTTGGTGAGCTCATTCAGGGCCTCGCGAATCTTGACCTCGGTCTCCGTATCGATATTGGAGGTGGCCTCATCGAACATCACGATGGGGGGATCTTTGAGAAGAACGCGCGCAATCGACACCCGCTGCCGCTGCCCGACCGATAGTTTGACGCCACGCTCCCCGATCCACGTATCATATCCTTCAGGAAGCTTCACGATGAACTCATGGGCGCGGGCGGCCTTTGCCGCAGCCTCAATCGCCTCCTGCCCAGCCGAGAGATCGCCATACAAAATATTTTCCCTGACCGTGCCGTTGAAGAGAAAGGGTTCTTGCTGCACGAGGCCGATCTGATTTCGCAGAAACGCCAGCGGCATCCGCCGAATATCTATCCCGTCGATCGTAATCGATCCACCGGTGACATCGTAGAATCGATTCAGCAACTTCAGCGTGGTGCTCTTTCCCGCGCCGCTGGGGCCTACCAACGCGACCCGTTCGCCCGCTCGCACGGTAATACTCACATCCTTGAGAATGGGCGCATCGCTGCGATAGTGAAACTCTACCTGGTCGAAGGTCACCGCCCCGGTCACGCGGTCCCCCGGCGCCTGGGCGCCCGGCTCATCTCGCACATCCGGCACGGTATCGAGCACATCGAAGACCCGCTCGCTCGCCGCCAGCGCATGTTGCAACATGTGATTGACGGAATGGATCTGATTGATCGGCACATAGAACAGGGCCAGATACGACATGAACATGACCAACTCGCCGACCGACAGATGCTTATTCAAGACCTCGGCCGTCCCGAACCACAAGACCAGCGCGCCGCCCAGGCTGCCGATTAACATCATGCCCGGCGAATAGAACGACCAGAGATACATGGCCTTCAACGTATCCTTCCGGCATTGATCGCTCTTCCGGTCGAATCGATCCTCTTCATACCGCTGGCGGTTGAATCCCATGGTCTCTCGAATACCGGCCAGGGAGTCTTGCAGCAACGCATTCAACTCCGCGGCGCCCTTCCGAATTTCACGATAATACCCATGGACGCGCTTCGTGAAGAGCGCCGCCCCGACAATCAAGATCGGGATCGGCAATAGCGCCAGCAGAGCCAGCTTCCAGTTGAGCCAGAACAAGACCGCCATGATTCCGATCAGGGTCAACCCGGCGGTAATGATTTCTTCAAGCCCATCCACGAAGATCCGCTGCATATGCTCGGTGTCGTTCAGCACCCGCGACATGATCTCGCCGGTCGGACGGTTTTCAAAAAATCCGATGGAGAGGCGCTGCAGGGCCCCAAATACCTGCACGTGCAAATCGTGCACAACCTGCTGCTCCAATGAATTGTTCAACCGAATGCGCATGGAGCTGCAGAGATTGCGCAGCAGGTAGGATCCGAGCAGTCCCGCGAATACCCACGTCAGCAATTCAATCCGGCCGGCCTGGATGACGTCGTCGATCAGAATCTTGATGAGCCACGGAGGCACTAATTCAAAGGCCGTCGTCAGGCCGGCAAACAGGAACGTCCCTAGCACCATAAGGCGATAGGGCCGAAGATACTGCAGCACGCGAAGCAGAGTTTTCACAGGGGCAGGTTACATCCCGGCTCGTCAAATGACGGCAGCGGGATCTTTCTTCCAATACTGGTCGAATTCGGCCAGTTGCGTGAGCGTCGACATGTCCGTCATCCGGTCGATGAACAGTTTCCCGATCAAATGGTCCATCTCATGCTGGATGCAGACGGCAAACAGCCCGGTGGCTTCGAAATCCAGCGGTTTGCCTTGCCGGTCGAGCGCCGTCACGCGAATCAAGGAGGGCCTGGTGACTTTCCCGCGCAACCCGTCCACGCTCAAGCAGCCTTCCCAATTTTCCACGTGCTGCGGGCCATAAAATGCGATGGAGGGATTAATCAAGACCGTTTCAGGGAAATCCTCCTCGCAGGCCATCACCACCAACTGCACGGATCGAGACACTTGCGGAGCAGCCAAGCCAATGCCGGGCTCGTCGTACATCGTCTCCAGCATGTCGTCGATCAGACGTTGAATGTCAGCCGACTTGATCTGACGAGGGCTGAGGGAATCGGCCTGCCGGCGCAGAAGAGGATTTCCGAGTTTTGCTATTTTCAAGATTGCCATGCGAGTGAGACTCTCTCTCTAAAAACTATCTATAATTATAGGTAACACAGGCCTGATTTGGCGCGCAACCGCCCCTCACGGCATCTGCCGATCAGGAACTTTTGCCGGAACGGCGCGGCTCGGGAATCTCGAACACGTCCTTATTCGACGCCCACCACTCCACCCACTCGGCCGCCCAGGCCTGCCGGTCCTGCTTCGTCGACGCATCCCAATCGTGAAACTCCGTTTCATGCCGCGTCACAATCCAGAGCGAATGCAACGCCGACATCGCCACAAACCGCTCATCGTCGGTGATCATGGGGATCAGCGTGGGAATCACCGCCTTGAGCCTGACGTACCGAGACTCGAACGCCGCCGCTTTCCGCACCGAGGGATTCTGATCCTTCGCCATCACGTCAATCGCCTCCGGCGTTTTTGCCGAATCGAGCCGGATCGCCACCCGCAAGGCATGCTCACGGACACGCGGAAGCTCGTTCGGATCTTTGGCGGTCTGAATCAGTGCCGGCACGCCAGACACCCCTTTCATCATCGAGAGCGTCTCGATCGTATTGTAGCGAATCCTTGGGCTCGGCATCGCCAGCCCTTTGACGAGCGCCGGAACCGACGGCTCTCCCAGATGCACAAATTCCCCCATAGCCCAAAACTCCTGCTTGCCCTCCAGCAAGGGCAGCAGCGCTTCGGCCCGGGTCATTTCCTCCGGCGTCAGCGGATTCGTGTTCGGCGGCACGGACACATCGGGCACATCCTGTTGCTTCGGCGGCGCCTCATAGGGAATTTGCGCGAGCAGGACAGGATTTCTCGCCCCTGCCCATACGTCCGCCGACAACCCAGCGCCCATAACCAGCGCGCACATACCGACCGCTATCGCCATACGTCTGCTCATCGTCACACATCTCCTCTTCGAGTCGTTAGAGTTGTCCTTGCTCATCGAGCGCTTCGCGACGATGGGCGAGCTCATATAATACCGGCAACACGACCAAAATCAAAAAGGCCGCCGTCAACATGCCGCCGACCACCACGCGGGCCAGCGGTTTTTGCGCTTGCGAGCCGATGCCCGTCGCCAGCGCCGCGGGCAATAGCCCAATGGCGGCGCCCAACGTCGCCATGAGAATCGGGCGCATCTGCACATCCGCGCCCTTCCGGACAGCCTCGCGAAGACTCAGCCCCGCGGTTCTGAATTCTTCGATTCGCGATATCAGCAGGACGCCGCCAAGAATCGCAACCCCCAACGTCGAGATGACGCCGACGGCCGCTGAAATACTGAAATGCGTATCGGTCAACACCAACGACAGCACCCCTCCGACCAAGGCAAACGGAACCGTCGCCAAGACCAGCAACGCATTCTTGAGCGAATCGAACGTCGTGTAGAGGAGGAACAAAATAATCACCAGGCTGATGGGCACGACTTTCGAGAGACGGCGCTGCTCATCCTTTAATTGGTCGTATTGCCCGGCCCACTCCATCCGATACCGTTCCGGCAGCGCGATCTGTTTCGCCATCAACGCCTGCGCCTCTTCCACCGTGCTCTGAAGATCGCGGTCCCGCACACTGAACTTAATCGGGATATAGCGCTCGTTGTTCTCCCGATAGATAATAAAGGCTCCCATTTGCGTGGTAATGCTAGCCACTTGTTTCAGCGGAACTCGCGCCCCATCCGGCGTGTTCACGAGCACATTCCCGATCGCTTCCACATCCTGGCGAAACTCCGGCAGGAATCGCACGACAAGATCGAACAGCCGCTCCCCTTCATAGACTTGTGTGACCGCCTGCCCTCCGACGGCCGCCTGCACCACCGCGTTCACATCCGCCACCTGCAAACCATAGCGCGCGCTCGCTTCGCGATCCACTTGGATGAGCAGATTCGGCTGACCGACCAAACGGAAAATGCCGAGGTCTTTGACTCCTGGCACTCCTTGCATAACCCGCTCAATCTCTCCGGCCTTGGCCTCCATCGTTTTGAGATCCGTCCCAAACAGCTTGATGGAGTTTTCGCCTTTGACGCCGGACATCGCCTCTTCGACGTTATCCTGAATGACCTGCGAGAAATTGAAAATCACGCCAGGAATATCCTTCAGCCGCCCTTCGATTTCCTCGATCAGCTGATCCTTGCTGAGCCCGTGCCTCCACTCTTCCTGCGGTTTGAGATTCGCCAGAAACTCCGCATTGAAGAAACTCGTTGGATCGGTGCCATCGTCCGGCCGGCCAAGCTGGGACACAATCGTCGAGACTTCGGGCGAATCCCTGAACATGCGGCGAATATCGCTGGTCAACCGGGCGGCTTGATCGAAGGAAATATCCACCGGCATCGTCGCGCGCACCCACAAATTGCCTTCTTCCAGCGCCGGCATGAATTCCCCGCCGAGGAATCGGAGCGCCACTGCCGTCACCAACAGCAATCCTCCAGCCCCCCCCAGCACCGTCATGCGATGCCCGAGCGCCCAATCCAGCGTTGCCAAATAGACTCGGCGAATCCCGCGCACAACGACCGTATCCTCTTCGCTGATCGTCCCTTTTAAGAGGAACGAGCACAATACTGGAGCGAGCGTGAACGCCATGAGCAATGCGCCGATGAGCGCAAACCCATAGGTAATCGACATCGGCGCGAAGATTTTCCCCGGCACGCCCGTCATCGTAAAGAGCGGAATAAAGGCGACGACGATAATCGTCGTCGAGTAGAAGATCGGCCGTCCGACCTGGCGGGCGGCGCGCACGATCTGTTGATGCACCGTCAGTCCCAGCGTCTTTGAATGCGCCAGATGAAAGAAGATGCTCTCGACCATAATCAGCGTCGCATCGACGATAATGCCGAAATCGATCGACCCGAGCGAAATGAGATTGGCCGACTCGCCCACCAAAATCATCATCGTAAAGGTAAACAACAGCGACATCGGAATCGTCAGCGCGACGATAAAGGCCGCGCGAAAATGCCCTAAAAAAACGACGAGGATAATGAAGACCAGGACCATCCCGCTGATTAAAATATCCATCACCGTTTCGACGGTCGTATGAATCAGCTTCGTCCGATCGTAGAACGTCTTGATCTTGACCCCTTCCGGCAGCTTCCAGCCGTTCAGGTCCTCGACTTTCGCGCGCACCTTATCCAAGACCGACAGGGCCTTATAGCCACGCTGCAAGAGGACGACCCCTTCGACCACATCGTCGCGGTCGTCGATCCCGACTTTTCCCAGCCGCACTTGATGGCCGACCGACACCTTGCCCAGCGTGTTCACAAAGATAGGCGTCCCGTCTTTTTCCGCCACCACGACATTCTCGATGTCTTCCAGCCGGTTGATCAGCCCCAGCCCGCGGATGTTGTAGTTCTGGGCCCCGATCGTCAGATAATTGCCGCCGACGTTCGCATTGCTGTTCGTCAGCGCCGTCATGACCTGGGACAAACTCACGCCATAGCTGATCAGTTTGCCGGGATCGATGTCGACGTGGTACTCCTTCGTGGTCCCGCCAAATGCCGTCACGTCGATGACGCCCGGCACGCGCCGGAATTCGCGTCGAACCTGCCAATCTTGAATGGTCTTGAGCGCCGTGAGGTCGGCTTTTTCGCCGGTCAATTCATACCGGTAGATTTCGGCGATGGCCCACCAGGGCGAGAGCGATGGATCGGCGCCTTTGGGCAGTTGCACCGTTCCCAGGCGATTCAACACTTCCTGCCGGTCCCGGAACATATCCGTTCCAAAATCGAAATAGATTTTGATATCGCTGAGGCCGAAGATCGAGAGGGAGCGGATATCGGTTAAGCCCGGCATCCCGTTCAGCGCAACTTCGATTGGAATGGTGACCTGCCGCTCCATTTCCTCCGCCGACCAGCCGGGATACTGGGTGATCAGCTCCACCATCGGCGGCGACGGATCGGGGTAGGCGACAATGTCGAGGAGATGGAAGGCATAGAGCCCTCCGAACAGCAGCATGAAGCCCAGCGCGCACAGCAAGAACCGCTGCACTAGCGAAATTTCGACCAGACGCGCGATCATCGGAAGCCGTGGCCCGGAGAGAGAACCGCAACAATTATTCGCACGAGGTTACGTCCCTTTGATTTCTTGACCTTTAATCAGGACGGCCCCCCTGATCACAATGCGCTGGCCTCGGGCCAGCCCTTCCAAGACACGCACCTGATCCGTGGAAATATTCGACACCTTGACCTCGCGTTTCACATAGCGGTTCGGCTCTTCCACGATATAGACGAATTGTTTGCCGTCCGATTCCAACACGGCTTCGCGCGGCACCGCAATAAACGGCGTGGCGTCGCCGACATTGAGATGCAACCGGGCAAACATCTCCGGTTTCAGCTTATGCGGATCGTTGTTCACCCAGGCTCGGACTTTGATCGTGCGGGTTGCCGGATCGACGACATCGCCGATGGCCGCCACTGTGGCGGGAAACTCGACGCCAGGATACGCTTCCACCGTCACCGTGGCAAACTGCCCTTCTCTGGCAAGCGCCAGATCCCGCTCATACAAATCGGCCAATACTTGCAGCATATCCAAATCCGCCACGGTAAACAGCACTTGCGACGGATCGCCGCCGACCGATTGGCCCGGCGTCACAGCGCGCTCGACCACAATCCCAGTCAGCGGACTCTTCATCTCGAAGCGCGAGGTAATTTTCTGCTTATCCAGCGGCTTGGTCAGCTCATCGGCCGGCACACGCAAAGACAGCAACCGCTCTTTCGCGCGGCGAAACTCCGCGCGGGCCTTCACTAATTCATTCTCTGCCTGTTTCAAATCCTTGAGCGGCATCGCCTTGTTTTCGTACAAGTCTTTCGCCAAATCGACCGCCCGCGTCGCATACTGCAAATCCGAATCTTCCTTCACATACTCCGAATAGGCCTGGGCAATATCCGGGCTGTCGACGATCAACAAAACATCGCCAGCCTTCACACGGTCGCCCAGATGCGCCCGCACTTCCACCACCCGGCCTTGTAATGGGGACGAAATCTTCGAGTAGCGATCTTCTCCGTACGCCACTTTCCCGGACAAGATCAGCGCCTGGTGCGACGGGCTGAACTCCACCATCGCCGTTTCCACTCGCGGTGGCGATGGCACGGGAGCCGGGGCCGTCTTTTCCAGAGGAGCCGCGACCGAATCGGACGGCGCGGGTTGCTCGGATTTCCCGCAACCCAAGGGCGAAAGAAGAAGGAGCGCCATTGCGATGGCCAGCGGAGCCCTGTGCCTGTTCATAGCGATATCTCCTGCCCCACCGCACTTTCGAGTTGAATCACATGGCGTTGATAGTTGAACAGCGCCTCGAAATAATTCTGTTGGATCGTTCTGGACGTCCGGGCCGCATCGAGCAAATCGAGAATCGTCGCCCCACCCCGCTCGTAGGCCCGCTCGACGATTGTAAAGGTTGACCGGGCATCGTCCAGCACGCCGCCAAGAAACGCCTCGACCAGCCGCCGGCTTTGGAGCAGGTTTTTATGCGCGACATCCACTTCGTTTTCGACCTGGTTCAGCGTTTTGTTCAAATCGGCTTCGGCCGCCTGCACCGCCACCTCTGCTTGCATGATACCGCCCTGATTGCGGTTGAACAACGGCAACGGCAGGCCCAAGTTGAGCGCGACCTGCCCTTGATTGTCGGGCCCCTTCGAACCCTGCACCGCATAGCCGCCGCCGACCGTCACATCCGGAATCCGATAGGCCTTGGCCAGCTTCAGATCCGCCTCGCGCTGAGACATGAGAGCCCGTTTGACTCGAACATCGGGCCTGGCGTCGAGCGCCACGGTTCTGAGCCGGTTAATATCGGGATCGACCCGCTTATAGTCGAACTCCGAGGTCAATTCGAGCCCCATCTCCGGCGACACCCGAAGCAATTGCCGCAGATCCCCGCGCGCGCTGTCGCCTTCCTGAATGGACTGGATGACTTGCGATTGGAAATCGATGAATTGCAGCCGGATCCGAATCAGATCGACTTCGGCGATATAGCCTTTCTTGAAGCGAATCGTATTCACATCGAGAATGCGTGAGAAGCGATCTCGATTCTCTTCGGCCAAGGCCAGCCGGCGCTGCGCCAGTTGAGTGCGGTTGTAGGCGTCTTTGACCGTAAAGGTGAGCTGCCGTACGGCATCCTCAAACGCGGCCTCAACGGACTGGGTGCCGAACGCGGCGCTCTCAATGCGATACCCGCGCTTGCCGGCCAATTCAAACAGTTGCTGCACCTGTCCAAACAACTGACCGCTGTTCCCGATATTCCGCCCCTGCGTATAGGCGCTGAGCGTACCGATAGACACCGTCGGGTTAGGAAATAACTTGGCGGTAATCTGCTGCCCTTTCGCCGATTCAATCCCGAACTTGGCCATGAGCAGATCGAGATTTTGACGCAGAAAGAGCGCCACCGCATCATCGAGGCCCAATCGGAGCGCGGTTGCAGGAGATGCGGCGGGAGCAGTCTTTGCTGGAAGGTCGGTCGCGGCTAAGGCCGGATGGCCCCATCCGATAATCATGACGGCGCAAAAAACAAACTTGCCGACCTTTGCCAAGATCTGCGCCATCACGACAGAGCGACCATATTCACCCGACTGGTATATTCGCACGGCTCACACATGTCCGGTGAGTTGCCGCAAGAGAATCAATCAGACAGAAGCACGAACAATCATATTATACTGAGTTCTTAAGCACTTGCAATGAGATCTCGCGTTCGCATTACTGCATTTTCAACTCCGTCCAGGCTCGGTCGTAGATGCGCATCGCCCGCCCGACATCCCCCATCCATTCCATGCGAGCAATGAGGTCGGCTGGCGGATACACCGCTGGGTTCTCCAGCACGTCTTTCGCAATCCACGTGCGGGCTTCGCGATTCGACGCCGCAAAGAGCAACCGCTCGGACGTCCGCGCCGCCACGCGGGCATCGATGAGAAAGTTGATAAACTGCATTGCCAGCGCTTTATTGGGCGACGAGTTCAGGACCACGAGGCAATCGGCCCAGATCGTCCCGCCTTCTTTGGGGACCGCATACCGGATCGACGGCCGATCCCGCATGGCCCGCGCGACCGGCCCTCCCCACCCTTGCGCCAGCACCACGTCGCCGGACGCCAATAGTTGATCGTAATGGTCGCTCGCATAGGTCCTGACCAGCGGCTTTTGGGCAATCAGTTTCTGTTTCGCGGCTTCAATCGTGCCAGGATCGGTGGTATTCATCGAGTGTCCCATGGACCGCAGCACAGCCCCAAAGACTTCACGCTGATCGTTCAACATGCTGATCCTGCCGCGATACCGCCGATCCCACAGAATGTCCCAACTGTCCGGGGGCGTGGTCACCACCGCTGAGTCGTAGCCGATTCCCACCGTCCCCCAGAGATACGGCACAGCATACCGATGCGCCGGATCGAACGCCGGATGCTGAAGATGCGGCTCCAGCGTACGCAGATTCGGCAATGCGGCAAGGTCTAACTCAGCCAGCATCCCCTGCGCCGCCATAATCGACACCATGAAATCCGACGGAACCGTCACGTCATATCCGGACGCGCCCCCCTGAAGCTTGGCCAGCAACTCTTCGTTGCTGCTGAACGTATCGACGACAACGCGCGCGCCATGCGCCTGTTCAAACTCATGAATCAATTCAGGGCTGACATAATCGGACCACGTAAAATAGTGGAGCGTCGCCGTCGCGCCCGTGCCGCTCTGCTGATTGGGCTCTCGCCCCCGGTCGCACCCACCCCATAGAAGAACGATGACCGAGGCAACCCCCAGCGCTTTAAGAACACCGCGCGAGACAGACATACGCCTTGTTACCGCCGTTGAAATATCAGAGATAGCCCGACTAGTCCCATGGACGACAAGACCAACACGGAAGACAGGGCATTGATCTCTGGAGAAAGACCGGACTTGATCATGGAATACACCTTGAGCGGCAACGTGGTTGCGCCAGGACCGGCGACAAAAAATGTGACAATGAAGTCGTCGAGCGAAATCGTGAACGCCAAGAGCGCCGCCCCCAACACCGCTGGACGGACCAGCGGCCAGGTTACCCGGTAAAACGTCTGCCACGCCGACGCACCGAGATCGCTCGCCGCCTCCTCCAATCGCGGATCGAGCTTCTGCAGCCTGGCCCGCACCATCACAACGACAATCGGCAAATTAAAGGCCGCATGACCGACAACAACCGTCGCCAGACTCAGCGGCCAATGAATCACCACGAAGAACAACAGCAGCGCCACCCCCATCATCACTTCGGGCAACACCAACGGCAGCAAGAAGATCATGTCCACCACCTGCCGCCCATGCCCCTTCAGACGCTCCAGCCCCATCGCCGCCGGCAGGCCAAGCAGCACCGCAAGACTGGTAGACAGCGCGGCAATCCATAGCGAGTTCGCCGCCGCGGCCAGCAGGGCTTCGTCCTGCCACAGCACGCCATACCAGTGCCACGAAAACCCCTGCCACGCCGCCGACAGGCGTGACGCGTTCAACGAGAACACCACCAGAACAATGATCGGAAGATACAGGAACGCCATGCCGAGTCCGCTGATCCCGCGCAACCAGATTCCCTGCCCTCTCATGGCTCGCCTCGCTCGCGAGCCTGCGGCGGTTGCGCCGCGAAATACCACAGCAGGCTGCTCATCACGATAAGCATGAGCACGATGGACAAGGCCGAGCCCAACGGCCAATCCCGTGCGACCAGATATTCATGCTGAATCAGATTCCCCACCATCATGCTGCGCGCGCCGCCGAGCAAATCCGGCGTCAGATAGGCGCCCAGCGAGGGAATAAAGACGAGCACGCAGCCGGCAACGATACCGGGCTTGGTCAGTGGAATCAGCACCCGGCGGAATAGCGACCACCGGTCCGCATAGAGATCCCAGGCCGCTTCGATCAACGCCGGGTCGATCCGTTCAATTGCCGCATAGAGCGGCAAGACCATGAACGGCAAATAACCATAGACCAGCCCCAGCAGCACGGCCTGATTGGAATAGAGCAGATCCAGCGGCGCCGAGATCAGATGCAGTTGGATCAGCACCGTATTCAGCAGCCCTTCGGTGCGCAAGATGAACATCCAGGCATAGGTGCGCACCAGAAAGTTGGTCCAGAAAGGAATCATGATGAGCACCAGCCACAACGCCTGGCGGCGCGGCGGCAGCCGGGCGATGTAATAGGCCAGGGGAAATCCCAGCACAAGACACAGCCCCGTAGCCGCCCCGGCCAGCAACAGCGATTGCCCAAAGATTCGCCCATAGAGGGGATGCAGCAGATCGCGATAGTTATCCAGACTGAATTCCCACAGAACTCCCCCGTAGGTGCCGCGCGTGGCCAAACTCACTGCCAGAACGACGGCTATCGGGAGCAGGCAAAAGACGGTGGTCCATAAAAGCCCGGGAAGGAGCAGCCCAGAGGACTTGCTGCACGAACGACCGCTGGGTGACGATGCTATCGAAGGCGGTGAGTGATTCATATGACTGGGAGCACGACTCCATCGGAGGCGTTCCATTGCAGCGAAACGGGCGCGCCGATTGCCACCGGGCGGCTCCCTGAGGCGGCATTGGACGCGCGAATGGTCCAGCGCACCGACGGTCCGATCCGCACGGCCCCCTGCCATTCGCTGCCGATATACTGCATCGTCTCAACCACGCCATGCAGGCAATTCAGCCCAGCATCCGCCACATGGCCCGGCGCGATGCGAACACGCTCGGGTCTGACCGTCATCACAGCCTGTGCGCCGGACTGAAGACCGGCGGGAACCGAGACGCGAATCCCCCGCGAGACGGAAACGTCGCTCGGCAAGAGCGTTCCTTCGCCGGCCTGAACATCCACCAAGGTTCCACTCACTTCATTGCTCACGCCCACGAATCGCGCGACAAACAGGTTTTCAGGATGCTCATAGAGATCCTCAGGCCGTCCGACTTGCATGACCCGCCCCTGTTGCATGACTGCCAGCCGGTCTGACAGCGCCAACGCTTCCTCCTGATGATGCGTCACGCACACAAACGTCAGCCCCACTTGCGCCTGGATGGTTTTGAGTTCGGCCTGCATCTGTTGCCGGAGCTGCTGATCCAGCGCGGCTAGCGGCTCATCCAGCAAAACAACCGCGGGCCGGTTGACGAGTGCCCGCGCGAGCGCCACCCGTTGCTGTTCGCCGCCTGAAAGTCGATCTGGCACACGGTCCCGCTTGTCTTGCAATTGAACCAAATCGAGCGTCGCCCCGACCCGTTTGGCGATCTCGCCGCGCGGCAAACGTTGCATCTCGAGGCCGAAGGCCACATTCTCTGCAACCGTCATGTGGGGGAATAATGCGTAGGACTGAAAGACCAGATTCACCGGTCGTCGATTCGGCGGAACCCCCGCCATCGAGCGGCCGTCGATAAGAATATCGCCGGCATCGGGCGTTTCGAACCCCGCCAACATTCTGAGCAATGACGTCTTCCCGGCGCCGCTGGGACCGAGAAGCGAAAAGAATTCTCCGCGGGTGATCTGCAAAGAGACATGATCGACGGCGAGCGTCGCACCGTGACACTTGACCAGGGCTCGCATGTCGATGCTCAGGTCAGCCACGGCGCCGAAATCCTATGTCGGGGAACAGCGCGGAGAGACACAACGGCGAGGCGCGCACCGCACGCTCAACTATCCAATCCGACCTTGTCGCTCCCGTCTCGGAGATGCTTCCGGACACGCACTTTTTCGTGATGTTTCCGCAAGAGCTGCTGCCGGATGACATTCCGGTCTTCCGCGACGATCCGCACCAACCGGTCCACGTCTTCGGCGTGGTCGCGCACCAACTCGGTCAGCTTTTGCAGCTGGGCTTCCAACCGCTCCACCCGCCAGGACACGCTTTCGGTCTCCACAACCTGCTTGCTCACGGCCTTGCCGCTCTTGCGGGGAAGCGCGGCCACAATCAAATCGCGTTTCATAGACACTCCTTTACGACTCATACTTACCGCCTCTCCGGGCTAGTATTGTCTCTGCGGTTTCTGAAGTCAATCATTCCTCTTTCTTCCCATTTCCACACCGTCCTGTTACAATTCGCCGCGATGAACAATATTTTCACGATGATTCTGGCCGGAGGAAAAGGCGAACGGCTCTCGCCGCTCACGGAACAACGCGCCAAGCCGGCGGTCCCCTTCGGTGGGAAATACCGGATCATCGACTTCGGATTGAGCAACTGCCTGAACTCCGGCCTGCGCCGGATCGCCGTGCTGAGCCAGTACAAATCGCACTCGCTGGACAAACACATCCGCAGCGGATGGAATGTGTTCAACGCGGAGCTCGGCGAATATGTCGTGTCGGTCCCTCCCCAGCAACGCATCAGCGAGGAATGGTACAGGGGCACCGCCGATGCCGTGCATCAGAACCTGTTCCTGCTCGACACCGAGCAGGCCGACTATCTCCTGATTCTGGCCGGCGACCATATTTACAAGATGAACTACGCTGAGATGTTCCACTGGCTGCTGGCCAAAGGCGCCGACGCCGTCGTTGGCGCGCTCGATATCCCCATCGAAGACGCCACGCGGTTTGGCGTCATCAGCGTGGATGAAGATCTGCGCATCACTCATTTCGACGAAAAGCCGGCGCACCCTACGCCGATCCCAGGGACTCCGACGCACGCCTTTGCCTCCATGGGCATTTATTTGTTTAAGACCGACATCATCAAGAAATACCTGACCGCGGATGCGCAAGAAGAGACGGCCCACGATTTCGGCAAGAACATCATCCCGCGCATGATTCGGGAAGGCCGGGTCTATGCGTTCAAGTTTCAGGATGAAAATAAGAAGGCGGTCAAATACTGGCGGGACATCGGGACGCTCGACGCCTACTGGGAAGCCAATATGGACCTAGTCGCCGTCGATCCGCTATTCAATCTCTACGATCCCAAATGGCCGATCCGCACCTATCAAGGCCAGTTTCCTCCGGCTAAATTTGTGTTCGCGCAAGATTACCAGGGCGGCCGCATGGGCGTGGCGCTGGACTCCGTGGTCTGCGGAGGCTGCATCGTCTCCGGCGGACGCGTCCAAAACTCCGTGCTCTCCCCAAACGTGCGGGTCATGGATCATGCCGACGTGCGGGAATCCATCGTGATGGAGAATGTTGTCATCGGCGAACACAGCCGCATCCGCCGGGCGATTATCGACAAAGACGTGATCATTCCTCCCCGTACTGAAATCGGATACGATCGGGAGGCCGACGCCCGGCGATTCACCGTCACGGAATCAGGCCTGGTCGTCATCTCGAAGGGAATGAAGCTGCATGCCTCCCTCGATTCACCCGGTTGATCTGATCGCCGCGCTCCGCGAGAAGTCGCTGACGCCCGCCATTGTCTTTCTCACCTCACGCCGTGCTTGCGACGAAGCCATGGAGGCGTTCGACCACGCCCGCACCGTGCTCCCGCCGGAACGCCAAGAAGCCATCGCCACTGCGCTGGAACGGGTCATCGCCCAATATCCCAGCATCGCGGAACATCCGTTGATTCCGACCGTCCAGCGAATCGGCGTCGCGGCCCATCACGCCGGCCATCTTCCTTCCTGGAAAATTGCGATTGAAGAATTGATGCGGCAAGGCTGTCTCGACGCGGTCTTTGCGACCACGACATTAGCCGCCGGCGTCGACTTTCCAGCGCGCACCGTCGTCATCACGCAATCCAGCATCCGCAAGGCCCGGGACTTCATGGATCTGACCATCGGGGAAGTCCAGCAGATTGCCGGACGGGCCGGCCGCCGCGGGAAAGACTATGTCGGCTTCGCCGTCGTGACGCCCTCTCCGTATATCGACCTGCATGTGCTGACCAAGGGATTCACTGGAAATCCGGAAGCCATCGACAGCCAATTCACCATCAGTTACCCGATGGTCCTCAATCTCTTGAAAGCGCACCCGCACGAACAGATTCAGGCCATTTTGGCCAAGAGCTTTGCCCAGTTCCAACTCAATCAGCGCGCGAATGTACTCGAAGGAAAACTGGACGTCCTGCATACGCAAATGGAGCCCTTCGGCCCGCGTGTCTGCACCGACTGGATTACCCAGTGGCACACCTTTGATCAAGCCCGGCGGCAAAAACCACATCGACACCAGACCGCCCGCCACGAATCCCCTGAAGTCACGGCGCGATTTCACTTCATGACGCCGGGCCGGGTGGTCGGACTCAATAAAGGAAGAGGCATCGTCTTGCGCCAATACCGGAGCAAGGGGCAGAAAAGCCCGATGGTCACCGTGCTGCGCGCCGGGGGAGCCATTACCGAATCCCCTGCCGGCACCGTCACCGATGTGTTCGACCGCCTGTTCGAATGCGCGGAACAGCAAGGCTACCCCTGGTGTACCTCTGAATCCTTCGATGAACTGCTCTACCAGCTGACCGAACTACCGACCAGGCTGCCCCTGCTGCCCATTCTGGTCTCGAAAGAATCCGACCTCATTCCCGATGCCATCGTGCAAAGCCTGGGCGACTTCCCCTGCCCCAGCTGTTCCTCGCGGCCGGCCTGCCAAAAGGATTATCTCGTCGCCTCACGCCTGCGGCAAGAACAGCAACGCCACATCAAGTCGATTCAGGCGCTGCGCACCAGTCTATGGCACCGGTTTCAGGAACGGATCGACGTGCTTCAGAAATTCGGCTACTTAAGCCCGGCCTCGCATTTAACGGACGATGGCGAATGGGCGCGGCTGATCCGCATCGATCACTCGCTGCTCATCACCGAATTAATCCGGGCCGAGGCCTTTGCCGGCGCGGATCCGGCCGTGCTCACCGGCGTGATGGCGAGCATCGCCCATGACGACGACCGGCCCGGCGCTTTTCCGCGAGTCAGCACGGGGCTCAGTTCACTACTGGGGCAAGTTCGCAAACTCGCAGAAAGCCTCTCGCCCTATGAAGATCCTCCGTTGCTGCGCGCGGACATCGCAGCCGTCGCCGAGCGCTGGGTATCCGACCCGGGCCTGACATGGATCGGCCTCTGCCGCTCGACCACCATGGCGGAAGGCGATATCTATCGCCTGCTCGCCAGAACACTCGAATTCCTGTCGCAGTTGCACACCCTGCGCGCGACCCATCCCGGCCTGGCAGACTCGGCATCCCGCGCCATCGACTTGATACGCCGCGGGGTGTTGGAAGAACTACCGTGAGAAAGCTGAGAACGCTATGACGACCGACGAACTCCAGCAACTCCTCGCGCAACAACCCATTGCCGTCCTGCATCGATTGGCGCGCGGGCGCGTGCACCGGCACTTTCGGGCCGGGAAACGCCGCCTGATCGAACTGCTGCTGCAACACTCGTCGCAAAACCTGGCCGGACTCGAATCCGATCTGCAGGCGCTCATCGGCGAACGGCAGGCACAGCCACAATCCACGCCGGCACCAGCCCGGCAGACAGCGCCCCGACATCCCGCTCCTCCTCCAAACAGAAGGCCGCACCGGACGCATGAACCGGAGTCGACCGAGCCGAGCGTCTCACTCGCCGCCTGGCTCGAAGGGCTCGGCGTGCCAAGCCCACAGCCGTTTGTCCCGGACCCCTGGCAAGTGGAAGCCCTGGCGGGACTGGCTGAAACCGATGTGGTGGTAAGTGTGCCGACCGGGAGCGGAAAAACCTACGTCGCCGTCGAGGCCGCGCGCCGGGCGATGGACGAAAACCGGACGGTCATTTACACGTCTCCGCTGAAAGCGCTCTCGAATACGAAATTCACCGAATTCTCAAAAATATTCGGCAGCGACCGCGTCGGGATTCTGACTGGGGATCGCCAAGACAACAGCCAGGCGCCCATTCTCATCATGACGACGGAGATTCTCCGCAACCTGCTCTATGACGCAGCCGGCGGAGAAATCGATGTGCGGCTGGATACGCTTGGGCTGGTGATCCTGGATGAATCGCAATACCTGGCGGACCCGGAACGCGGCGTGGTCTGGGAAGAGACCATCATCTTCTGCCCGTCGCAAGCGAAGCTGCTGCTGCTCTCCGCCTCCATCGGCAACCCTCAAGACATCGCTGACTGGCTCACGTCCATCCGCCCCTCTCCCTGCCGCCTTGTACGCCACAGTAAACGCACCGTGCCGTTGCGCGCAGGCTACCTGCATCCCAACGGCAAGCTCACGCCGCTCTTCCGCACCGCCGGCATTCCCTACGGCCATCCGGGACAACTCCACCCGGAAGCCAAACGGCTGTTCCTTGAATATGAAGAAGACACGCTGCCATCAGGACGTCCGCGCCGTTGACGCAAGTCTTTCTGTGTTGGAGACGACTAGAAGGCCGCGGTCAGCCCGATCGTGGCTCCATGGCGGATAGTCTGAAACTCTCGAAGCGGGGCCGATTCCGATGCAGATCCCACCGGATGATTTTCCCAGGTCCCGGTAAAGGTCCGGTTCCACCACACCCGGTAGCCCATGGTCAGCGCAACATTGCGCGCCAGCATGAATTTCATCCCCGCATCGGCATTGGCGCTCATCCCCACTCCCCACATCGTAAAACTAGGACGCTGCAGGTCGGTGCGCAGTTCATGCCGGTCTTCGTTATACACAATGCTGACCGGGCTTGCCGCGAGTCTTCCCTCCAGGCTAAACCAGCGGGTCACGCGATACTCCGTTTGACCACCGATACGAATCGGGGTAATCCAATGCGTGGTATTGACGATAGCCAAGGCCCCTTGATTGCTTACCGTCCCCGCAGCGCTACACGTAAAGGCACCCGAGGGATTGCAGACGTCCTGACGAACGCTTCGTGCCTCATACTTCGTTCTCCAATATTGGAATCCGCCAAAGACGTCGAGGTACCCTCTGCTACCGGAAAACTCTACGACCCGCTGGCCACCATCAAGATTGAGATACCAAGTCCCGTGGCCAGCCGTGTCGCTGGTGGTTCGCGAATAGAGGTGCTGGCCTCCCGTTGCAAGATAGTCGTCGTCCGTCATTTTCCCGCGATCGAAATCGACAGAAAATCCCACTTCACCCCGCATGAACCAGCGGCGCGATAAATTAATTTTGGCGCCAAGCTCCATAATCTGCGTATTGTTATCTTTGTAGGTCAGCTTTGAGGTGGGATTGCCCAATCGAGAATCGAGCCCCGAGGCATCGTGGCTCCACTTCGTTTCGCCGTTGGTAAACAACCATGACCTGAGCGACAGCTCGACACGCTGCCGGGACGCCGGCTCCGCCTCATCGGCCAAAGAGAGTACCGGAACAGACAGGAAGCTTATTCCAATGAACATCCCGAAGATCACAGCTTTGCACGTCGAAGATCGACTCACCGTCTCATCCCTCCCCGCTGAATGACCACCGTATCCACACAGCGCTCGACGGTTTCCGGCATCATCCGCTGGCAAGCCGCCCGAATATCCGCCTCATTGTGCTGCCGCTGGATCACAAACGAAAACCACACCAACCAGGTGCCTATGACAGTTATCAAGATTGTTCCAATAAAAAGCGCGCCCCACAATCTCCATGAGTTCCCTAAAGACGAGCAAGCGCTTCCGCCATCATGACCGCGTAACATAGTCTCAGGTGTTTGCATCGTTGACCTTCCTCCGTCTTTTTCCTTCATGACGGAGAATCGTTCAAATCATACCCGAGCGCCTACCCGCTGAATAGCGTTTTGCTCATCTGCGCCGGAACTCAATACACTAACAATCCCTCCCACCACAGCTTCTGAGATCAAACCTCCGATCATAGGGTGACCATGCGTGAATCAACCGCGCCGACTTGACCCATATGAGCCTGGACATGTATAACCACGCCCTACCTCTTGCAGTCTGAGGGTCTTGTCCCTTCTTACCCAAGAGATCCATGCGCCCGTAGCTCAATTGGATAGAGCATCTGACTACGGATCAGAAGGTTACAGGTTCAAGTCCTGTCGGGCGCACCACCTCTGCACGTTTCTATTCGCGTTTTCCGCTTCCTTCTGGCCGAGCGACGCCTTAGGATAGGCCTATGGCACACTCTACGGCGCTCAAACCAGACGACATCGAACGACTCATCTCCGGCACGCACTGGAATCCGCGCGCGATCCTCGGCCCGCATCCAACCGCTCAAGGCCTGGCTATCCGCACCTGGCTTCCGTTCGCCAAATCCGTCGAGATCCTGTCTGCCGGTCATGCCACCGCCCTCCCGGCCAAACGCATCCACGAAGCCGGTCTCTTTGAAGCTATCCTTCCGCAGCAGACAGACACATTCCGCTACAAGATTCGGTCGCGCACAGCCGACGGAATCGCCACGGAAATACACGATCCCTATGCACTGCCTCCGTTGCTGACCGATTTTGAATTGCATCTCTTTTCAGAGGGCACGTTTTATCGAGCCTACGAATCGCTGGGAGCGCATATCCGCACTGTAGAAGGCATCACTGGGGTGCATTTTGTCGTCTGGGCACCGAATGCCGCGCGCGTCAGCGTAGTCGGTGAGTTCAATCGCTGGGATGGCCGTTGCCATCCCATGACCAACCGTGGATCGACAGGGCTCTGGGAGCTCTTCCTCCCCGACCTGCCGAACGGAAGCCTCTACAAATATGAAATTCGGCCGCGCGGCCAGGACGCCGTCCTGGTTAAGGCAGACCCCTATGCCTATGCGGGCGAACTCCGCCCCCGTACCGCCTCGGTTGTGTGCGATCTATCGGATTTTACCTGGCACGATGAGACCTGGATGAACACTCGCGCGCAGTGGAACCCTTTGCGCGCCCCGGTCGCTATCTATGAAGCCCACCTCGGATCATGGATGCGGGTGCCGGAGGAAGAGAATCGCTGGCTCACCTACCGCGAACTAGCCGCCAAACTCATTCCCTATGTGAAGGACCTCGGCTATACCCATATCGAGCTGCTCCCTATCACCGAACACCCCTTCGACGGATCCTGGGGTTATCAAGCGACCGGCTACTTCGCGGCAACCAGCCGTTATGGCACCCCGAAAGATTTCATGGCGTTTGTCGATGCCGCCCATGCCGCCGGGATCGGCATCATTATGGACTGGGCCCCCGCGCATTTTCCCGACGATCCGCATGGACTCGCCTTCTTCGACGGCACCCATCTTTATGACCATGCCGATCCACGCCTCGGCTATCACCCGGATTGGCACAGCCGGATCTTCAATTACGACCGTCCGGAAGTGCGCAACTTCCTCCAGAACAGCGCGCTGTTCTGGCTCGACAGGTATCACATCGACGGCATACGCGTGGACGCCGTCGCCTCAATGCTGTACCTCGACTATGGACGAAACGCCGGAGAATGGATCCCCAATCAGTTCGGCGGGCGCGAAAACCTGGGCGCCGTGACGCTGCTCAAGGAACTGAATGTCCTCGTGCATCGAGACTTTCCCGGAGCCATGACCATTGCGGAAGAGTCCACCTCCTGGCCGGGCGTCTCACGCCCCACCTATACCGGCGGACTCGGGTTTACATTTAAATGGACCATGGGCTGGATGCACGACACCCTCGACTACTTCGCCCACGAACCGGTGCATCGGAAATTTCATCAAAACCAGATCACGTTCGGCCTGCTCTACGCCTTCACGGAAAATTTCGTTCTCGTCCTCTCGCACGACGAAGTCGTGCATGGCAAACGCTCGCTGATCGGGAAAATGCCCGGCGACCCTTGGCAGCAATTCGCCAATCTCCGCGCCCTCTACGGCTACATGTACGGCCATCCAGGGAAGAAAATGCTGTACATGGGCAATGAATTCGGACAGTGGCGGGAATGGAATCACGACACCAGCCTGGACTGGCATCTCTGCGAATATCCGCCTCATCATGGATTACAGCGCTTTGTGCGGGACCTGAATCAGCTCTACCGGCAAGAGCCAGCACTGCACCGAGTGGACTACGAATGGAACGGGTTTCAGTGGATCGACTTCAACGACACGGAGAATTCGGTCATCGCCTTTCTTCGAAAAGGCGAGAATGACTCGGAGTCCATTCTCTGCGTAGGAAACTTTACCCCGGTGCCACGGCAGCACTATCGCGTCGGCGTCCCGGCAGGAGGATACTATCGAGAGCGGCTCAACAGCGACGCCGAACTGTACGGAGGCAGCAACATGGGAAACTCCGGCGGTGTGCAGGCCGAGAACAGTCCCTGTCACGGCCTGCCCTATTCACTGAGCCTCACGCTCCCGCCCCTCTCCATGCTCTTCTTCAAACTGTAACGGAATAGCGGCTCTCGCTTACTTCGCTTTGGCTTCCGCGCGGATATCCAGAACTTTGACGTCGAAGTACAAGGTCTTTCCGGCCAGCGGATGATTGAAATCCAGCACCACGGAATCTTCCTTCACTTCCGTCACGTGGGGGAACATTGATTGCCCTTCTGGCCCCCGCGCTTCTAATTCAGCGCCGACCTTCCACGCATGCTCCGGGACCAACGCCTTCTTCACTTCCTGAATGGCTTTCGGGTCCACCTCTCCGTAGGCATCCGCTGGCTTGACCGCAATATGCTTCTTCTCTCCGACCGACATTCCCTCCAGCGCTTTCTCCAATCCCGGAACGATTTCTTCCGCACCCTGCACATAGGTCATCGGCTCGCCGCCGACATTCGATTCCAGAACATCTTTCTCATTCAGCTTCAGCGTATATTCCAGCGATACATGCTTCCCCTTCGAGACCACGGCCTTCACAGCCCCGTTCGCCGCCTCCGCCTGAATCGCCGGCGCATCGACCATCACACCCAACAACGCAACCAGACACACACATCTCAGAGCATCGAGACGACCGATCATAACAATCCTCCTCAAGAATAATGAGTCGCTATAGGCGGGAACGGGACCAGAGGATACCGCGGTGGAGGCAGCAAAAACTACTGGCCCTTACCAGGACCGGAACGCCCCGGAATCCAGGTGCACGAACTTCGAACGCGGATAATAGCCGATGCCGCCGTAGCCTAATTCGAGCGCGGCCTGGCGAATGACTTTGGGATGGATGCCCGGAATCTGTATATCGATCGCCTGACCCTGTATATGCAGGCTATTCTTCGCCGCACGCCGTCCGGCGCGCACGAGTTGCGCATTGTACTCCGGAGAGCGATAGCCGGAGATGATGTGAACCTCCCGGTCGCCGCCGATCCTCTTCTGCACCAGATTGACATGCTCCAACACGCGCACATCGATCGCGGAGACCTCACCGGTCGCATGGCATCGCAGGATATGATTGACATCATCCAGCGCTTCCCAATCGTACTCGCCGGCCTCATTGCGGTACGTCACCTCCAGCCGCTCATCGGTCCAGACATTCAAGAAGGTCAACCGGCCCTCAGGAAGCGCCCCTGCTGCGACACGTTGCGGCCGCAATCCTGGCAACACAGCGAGAGCCAATGCCATCACAGAGGTTTGCAAAAACGTGCGTCGGGTCCAAGCCCAATCCGAATGAGTTGTCACAAGAATACTCTCCGAAGAAGGTGCGTTGCAGGGAACTGGCAGCGAGTGAGTCGAGTTTTACCAAAAAGGATGAGATCGGTCAATGAATATTCGTTCGATCGGTTCTTCGATCCTGTTCGTTCCATATCGATGCGATGCGTCGCTCGATAGATGCGGATGAGCCAGTCGCGACACAGCCTGATCGCCTGCCATTTTCCTCCTAGACACACAGTCGGCAGACGGGTAAGATCGCTCTCGGAGAGTAAGGAAAAACCATGGCTACGATTTTAATTATCGACGACGAAGAATCCATCCGCCACCTCCTCCGTGAAGTACTGGAAAAGGCCGGGCATCGGGTATTCGAAGCGTCCAATGGGCGTGAAGGGCTTGAGGTTTATCAGAAGCAACCAGCCGATTTGGTTATCATGGATCTGTTGATGCCGGACACCGACGGCTTGGAAACGACACTCCAGCTGACCCGCGAGTATCTCGACGCCAAGGTGATCGCAATCACCGGCGCGCAAGGCGATCGCAACTTTCTCGATGTAGCAAACCTGTTTGGCGCCAGGCGAACGTTCCAGAAACCCTTCGATCTCAACAAGCTCCTTCAGGCCATACAGGAAGAACTCGCGGCCAAGTAGCCCTCCCCCTGCCAGAATAATCACACCCCACGGTTGCCGGCGTCGTTTCCTAATCTCACTCGATCCGTTCGACCTCAAGTTGACAGCCTGTCGCGCCGATAAAGAAACACCATCAACCCTCTTCATGTATTGGCGTACTGACGCAACGCGCTCAACTCCTGCAGATGTATCGACATGGAACATCATCGGCAATGCCCGCGATTCGACGTCAACTTTGAGAGCACCTTCGCCAGCGACACGCTCGCGGGCCAAGGCACGATTCTCAATTTGTCCATGGGTGGGTGCAGCATCGAGTCGAACATCGCGCTGCCGACTCAAAGCCTCGTAGACCTCCAAGTCCAGCTCCCCGATTCCCCGAAACCGCTGCAACTTGAAGGGAGCACCGTCCGCTGGGTGCGCGGCAATACCTTCGGTTTGGAGTTCCACGCACTGTCCGAACCGGACACCATCCGCCTCCAACAACTGCTGCAAAACCTCGCTCAAGGGCCAATGACAGCCACGCGGCAAGCCACGCACTGACATGCAACCACGGACCAAAATACTGATCATCGACGACAGCCCGGACTTTCAGCTATTCATGCAAACCATGCTGACAAAAGAGAACTATGCCGTCCTGTCTTCCAGCGATACGCTCCAAGCCACCGGCCGAGCGCTCCGAGACAAACCCGCCCTCATTATTCTGGATCTCATCCTCCCTGGCGGAGACGGCTGGATGTTGCTTGACCGGTTCAAAACAAATATATTAACCAAACACATTCCCATCGTGATCGTAACGGGGCAAACTAAGCCCGGCCTCGAAGAACAATCCAAGACCAAAGGAGCCGCCGGCTTCTTTCATAAACCTATCGAGAAAGAGGCGTTCGTCAGCACGATCACGGCTCTTCTCACCGCCCCACCTTCTATCCCGATGTAGCCCTTCCCGCGGCGCACCTGGCTAGCCGAACAGCCGACACCATGCTCTCAAGACGTGCGACGGCATAAACAGTATTTACTGGAAGTCTTTCTAAGGGATCTGAGAGGATCTTAAAACGCTACGATCACCGCCAGTGCTGCGCCGCACATTTCTTCAGGAGAGTATTCGACCCTCATGTGGCTGACGTTCTGGATTCTGTACAGCGTCCTCATTCTCGCCAGCGGCATCTATGGGTCCGTCTTCGTCGGCCATTCTCATTGGGACTATGTCATTTGGGTCCCGCCCCTTGAGGAGATCCGCTCATTCGGGTTTTGGCTGGACATTATCGTGAACTTCGCCCTCTACATTCCCTTTGCTTTTCTATACCTCCAACATCGGAATTCGAATACGCGCTCAGCTCTCGTCACGGCCATGCTGTTGGGACTACTTCTCTCCTGTGCCGTCGAACTGTATCAGCTCTACTCCCACAATCGCCGGCCCTCGCCTTTGGATATTATCTGCAACCTCAGCGGCACCATCATCGGAACATTCCTCTGGGCAATCTGGCAACAACAGGCGCGACAGACGGCTCAATCGAGCACGCCTGCTATTCCCACTCCATAGGCCAACTAGCGGCCGCCTGACAACTCTTTCCGCACCAACCCGCGCATCATCACCGGATCGTTGTAGGCCACCTCGCTCAAGGCATCCAGAATATGAATTCCTTTTGAGGCAACCAAGTCCTTCGCCTTCACGTAATTCTTGGCGCCGAACCGCGCCACCGACGACTGGCCGTTCACAATCTGGCAGGCCAGCACTTCCTGTCCCACTTCCAGCGTGCCGCCCTCTTCGATCAGCTGCTTGGCTTGCGCAACCGTGATTCCGTGCAGCTGCGCGAATTCCTCCAGCCCGCCCGTCTCAACCAACCGGCCGTCCGGCATGATGCACAGACGCTTGAAATGCGGCGACCAATCTTTGCGGAAATCGATGTACTTGATATCGCCGCCCTTCGCCACCGCCCGATCGATCATGCGATAGTCCAGGCCAAGATTCTTCTGATCCAGCTTTTCCTTCAACTCATCGGGCAACGTACGATGGAAAATCTCGTAGGCGGCGTCTGCCATCGAAAGCGACCGCGCCCGGGCCAGATGCTCGGCCTCGGCAAACTGCATCAGATCCAACACAAACGTCCGCTTCGGCAGCGCACCCGTCGGATCGACCACACAGGCAAAGAGTCCGCGCGTTAACAGCCCGCCCTCGGCGGGATACACATAGACGCCGCCCTGAGTGAGCAGCGCGGTCATCGTCGTCAGCGGCACTTCATAGCTTTCAGACAAGATCTTGGCATGTCCCGCAAGATCCTCCGGAAGCGTCATCGCACAAGCCGTCACATTACCCGGTGCATCGGCTTCGGAATAATCCTCGATCACGTTATAGAGGACCGGGAGCTTGGGCTTCTCGGCCTTTTTCTTGATCTTAAACATGAATCAGTTCCGTTCAAGCTATTGGTTTTACAAAATAGAGACTATGGCCGATTCAGATGATGATAGGCCGGCAACGTCATCATTCGGCGATCTTCCACCGGTCCACCAATCGTAAAATGATAGAGCGATTGAAAAGACAACCCCTGCACCCCCAGCATCTCATGAACCGGGTCGTCGAAGAAACAGCCGATTCCCGTCCCACGCACCCCAGCCGCCTCTGCCTCCAGATATAAGACCTGGCCGAGCAATCCCGCCTCCCAGAACAGCCGAGGATAAAACCAGGCACCCGCCTGGTGCAAGCGCCCTTCGAATTCGGCCAGCATCCCCAGCGAAAAGGCGCTGTCCGACGCAATCTCCTGATGACAGCTCACCTGCGCCGCCGCGCGCTTGGCATCGCCTTCCAATAACCAATAGAGCGACAGATCTTCGGGGCAGCCCGGCGGCTTCGTCCAGACCAGCTCTGGATTGAGCGACTGTTGAATCAGCGGCAGCTTCGCCCGATCCCGCGCGAGCACATACAACCCCGGCGTCAGCCCCTCGACCCGATGCACAAAGATCATCAGATGAATCGCCGGCGCGTAGGGCCACAGATCCCACGGCATCGGGCGCTCCAGCTGAGGGCGCTCGGCGCAAGGCATGACGCGCTGCAATATCCGAAAGAACGCGGCAGCGGAAATCGCCGTCCGTCCGTCGAACGACACCGCACTCCGGCGCTGGCGAATAATCTGCCCGGCCAAAGGCCCAGCGTCGCTCGTCGCGCGCGATGCGTCATGCGCAAGCGACCGAGAGCCGGATACCATCTGCCGCTCACTCGATACCTTCCATGCGGCATCGGCCACTTGATCGATCGCATCCCAATGCACCCCATGCTCGCCGCTTAATCGGTTCGCCTTCCCCTGCCACCGGCTTGCCGAAAGCTCCTTCACGGCGGCCGCATTGAGAAAAAGAGGAATCTCTTCTGGCAGAGGCTTCACGCCCTCACAAGGCCACACGGCGCAGAGACCATCCGGATGCTCCGGTTCGACCTCCGCAAAGTCGTCCGGGCGATTCGTTCCCAGCAACAACGCGGCAGTATTCTGGTCCACGCCATCCAGCAGCGCCATGTGCCACCCCAGCGTAGCCGCGGCAACCCGCGCAGCGCCAAGCGCATGTCCGACATCATGATTGCAGTACCGAAATGCCCGCTCGCCATACTTCCACGCTTCCCGCCAATGCACCGAGGAAAGACCGAAGAGAAACGCCCCCGGAGGGAACGGCGCGAGCAGCTGCGCCATCAGCCCAGCGGGAAACTCTGCCCGCCGCTCTAGCCCATGCTCCTTCGGCGCGTAGTGATAGAGCCCCGGCGTAAGATCGAGACCGTCAATCTGCGGCAAAGCCACATAGCCTTCCGTTGGATGCAGATTGCCAGAAGAAGGATTGCTCCGCAGCGCCCATTCCGTCTCTCCGCCTCGCTTCCAAGCAGACAAGCCCAGCGCATATTCAAAAAATCGAGACAGCGCGCGCACCGTCACCGGCTGACAGAAAACTATCCCAGCCCGATAGATCGCCTCATATGTTGGGGATACCGGCTCTTCGCCCGGCTTCAGCAAAGGCAGCGGAATGAGTTCCGAACCGGCAAAGCGCCGAAACGGATCGGGCTGATTCGCCCAATCGAGAAACCCCGCCGACCGGGCATAGCGATTGAAGTGATGCTTGGTCTGAATGTGATAACGAATGACCTGATCGACGGGATCAGATGAGACAGATTCGGCTGGCGGTGAAATGGGCTTGTCGGTACTCATTGAACTAATACAGGCAGTCTACAGAGCGGCGGGAAGGAAAGTAAACGCACCCGGCTGGCTCTCTGTCTGACACATCTGCCTGTCGCTTACGATTCCTCTCACCTGCGTCGATCTACGGCAAACCCTCTCAACATCACCCGCGGCAGACTTGCGGGACCACACACCTCAAGACTTACTTCTTCCTATCCGATAAGAGTCTGTCATTGTGTATGTTCTTGCGAGAGGGCTTGTTCATGGCTGGACTGACTCAGGAATTGAAGGAGCATCATATCCATCTGCTCTCAATTCTGCAGTTGGCGAAAATCAATGGCTTCGCCACTCTAGAAACGAGAGAACTGCTCCGCTCGGCCCGCACGACTCTGCTGGACCACCTTCGCAAGGAAGATATCGAGCTCTACCCGGTATTACGCACCGCCGCGATAAAGGATCCTGCTATTCAAGACACGCTGGAGACATTTGCCAAAGACATGGCCGAAACGTCGCAAGTAGCGGTCGGCTTCTTCAAGAAATGGGACCAGGGAGGAACCGACCACGACCTCTCGAAGGAGTTCGGCCTGCTGCAGGCCAAACTTGTCAGCCGAATCCGCCGCGAAGAAGAACTGCTCTATCCGCTCTACGAGCAAATCATGGCAAAAATGCCGCCTAATTAGAACGTCACTGTCACCTCTGCGGGATTTCCTGCGTCGCAACTTGCGTCACACTCACAAGACCTGCGCCAGGCCGTGACCGGACTTCCACTTGATGCTGCAGCCGATGCTGGGCTTTTGGTTGGAGTCGACCGGCCGGCCAGCCAGAACTGCGTCGATCGCCGCGCGCAGATCGCAGCCGGTCACCGGCTTGCCACTACCGGGACGGCTGTCATCGAGCTGCCCGCGATAGACCAGCCGCCGTTGGGCATTGAACAAATAAAAGTCCGGCGTGCAGGCAACCTTGTAGGCCTTGGCGACCTCTTGAGTTTCATCGAAGCAGAAGGGAAACGCGAAGCGTAGATGCTGAGCCATCTCTTTGAGCCGCTCCGGCGCATCGTCCGGATATTGCCCCGGATCATTGGCACTGATGGCAACGATGCCGAGCCCGCTATTCCGGTACGTCTCTCCGATCCTGGCCAGTTCCTCTTGCACATGCACAACATATGGACAATGCCGGCAAATGAACATCATCAGCAGCGCCTTCTCGCCCTTGAATGAATCGAGCGAGTAAACCTCCCCGCTCACCACATCGCGCAAAGCAAATGCAGCAGCCGGAGTGCCGAGGGGAAGCATGATAGATGACATTGCCATAACCACATCCTCAAGGAAGATGAATCGAAATCGGGTGAACGACAGCAGTCTACAGAGTAACCCAATACAAAGTACATTTTCTGAATCAAGCTAAGACATTTGCCATACGCTCCGCATAGCGATACATTAGTTCAATCGTATGAAGCGGGCAAAGCGATCAAAGAGTCTAAAGGTTTCCTGCCGCAACATTGCACCGTTCGGCTGGTGGATTGCCTCTTATATTGAACGAGCTGTCTGGGACGACAAGCCAATCGTCAGACTTACAGCACGTTGTCTCGCCTGGGAAAACACGGTGCTCTTAAAAGCATCCAATCGGGAAGCAGCTTATAAGAAGGTACTCCGCCTTTACTCTCGCAATCTATCAACCTTCCAAGACAATAAAACGAACAGGACCGGCCATTGGGTATTTGAAGGCATCACAAGTCTTCTGCCGATATACGAAAAACTACAGGACGGCGCTGAAATATTGTGGTGTGAACACACAGGGAAAACGCTCAAAGGCATTCGATCCCGAGTCAAGAGGATGAAGGACCTTGAAGCCTTTGATGACTAACCAGAAAAGTAGCGTAACTCCATCAGCTCATTCTTTCTGTCGCTGATCTTCAATTGACCTCTCTTTCTCCTCCCAAGTATCCTGCCTCAATAACATTTGAGGTAACCATGCAATTCGATGCAGCCCTTGCCGCGCAGGCGGCGTTTGCAGAAGCAGAATCCGAACTCGGTTCCGACTGGGATGCCGCCGTGGAGCTGGAAGAAACCTTTTCTTCCAATGCCGGATCGACGGCGCGGGAGGCGTATGAGGCATTACTCTCGCTCGCGACTCGCTATCCGCAAGCCCATGCCTTTCAAGCCTTCTGCATCTACATCACCTGGCAACAGGTGACGGAGCAAACGATCGCGCACCACTTTGAAACCGGGATGCGGCTCTCCGAATCCTATCTGGCCGCGCGTGGGGGGAAAAATCAGCAGCACCTGGATTACGTCGCCGAACTCTTGGAATCGTTTCGCGCGGGACTCGGCTTGGACGAGGAAGACGAGATCGTGATCGAATTCAGGAAAGACACCCCGAAGGGCGGCGACTAGCAGGAGGGTGCTGAGGCCTGAGTGCTGAGTGGGGACACCACAATCTAATCGCGGCTGACAACTAATCGCCCATGGCTGAGAACGATAAACACCGCGCCAGAATCTTTCTCCATCGCGGGCAACTCACCCAAGCGAAAGCCGCGTATGAACAAGCGGTCGCTGACGATCGCCTCGCCGGCACCCCAGGCGAACTCTCTTCCTCGCTCGGCAATCTCGGAAATGTCTGCGCGCTCTCCGGCGATTTTGAACAGGCGGAGGCCTGTTATCGCGAGGTGCTCGCGATCCAGCGGACAGAGCATAACCAGCAAGCCATCGCGCACACGCTGGTCAATCTCGGCAATCTCCACATCGGCGCCGGCCGCCCTGAGAAAGCCCGCCCCTACTATCTGGAAGCGCTCGACCTCCTGAAACCGCTCAATGACGACCGCGCGCTCGGCATCCTCTACCATAACCTCGGCATGGAGGAAGCACGGCAATCCCATTGGGATCAGGCTATTGCCCACTTCACCGAGGCGCTGGAATGTCATCGCCGCATCGGCAACGAAGAGGGCCTGGCGCTGACTTACAGCCAGATGGGCAACACCTTTCTCGAATCCGGCGCGCTGCGCCAGGCCGAGAAATGCCTGAACAATGCCTCCGAACATTTCATCAAGCTAGGCAATCCCGCCGGTGAAGCGGCGGCCTTGCGGCTGCTGGCCGCGCTGTATGTCCGTGAACAGAATCCCACCTCCGCGATGCGCTGTCTCGAACGTGTCGTATCGCTCGATCAGCACCATCTCCTTCCTGAACTCACACGAGACCGCGCACTGCTCGCCGAGCTTCGTCAATCTATTTCACATCCCTAGCCGCGCTCTTCGTCTTGCCTTCACGGACAGTTCTCACATCTTTCTGGACAGAGATAAATCCTCTGCTACCGTAGGATCGTCACTGGAATCGCATCAAGTTTCATCTTCACCTAACCGACAAGATACTGACGTAGCCATGTAGATACAGGTGAGATCGTGCTGCTTCGTGTCCTTTGGTCGCTCCTCATAGTCGGTGTCATGATTACTCCAGCACAGGCGGCAGAACCGGTGGCGCCTCGGATCACGGTCGGCACCCAGGAAGTCGGACTCTCCGCGGGTTACCTCCTCCCGCACCGTCTCACGAATGCGCACACGACCAAGCAGCAAGGCGTGGCCTTGATGCCCTCCTGGATGATGACCGTCACCGACCCCATGGGCGACAGTTGGTATCGCGGACAGATCTCTCTGGGCGCCGAGGTGGTGTACATCCAATTCCAAGAGCCCTTTCTCACGCACGGCATGGGCTTTACGCCCAAGATCAAATACACCATGGTCGCGCACGATCGTATTCGCCCCTATGCCGAATTTGCCGGCGGGCCATTTTGGACCGACCTCGCCGGGAAAATCCCCGAAGAGTCCTCGCAGTTCAATTTCATTCTGACCGCGGGCTTCGGCTGTTCGTTCTTTCTGACGCCGCAGACCTCGTTCAACATCGGCTATCGATTCCACCATATTTCCAACGCCGGCACGCGATATCCCAACTTGGGGCTCAACTCCAGCTTGCCGTTCGGCGGATTTTCGTTTTACTTCTGACGAAGGGGAAGGGAAAGACATCATGCAGCGGACAACCTCCTTGCGCATCATGACCCTGCTCGTGCTCGCGAGCGCGCTCTCCGGCGGCTGCACCAGATCGATTGAGATCACGCCATCCACCGCCGCCAGCGCCGAGCAGGCCCCCGTCTCCATTGCCAGCGCCGAGCGCGTGCCGCTCATTCTCGATCAAGTCGCAATCAGTCAAAATGGCGCGCCGCAAAATCCATCCGTTGAACTGGATCGCCGCCTGCTCGGCTCCTTGCAAAGCCTCACGCTGTTCTCCCATCTCTCCCTTGCCGAACAGGGCCCACTGGCCGGCAACGAGAAAGCGATCATCGCCCATGTGACCATCGACGACGCCATCGACTCCCATCCCGGCGAAGCCGCATGGAAAGGGTTTATCATCGGCACCTCCATGTTTCTCCTCGCGCCGGTGATGGACTTCCACTACGACTACGGAACCAGCCTCACCTTAGAACTCGAACGCTGGGACGGGACCGTCAAGACCTATCGAGCCAACGCCTCCGGCACGGCGCAATACAATCTCTTCAGTGCCAGCCCCTCCATGATCGCGGAGCTGAAGGGGCATGTGCTGGAGAGCGGCATCACCGACCTTCTGCGCCAACTCGTCAACGATGCGGCCTTCTACAATGCCAGCAGTGCTCCCGTCACTGAACGGACCATTCATAGCGTCAGCGTTAAATCCAAACGCCGGGGAACGGCCGCCGTCTCCGTCTCCACCCCGGCACCGTCGCGCTAAGACCGCTAGACAGCGCCGCTCTCGCGCCCGGCTCTGCCGGACCTGCCCGCTTCGCTCCATGGCCTAGTCTCCCGCCAGCCGCTAGTGCTATGATGCGCTCCTCAAAACGGGAGCCCACATGGACATTGAAGCGTTTCGTCAAATGGTCGCTAAAAACCCCAAGGGGTTCCTCGGGCGCTACGGCCTGGGCAATAAGATTCTGCAAGAGGGCGGCAATCTGGAAGAAGCCGTCGAGCACCTGCGCGTCGCCGTGCAACTGGACCCGGTGCATGTGGCGTCGCACCTGGCGCTCGGACGCGCCCTCATCGGCGTGGGACGGCCGGAAGAAGCGAAGCCCGTGCTGAAAGCCGGCATCGACGCCTCCGCCTCCGGGCGGGCCAACGGCGGCCGCGACCTTGTCCCTGAAATGCAAATGATCCTCCAAGGGCTGCATTAACAACGGAGGCCGCTCATGACTCTGGATACCGCCAAGCAACGCATCGAATCGGCCATTACGCAATTCGGATCACGGGCCGCGCCCATGATCGACCTGGTCTTGAATGAAGTGCGCTCGGATATGGGGGCCGCGGCCTTCAATCAGCTCGTCGATGAATTCGACCTGGAACTCGAATACAACATCGCGCCGCTCGAGTCCGATTACTCCACCAGCTAACAAATCGCGAGCTACCTTTCTGTGCCACTGATCTGGTCAGCCATTTCCGCCCACGGCTACGGACATGCCGCCCAGGTCGTCCCCGTGCTAAACGAACTGGGCCAGCGCATTCCCTCGCTGAAGATCGTTCTCCGCACGAACGTCCCACGTCATTTCTTCGAATCGCGCCTGACCGTTCCCTGGGATCTCCGCCCAGCCCAGATGGATATCGGGTGCCTTCAGCATGGCCCCCTCACCATGGATTGGGACGCCACCTGGCAAGCCCATCGGACGTTTCACGCCAACTGGGACGCCCGGCTCAAGGAAGAAACGCTCGCCATCCGCGAGGCTCGCCCGGATCTCGTCATCGGCAATACGCCCTACCTCGCCATGGCGGCCGGAGCCGAGGCTAGCGTGCCGACCGTCGCCATCGCCAGCTTGAGCTGGGATGAGATCCTGCGAGACCACGCCGATCCGGCGCAGCCCTGGCAGCAGGCCATTCTCGAAAACATGCGGCGGGCCTACGGGCAAGCGACCCTGCTACTCCGCATTGCACCCGGCCTGCCGATGCCGGCGTTCCCTCGCGCCGACAATATCGGCCCCATCGCGGCCCCGCTTCCCGCCGCCCGTGACCGCATCCGCACGCACCTGCGCATCGCACCGGACGACGCCCTCGTGCTCGTGGCCTTTGGCGGAATCCGGTTCGATGCGCTGCCCTTCGACCGCATGGAGTCGATGCCGGGCATTCAGTTCTTAATCGATGGCCCAGTACCCCCGCACCATCGCCGAGTTCATTCCCTTGCCGCGCTCTCAGAACGGTTTAGCACCCTTCTGTCTTCCGTCGATGTCATCATGACGAAGCCAGGCTATGGGACCACGATTGAAGCCGTGGCCGTCCAAACTCCGGTGATCTACGTTCGCCGCTTCAACTTCGCCGACGAAGAGCCCCTGGTGGCCTATCTCCAGCGCTATGGCCGGGGGATCGAGCTGTCGCGCGAAAACTTCCTGAACGCTCACTGGGAATCAACCATTCACCAAGCGCTGGCCTTGCCAAAACCCGCGGCCCCGCCACCGGCCTTCACCGGAGCCGCCGATGCGGCCGCGCATCTGCTGCCATTCCTGCCGCTATCAGGAGTGTAGTCATACCGACCCTCCGCCCTGGTCTACGCCTCTGTCCTAAGCAATATCCCGCAGCGCTACGCTCCAAATACCTCTGGAAGCCCACTGGGGGATTTGCTATTCTCCGGGCATGAATCCGACGGCGGTCTATGCGAAACATCCGGATTATGTCCAGCGGGACGTGGCGGGAGAATGCATCCTCGTTCCGGTGCGCCGCTCCCTCACGGACGCCAATAGCATTTATGTCCTGAACGAAACCGGCGCGGCGCTCTGGCAGCGCTTCGATGGCGCGCACACCGTTGAGAATATCTGCACGTCGTTCATGGACGAATACGACGTCGCGCCCAGCCAGTTGCATCAGGACGTCGACACCCTCCTGGCAGACCTTCTCTCGATTCAAGCAATCCAAGAGGTGGCGGTCGCCCATGGTCCCACAGGGTAAACTCAGCCATCTACCGGAGCGGTACCCCCTCGCCTGCCAGTGGGAGATCACCTGCCGCTGCAATCTCCGCTGCGTCATGTGCTACACCGACTGCCGGAATACCCCGGAGGCTGTGCGCCGCGAACTTGCCACCGCCGAAATTCTTCAGATCCTAGACCAGTTGATCGGCGCCGGCCTACTCGAACTCTGCCTGACCGGCGGCGAGCCGCTGGCCCGGCCGGACTTTTTCCAGATCTACGACTATGCCGTCTCCCGCGGACTTCTGGTCACCCTGTTTACGAACGGCACGCTCATCACCGAATCCGTCGCCGACCACCTGGCGGCGCTCCCACCGCATCGGATTGAAATCAGTCTCCACGGAATCAGCGCCGACACCTTCGAGCTGGTCACGCAAGGAGCCGGGTCGCATGCGCGCTGTCTGGAGGCCATCCGCCTGCTGCTCGCCCGGCGCATTCCCCTCCTTGTGAAAACCACGGCCTTGACGCTCAATCGCGATGAAATTCTAGCGGTGAAAGCCTATGCGGCCTCGTTAGGACCAGCCGCCTTTCGATTGGGAGAAGAGCTGCGTCCTGAACTGAACGGCGGAGCCGGTCCCTTTCGCTATGCCCTGTCGCCGCATGAGCTGGAGGAGTTGAACCGGCAGGACCCGGACCTCTGGAGCGAAGCCTGCCGGAAATCCCGGACCGATCTGCCACCCTGCAACAGCGGCCTGCACCGTTTTCACATCGATGCCTACGGCGGGTTGCAACTCTGCTCCGGCAACCGGCGGCAGTCCTATGACTTGCGGCAAGGCTCATTCCGTGAAGGGTTTTACGGCGCGCTGCCCGCCTTTGCCTGCGAATGGAAATCGCCAGCCTCCGCGCCGCTCCTTCAACCGGAAGCGCATCATGTCTGACCGCCGCCCGCTGGCCACGATCCCCTACGGCACATTCAGTGAGCGCGCCCATGCAAGGGCCGCCGCCGACTGCCAGGTCATCAAAGCGCAACTCGAACTCACCTATCGCTGCAATCTCCACTGCCGCCATTGCTATACCGATCCGTACAACGACAGCGCCTGGTTTCCGCGCGAGCTGACTCTCGCCGAGATCTACCGACTGCTGGGCGAGATGCGAGAGATAGGCATTGTCTGGCTGAACCTGACCGGCGGCGATATTTTTATGCGGCCGGATTTCTTCGACATCTACGAGGCCGCCGCCGGTCACGGATTTCTGTTGCAGCTCTATACGAATGGCACCTTGTTCACCCGGGCGATCGTCGAACGGTTGCAGACCCGTCCGCCCTTCTCAATCGACATTTCTTGTCATTCGGTCGACGAGTCCCAGTTCGACTGGTTCACGCAAGTGCCGGGCTCTTATCGCGCGTTCCGCCGCGGGGTCGAGCTGTTGCAGGCAGGCGGCCTGCCCTTTTCGCTGAAAACGAAACTGATGAATTGGAACGCCGGTGAGATCGAACAACTGCGGCAGTTCACCGAGGCAGCCGGGCAGCCGTTCGGGTACACCACCTCGCTCTCGCCGAGATTGAACGGCGACTGCTCATCGCTCCACTATCGCATAGATCCGAATACCGTCCGCCGCCTGCCCGCGAATCAGGAGACGGCACCGGACTCCGGCGAGTGCGACAGGCACACGCCTCTATTGCCTCCTTCGCACGACCGCCTCTTTCGGTGCGGCTGCGGTACCGACACCATTCACATCAATGCCTGGGGCGAGCTCAGCACCTGCACCTTTCAATATGAAACCCGCGTCTCGTTGCGCGAGCATTCCTTATCCGACGGCATCGAACAGGTGTTCGCCGCCACTAGGGGGCTGGCGTATCAAGGCGAGTCGGCCTGCAGGACCTGCGCCGTGCATACGTTCTGCGATAAACAACCAACACAAGCCCGGTGGGAGTCCGGCCATCCGGAATCTCCCATTCCCTACGCTTGCGATATCGCTGTCGCCCGCGCATCGCGCGCCGTACCCATCACGCCGATTCACCCTTTACGAGCAGGATCATGCCCATGACTCCAAAAAAACCCTATACGTCCCCGCAACTCTACCGCGTGCCGCTGGACTCCGAACAAGCGATTCTATCTGCGTGCAGCCTCTCCGCCATGAGCGTCTCCAATGGCGGCGGCGGCGGCTGCCGGCCGGCATCGGCGGGCAACTGTAAAAATCGCGGCGGACTCGGCAACCGGGACAGTGGCCCACGCGCGTCATAAGAGGCGGCATGTTGTTCACCCTTGAGATCGGCGGCTACCGCATCGCCGTCCATGAACCCCACGAGCACCGCTGCCTAGTGTGGCCGATTCGACCGTTTGAAGCCTTTCTCGTTGAAGACAGCCGGCCCGCCGACATCACGGTGGAAGTCGCTGTCGTTCCAGTGCTCCCAGATCTTCCGAACACCCGGCTGCGATTCGATTCGAATCATGGCCACTGGAAACTATTCGAGTCCCACGATGGACTCCTTCTCGACAGCCTGAGTCCTAAAACCCTCACATCCCGGGCACGGGCGTGTCTCTCGCCAGATTACCGGCGCGTGAGCGCCTGGGTGCTGCCGGACGATCATCAAGGCCAAGCCGGCTGGCTTCCGATGCATCTCTTCAATCCGATTCTGGAAATCTGCCTGCTCTCGATCCTGGCTCGCGAGGGCGGACTCCTGCTCCATGCCTCCGGTCTCCTATACCAGGATATGGGATTTGTCTTTACCGGCGCATCGGGAACCGGCAAATCGACGCTGGCCGGGTGGTTTGCCGAACGGAACGCCAGGGTCCTGAGCGACGAACGCATGATTTTGCGCCGGAACGAGGCTTCCGTGACGATGTTCGGAACGCCCTGGATCGGCTCGGGCGCGTTCGCCGCCAATGCCTGGGCCCCGCTATCCCGGCTGTTTTGCATCCGCCATGGGGAGGAGCGGCATCGCTTCGAGACGCTCCCAGCCTCGCGCATCGTTTCATTTCTCCTCCAGCAAACGTTTCTTCCCTATTGGGATCGCGCTGCCATGGACGCAACGCTCGACAGCCTGATCGCGCTGACGCAACAAATCCCCTGCGTCAGCCTGGCCTGCTTGAAGCATCCAAACGTCGTCGAGGCCATCATGGATCATCACCTTTCCACCCCCATGACGGCCGTCTGATGCAACAGCGGGATCCACAAACCTATCTCACTGCCCTCGCGACCCGCGCGGAGCACACCCGCCAGCCGGACCGCGCAACCATCGAGTTGACCTACGGCTGCAATCTTCGCTGCGTCCATTGTTACAACCCCACTCATCGAGCGCTGCCCCAAGAACTGACCACAGCAGAAGTCTGCTCGATTCTGACGCAGATGGCCGATCTGGGCATATTGACCGTTAGTCTGAGCGGAGGGGAGCCGTCGCTGCGGCCCGACATCGACATCATCCTACGCCATGCGCGCCGCGCCGGGCTGCTCGTCTCACTGCTCAGCAACGCCACGCGCATGACTCCGGCATTGGCGTCGCTTCTCGACGAGACCGGCGTCTCCCGGCTATTCATCTCCATCTACGGCGCCACGGCAGCGACCTATGAGCAGATGACCGGAATCCCTGGATCCTTTGCGCACTTTCTCCAGGGGCTAGACTGCCTCAAGGACCGCACATTCGCCGTCACCGTTCGCATGCCGGTCACCACGATTAATTACGACGACATCGACGCGTGCCAAGCCTTGACGGAGTCCCGCGGATTCAAATTCCAGTACAGCCTCGACATCCATCCACGGACCGATGGCAACCGCGCACCGCTCGCCTACCGGCTGGCTCCGAATCTCAAAACTGCGCTCGACGCTCGCAAGCTTGGAGCACCGCGCGCTGCCCAAGCGCCAGATACCTGCTCATCCGATGCCCCGTTCATCTCGTGCGCCTGCGGCAAAAACAGTTTTGCCGTCACACCTTATGGCAAGATGAACCTCTGCGTGGCATTTCCAACTCCCCAGTACGATCTCCGGACCGGGACCCTCCGCGAAGGGTGGGACCTTCTCAAACGCACCGTCGATCAAGCGAGTCCAACAGCCCGGTACGAATGCACCGTCTGCGACGTGCAGGGCTCCTGCCGCCAGGGCCGCAGCGACGCCTGGCTGGAAACCGGCGATATGAGCGCCTGCCTGCCGCACTTCAAAGAGTGGGCCACCCTGGAGCACCGTACCCATGCCCTCCTCGACCCTCGACCAGCTCGCTGACGCCTACGACCAGGTGAGCCGCAGCAATGCGGCGGCGCTCAATGAGTTTCATGCCCTTGCCGCGCTGTTGGAACAGGCGCGCATCCCTTTTCTGGTATTGAAAGGCCTCGACGTGTTGGTCCGGCTCTACGGCCTTCGCGGGACTCGCCCGCTGTCCGACGTCGATCTGCTCGTGCATGAAGTCGATCTCGCTGCAATCGATATAATCCTCACTGGCGCAGGCTATACCAGGCAGATCGACGGCAACCCCTGCTATGCCTCTCCAGAAAATGGCCTCTCCTTCGATATCGTGACCACGCTCTGGTACCTCGATGAACAGGGCTTGATTGAATTGTGGGCAAACGCCCAGCCGCACACACTCTCATCGCGATCAGTCATGCTCCTGGCCGCCGACGATCTCCTGATCCATCTCACCGCTTACACCGTCATCCATCGCGGCGCGCTCACTCCAGCCTGGGAGCAGGACTTGCGCTTGTTGCTCATGAGCGAACCCATCGATTGGGCTGCCGTGATCCGCAAGGCCAGGACCTATTCGCTATCCACCCCCTTATGCTATGGACTTACCGCTCTTCATCGCCGCATGCCGGCACTGCCGATTCCAGAATCGGCGCTCCTCGCACTGGCGCCGGCCGGATATGCCCAGCGCGGCCTCTACCGGTTGCTTCAACGGTTGGTTGCGACGCAGCCTATTCCCGAACTTGGGCATTGTCTGATCTGGCTGACCAGACCGGCGGCACACAAATGGCCATCGCTCCGCCTCACTTTTTTCCCACCCAAGAGCTTCCTCAGATACCGCTATGGAATGGCCGCAACCCACCGCCCTCTCCTGACGCGATGCCGGCGGCTCGTCAGCCTGACAAGCGCGATGTTCGTCCTCGCCGTCCGGATTCTTCAACGACTCAGCCAGCGGCCCCAGCGAGGTGCGGCATGATCGTCACCCTCGCTCCCCGCGCCTCAGTCCGTTTTGCCGCCACGGCACTCCCGGACAGCTGCCAGGGACCGGCGCTACAACATCTGATGACGTTGCGCGTGACGTCGTGGAGCATGTATCCAGCGTTGTGCAAAGGCGACTCTCTGGAGTTGGGGCCACCCGATCCGTTCCATGCCGGAGATCTGATCGTCTTCCGAACGCCGTTCGGATTAATGTGCCATCGGCTGATTGCACGACAAGGTGATTGCGTCCTCACCAAGGGCGATGCCAGTTCCGGCCTCCCAGAACAGGTCATGATCTCGGATGTGCTCGGCATCGTCACCGCCGTAACACGCGGCTCGACTCGCGTACCGACCGCAGATCTGGCCGCGCTGGCGCCTTTGCCGCCATGGGCCCGCGTCCTAGACCATCTGATCGTCACCTGTCAGGAGAACAGCCGCCGAATCGTCCGGCGTGCGATTCGGCCAGCCTTACGGCATCCCCGGCTAGGAAAATTCATCGCCAGCCAAATCGCGTACTACGCAACGCTGACACCGATCGGCATCAGCCCGATTCAGACATTCCAAGACGCCGTAATCCTGAATGCCTCAACCCTATCGCCTGACCATGAACGACAGCTCAATCCACCGCCACTGCCACCGCTGCTCGCACTCAGGCTGGGGCCGATCCCCCTGGGCTGCTTTCACCCACAGTCGAATAGGCTCGATATTCGGCCTCTCTTGGCTGGCACACCAGTCGAATCCGCCCTAGCTCGAATGGCGGCCGGCAGGCAAGAAGGCTGACAGCCCCCTTCGTCTATCATTCGTCGTGAACCCCACGCGATTCACCACACATCCTTTTGCCGGATCCGTCCGTAGAATGGTATAGTTGGGGCGTGTTTCAGACTGAAGCCGAATATCGTTAGCTAGCTGACCCAATATGGACGCCTCCTCGCAACACGCCGCCTTACACATCGACCCTAAATTGCTGGCCCGGGTGGTCAAGGGAGATCACCAGGCGTTTAGCCAGCTCTACGATCAATCCAGCACCCTCATCTACACGATGGCGCTGAGAATTCTCGGGGACCGCGATGAAGCCGCGGAGTTATTGCAAGACGTGTATCTGGAAGTGTGGCGCAAAGTATCCCGGTACGATGTCGGACGGGGAACCCCGGTGGCCTGGCTGGTGACGCTGACACGCAGCCGCGCCATCGACCGGCTCCGGGCGCGAGCCGCGCGCGCGCACCCCAAATCGACCGATTCGTTGGACAGTGCCTCGGCCGCACAGGTGCAGGATCAAGGGCCCAATCCATTCGATGCGCAAGCCGACCAAGAAATCAGAACCTTGGTGGGAGGCGCGATGGCCGCCCTGCCCCAGGCGCAGCAACAGGCGCTTGAATTGGCCTACTACGAAGGACTGTCGCACGCGGAAATCGCCGCCCGGCTGAACCAGCCGCTCGGCACGGTGAAGACCAGGATCAAGCTGGGCATGTCCAAGCTCCGGGAATCGCTCCGGCGCTGTTGGGAACAGGGTGAACACGTATGACCCACGAAGAACTTGAAGAAGCCGTCCCGCTCTATGCCGCAGGCGCGCTCGAGCGCTCAGAGCGGCAGGCGCTTGAAGCCCATCTGCTCTCCGGTTGCGTCTCCTGCCACACGGCGCTCAAAGAGTTTCAATCCGTCGCCGCCATTCTGCCGTTTGGATTGAGTCCATCCCAGCCGCCGCGCGCGCTGAAAGCGAAAATTATGGCGGCGCGCGCCCCGGCTGCCATCGCGGAAGACGCGCCTGAAAAAATCGAGCCGAAACCGAGCCTGGAGCCGGGAGAATGGATGAACCATCTGTTCCCGCCGGAGTCCGCAGCCCCCACATGGTCGTTCGGATGGGCCGGCGGCGTCGCCGCGGTCGCCATTCTCGCCATCGGCGGCTATTTTGCCTGGGCGTCTTCTGCCAAAAACGCCACCGGCACCGCCGCCGTCCAGCCACTCCAGGCAGCCTCGGAAGACCAGACAAAGAAAGTTACGGCGTTGCAGCAGCAATTGGACGAGCGGGACCGCGAGATCGCGCGGGTCAAGGACGAGTTGCATCAACGCACGACCGACTCGACGGACCTGAAGGATCAACTCCTTCAACGCGAGGCGGAGCTCGAAGATCTGAAGTTCCAATTCACGGCGCGCGGGAGCGTGCCGGCCAGCCGTGAACCGGAAGACGAATTCGCCGCGCTACTCCGCGTTCCAAACGCAAAAACCGTCTCGCTCAACGGCTCAGACATGGCTAAACAGGCCTCCGGCATGCTCGTGTACGATGCCCGGACCAAGAAGGCCTGGCTCTATGCGATGAATCTTCCGGAATGTCCCAACGGCACCACGTACCAACTCTTGGCCATCGACGACAAACCCGTCAGCGTGGGAACCTTCCATATGGATAGCGGCGACACCGCGCACCTGCTGGTCAGCCGGGTGCCGGAATTCTCCAAAACCAAAAAATTTGCCGTCAGCCTCGAGCCTTCAGGAGGGCGTCCCGCTCCGACCGGCCCCATCTATCTAGCCAGCCAATCGTAACCGCGCCCAGCGCACAATTAGACCGGCACGACTGCATAGACGGAACCCTTGCATCTATGACCATCGATCCCGCACAGGACGAACAATTTATGCGCATGGCGCTGGAGCAAGCGGCGCTGGCTCCGGCACTGGAGGAAGTGCCCATTGCCGCGTTGCTGGTCCACGACGGACAGATACTCGCGCGAGCCCACAATCTCCGTGAAACCAGACAAGACCCGACCGCGCACGCGGAGATCTTGGTGATTCAAGAAGCGGCGGGCAAGCTGGGAACCTGGCGGCTGATCGACTGCACGCTCTATGTCACACTGGAGCCCTGCCCGATGTGCGCCGGCGCCATCGTCCAATCGCGCATCGCCAGAACCGTGTTCGGCGCCTGGGACCCCAAAGCCGGCGCCTGCGGGTCGCTGATGAATATTCTGACCGACACCCGGTTGAATCACCGGGTGGCTGTGATGGGAGGCCTTTGCGAACTTGAAAGCCAGGCCCTGCTACGAGAGTTTTTCCGGCAGCGGCGCCGCGAGACGCCTTAATACCATGCCTCCGGCGCTCCAGACACTTTCAGCGCTCAATCCGTGACTGCTGGGCAGACCTGGATTGTCCAATCGGCTCCTTGCACCGCAACCGCACCCACCCATCCAGGTCCGCAATCAAGAGTCCTGACGATCCAGGGACGCCGGAAATCCCCCCCAAGCCCCACCGGCACTCCGTCACGAGCCGATCCGCGAGACCAGTCTATTTCACAGGCCTGCAGCGAGGCCAATCCCACCCCTTCGGCTTTCAACACCGCTTCTTTCGCAACCCAGTAGTGAAAGAATTCCAGGCTGCGCGACTCAGGCGGAGTGGCGCGTAAACACTGCTGCTCGCGGTCGAAAAAAAATCGTTCCGCCAGCTTGAGCGCTTCGACATCTTCTCGGATCATTTCCAGATCGACCCCGACCGCTCGCCCCTGCCCAACCGCGACAAGCGCGTTGCCATGCGCATGCGAGAGATTGAACGTCAGCGCCGCGCGCTCTGGCCGGAGACCTGTCAGGGACGGCTTTCCCGCAGCCGTCGCACTGAATTCGATGCGGGACGGTTCGAGACCGAGATAGAGCCCCAGGATGAACCGCAAGCCTCCGTGAGCCAGCACATACCGTTCGCGATCCTGCTGTCGAATCAATCGCGCCGCCCTGGCTCGCTCCTGTTGATCCAGCCAATCCAGACACTGATCGTACTCAGCCCCCTCCCCCGCGAGGGTCACCGGCCAGATGTCGATTGTCGAGGGAGAAAGGGACCGTCCGCGCACGGCAGGAATCTTGACGATCTCGCGAATCGAAGAGAACTCCACCCTGACACGCTGCTGCATTCTGGCCGATTGTGGGCTCATCGCGCTTTCCAGAGTCACGCCCTTCTCGACAGCTGTCAGGAGGACACAACTTTCCCGTTCTCCAGCTTGATAACCCGATCGCCGAGATGGAAGTACCGGTCATCATGCGTAATGACCACCACGCTCTTTCCTCGCGCACGAAGTTCCGGCAGCAGCTTCATATAGAAGACGTCCTTGTACTGCGGATCCTGATCGGCCGCCCACTCATCGAACACATACACGGGACGGTCCTCCAGATACGCCGTGAGCAATGCCAGCCGTTTCCGCTGCCCTTGGGATAAATCCACGGTTGAGAACTTTCGCTCCATAATCTCAACCTTGTGGTCGAGCTGCAAGCTGGAAAGATACGCCGCCGCCGATGCCTGAATCCGCGCATCCTCAATGCCCAACAATTTCTCAAACAAATAAAAATCTGAAAACACCACCGAGAAATGCTCGCGATACCATTCCCGGTTGGCATCCGAAAGCACGGTCCCATTGAACGACACCGCACCAGACTGCGGAACATACAAGCCGGCAAGCAGCTTGACGAACGTCGATTTCCCGCTTCCATTTCCCCCGATCACAAACGACAATTCACCGGGGCGAAGCTGCAAGCTGATCGGACCGAGCGAAAACGGGTCGCTCCTGCGACTGTCTGTTGCATATTCAAACGTGACGGATTCCAATATCAGAGACTCCAGCTTTCCGGCCGTCACCGGCGGAGCAACGCTGCGGCGGCTTTCCACCGCTGTATCCAAGGACACACCCAATCGTTGGATGTTCTCAAACGCGACCTGCCCGCGCTCGATGGTCGGCAAAATGCCGATGATCCCCCAAATGGGAGACATCATATACAGCAAGACGACGACATACCCGATCAATGATTCCGTCGACAGTGGGAACAGCAGTGGGAACACAAACAGGATCACGCCGATCATGGAATAAAATGCGAAATGCGACCAGGCTTCGGCGATCGCATATTGCCTAGCGGCATCGATGCTTGTTCGCCGGTACAGATCGGCTGCCCCGTGGATCTCGTGGTCGAGAAACTCTGTGCGCCGTTGCCTGTGGAGAGTTAACTCCTTGATCCCCTCGGTCAAAGACCGGAAATGCTTGAAGAGCTGAGCCCTGGCCTCACGGGAAGAGTAGATCGTCGAAAATGCCCTTGTGTGCAACCAGTGATACCCCCAGGCGCCCAGCAATGTGGCAACCACGACGAGTAGAAACGTCGGCCAAGACAGCCACAGGAGATAGACTCCGCACCCAAGGACGATGGCTACATTCATCGCCAATTGCGGCAAACTTTGGATCGACCAGGCCAGCATGCTGACATCGTCGGTCAGCGTCACCAAGATATTCGCGTGCCCGTACCCCTCGGTGCGCCGATAGGGCGAAGCGAGGATTTTCTCACAGAGCGTCAGGGAAAGATCGAGGGTCGCGTCTTGAGCGAAACGCGTCAGGGTCAATTGCGAAAGGATCTGGGTAGCCAGCTTCCCGGCAACCGCGGCCCCAAACCCCAGCGCCAGAAAACTGGCCTGGTCGGGCCGCTGATGCAAGACGCGATTGATCAGAGCCAGCACGCCCGCGCTGCAGAGTCCGGACAACACCCCCACACCAACCATCGTGGTCATGACAGACCGTGACCGCTGAAATAGAAACGAGACAAATCCTGGGATGCGCATGTTCATGCGGACTGATTGGTGCGAGCCTGATTTCTACCCTCTGCGGCATGATCCGGGCTCTTCTGGAGATAGTGCTGCACATGGCCGGCAAGCTCTTCGACGAACGGCGACACAAACAAACGGCCGGAATCTTCAGCCGGAATATGCACCGTGCGACTCGATTCTATACCTAACTCCTGCCACCGATGCCGCGTGTCTGGAATGACGTCCTCAACCTGCCGATTGGACGCCACCACATTCACAATCCGCGCAGCAGTGGCCTCTACTCGATACCGAGCGACGGCAAGGAGCGTGGCCTCGGTCAATCGCTGCACTTGAAAGTCCCTGTCCTGGATATGATCGGTAAAGGACTGTGACAATAATGCCTGCACAACCTGCGTCTTACGGACAACCGTCGCCCACCATTCATTCATCGGTAACTGCGCAATGCTTCGAATATCTCCGAGGATCTTGCCCAGCACGATCAAAGACATAAATGTTTTTGCCACCAGGCGGTGCTTGTATCTGGTGTACGAATCAGGATGCCACGTGTCCATCATGAAGAGAGTGACCTGACAACCCAGCGCGGTGAGCTGCCTCGCCATTTCATACCCGATCAGCCCTCCTGTACAAACGCCTCCGATCAGGTACGGTCCAGCGGGGTGCATGCGCCGCACTTCCTGCACATAGTGAGCGGCCATCTCCGGCACCGAGGCGAACGGCGTTTCCTTACCGTCAAGCCCTCTCGCCTGCAATCCGTAGAGCGGCTGCGCTGCTCCGAGAATACGCGCCAGCTTTGCAAAGACAAGCACGTTTCCTCCGACGCCCGGCACCATAAACAACGGCACACCGGTTCCGCTCGGTTGTATCGCAACCAAGGACTGCCATAGCGGAACCCAGCTCGCCTTGGCCAGCACAGCGGCCAATTCGGCTATCGTAGGGGCTTGAAACAGAGTGGCCAGGGGAAGCTGCTTCCCGAACACGATCTCCAGCTGATAGAACAGCTGCGCCGCTTTGAGTGAATGTCCACCAAGGTCGAAGAAATTGTCGTGAATCCCGATTTCCTGCACCTCAAGAACCTGCTGCCACAACGCGGTTAACTGGACTTCCATCCCATTTCGAGGGCCGACACGCGGCTGGCCGGCGGTATGGCCCGACAACTCCGGCTGAGGCAACGCTCGCACATCGATTTTTTTATTGGCCGTTAAGGGGAAGGCCTCGAGGAAAACAAAAAACGACGGCACCATGTATTCAGGCAACACCGCCCGCAGGAAGGACCGCAGTTCTTCCGCTCCCGCCGCCTGTCCTTCCTGCGCAATCACATATGCCGCCAGCTGCTTGAAGCCGTGCTGATCGTCGCGTGCAGTCACGACGGTTTGCTTGATTTTTGGATGGCGGCCGAGGATGGCTTCGATTTCACCGAGCTCGATACGGAATCCTCGAATCTTGACCTGATGGTCTATTCGTCCTAGATGGACAATTCTCCCATCGGTTCGATACCGCCCAAGATCGCCCGTTCGGTACAGTTTGACGCCAGGATGAGCCGAGAATGGATGAGGAATAAACCGATCCGCCGTGAGGTCCACGCGGCCATGATACCCTCGCGCCACCCCATCCCCACCGATATAGATTTCTCCAGCCACACCGACCGGCACTGGCTGCAAGTGCGGATCGAGGAGATACACATCCGTGTTCGCGATCGGACGGCCGATGGTGATTTCAGAGGAATCTGCGGTAATCCGTTCAACGGTCGACCAGATCGTTGTTTCCGTCGGACCATACATGTTCCAGAGCGCCTGGGTTCTGCTTCGCAACGCAAGTGCAAGATCCTGAGGGAGCGCTTCGCCTCCACACAGAGCGGTCAATGCCGGACTGCCAGCCCATCCCGTCTCAAGCAGAAGCCTCCAGGTTGCGGGAGTCGCCTGCATGATGGTCGGCCGGACTCGTTCGATGGCGTCTCGAAGCTGATGCCCGTCCGTTGCAACTGCCCGGCTGGCAATCTCAACCCGTCCTCCCACAAGGAGCGGCAGATACAGTTCAAGTCCTGCAATGTCGAACGACAGCGTCGTGACAGAAAGAATTGTGTCCTTCCGAGTGCAGCCGGGCTGGCGCTTCATGGCCCACAGAAAATTCATCAGGGCACGATGCTGGATCTCCACCCCCTTCGGTTGCCCAGTCGATCCCGAGGTGTAGAGGATGTACGCGAGATCGGAGCCTGAGGCCGAGGGCGGAAGATTGTGCGCATCGTCAGCAGAGAAGGCGAGCCCCTCGCGATCAAGACACCAGGCGCGGCACGACTGGCCGCTGAAACGATCGGATAATGCCGCGGTTGTAATGACGAGCGAGGCTCCGGAATCTTCCACCATAAACCGGACACGGTCGCGAGGATAATCGGGATCGAGCGGCACATAACATCCCCCGGCCTTCATGACCGCCAATAACGCCGGAACCATGTCCACGGACCGTTCCAGGCACACGCCGACGGCCACCCCCGGAGAAACGCCGATTGCCCGCAAGGCTCGAGCCAGCTGGTTGGCCTTCCCGTTGATCTCTCGATAGGTGAGCGTGCGACGATCCATCGAAACCGCAATGGCGTCAGGGACTTCTTCAGCTTGTCGTTCAATGTGCTCCGGCAGACAGTCCGTATGCGGGTACTCCGCCGCCGTTCGATTCCAGTCATACAAAATGCGCGAACGCTCCGCCTCCCCCAGCATCTTCAGCTCGGACACCCGAGCCTGCGGGTTCGACATGACACTCTCCATCAACGTCAGATAATGTCCGGCAAATCGCTCGACCGTCTCGCGCGCAAATAAGGCGGAATTGAACGTGAAGTAGACTTTCTTCGCGACTTCCAATTCGATGGACAGGCTCAAATCGAATTGGGCCGAACCCGTCTCGACCTCGAATGGCTCCCACTCCAATCCATAGAGCTGAATATCCCCGATCGGCGCATTGACCATGTTGAATAACACCTGGACCAACGGCGCCATGCTCGCATCGCGTTCGACCTGAAGGCTTTCCACCAGCTTGTCGAACGGATAGTCCTGGTTAGCAAACGCGCCCAGCGCAGCGTTCTTCACACGCCCAAGAACATCCGTCACGAGAGGATTGCCACCGATATCGACTCGAAGCACCAGGGTATTCACGAAGGTTCCGATCAGCTGCTCCATCGCGCTATGCGTCCGGTTCGCAATCGGACAACCGACGGCCACATCCACCTGGCCCGTATAGCGGCTCAAAAGCAGCTGGAAGCATGCCAGCATCGTCATAAAGGGAGTCATGTGCTGATTGGCGCTGAACTGTTTCAGCCGTTGGATCAAGGCATCCGGAATATCGACCGCGCACAGCCCTCCCTCGAACGTTTGAACGGCCGGCCTTGGAAAGTCCGTCGGAAGGTGCAGAAGAGGAAGCTGTTCCAGCGTTTTCGTCCAATACTGTTCTTGCGCGGCTAACACCGCTTCCGTCATACATCGGCGCTGCCAGACCGCATAGTCCACGTATTGGATGGGCGAGGTCATTTCAGGCAACGGTTGCCCCTGGCAGAGCGCATTGTAGTACGCGGCAAAATCGCGCCCGAGAATTCCGAAGGACCACTGATCGCCCACAATATGATGAAGATTGAGCACGATCAGATGGTCGTCTTGATCGAGCGTAATCAGCGAGATTCTTGCAAGCGGCCCTTTCTCAAGATCGAATGGGCGAGCGCCCTCTTGTTCGGCCAGCCGCCGAGCTTCGGCCTCTCGTCGCTCCACCGGAATTCTGCGAAGGTCGATTTCAGCCAGGTGTGGAGACTCCCACGACGCGATCCGCTGCTCCAGCCCGGCCCCGGTCATCGCAAAGGTCGTTCGAAACGCTTCATGGCGCTGAGAGAGGACATTCACCGCCTGCCGGACCACAGGCATACTCAACGCGCCTTTGTGCCGGGAGACGAACAACAGATTATACGCCGTCGCCTCCGGCGCCAGTTGCTGAACAAACCACATCCGCTGCTGCGAAAATGACAGCGGCAGCGCCCTCTCGCGCGAGACCGGCACAATCGGCGGCAGTGGCGGCGGCGCATTTCCCCGGTGCTGTTCCACGCGAATCAACGCAGCAATACCGGCAACCGTCGGCGACTCGAACATCGAACGCAACGGAAGCTCCACGCGAAACACGTCGCGAATGCGCGACACGACCTGTGTGGCGACAAGCGAATGGCCGCCCAGGGAAAAGAAGTTGCGATGGATATCGATCGACTGCTCCCCCAATACATCGCGCCAAATTTCAAGCAGGCCTTGTTCGATCGGATCGCGCGCCCGAATGAACGCGGTGTCGTTCCGGTTCTCGCCAAACGCATAGTCTTGAAGCGCCTGCCGGTCGACTTTGCCGCTGGAAAGACACGGGATGGCATCGACCGTAAACACGGCGGCAGGAACCATGTAGGACGGAAGCATCCGCTTGAGCAGCTCATGAAGATACGGGCTCGCTGAGCCCGGTGCCTGATCGGACGTCACAAAGGCAATGAGGCTTGGACCGGCCGCCATATCCTCTCGCACAACCACGGCCACGTCGCGGACTCCCGGCAACCCACGCAGGGCTGCTTCAATTTCGCCAAGCTCGATGCGATACCCTCGCACTTTCACTTGGCCGTCTGCGCGCCCGATATATTCGATATTCCCGTCCTGGCGCATCACACCGAGATCGCCCGTCTTATAGACGCGGGATCCCGGAACAAATGGATTGGAGAGAAACTTGGCGTTCGTCAGTTCCGGCAGGTTCAGATACCCTCGCGCCAAGCCGGCTCCACCGATCGCAATCTCTCCCACCACTCCAATAGGAACCGGAGACAATCGTTCATCCAACACGTAGACAGCGGCACCGGCGATGGGCTTTCCGATTGGAATGCGCCCACCCAGCTCAGTTCCGGTCGTCTTGTACACCGTCGACCACACCGTCGCTTCCGTCGGCCCATACTCGTTATACAGCGCCGCCTCTTGAAGCCGTTCATAGTGCCGCCGCAACAACGACACGGGAAGACTTTCCCCTGCAGACACCACCACCCGGAGGGACTTGAGCGCCGCAGCAACAGCCGCATCGCGCAGCATCGCTTCATATAACGACGGCACAAGCACGACGTGGGACACCTGATGCCGGGCGATCAGCGCTCCAAGTTGATGCGGATCTCGATAATGGTCTTCCGTTGGGATGACGAGAGTTCCTGCATGCAGGAGCGTCCAGAAAATACTCGTGACGGACCCGTCGAATGCAATCGGAAAGGTCAGCAGGCAGCACTCGACGGGATCGTTGTAGTACTGCAGCCGCGCCAGAAGCGAGTGCAGAAGCGCGCCGTGCGTAATCTCCACACCCTTCGGCCGCCCCGTCGACCCGGACGTGTAGATCACATAGGCAGCATGATCGAGCTCCTGTTTCGGCCATCTCATCTGTTGTGCGTTATCGGGCGGCTCCGCGCCGGCGAACGACTCCAGCTCAATGACCGGTCCGCCACTGTATGGAAGCGCGGCTCGCAAATGCCGTTGCGTCACCAAGAGTGCGACGCCGGCGTCCTCGAGAATCACTCGTTGACGCTGTTCCGGCGCACGGGCATCCAACGGCACATACGCGGCGCCGGCTTTCAGAATGCCGAGAATTCCGATGAGACTGGAGGTCGATCGATCGACACATAACCCGACCCGAACATTTCTTCCTCCCGTGGCGCCATGCACCGCCCTGGCAAGCCTGTCCACACGCACCGCGAGCTCGCGATAAGACAACCGGTCTTCCCCGCACACCACGGCTGCTCTCTCGGGAGCCTGCGCAAGACGAGCCTCGATCATTGGCAGAATCGACGTGGCCTGCCGCACATCGACCGTACTGCGGTTCCACTCGACCACAAGTTGCTGCCGTTCGTCCGGTGTCAACAGCGGCAGCTCCAGAAGACGCGATGCGGGATTTTCTAGCAGGCCTTTCAAGAGGAGCTCGATCTGGGCAAGCATGCGATCGACCGTTCCACCGTCGAACAACGCCCGGTCATAGAGCATCACCAGCTCAAGGCCATCGATTCCATTAACCACCAACACCGTCAGATCGAGTTCGACGGCCACATCGTCGATCGGGACATGACTGACCGACAGCCCATCAAGATGCAACTCGCTGAGAGGATCGTCCTCCCACACAATCATAATATTGAACACATGCGGAGAGTCGGCGGATTTTCGCCCCTTGAGCGCACCGATCACCCGTTCGAACGGCACATCCTGATGGTCATAGGCGTCGCAAACGGTCTGGCGAGCGAGGCGGAGAAGCTGCTCTCCCGTCTCGACATCGGAGAGGTCCATGCGCAAAGCCACGGTATTGGCGCAATATCCCACCACATCCTGCCACTGCGACTGACGGCGATTCGCCAAAACCGTCCCGACCACGATATCTGTCGTCCTGGTGGCGCGCTGCAGCCAGGCGCACAACGCGGAATAGACCGTCATAAATTTGGTCGTGCCCTGCCGGCTGCAGAACGCTCCCAGGTCCGCTACCATCGCCCCTGGTAAAACACGGGCTCTGGATCCTCCCTGGAACTTCGGCACACGCGGGCGCGGGCGATCAGAGGGCAGCTCGAGCAAGGAGGGCAGGTGGTCCAACTGACGCTGCCAATAGCCCGTCTGCGCAACGTACCGCTCACTCTCCACCTGATCTCTCTGCCATTGGCTAAAGTCCAGGTAGGATCTCTGCGAATGCGAGCCGTCTCTCTCGCGATTGTTGACTCGCGACAGATATTGTTTCGTGAGTTCCCGGCAGAGGACGCGTAAGGACCATCCATCGGACACAAGACGATGGACGGTCAGGATGCAGAGATGCTCCCTATCGCCTAATTCAAGCAGCAGCACTCTGAGCAAGGGAGGGCTTCCCAAGTCAAAGGGAACGAGCACTTCCTCCCGTACTCTCCGTCTTATTTCTGCGTCACGATTCAGGGAGGAGATCCCGCGTAAAGAAATCTGCGCGACCTTCACGACCGCCCCTGCCGACGTGGCTTGATAGGGAACCTCGCCGATCGAGGCGAACCCCATCCTCAATACGTCATGCTGCTGCACCAGCTCCTGGATGCCGGCCGTGAAAGCAGGCAGATCCAACGGCCCCGCCAACCTTATCCCAAGAGAGATGTGATTCAACGCACTGCCAGGCTGGACTTGCTCCAAGAACCAGAGCCGCTCCTGACTGCAGGAAAGCGGATGCCGCCCCACTTCCCCACCCTCTTGCAGCAGACCGCTCTCAGTTAACTCTACTGCAGCTCCCCGCGAACGTAACCGGCGTGCTGTTGCTGAAACAGGCTCCGAGCGAGACGCCACAAGATAGGCCGCAAGATCTCGCACTGTCCCCTGCCCAAATAGCTGGCCGAATGAAAGCTCGACTCCGAACTCCTGCTCAAGTCGATTCTTGACCAAACTAGTCCCGAGAGAATCCAACCCAATATTGACCAAGGGCATTCCTGTCTCGATTGCGGAGACCGGCAGACCAGCTTGCTCGGCAAAGACGCGCTTCACATGCGCCTCTATCGTTTCACCGATCGTAAATGGGTCGTGCGCGTTTTGAGAGCCGTCAAATCCTGAGGTGGAATCAGTCTCTGTTCCTTCCGATATGAGCATCTGGGCGGCGACCACCGCCAAGGACTGATCCAGATAGGCCTTTCGACAGGCCTGCCGTTGGACTTTTCCGCTTGATGTCTTTGGAATCGTCCCGTGACGCACCAGCACAACCCCCCACACCGGGACTTCAAACCGTTCCGCCAACGTCACGCGAACGGCTGTCGCCACTTCGTCGGCCCGCAGATCTTGTTGCCGATCGACTTCCAGCACAACGATCAGGCGTTCAGCTTCGTCCACGTCGACCGAGAACGCCACGCACCCGCCATTCCGCGCCATGGGATGGCAGGCTTCAACCGCTGCCTCTAAATCCTGCGGGTAGATGTTCCTCCCGTTGAGGATAATCAAATCCTTAAGGCGGCCTGTAATGACCAGCTGTCCATCGCTGAAGAACCCCAAGTCTCCTGTACGAAGGAACGACTCGCCGGACCGGCCGGAAACCTGAGCGTTGAAGGTCTCAACGGTCGCCTCCGTCCTCCGCCAATACCCTAAGGCTACGCTTGGACTGGATATCCAGATCTCTCCAACTTGCCCAGCCGCACATTCCACCCCGCTTTCAGGCTCAACGATAATAACCCGAGAGCCAGGAAGCGGGTGACCGCACCCGACAAGCTCACGGGCACCGGCCGTATCCGGGCTTCGCACTTCGACCCGATGCGACTCCAGCGCAGCCGAATCCACCGTAACCGTATGGGGAGCTTCAGACCGCGACGTACTGGAGACAACCAGCGTTGCCTCAGCCAACCCATAGGCCGGCATGAAGGCATTCCCCTGGAACCCGTGCGGAGCAAACGTCTGAGTAAATGCCGCAATCATCCGGTGATGAATCGGCTCGGCGCCACAACTGGCCACGGCCCAGCGCGCAAGATCGCCTGACCAGCCAGGCTGTTTCTGATAGGCCTTTACGCAGGCCTCGTAGGCAAAGCTCGGCGCGCCGCTATGCGTGATATCCCACCGGTCGATGGCTTCAAGCCAGCGGAGTGGCCGACGAAGAAATGTGAGCGGAGATAAGAGGAACGCTGGAATACCAGCATAGAAGGGGGCCAGAATCCCATGCACCAATCCATAGTCGTGAAAATAGGGAAGCCAGCACAACGAACGGCTCTCAGCATCGACTCCGGCGGTCTGGTGGATAGCGTCGCATTGAGCGAGAACATTGCGGTGACTGATCATCACGCCACGCGGTGTCGCCGTTGAGCCTGACGTATATTGTAAATAGGCCAGGTCCGACATTGGCGAACGGTGTTCTAGGCTTGGCCATTCCTCGCCTGCAGGTTGATCGGTAGCCAGCCAGTGAATCTGACGATCCATCACTACAAAGGATTGCTCTGCGCACTGAGCCTGAATGCCGGCCGTCGTTAGAACGAGCGTGGCTTGTGCATCGTCCAGAATGGCCTGGAGGCGCGAGAGGCTATGCTTGCGTCTGATGGGATCCGGCGCGGGGGCCGGAACAGGAACGAGGCCGGCTTGGATACAAGCCCAGAAGGCCACCACCACTTCGAGTCCGGGAGGATACATCAGCAGTGCGCGAGCACCTGGCTCAACACGCGCACCCAGCGCTTTTGCAAGCGTATTTACTTCGCCCGCAAGATCGCCCCATGTTAGCTGACGGTCTATCGCAGCGATGTCTTTGAGATAAGCATAGGCCAATCCGCCACCGGCCTGCTCACAGCGGTAGGCAAATAATTCGGCAAGGGTGCGGACTGATAGCGGTACTGATTCGTTCATGCACGCAAATGAGCGGCTAGGAAACAATACATCCGAACAGCTCGATACAAGTTAGATTTTATGCCCGCTCAGGCGGAATTTCTATCGTTACGGAAGGATAATATGGCGCGCGGCATTCTAGAAGGGATTTTTTATTCTATGCGCACAACAGGCTTGCGAGACTTCACGCCGCGTTACGCCTCAGAGGAATACTGCATCTTACCAGGAGACTGGCAACACAGCGCAATTCGTTCTTCGATAAGTTCGAGATGGTATTGCTCTCCCTGAGAGAAAACTCATTGAAATATCACGGCTCTCATTGTAAGCTCACCATCCACAGCTTGATCGGTCAGGGGTGCGCGTCTTTCAGGCCTCCCCATTCAGTATGTTGCCAGGAGAGGTGCCAGAGTGGCCGAATGGACTCGCCTCGAAAGCGGGCGTCCTCGCAAGGGGACCGTGGGTTCAAATCCCACCCTCTCCGCCAAGCAACGCTTCGTATAGCCTACCGTTCTTAATCGCGTTATCGAAACATCGCAGGTGGATCAACACCGTTCGCGTACCCTCCCCCCTCACCAGCTTTTCGCCTTCTCTCCCAGCACCCGCCGCAATTCGACCATCGCCAGCGTGTCGCGCTTGCAGTAAGCCAGCAGCTCCGCTTGAATTCTGGCCCGTTCAATCCAATCGGTCTCGACGAAAACCATCTTGTAGTATTCGGATGCCGCCTGTCCGCCTTCCCTGATATTCAAATCGTCATACCGCAACGCCGGAACCAGCGCCGGCAGCACTTCCTTGAGCGAATAGGACCCATTGAACTCCGGATGGTAATAGTGCTCTTTGACGACCGGGTGCAGATCCCAGATCCGTTTCACCAGTGCCTTGAGCGCCGGTCGGAGGGACGGCAGAAACTCAGCCAGTTGCTCGATGACCGATTTTTCATACGGCGAATAGACACAGATACTGCCCTTGCTGCCCAGCGAGTCCAACAGCGCCTCAGCGAGCGCCTTGCGCGGATCGGTCTCTTCGGTGTGGAGAAATTCGTGATGAAGCAACTCCCCTTGATCGGACTCAATATGATTCGACCATTGCACTGGCAAGGCTTGATACGGACGAGTTCCGGCAAATCGCGGCACGGCCAGCATGACGGTTTCAAAATCCAGATGATGCACCGGAAACCGCACGGTCTTAAGCGCCGCCTCTAACTTCTCGGAGACCCACTCGACATTCTCTTTGACTTTCCGCTGAACCGCCGACAATTTCGTGCCTTCCGGAATCTCATCGATCGTCACCACCCCTTGCTCAGCCAGCTGACTAGCGATCTGCTTGGCGCCGGGCAGGTAAAAAATCCACCGCTCCGGCTTTCGACTCGTGCAATGGGCCCAAAACGGACATTCGTAGGGCGCAAAACAATGTCGATCCGGCTCAATCAACGGAGGAGCCGGCAGAAGGAGCATGGCCTTCATCGCGGCAACCCGATCCGGCACCATCGCCTGACGCTCTATTACAATAGAAGAGAGCTCCTCGATAGCGAACAGTTCATTCAGATCGACTTCACCACCGGCATAGGTGTAGGCGGTATTGATCCGCATAAGATGACAGCTGACGATATTCAGACCGGCACTCACAAGCACGGAGCGCTGCAACGCCAGATCGTCTAGATGCACATCCTTCACCTTCGTGGAGGACTTCACCTCGATCAGCCGCCATCCTGCGGGAATTCCCTCTGCCGCCGGCACCCGTTCCACTATATCCGCGCGAACGAGTATGCCCTCGGCCATGATCGCTGCTTCAAAAATCGCCGGGATGGTTTCATCGGCCATGAATTCCGTCGTCTGCGCAAGCGCCACCTCGGCCTGTCGATAACCGGCGGTCACCAGGCGTCCGCCAGGAAAACTGCGCCGCGCCAGTTCGCCGACGTCCGTCCCCATATCCAGGATCGCCTGCGTCCCGGCATCAGGCGGCGTCGCAAGGTAGGGCTGATGGATCTCCAAATACAGCCGCTTATGGCATTGCAGACCGGAGATAAATTTCGACTTAGAAAGACGAGGCACTTTCCGCACCTCACCCACCGGAAGGTCTGTCGCTTGTTCCGCCATGGCATGACCCTATGCGAATAAATGCGTGTTTGTCTAGCGCGGGCATGTTCTGAGTTCTGTTAGGATAGGGCCGCATGGCTTCCCGCATCGCACACATCCGCAAATCCGTACTCACCTTGGCCCTGCCGGTCACTGTCAGCAGTCTTCTTCAACGAACCGAAGGCATTGTCGCTGTCTTTCTCGTGGGAGGACTCGGCGCAATCCCCATTGCCGCCGTCGGCCTGGGGCAACTCCTCGCCTTCATTGCGACAACCTTAGTCTCGGGGCTCTCGGTCGGATCCAACGTCATCATCGCCCAGCTGTGGGGCGCCAAACGGCATCGTGACGCGGGAGAAGCCGCCCGACACTTTCTCGGACTGTCCATTGCAGTTGCGCTGGTACTTGCCGCGCTAGGCGCGACATTGAATCACGTGGCGATGGAGCTGCTGGGCGCCGAACCCGGCGTCATTGAACTCGCAATTCCCTATTCAACGATTATTTTTCTGGTCATCCCCTTCACCGTACTCCTTCAAGTCTTATCCTCTATCCTGCAGGGCACCGGCGACACGCGTACGCCGATGTACGCCATGATTCTGGTGAACCTGCTCCACATTGGGATTGCCTACCCGCTGGTTTATGGCTACTGGGGCTTGCCTGCAATCGGCGTGAAAGGCGCGGCCATTGCCGTAGGGATCGCCGAAGCCATCGGCGTCGCCTTCCTCCTCTGGCACAGCCGGTTGGTTTTGAAACCCTCCACGCACCTTCGCCAGGATCTCCTCCTCACCATGTGGCAGGTCGGCGCGCCCGTCTCAGGCGAGCGTATCGTGCAGCAAGCAGGCATCCTCATCTATACGAAACTGGTGCTGCTCTATGGCACCGTCTCCTACGCCGCCCATCAGGTAGGCCTCTCTATCGAGTCGCTATCGTTCCTGCCGGGATATGGCTTTGCCATCGCCGCCGCCACCATGGTCGGCCAAAGCATCGGAGCTGGCAAATACACCCGAGCTAAGTTGGAGAACTGGGAAGCCAACCGCCTGGCGATCATCATTATGGCCAGCATGGGCGTGGTGTTTTTCTTCTTCCCCTATCTCTTGCTGCGCGCATTTACCACCGACGACGCCGTCATCGAACTCGGCACGGTGTTCCTTAAAATCGTCGCCGTCTTGCAGATCCCGCTCGCACTCACGATGGTGATCGCCGGGTCGCTACGCGGAGCCGGAGACACCCGATTCATCATGAGCGCCACAATGGTGGGCATGTGGGGCGTGCGCGTGCCGCTGGCACTCATCGCCGCCCTCTGGCTCCATCTCTCAGTGTTCTATATCTGGCTGGCAATGATCGCGGACTGGACGGTGCGAATGGCGCTCCTGCTCTGGCGCTATCAGTCGGAGCGGTGGAAGAAGATTCGCGTGATTAAAACAGCTCATACCCTGTGAGCACACCTACGACACTAGCACTTCGTCCGTTCCTCAGCCGGCGGCCTGGTGTCCCTCCCATTCCCGACTCGCACTTCGATTCGTCCCACGCCTTTCACGTTAGCGCAGAGGTCGCCGAGTCCCGGTGTAATCAGGCGGTACGGGCCGCCCTTGCCATCGGGCAGCGGCTCGCCATTGAGCTCATAGAGCAAAAGCCCGAAATCCTTCGCCTGTTGCAACGTGAGCGTCGCAGCGTACTTGCCGTCGAGCGAATGAAAGGTGACATGATCGGCTTCGATTGCCAGTGCCGGCACATCGAGCAGTCCCTGCACCTTGATCGCTTTCCCGGTCATCCCCGGCATCAGCGTACTGACATCCGCGACATGATGCTCCGCAGGAAGCTGCAGCAGCGCCGCCCCATCAAGTAACACCGGTTGCACCACCGCCCCGTCGATTCGCACCACGCCAGCCCCCTTCTTTTCCTGTTCCGTGATCGCCTTGATCATTGCCGTCATCACTTCGTTCACCGGAGTCGGAATCCCCAACTCTCGTCCTTTCTGAACGATGTACCCATTTAAGTAGGCAATTTCCGTCTGCCGGCCGGCTTTCCAATCGTCATACATTGATGTATGGATATCTCGAATCTCCTGCGTCGCTTTCACCACCCGTTCCGCCATGTCCGCCGGTAACGGGACTTTGACCGCCGCCGACACCGCGGCGACTTCATCGACAATCTGATGAATCACGCGCATCATCTCCGGGTGATCCAACGCCTTGGAGACCTTGTCATCAATCAATACCGTGATCGGATTGAAGACGCAGTTCCAGCACATCTTCTCCCACTTGCTCCGGCGGATATCTTTCGAGAGGTGACAGGGGATGCCGGCAGCCGTGAAGATCTCCTTGATCTTGAGTAGGCGATCGCTCTCGTGCCCCATCAATTCGCCAATGGCCACCGCACCCTTTTTATAGTGATCGATCACCCCAGGCGCGGCGATTTTCGAATAGATAAACGCGACGCCGCCAACCACACAGTCGCGCTGGACACGGGCAATGATCCGGTCTTCAGTATCGATGCCGTTCTGCAACGTCAGAATAACGGTCTTGTCCGTGAGCACTGGTTCGATCTGCGTCATCACTTCGTCAAGATCGAAGGCCTTCACTCCGAGAATAATCAGATCCGGCTTGGGCAATTCTCGGGGATCCGCAGCGGCCTGCGGGTGGACTGTGAAGGTTCCGCTCGCGCTGCGAATCGTCAATCCGTTCTGTTTCACCGCTGCCAGCGTCTTCGGCCTGAGCAGAAACGACACGTTGGGATTGTTTTTGGCCAGGTGCGCGCCGAAAAACCCGCCCACCGACCCAGCCCCGACTATCAGAATGTTCATCATTGTGACTCCTCGTTCAAAGAGGCCGTACTATAGCAGGCGGGCTAATTGGTATAAAATACCTCGCCATGATCTCAGACCATCTCACTGAAGCCCGTGCCCGCGTGGCAGCGGCCCATTCCATCGCAGTTCTGACCGGCGCTGGAATCTCCGCCGACAGCGGAGTCCCGACCTTCCGCGGCGCGGATGGTTTGTGGCGCAATTTTCGAGCGGAGGATCTGGCAACGCCGGACGCCTTCGCTCGCGATCCCCGCTTAGTCTGGGAATGGTACAGCTGGCGGCGCGAGGTGATCGCCTCGACAGAACCGAACCCAGCCCATCATGCGCTGGTCCGACTGGAAACGCGCGCACAGCGATTCCACCTGATCACGCAAAATGTCGATGGGCTCCACCGCATGGCTGGTTCGCAACACCTGTCAGAATTGCACGGAAACATCTGGGAGGTCCGCTGCACGTCCTGCCGCCTTGTCACAGACAACCGCGATGTGCCGCTATCCCTGCTGCCTTACTGCCACACATGCGGCGGCTTGCTGCGGCCGCATATCGTCTGGTTCGGCGAAGCGCTGGACGACTGCATTCTGGCCGCGAGCATGCACGCCGTCGAATCCTGCGACGTGCTGATCGTCATCGGCACATCGGGGCTCGTCTATCCTGCGGCGACGCTGATGCCCATCGCACAATCGCACGGCGGATTCGTCATTGAGATCAACCTGGCATCGACCGCCCATTCATCCACCGCCGCGCTCACGCTCCAGGGACGGGCGCGAGACATCGTGCCTCTGCTGCTGAAGGAGTGAGGCCGAATACGGGTTGTGCGAGAGTCGCCACCCTGTTATAGATATCGAAACCTTTGTTCACCACTCATAGGAAATTATGGAACGCCTTCGCGTCGCGTCACTCCAATACTTCATCCGGCCCGTCCAAACGTTCGAGCAGTTTCGAGACCAAGTCCAGGCGCTCGTGGAAACGGCGGCCGACTATAAAGCCCAGCTGCTCGTCTTCCCCGAATATTTCACCGTTCAGCTTCTGACCTTGGGCAATGTGAAACGCCCCATTCGCGAGCAAGTCAGAGATTTGGCGCAGCAAGCCGAGCGGTTCAGCACACTCATGGAAGACCTCGCCAAACGGCACCGCTTGTACATTATCGCCGGCACCATTCCCGTCATGGCAGACGGAGCGGACCGCGTATACAACGAAAGTTTCTTTTTTTCCCCCACTGGCACTCGCGGCGTGCAGGGAAAACTCCATATGACTCGTTTCGAGAAAGAAGAGTGGAAGATTTCTCCGCACGTGAAATTCCGCATCTTCGAAACCGCGTTCGGCCGCGTCGCGATCACCATTTGCTACGACGTCGAGTTTCCTGAGATCGCCAGGGCCGCCGGGCGCGAGGGCGCGCACATTTTGGTAGTTCCAAGTTGCACCGATGACCGGCAAGGGTTTCTTCGCGTGCGCTATTGCGCGCAAGCCCGCGCCATCGAAAACCAGATGTACGTGGTGCAGTCCTCCACGGTCGGATCCCTCCCGATGGTACCAGCCGTTAGCCTCAACTATGGCCAAGCCTCGATTCTGACGCCGAGCGACTTTTCCTTTTCGCGGGACGGCATCCTTGCCGAGGGCACTCCCAATCAGGAAAGCATGGTTATCGGCGACTTGAACCTCTCGACGATTCTCCGCGACCGCACACACGGCACCGTGTTGCCCTTGCTCGACAGCCATCAAACCGCGGAGATTGTTCGACAGACCGAAATTACTCCGCTATGACCACGCCGCGAGATCACATCCTCGTTCGTCAAACCCGGCCAGACGACTTTCCTGCGATTATCGCCCTTTCAAAAACGGTGTACTCCTTCCCTCCCCACTGGAACGAACGGCTCTTGACGTCCCATCTCGCGATCTTCCCCGAAGGACAATTGGTCGCCATCGACTCGTCCTCGGGCACGCTGGTTGGAATGGCTGCGAGCCTCGTCATTCGATGGAACGACTATAATGTCCAGGGATCGTGGAAATACTTTACCGATGAAGGCATGCTCACCAACCATGACCCGGTAAGAGGCCGCACGCTCTATGGAGCGGAAGTCATGGTGTCGCCGACGATGCAGCGCAGCGGAATCGGCTCGGCCCTCTATGCCGCCCGCCGCCGGCTGGTTGAAGACCTTGCCCTCCCCCGGATTCGCGCCGGAGCCCGGCTGCGTGGCTACTCCCGCTACGCCGACAAAATGACCGCCGAGGATTATGCTGTGAATGTGATTCGAGGAGAAATCACAGGGATGACCTTGCCGTTTCAACTGAAGCAGGGGTTTCGCGTCTTAGCCGTGGTCCCGGACTATCTTCCGGGCGATCCGGAAAGCCTCGGCTATGCCGCCGTCATCGAATGGATCAACCGTCAGGCCGCGACTCCATCGGATTATGGGACATACGATCCCAAATTCGCCCTGCCTGAATCGCGCTAAGCGTTCTACTTCCCGCCCTGCAACAGCCGCGACATCTCCGACAACGTGGAAACCCGAACCGCCCCGGCGGGCAACTCACCTGGCGACTGTCCCGCGCGATCGAGCCACACGCCCGTTAACCCGGCTCGGACAGCGCCCTCGACATCGTCTCGCAAACTATCCCCGACATGCATCGCATCTTCGGGATCGACTGCATGTTTCTCCAGCGCGAGGCGGAAGATTTTCGGAGCGGGCTTCGCCGCTTGGGATAAACTAGAAATTGTGATGGTGTCGAACAACTGTTCAATGCCCAGCCCTCGCAACAAGGGAAACAGCCGGGAATCGAAGTTTGAGATAATGCCCAGCTCCAGCCCCTGCGCCTTGAGCTGGCGCAGCACCGCCTCCGTCTCCGAGTACAACTTCCAGGTGCCAGGGTCCGCGAAGACCTGAAACACCTCCTCGAAGAATTCATCGAATTTTTCAAACATGCCCACGCGATAAAACACGTTGTGAACGATGTCGAACCACCACAGCCGTTCGCTTTGTTTGAGTGCCGCAGGTTCCGTTGGCGCAAACACCGGCGGGGAGGCATCCTTAAAGGCCCGGCTAAAGGCTTGCTTGATAGACTCAAGCGACGCCGGAGTCTGCCGGAATCCGTGGCGCACAGCATAGTGCAAATAGATCTCCGCAACCGATCCATTGATGTGAAACAATGTCTGGGCGGCATCGAAAAAAACGACCTGGTACGTTCGCATCACAACGACCTCTCCTCAGTACTCGTATCCGCGAGAACAAGCACCGAATTGTAAGGCGCCGATACCGTGGAGTCAAAACCGAGCACTATCCTTCGATTTCTTGACAAAGAATACCCCCCCTGCTAGCTTCGTAATACTTCAATACAATTGGAGAGTTAGGTGGCATCTTCCATTTTCATCGTCGATAGCAGTCCGGCCGTCAGACGCATGGTTGAGCAAATCTCAACGCCTGAAGGGTTTGACGTCGTTGGCTTTCAAGACGGTCCTGCCGCCCTCGAAGCAGCCAGGCGCATCAGTCCCGCACTGATCATCGCCGACTACCATCTCGACAACATGACATTCTCAGGCTTCTGCAAAGAAGTGAACAAGCTCGACAGCCTCAGCGAGACGTTTCTGATCTCGTTGGTCAATCCAGCCGATCGCCCGGATGAAAACCTGCTCAAAACTTTGGGCGTGAAAGCCGTTCTGAACAAACCGTTTCAGTCGGAAGATCTCCTTGACGTCATCAAGAACCTTCCCCACAAAACGCAGCCCCAACAAAACGGCGCCCGCCTCAAGCGGCGAGTCTGGCCACCAGACTCCACATCGACCGACACAGACCATGACGACGCAGTAATGAACCCGTTAGACATCTCCGATGAGCAGGAGAGCCACTCCATGGATCACTCACAAGACGCAGCCCCCATCGCCACGAACGCCGCCCCGCCGCCCCCCGGCCCTGAAGAAGCCATGAAAGGCCTCTTCGGACAGCTGCTAGAGTCGATGACCGAACGGACGGAGAGGCGAATTGCCGACCTGCTTCCTCACGCCATCGAGAAAGAGCTCGCGACCCGTATTCGCTCGGCCGTAAAAGCTGAACTGGACGGCCAACTGGGGGAAATACTTTCGCAGGAACAGTTGATGACGATTGTCCATCCGCTGCTGGTGCAGGAGCTGCCCTCATTAATCAGGCAAGAAATGGCCGCGAACGAAGCGCTGATCCGTCAAGCTGTCTCCGATGTCGCAAGCCCGGCCATCAAAGACATGCTCGACCAATCCGTTCGCGAGCTGGCCGAAGCCAGCGTGCGCAAGCAACTCCCCGATGTGGTGCGGGAACACCTGGGATCGATCGATCTGCTGGTGAAAGAAGAAATCAGGCAGGCAACTCTCAAACACGCTCCGCTCATCGCCGACGACCTGGTCCGGGCAACCGCCGAGCAGACTGTCGAGCAGGCGGTGCAGCGAATCGTTCCCGAACTCGCGGAACAACACATTAAGGCGGAGCTCACCCGCCTCACGGCAGTGGAGTAGGCTCCCGCCTACCCCGCTCTAGCTCTTCTTGCTGGTCCGTTTCCCCTTCTGGCGCGCCTTTACCAGCGCTTTCACCCGCGTCACGTTCTTGCGGTGCTTCTTGCGGGTCTTCCGATCTTTCTCACGTCCTCGCGGCATGATGACTCCCTTGATCCTGACAATAAATCGTTGACTGCGGGCGATTGTATAACACAAGCCAGGCGCGGCTACAAGCCACGTTGCGAGACCGTTCCCCGCCATCGGCAGACATGGTAAGATGCGCGCTCATTTTTTTGACAAAGGGCGCATCATGGCATCACAACTGGACAAAACCTACGAACCCAAAGCCGTCGAAGACCGCTGGTACCAGGAATGGGTCCGCCGCGGATACTTCACAGTTTCGCCTGAACATCCCGGCGCACCCTATTGTATTGTTATTCCTCCCCCGAATGTGACCGGCTCCCTGCACGTCGGCCACGCGCTGAACAATTCGCTTCAAGACATCCTGATTCGCTGGCGCCGCATGCAAGGCCGCAATGTGCTCTGGATGCCGGGCACCGACCACGCCGGCATCGCCACGCAAAACGTCGTCGAGAAACAGCTCATGCAGGAAGGCACCTCGCGCGAAGCCTTGGGCCGCGAAGCCTTTCTTGAGCGGATCTGGCAATGGAAAGCCCAGTCCGGCGGCACCATCATCCAGCAGTTAAAGCGGCTCGGCGCCTCCTGCGATTGGAGCCGCGAGCGCTTCACCATGGACGAAGGGCTTTCGAAAGCCGTGCTGGAAGTCTTCGTTCGGTTGTATGAAGACAAGCTCATCTACCGGGGCGAGCGATTGATCAACTGGTGCCCTCGCTGCCAAACCGCGCTGTCCGATATTGAAGTAGAACATGAAGACATCAAGGGCAAGCTCTACTCCATCGAGTATGCGCTTGCCGACAACCCGGACATCCACCTCACCGTCGCCACGACCAGGCCGGAAACCCTCCTCGGCGACACCGCCGTGGCCGTCCACCCTGAAGACGAACGCTTCCGCCATTTGATTGGCAAACAGGTTCGCCTGCCGCTTACGACGCGCACGATCCCCATCGTCGGCGATGCGATTCTCGTCGATCGCGAGTTCGGCACCGGCGCAGTCAAAATTACCCCAGCGCACGACTTTAACGACTACGAGGCCGGAGAGCGCCACAAGCTGGCGCGGTTCGCCATTCTGGATTGCCGCGCGCTGCTCGATCCCGACGGCATGCATAAAGCCGGTGTCGAAACAGCCGTGATCGACAAGCTGCAAGGCCTTCCTGTCAGCAAAGCTCGCCCGATAGTGGAAACGCTCCTGCGCGAACGCAGCCTGCTCGCCAAAGTCGATGACCACAAGATGGCCATCGGAAAATGTTACCGGTGCAAAACCGTCGTCGAGCCTTATTTGTCACCCCAGTGGTTCATCGACATCAAGCCCCTGGCGGAGCCGGCTATCAAAGCCGTGGAGGACGGGCGCATCCGCATCACCCCCGAAAGCTGGACCAACAACTACCTTGGCTGGATGCGGGATATTAAAGACTGGTGCATCTCTAGGCAGATTTGGTGGGGCCACCAAATTCCCGCCTGGTACTGCCTGGCCTGCAACGCCAATTTCATCGTGACGACGACATACCCCTCGCCTTCCGGCAATACCGTCACGAGAACGACCCTTCTGCAGGGCGCCAAACCCATCGTGGCAAAATCCGCCCCGACCATTTGTCCCACATGCAACGGTCATGAGTTTCTGCGCGATCCCGATGTCCTTGACACCTGGTTCTCCTCCGGGCTCTGGCCGTTCTCCACGCTGGGGTGGCCGGAACAGACACCGGATCTCAAGACCTACTATCCGACAGCCACGCTCGTAACCGGCCTGGACATTCTGTTCTTCTGGGTCGCGCGCATGATCATGCTGAGCTTGAAATTCATGGGCGAGGTTCCGTTCCGCGACGTCTACATCCATGCCCTCGTCCGCGATGCCGACGGGCAGAAAATGAGCAAGTCGAAAGGCAACGTGATCGATCCGCTGCATGTCATGGAGCAGTTCGGCACCGACGCCTTGCGGTTTACCCTTGCGTCCATGGCCTCTCCCGGCCGCGACATCAAGCTGGCGGAAGAACGGATTGAAGGCTATCGCAACTTTGCCAACAAGATCTGGAACGCCGCTCGTTTCGCCCACATGTATCTCGACGGCGCAAAAGAAGCGCGGCAGCCGAAAGACCGCTCATTCCCCGATCGATGGATTCTCAGTCGCTTGAACGACACCATCAGAACCGTCGACCAGGAATTGGAAGCCTATCGCTTCGATCGCGCGGCCAGCGCGCTCTACCAATTCTTCTGGCACGAATACTGTGACTGGTATCTCGAACTGATTAAGCCAGTCCTTCAAGACCCGGCTCACCCAGAAGGTCCATCCACCCGCCACACGCTGTCGGAAACACTGGAAATCTGGCTGCGGCTGCTGCACCCCTTTATGCCGTTTCTCTCGGAAGAAATCTGGCAAACGCTGCCGCATCAGGGCGAGACCATCGTCCTGCAGGCCTACCCGGCAACGCGGGATGAGTGGCAGGATGGAGCAGCCGACGACGCCTTCCGCCTCCTTGAACGCAGCGTTGGCCTGCTACGGACCGCGCGTGTGTTGCTCAATTATCCGCCCGGCAAACCGATCACCTTCTTTGCCACGCACGACGAGCCGAAAACCGCCGCCATGCTAGAGGCGCTGAAGACTGACCTTGCCCATCTCGGGAGAGGATCGTTGACTCTGGCGCCGATAGCCGAATGGCCGGCGGCCAAGATTCTCCGACTCGTGACCGAAGGGCTGACCGTGGGCATTGCGGTCGAGGGCGAGGTGGACCTCAAGAAAGCGCTCGACCGGCTGCTCAAACAGATCGCCGACGCGGAGAAAGAGTCCACTCGCATCGAGGGCAAATTAAAGAGCGCGGATTTTGTCTCCAATGCGCCGCCGGACGTCATCGCGGAACATCGCGAACGCGTCCGCAGCCTCACCCGCGACCGGGCGATGCTGGCCAGCAGCGAGCAACAACTCCGCGCCATGCTGGAGGCCTAATCGATGGTGCCGCTCCCCGCAGCCGATATCCGCCGCGCCGTGCGCGCCGGGCTGGAAGAAGACCTCGGCGAAGGCGACATCACAACATCCGCGCTCTTCTCCAAGCCAGTTCCGGCTCGCGCCTTGATCGTGGCCCAACAACCGATGGTGGTCGCCGGGCTTGCTGCCGCCGTGCAGACCTTCCTGATGGTCGATCCCTCGCTCCGCCTCACAACGCATACGCACGATGGCGGCCGGATCCCCGTTGGCGCGGCGCTGCTGGACATAGAGGGCGATGGCCGGTCGATCTTGCAGGCAGAGCGCGTCGCCTTGAACTTTCTCCAGCACCTGTCGGGCATCGCCACCCTCACAGACAGGTTTTGCCGGGCCGTCCGCCATACCTCCGCGCGAATTCTCGACACGCGAAAAACCCTGCCAGGCTGGCGCGCGCTGCAGAAATGGGCCGTCGCGCTCGGCGGCGGCATCAACCACCGGTTCTCGCTCGGCGACGGCCTGCTGATTAAAGACAATCATCTCGCGCTGCTTCCCAAAGGCCGGCAAGCGGTCCACGCGGCCTGCCGGCTCGCGCATCGAGACAGCTCTCGCGCAATCCCGCTGATTGTCGAGGTGGAATCCCTGGCGGAGGTGCGCCAAGCCCTCGCGGGAAAAGCCGATATCATCCTGCTCGATAATATGACCCCGGCGATGGTCACGCAGGCCGTCGCGCTGATCAAGCGGCAGGCGGTCGTGGAAGTATCAGGAGGCATTACCCTCAAGACTGTGCGCGCCATGGCAAAGGCCGGCGCGGATCGCATTTCCATCGGCGCGCTGACCCATTCGGCGCCCGCTGCCACCATGAGCCTGGAACTGACGCCGGTCCGCCCCTCGCGTCGGCAGCGTAAATAAGCCGTGCCCTCCTCCTCTTCTCCTCTCACACTCAACGACATTCGTAGTACGCTTGCAACAAAACGTTTAGGCCAGCACCTGCACATCCACCAAAGTCTCGCCTCGACCAATGCCACAGCGATGGCGCTGGCGCAGGACGGCGCGGAGGACGGAACCGTCATCGTCGCCGAAAGCCAATCGGCCGGGCGTGGCCGTCATGCGCGAGCATGGTTTTCGCCGCCTGGATTGAATCTCTACTGTTCGATCATCGTTCGTGGGCTCGGCCAGGGACTATCGTTGGCCGACTGGCTCTCGTGGATTCCACTGACGACCGCGCTGGCGGTGGCAGAAGCCGTTCAAGAAGTGGCCGCCACCTCGCTTGCCCTGAAATGGCCCAATGATCTTTTACTGGATGAGCGGAAAGTCGGCGGCATTCTCTGTGAAAGTTCACTGACCAGCCCAGACAATCCCCTCGTGGTGATCGGAATCGGGCTGAATGTGAATGTTCAGAGCGACATGTTTCCCGCCGAATTACGTCCGATCGCCACATCGCTCTTCGAATCCACCCACCGACCCATCGATCGAAACAGGTTGCTCGCCCAGCTCCTCCTGGAACTGGAACAGAGCCTCGACGAGTTGCGCGCCCATGGCCCATCCCGGTTATTGCAGGCCTATCAGTGTCGCTGTACAACCCTCGGACGGCAAGTGCGCGTGGTGCTGGCAGCCAATGAAGAACTTCTTGGAACCGCCGTTGCCATCACGGCCAACGGCACGCTTCAAGTCAGGCCTGCCACCGAGACTTCCGGTAGGAACAAGGCCTCCCTCGTCGATGTACGGGCCGGCGACGTGATCCATGTCAGAGGCTAGCGAAACGGCTAATCCACCGAGTACAATAGCCAGCATGTTACTCGTCATCGACATCGGCAACACCAACGTCGTGTGGGGCATCTTCGAAGGCTCCACACTAATAGCCCATTGGCGTCTGGCGACCGATCCCAAGACAACCGCCGATGAATACGGCGTGCTCTGCTTGAACTTGCTGGCCAGAAGCGGCCGCACTCCGCAGCAGGTCACGGACGCCATTATCTCCAGTGTCGTGCCGGCCCTTACCGGCACCTTCGATGCCATGGTCGAAACCTACTTCCACCGCACGCCCTTAGTGGTATCCTCGGACATGGATGTCGGCCTCACGCTCAAATATGCGAATCCGAAAGAAATCGGCAGCGACCGCATTGTGAATGCCGCCGCGGCTTACCATAAGCACAACACCGACCTCATCATCGTGGACTTCGGCACGGCCACGACCTTTTGCGCCGTCACGCGGACCGGAGAATATCTCGGCGGCGTGATCGCTCCCGGCATCGGCATCTCGGCCGAGGCGCTCTTTGCCCGCGCCGCCAAACTCAGCAAGGTCGAGCTGGCCCGTCCCAAAACCGTGATCGGAACCGATACTGCCAGCAGCATTCAGGCCGGCCTGCTGTTCGGCTATGCCGGACTCGTCGACGCGCTTGTTCGACGCATCGAACAGGAACTCGGGCGAACCTGCCTGGTCATCGCAACCGGAGGCCTGGCTGCGGTTATCGCCCCTGAGACAACATCGATCACACGCATAGAACCCTTGCTGACCCTTGAAGGATTGGAGCTTCTCTACCGCCGGGCTCGCGGTGCCTCATCCGCAACTTGGGCCTAGCCTTCACGATATCTCTATCATTTTTCTCAGAAATTTCTTTACCCCCCGTTGACTTCCATCTCCCTATGGATATCTACCCCCTGTAGAGGAACAATAATGAGCGACAAACAAGACAACGCCAATACAATTGACGACTTAGAGAATGGAAACGCCACTGACCCAAATCAGGATGGCGGGTTGCAAGCAGTTCTTGCGGCCAAAGAAGATGAGTGTAAAGCCCTCAGCGAAAAATACCTGAGGCAGGCGGCAGAATTCGAAAACTATAAGCGATTGGCTCAGCGGGACCAACGTGAGCAAATCAAGTTTGGGAACGAGCAGCTCTTGCAGGAGCTACTCCCTGTTGTCGACAACCTGGAACGGGCCATCAAAGCAGCACATGACAACAAAGGCAGCGCGGCATTGGTGCAGGGTGTGGACCTTACCCTCAAGCAACTGACGAGCTCTCTCAGCAAATTCGGCGTGCAGGCCGTTGACAGCATCGGGAAACCCTTCGACCCGAGCGCGCATCAGGCTGTGTCGCAAGTCCCTTCCGACCGTGTGCCTAGCGGTCATGTGGTCGACGAATTTCAAAAAGGCTATCGCCTGCACGACAGGATCCTCCGCGCGGCGATGGTCAGTGTGTCATCGGGTCCCGCACAGGCCGACAGTTAGATTCGGCACGAACCAACACGTCATATTTAGACGCTGATATCGGGAAGGAAGGAGTTCACTCATGGGTAAAGTCATCGGAATCGACCTCGGCACCACCAACTCCTGCGTCGCGATTATGAGCGGCGGCGATCCCGTCGTGATCGCCAACGCGGAAGGCGCTCGCACCACCCCCTCCATCGTCGGCATCACCGAGAAGGGGGAGCGGCTCGTCGGCCAGATCGCCAAGCGCCAGGCCATCACCAATCCGGAGAATACGATTTTCTCCGTCAAGCGCCTCATGGGCCGCAAGTTCAAGAGCCGCGAAGTGCAGGAAGCCATGAAGCGGCTCCCGTACAAAGTCGTGGAAGCCGACAACGGCGACGCGCATGTCGTTATCCGCGGCAAATCCTACAGCCCGCCGGAAGTCTCCGCCATGATTTTGCAGAAGATGCGGCAGACGGCGGAAGACTATCTCGGTGAAAAGGTCACGGAAGCGGTCGTCACCGTTCCAGCCTATTTCGACGACAGCCAGCGCCAGGCGACGAAAGACGCGGGCCAGATCGCGGGGCTGAACGTCCTGCGCATCATCAACGAGCCGACAGCGGCGTCGCTGGCCTATGGGCTCGACAAGAAGAAAGACGAACGGATCGCCGTCTACGATCTCGGCGGAGGCACCTTCGACGTCTCCGTCCTTGAAATCGGCGAAGGCGTCTTTGAAGTGAAGTCCACCAACGGCGACACCTACCTTGGCGGCGACGATTTCGATCTGCGCGTCATGGACTGGCTCGTCGATGAATTCAAGAAGGACCAGGGCATCGACCTCAAGAAAGACCGGATGGCCTTGCAGCGGCTGAAGGAAGCCGCGGAGCGCGCCAAGATCGAGCTGTCGTCCTCGGCAGAAACGGAAATCAATCTACCGTTCATCACGGCCGATGCCAGCGGCCCCAAGCACATGGTCATCAAGCTCACCAGAGCCAAACTGGAACAATTGGTGGATGACTTGATCCAGCGCACCATCGAGCCCTGCCGCAAGGCCATGGCCGATGCCGGGGTGACGGCCAAGGACATTCAGGAGGTCGTGCTGGTCGGCGGGATGACCCGCATGCCGAAGGTCATTCAAGTCGTGAAGGAGTTCTTCGGAAAAGAACCCCATCGCGGCGTCAACCCTGACGAAGTCGTCGCCATCGGCGCCGGCGTGCAGGGCGGCGTGCTCAAGGGCGAAGTGAAAGACGTGCTCTTGCTGGACGTCACGCCCCTCTCCTTGGGCATTGAAACCTTGGGCGGCGTGTTCACGAAGCTGATTGAACGCAACACCACCGTCCCGACCAAGAAGGGTCAGGTCTTCTCGACCGCGGCCGACAACCAGACCGCCGTGACCATTCGCGTGTTCCAGGGCGAGCGCGAAATGGCGAACGACAACAAGCTGCTCGGCCAGTTCGACCTCGTCGGCATTCCGCCGGCGCCCCGCGGCATGCCGCAGGTCGAAGTGACCTTCGACATCGACGCCAACGGCATTGTCCATGTGTCGGCGAAGGATCTGGCGACGCAGAAAGAACAGTCGATCAAGATCACGGCCTCCAGCGGCCTCAGCAAGGAAGAAGTCGAAAAACTCGTCAAGGATGCGGCCTCGCATACCGAAGACGATAAGAAGCGGCGCAAACTCGCTGAAGCCAAGAATCAGGCCGACAACCTGATCTATCAGACCGAAAAGAATCTGACCGAGTACGGCGACAAGGTCGATGCGGATGAAAAAACCAAGATCCAGGATGCCGTGGCGGCGCTGAAGAAGGCCCTGGAAGGGACTGAGCCTGACGCCGTCGAATCGGCCACGCAGACTCTCATGACCGCCTCGCATAAGCTGGCGGAGGAAATGTACAAGAAAGCCGCCGCGACGGCTGCGCCGGGATCGGGAGCGGACGCATCGGCCTCGGCTGAAACCGAGACCAAGACCGATGAAAAAGTCGTGGATGCGGAATTCGAAGAAGTAGACAAAGAGAAGAAGTAGTTTAGAATAACTCTAGAAGCGACCGAGTTTTCTCACAAGGGGAACTCGGTCGTTCTCTGCTATTCACCCGGTGGTGCCGCCTGTGTCGAAACGCGATTACTACGATATTCTCGGTGTCGAGAAAACCTCTTCCGACGAAGAGCTGAAGAAGGCCTATCGCAAGATGGCCCGCCAGCACCACCCCGACCTGCATCACGGCGACACCCAAAAAAAAGACGCTGAAGCCAAGTTTAAAGAAATCAACGAAGCCTACGAAACGCTGAGCGATCAAGAAAAGCGCAAACGCTACGACATGTTCGGCCATGCCGGCGCGCAGCAAGGACAAGGCTTCGACGGATTCGGCGGCGGCGGCTTCGGGGACGTCTTCAACGATATTTTCGAGGACTTCTTCGGCGGCCAGCGCGGCGGCCAGCGCGCCGAACGCGGTAACGACCTGCAATACAACCTCGAGCTCAGCTTCGAAGAAGCCGTCTACGGCAAAGAAGCCAAGCTCAAGATTCCGCGATGGGAAACCTGCGGCGACTGCAAAGGCACCGGCGCCAAATCGGCGGCCTCCATCAAGACCTGCCCCAGTTGCAAAGGGGCCGGCCAGCTCCGGTTCCAGCAGGGGTTCTTCAGCGTCAGCCGCCCTTGCGGCCAGTGCGAAGGTGCTGGGCAAATTATCACCGAACCCTGCGGCACCTGCCAGGGCCGCCAGCGGGTCTACCGCGAGCGCACCATCGCCGTCCACATTCCCGCCGGCATTGAGACCGGCATGCGCTTGCGCCTGACCAATGAAGGCGAACACGGCGCCAATAGCGGCCCTCCGGGCGACCTCTATGTCGCGATCACCGTGAAGCCCCATCCGGTCTTCCAGCGCAAAGGGACCGATATCTCCTGCGATGTGCCGGTGAACTTCATCACCGCAACGCTCGGAGGAAAGATCGAAGTCCCCACCCTGAAAGGCAACACCGTCATCAAGCTGTCTGCCGGCACCCAACACGACAAGGTCATGCGCCTCAAGGGACTCGGCGTGCCGAGCCTGAAGGGCGGACAGCCTGGCGATCAACTCTATGTCATCAAAGTCCAAATTCCCACGAAACTCACAACTCGACAGAAAGAGCTGCTGACCGAGTTTGCCAAGGAAAGCGGCATGGTCATGGAAGCCGACGGCGACGGCTTCTTCGATAAGATGAAGACCTTCTTCGAATAGCGCCGACGCACACGGTTCGTTCGACCGGCTGAGCCTTCCATGCCTGTGTTTTTTCTTCCTCCCGACGCCATCGCCCCTCCATCTATCACCGTGCCTCCGTCGCTCCAGACACATCTGCGCGACAGCCTCCGGCTGGAGATCGGCGAACAGATCTGGGTCTGCGACGGACAAGGCGCCCGCTATCTGATGGAGCTCACGCGCGTCACCAAGCAAGAACTCACCGGACGCATTCTCAGCACCAGCCAAGAGCCAGCACGCACCGCTCCCCGCCTGCGCCTCGTGCAAGCCCTGCTCAAGGGAGAGAAGATGGATTGGGTGATTCAGAAAGCCACGGAACTGGGCGTGAGCGAGATCGTCCCGCTCCAGAGCCGTCATACCATCGTGCAGCTCAGACCGGAACGTCTCGACGCGCAACTCGCCCGCTGGCAGCGCATTGCGCTGGAAGCCGCGCAGCAATCGGAGCAATGGCATCTCCCCGTCATCGCCCAACCCCAGACTTTAACGGCCTGCCTGAGCACCCGCCCCGCACCGGCGCTCTCGCTTATCCTGGCCGAACGGCAAGAAGGACAGAGCTTGCGCACTCTCGCCCTTCCGGCAAGCAGCAACGAATCGGTATCGATTCTGATTGGACCGGAAGGGGGATGGTCGAAGGAAGAAGTTACACAGGCCGAACAGGCCGGCGCGACACCCATCACACTCGGGCCGCAGATTCTGCGCGCCGAAACCGCGGCCATCGTGGCACTAGGAATTCTGCAAAGCCGCGCCGGAGCACTGGAGTAATCATTCCCTGCCCCACTCGCCACAACACCGTCGCAAAATAGACTTGTCCTAGCCAGGCTTCAATCTACACCCGCTTACACCTACAGATGATGTTACGGCGGCGATGGAACCGGACTCGTCCTCATTCCAACATCCAGCAGGATAAGCTTATCGACCACGCCAATCACCCGCCCCAAATTCCCTTCGCCCACACCCTCCCCGTTGAGAGCATCCTCCGGCCAGGGAGCAGGGTCCGCCACGCCCGTTGGAGGCGGCCAAACCATCCTAAAATCGAGCGGGCTTAGCACGGCCTTAGGCAAGTCGGCAACGTGGACTTCACGCACCGCCAGCCCGGCCGCATCCATCCAGTACGGCAACAGATTCCTTGAAAATGGAATCTTCAGATCGGAGGTCGCGCCGGCACGAGCCCATTCGCTCGGGAAGTCTGCGCGCCCACTCAATATAATTGAGAACCGCAGTGGCGACGCCGTCGAGGGGGAAGACGGCGACAGTTGTGCGTCAATCGCCGCGGTCGCGGCATTCCGCAGACTATCGCCCCCATCGCGCGCGGTATAGCGAATACTCAGCACCACATCCGAAATAGTGGCATAGTCGAACTGCTGATACTTGCCGGGCAGCTCCAATCTCCAGGTGCTGATGACGCCGCTGCCTTCGAATGGAAGAAACCGCTCATCGCGAAGTTGCGGCTCGAACAACCCACTGTCGCCATTACCCGAGCTGGTGACAATGGCTTCCGACGCGCCAAAGTAATCCGTGAAACGAGAATCGTCGCCGGATGCACGAAGATACGGGGCCGCCGCTGTCGCGGTCGGCTCCTGACGCACCCCGCTTTTCAACAACGTGAGCTTACAGTTGACGCCGGCATACGGCCCGACCACGCTGGGAATGCTGACGCTGACCGACTTGATACGGCGCAGGTAATGGCCTGGCGTATCGAGGTCGAACAGCCATTCAGGAATGTCGAATTCACAGCGGCACTGGCCATCGCTATCCTTTATGCGAAAATTCGCCAAAGCCTGCGGGTTGAGCCGGCGCAATGAAACATGCTTCACCAGCTCGTATTCACGGCGATTCTGATCGAGATACGCAATTTCCAGACGTTTAAGATCCTGATGCAAGCGCTCCCCGGCCAACAGCCCATCGCGCAGCGAATCCCAATAGTCGTTCCGCACGATATTCAATGGCTTCACACCCAATTCACGCGAGGCCGCACGCTCGGCATTCCTAGCCATCTCCAGCGCCATGCGGTAGGCATTGAAATACAGCCGTGAGAGCTCGGTCTTCATCCACTCATACAATTGCGCGTTCGAGAACTTGCTGCGCATCACCTCATCGACAGCCTTGGCTTGTTCAATCTGTTCAATGTGATTGTCCAGTTCCTTTTGAGTGATATCGATGCGGATTTGGTTGGCAAGAATCTGCTTGTCGATCTGCTGCAACTCCTTGAGCGTCTGATTGCTCTGGAACGCCCACTCGTCGCGACGGCGGATATGACCGGCCATCATCCCTTGCTGTTCGGCATAACTACGCCAGGCTTGCGACACCATGGAAAATGCATCACCGATATGCGAAGCTGCGGTGCCAAGAGCCTCCAATACTTTTGGGGCATTCGTCACTCCGGCCGGCGTAGCCAGCACAATTGAAGCAGACGTATGGAGTCCTCCTCCAACAATTTTCGCTATTCCTGATGCGGTTGCCCATGTGTTCGCGCCTTGAACTCCAATATACTGTTCAGTCTCCTCTTTAATGAGTCCCCAGCTCGATCTGTTACTTGCCAAAGCTGAGTCAACGCTGCCCAGCATCGATTCCTCTCCCCCACGAGCCTGCTCTTCTGGAACCGTAATATCTTTCTTCCCCAATAACCGCTGGTATTGTTTATAGCGCGATTCGATAGACTTTCTATTGGCGCGCAGCGCATCGATATTGCGTTCCGCTTCGGTGATTTGCAGCGTGCGCACATCGCGCACCAGCTTGAGCAGACCGATTTCGTTGGAGGAGCGCAACTGCGCCAGATGCTCCGCATCGCGTTTCTCGATAGCCGACAACATCGCGGCGCCCAAGGACTTGCACTCATTGGCCAGCTCCGCCGCGCGGGCAGACAGAATGCCGTAGCGGTAATGCGGCGGCGGCGCATACAGTCCGGCTATCACCTCTCCCAAGTCGAGTCCAGCGGCAGTGGCACGCACCAGCAGTTCCGGATCGATGGGGGCATCCATCAGCGGCAACTTGCGCTGAATCCCTTCGATATTTCTAAAGTTGCGGATATTGCTGAGCCGGGCATCGACGGTATTCCAATAGGACATAATCTTGTCGTTGAACGGCATACAGAAATACAGCATGCCGTCCGGGCTCGGCTGCTTAATCGTATCTCTCACTCTAAAGGCGTTTGAGAGAGAGGGCTGCCATTGCGCGCCAATGTCGATCCAGAAATTGGCGAATTCATCCCATGTGGCGATATTTTGGTCGTAGGTAAGCGCCGGACGATTCGAGGCCCTTCGATGCAATTGCGGACGACGCCCGAGTATCCGCTCAGCAAGCACATACAGCAGGGTCGCCTCATTGATGGATTCCCGCGTATCGCGCCGGTAGAGACTATCGGCCCAGGCAATCAGGTTATCCAGATAGGCAAACAGGGTCCGCCACAGAAATGCGATATGCCGGCGGCGCGCGATGAGAAAGGGGCGGAACGGCGCATCGCGCCAACGGTCGATAAGCTTGTTGACCGCTGCGATATCGGCGCCGGTCGCGAAACCGCCGGCCGTCTGCGCCAGAGCGGTTAACTCGTCGATCACCTGCTGATTCAAATTCAGTTCGTTGAACACGCGGAACTTTAAGAACCGTTTAGCATCGGTACCGGTGTCAGCGCTGGTGGGATCGAACACATACCGCAACCAGCGCTCCGCATCTTCAAACTTGTGCTGCTTGGATAATTGGTCCGCGACAAGGAGCGGGGCATGGAAAAATACTTCCCAGTTGTAGCAGGCGTAGGGCAGACGATTGTCAAACGCGCAACGACCACTCCGTATATCCCCTGAAACCAGCGTGGTTGGGGGGAGCTTTTCGGAACCGAATGTATCCTGCTGTTGTTGGACTGAAGGCAACGAGCCATCTTTACTCCAAGCTCTGGCAACACCCATACTGTCGTGCCAGCCATCGGGATATATCTCCAATCCGTCAGGATATGGATAGCGGTCAATTACGCATCTCCCTGCCCCCTCTCTGAAACTCCACACATCGAATGCTTGGGACGCTTGATTAGTTTGTGTCGCACCAACAACCCAGAATCGATGCTGACGAAGCGACGGTGAGAACACATCCTTCTGACCTCGTTGATCGGCATAACTTACGCTGGTTTCGTTATCCGAATACGGTTCAATCTCGAATGCTTTCTTTTCCAGAAAACCATTCATGTACACAATGGTGTTTCTCACCTGCGGCAATGAAAGTTTTTGCGGAATCGGCTGAATGATGGCGATCTGATTGGTTATTGAGATATTAAACTCTACCGGGCACGAATACTCACGTGCTGTCTCGCTTGCCAACCCCAACGCAGATGGGTCAGAGGTTCCATCAAAGACGATTTTCAAGCTGCACGTGCTCTTTGAGCCCGCAAGGATTGGTTCAATCGACAAAGAAATCGATTTGCCATTCCAGTGAAGCGTCGCATGTGATAGGTCGAACCCTCCTAATCGATTTTCCACCCAGGCAGCTGGGTCGTTCAGTTGAATGGCGCGTCTTACGCCATCGACTTCCAGCGTGAAAGGACCGTTGGAGTTCTTCAATTCATAGTAACCTTCGACAGCAGAGAGCTGGATTTTGACCCAAGCAGATACCTGAATACTGCGAGTCGATAATCCCGCCAGAAGGATTCGGATCCGCTCACCATATTGATAGAGGGCAATGCCGCCGGGGGAAGAGAATGCGTTCAGTAAACCGTCAAAGAATGCGTCGATTAAGGCATTGCGCAATGCGATATTTCCAACGATCTGGTCCCTAAGCGTACGAACATGCACCCACCCAGTAGGATCAAAATCGCCTTCCTTTGTTTCAGCATTATAGACCTCGCGCGCTCGGCCAAAATCGAAAACATTCAACAGCTGGAAGGGAGACGATGCAAGAGTCAGTGTCGCAGGCAGTCCGGCGCTTGGAAAATCCACTGGCCTAATGCCGTCGGTTGATGCTGCGCGATGTAAAAAATAGGCATAGAACACTTGCTTGTTTTCGTCGGAAAGCTGGTTAAAGCCTTCGTGGACCAGCGTCTTAATTTCTCCAAGCGCGTACGCTTCATAGTATCGTTCAGGGAGCGAAGCTGGAACTGCATCAGACAGCGCGGCGCCTGCCGTAACATTCGACGCAGTGCCAGCGATCAAGTTTTGCACGAAGACTTGAATGGTTGTTTTGCTTTGATCACTAGAGACGAAACACCGCAAGGTGAGTCCAATGCGTTCATCGGCAAATGGCTGCATGTCGATGACGTTGGATGGCGCAGCCTCGAAACCTTCGCTTCTGCTTGTCTTTACTGGACCCCACTCCTGCCCACTCAACATTGAACAGTTTATGTCAAGTTTCCATTTCTCGGCATTGCCAGTTTCGTCTTTTCCCACTCTCTTCAGAGTGGGCCATGCAATGCCTAGCTTTTCGGCCATCATGAAAACAACAACGTGATCAGTTGAAATATCCAGCTCGATCACCTTCCATGGCGACCATTCCATGGAGGCAGAGCCGAAATCATTGCATGCGCGCCAAAAATATCTATATGGCGGATTCGGCGTTCGACCGACGATGTAAAGACTACGACCCGTTCGCTGCTGTTGGTTCCATTGAACATCCTCGAACATACTCAGTATCTGAATCTGCCCCATCTGCGCCACATCGTCCAAAAACTGTCCGAACGCCTGATTGGCCAGATCTTGCGTCAATTCGCCTTGTCCCAGCGCCGATTCGAGCTGCTTGAAGCTCGACGATTTGTCGTCGCGAAGTTCTGGGAACAGCCAGTTTTCTGGAAAGAGAAAGACTTTGCGATTCGCTTCCCAGACGCGGTAATTGCGCATCCATGTCCAGCGCTGCTTGAGTTCCGGTCCGGCCGTGATCCCAGGTTCGAGGCCGAACAGGATGCGTTGCACGAATAACTGCACGGCGGTAACGGCCTCCACGATCCGCGTGGTCTCGTAGCACGGCTCCATTCGATGGTCGATCAGGAAATACTCGTACAACGCATTCGCATCGACCCACTTATTGGAGTTATTGCGGCCGACGATCTGAGCGGTATGATAGGCCACCAGCGCGTCGCGCCGCTGCCGGCGTAACGAGTCGCCGATGTTCTGGAAGGAGGTTTGTGAGTCGCCGCCCGCCAGCTTTGCGTCGAGTAACGATTTCGCGGTGTCGGCGGCAAGTCTATTCCCGTTCACGTCGGCGAGCTGTGCCATCTGTGCCGCGTTCGCACCCACGTGCTTGGCTAACAACAGCCACTCGAAGATGAGGCGCAACATTCCCGGACTGCGCACGTCGTCGACGGTGGGAATCGCGCCGGACTGCAAGGAGAGCGCTTGCGCCATGAGCGGCAACAGGAAAGATTCCTCAATATCCACGCGCGCAGTCAACGGCCGCATCGTGGCTTCAGAAACCTGCGCGCCAGAGACTTCCAATCGGTCGAATAATTCACCAAGAACCTGACGCGACAGTCGATCAGGCTGCTGCAGCCAGAACAAATCCAGCAGCGCTTGCCACTGAGGATTCCGCCATGCGGGACGGCCTGCAACCGGCGCGGCAGCCAGCATGTCGCGCCAGACGATCCCCGCGCTCGATCCCACGACAACTTGCTCTGCAATCTGCATCAGCTCAGGGTCGATGGCCAATGCGGCGCGAAGGGCGATGAGCCGGTACAGACGGTCGATCCATGCGTGCAGCCGTGGCATTGCGGCGGCAGTCGCACTCGGCGGGTTCGGCTGGGCTGCCGACACATCGTCCCAAAATCTCCCGTCGAGAAAGGCTTCGGACGCATGAAGGGGCTCCCCTTGCGCCGGGTCGAGCAGCAATTGCGCGCCGAGAAGCGAGGCAACGTCAGTTTCTTCCAGGCCGCTCTGCCCGGCAAGAACGGCGATTAACGCTCTTTCGCGCCGTCTGAATGCGATGGCCGTCAGCAGGCTGCTGAACCGTTCGTCGGCGCGGCGATTATTTGCCGCCGCAACACTGAACAAGACTGCCGCCTGTTGCGCATCCATGAGCGGCAGCCATTCCCCCAAACGATGCCCGGTGCCGCCGGACAAGGCATCCACCAATTCGGCCAATACCGCGGCCGCCGGTGCCGTCCCTGCCGGACCTGACGCATCGCGAATGCTCGCCGTAATCTTGCCGGCCATCGCATGGTCGTACATCTCGCTCAACGCTTCGGCGGCTTGAGTTTCCAAGCCGACATCCGGCCTGACAACGACCACGGCGCGCAGGCGTTGCTGTATCGACCGAAGCATTTCCTCAATCTGCTCGCTGCTCTTGATCGAGGCCGGCAATTCCCCAGCCACCGCTTCCCATCTGCCTCTCGTCAGCAGGGCCTGCGCCGCCTGTTCGACCGTTACCCCAATTTCACGCAGGCGTCTGGCCGCCTGGCAGAAATCTTCCACAGCGAGCCAGTCCAGGGACTGCCCGATCGGCGCATACCCTGTCAGCTCTTTCAGCAGTTTGTATTGCGCGAGCGACAGGCCAACGGCTTTTCGCAAGCGAGTTTCCGACATCGGTCGTTCGAGCAGCGCATCGAGCGAAAGGCCCTGCTCGTCGTGCAGACGCGTGAGGACCGCCAATCTGGCCAGAAGGTCAGCCCTCTGTTGGTCGGTCGTGGGCTCATCCTCGATTCCTCCGCACAGCACGATAGCCCGGCCGAGAGTTTCGATCGACCACCCCGGCAGCGCTGCTCTCAACCGCGTCAAGCGATGCAACCGATCCAGAATACCCTCCAGCACAACGCCTTCAGCCGGAAGACGCATTGCGCTGGTTTTGCATTGCCCGCGGCCACTCAACTCGATCCCGTTTTCAAACCCCGAGACAAACTCCGTCTTGAGCGCCTGCTCCAACTCGTCCAGCGGCAAGCCCGTTCGATCGATCAAAAAAGACGCTCGGGTCAGCACCTCCTGCACGGTCTGATTGATCAGGCGCTCTCCTGAGGCGGGATCGATAATCGCAATATCGTTGTCTATGGCGAATCCGTAGGCTGCCCAGAGCCGGGCGCCCCGGCGCCGCTGCGCGAGCAATTCCCATTGCGAATCCACAGTCAGGTTGTCAGTCTGATCCATCGGCGATTGAAGCGCCTCCGCCACCAACGGCATCGGCATGGCGCCTCGCCGCGATCTCAATAACTTTTCACGCGATACGCCCAGTTTGGCCAGATACGCACTGACCTCGGCATAGCCACGGTCAAACGGCAGACACCAGGGATATATCGCCTGGTGTAATTTCGCAGAAGCACTGTCGTGGATGGCCTCGGCCGTGGCCCCCTGAGGGGCGTCCAATGCCGCCGCCTTCTCCAGGATCTCCAGCACGATGTCGATATGCTGGATCGTCTGTTCCGCATTCTCGCAGCCAAGCTTGAGCGCAAAGATATCGGGACGCCTGGACCGGAGTTCATCCAACGCGCTGCCGTTTCCTCCAGTAGGCTTCGCCAGCAGATTGAGCAAATCGACCAGGTAGGCCGGCTGCCCCAGCATCGATTCGCAGGGACGGCACAGACACTCATCCAGGTCGCCGAACAAAGCCGCCAGCGTCGGCGCGTTTTCCCGAATCGATTCAGGAAGCGGGACCTGATATTCCTCCAAGTCCTCTTGCCGGTAGTACGATGGCCCCCGCCGATTGATATCGAGATCCAGCGTGGCCCCTTTGCCGCCTTCCACCAGCGTATCGGCATGATTCAGGAACCCGTCAATCACCTCAGCCGCCGCTTCTTTGGACAAGCTGCCACGGAGCTGCTTGCTGAGGGACTCCCGTCCATGCCGCAAGGCCGCGCCGGGTGAGCCGATACCGCTTTTGATCAAGCCAGCCGCCAATTCCATACTGACGCCGGTGCGCATAAAACGCCCCGTGTTTCGCAGTACAGTATGGGCCGTGGCTTCCTCAGCCTTGACCGGCGCCTTGCCGAGCAAGAGCTTCTCAACCATCGCCGGCTGATTTTTAATCAAGGCCGCCATCTCATTACGTGGCAAGTCCGGCAAGTCGAGGAGACCGGCGTGAATTTTCGATTCCAGCGCCGCCAATGGATATTGCCTTTCAGCTTGTGCTTGCGTACGCAGGGCGAGACCGGGACTGATCCCCGACTCCTCCGCCAGGCCGATCCACTCATCGGCGCGCAATCGCGCCAACGGCGCAATCGAATCCGATGCCCCTTCAAGACGCGCGTTTAACGCTCGGGACAATCCCGCATGTCCTCCCGCCAACCGATGCACCCGCAGGCTACGCACAAAGGTCTTGATCGGTGTCTCCGCCTCCGGGTAACGCTCTGCCAGCTTGAGCAACGCATCCGTGTCGCCCAGACCCTTTGCCTGCACCACCGCCGCCACATCCAACGCCACGGTCACAGGCAGCGGCAAGGGGGCCATCGCCAGCACCTGCGCGAATTCGCGATTGCCTGTGCGAACCGGGTCAAGCTGCTGCACCAATTGAAGCAGCCGCAGGACGTCCATCAGCTGTTCAACCTGTTGTTCATCCAGCGCCACGGCTTGATTTGCACGACGCGCAGCCGTCCACGCCCGCTGCCATTCTGGCGTTGAATCCCGCAGCAGGGCGTCCAGATCGCCTGCGCCCTGCTGCCGGACAAGGCCATAGAAAAATGGCCAGCCCTGTTTACGCAGAAGGCTTTGCTGGGCCGCATGCTCCTCGGTCAGGCGTAGAACCGCATCCCGCACCATTCGGCGAGAAGCCACCCAGGCCTCGATGGCCATGCGGTCCAATCCTGTCTCGATCACGATAAAATCGAGATCGCTCGCCGTGATGTCTTCCGGGGGGAGATCGGTCCGCGTCCCGCGAGTACCCGCTTCGAGCCGTGGCGCGCCTTGTCCCTTGAGTAACGGCGCAACCGCTTCACCGATTCGCTGCCATTCTGAAATGCCCACGGCGGTCGATAGCGTGAATGAGACGATCTGGTCGCGGCTTGCGCTCTGGACTTCTTGCCTGGCCAGGACTTCCCCCTCAACCGTTTGGCGCACCTCGACAATGAGCCAGGGAAATCGGCGGAACGGCACCTCGCCAAGCTGAAAGGCCTCAGGATGATAGTCGATGCGATAGCCGCCGTTCGCGGCGGTTTCGCCCGTGCCGAGCAACTGTGGAATCCGCAAATCCCGGTCGAAGGCGCGCACGATCATATTCGACAGAGGCTTGCCGCTCGCATCTTTCACCGTCCCCCGCACCACATACTGCTGAACCGGCAACTGAATGTTCAGTTGGTATTCTGCAGACGCGCTGTTCTTTTTCTTGCTGGCGAAGAGGAGGTCGTTCTGATCGTTGTACACGCGCACGATCACATCGGCGCCACCTCGTTCTTTCGAACTCCGGCGAAAAGCTGTGGCGTTGTAGGGAATCTTATAAGCGCCTGCCGCACCTGTCGTCGCCTGGCCCAGCCGGTCTTCTCTGGACTCATCCTTATCGTAAGCAATGACAGTCACACCCGCTGCCGGCGTGGCATCGGCAAACGTCACAACCCCAAAAACAACAAACGTCTCGGCTGTATCAACGGATTTTTTCTTGCTCGGCGTTTTCGCAGGTGTCTTGCCGCGCGAGGCGGTCTTCTTGGATGCAGCAGATTTGGTTTTCGAAGGGCTCTTCGGCGACTTGGCCATTGGTATCGTCTCCGTTACTTACATGGTTGCTCGGCTCATCGACTCGCACGGACAAGTCGTTCAGCCAGAACGAACTGTTGGGCGCAGTGACCTCGCCATGCGCGCGTAGCCTTCGCATCCTGCTGCCACCAATTCACACCGCGCCATCTGATTTCTCCCCACTCACAGCCTCTGGATTTTTCTGTCGACCATTCAGCTCGTCCCCACTTCTTGTTCACGCAGACTTCATGCTCGCCCGCGAGCCATTTCCAACCCTGTGTTGCCGAACACGGGTTACAAGCCTAAATAGGACTTGAGCTGTTTTGCGACGGTATGCCCTTGGCGAACTTGAGCCTTGAAATACTCTGGCAGAATGTCAAACCCGCGTCTTGCCTCCGGCCATTGATTCAACCATTGCCCTGGAGCATCCCAAAACAAGCGTATCTGATTTTGAATCATCTGATGAACGATCCGAAACATCTCGATTGCAAAATGTCCCTCTAATCGCCGGCTGGACACGTCTTGCTCTGAAATTCTTAGAGCAGCCACCTTCGCCATTCGATCAGGGTCATCGCGTTCCAGTAGATGCTGTCCACCGAGCCACGCCCAAAACCGCCCGCCTGAAGCAGATGCAGGCTTCCTATTCTCCTCCAGGCCGCTTTTTGCATTGGGTGCTGTTGGATCCTTGGCCGCAGCATAGCCTTTGCGTTTTCGATCGTCGTATTCCTCCGCGGCGATGTTGCCTAGAAACACCATTCTCTCGTCCTTAGTTGGTCCAGGATCATCATCCTTGTGTCTCGCGAAAAGAAAGGATCGCCACTTCTGAATTCGCCCAGTGAAGTAATGATCGACATCTCGCAAAATCAGATTCTGCGCCAGAGACGAGGAACGACTACGGTAAGGAGTAACCTGATCAAACAGCGCATCGCGCAGTAATTCATACTCTGTTAGCTCCAGGCCTTTATCTTTCGCGCTTGCAGCTGCAGTACTTATTGCCAAGTTGACAATCTCAACAACAACACGGTTGTGCTGCTCAGTATCGATGTCGACATCAACGGATTTTTCCTCCGCAGTTGTAGGTGTATGTTCATCTGGCAAAATTTTATCGACTCGCCTGATAAACGCCATGTGCCACTTGAGTTCCGTGTGACCCTCTTTTAGCGTAGGGTCGGTGACGGACGCGCTTTGCTCTCCCGCCATATCTGTACGTGACACAGGATTAGCTTTGGCATAGCAATATCGGTTGGTTCCCTCTGCCAGACCCGCTGGATCAACGCTCCCCCATCTTCCCAACCAAGGCAAGTAATGCCGCGCCGTATGATAACTCAGTCCACTCTCCTCATCCCTCTCCATCCCCGTATACCGATACCGTTTCGCCGGCGCTTCGCTGTCACGCTGCACTACTCGATAGGCGCTGGTGCCATAGGGGTGATATTCCTCGTAGGAAATGATCGCCGCCGCGTGATCCAGCTCCAGGCAAGCGGACCCTAGATGATTGCTGTACTGATAGCGATAGAGCGGTCCAGTCTTGTAGGCGCGGCCATCGGCATGGGTTCTGTTTGTCGCAAGCACATCCTCCACTAGCAACACTCGTTGCTCGCCTTCGAATAGATGATGGGATTCGATCTCCTCGACCGGCGTGGTACTGCCCCCGTTGTAACGGCGATAGCGCTCGTAGCCGCCGAGATAGATGCGCTCCCAGTAGCCGCCGCCGCTTTGATTCACGATGCGTTTACGGGTGCGCTGCTTGCCGCTGTCGTACTGATAATAGGCCAGGCCTCCACCGATACAATCGAGACGCTCGATCATGTCGCGGTGATCCCATTGCAACTGCTGGCCTGGCGCAACGTTGGCGACATTCAGCATATTGCCGTGGGTGTCGGAGAGATAGTCTGTCTTGTTGATGGCACTGCCGCTATCCCAGTTGCCGCCGCCCTCCCATGTTCGCCAGAGGCGGTTGCTGGCCGGCTGAGCTGGATCCTCAAATGCATAGGCATAGTCGCGGGTCCAGCTCCCTGTGGCCCCAGCTTGGTGCGCCATGCGCGTGATGTTCCCCACCTGGTCATAGGCATAGATCTGGGTATATGCGCGTAGCGCCGCGGGATCAGTGATCGGGAAATCTGTTTCCGGCGTAGTTCCCTCGATGTGCGACGCCGCACCGCCGGTAGCGCCATTCTCCCGCCCCGTTGCCTGGATCAGACGATAGAGAGCATCGTATTCGTAGAGACTCTTGGGCTTGATTAGGGCATTACTAAAAAACACCGGCTTGTAGGCCTGATCTTCTATTTCGGCGATGTTGCCCACGGGGTCGTAGGTATACAGTAATTGCTGAAGGACATTCCCATTGGCCAGATTCGAGCGCAGCCGTGGAAATTCAGCAGCATTGCCTGGCCGAGTCGTTCGCATCTGGCGTAACCGGAAGGTCTTTTCGTCATAGTCGTACTGCGTTACCGTCCCGTTGCCGACTTTGAGATATTCCCTCTGCCCCTTGACGTTGTAACGAATGTCCTCGATGGCATTCGTCACCGCCCCACGGAGAGTCAGGGTTTCACTCTTCAGCGCTCCGCGCTCGTTGTAGGTGGGCCTGTAGACAGCCCCCGCGCCACCACGCAGATGCCAGTTTTCCTGCCTCGTCATACGATTCAAGGCATCGTGCTCGGTGAGCTGCACATAGGTTTCGGTTTCCAACTTGCCGGCCGGATTGCCTTCCCAGTCAACGACTGATGCTGAGGCATCCTTTGCCAATGTCCGCTGCACGTCCTGTACGTTACCTTTAAAATCTCGGCGGATGATCTCCACTAAGCCGCTAGGATCGTAATGGCGGATGAGCTGGCCGTTGAGGTTATGAACGTCTGGCACGACTGCGTCCTGGTATTCGTACCGCTCGACCATGATGGGCGCAGCCGTATCGACGGCGAGCCACTGTGCCGCAGGCCGGTGCAGCGCGTCGTACTCGGTACGGTAGAGGCGCGTATGAGTCGGGGTGCCCGTTCCTGTATCGTTCAGATCCCACGCCAGCATCGGCTTGCCCGCGGCATCCACCAGCATCCAGCGATCGCCCGCATCCATGCTGTGCTGAAAAAGCATATTTCCGGCAATGTCGTAGCAGGGCGCCGCATTGGCAGGCATGACGTTGCTCGCATCGTCGTTCGCCTTGGCCGGTGTGAGGTATTGCATGACCAGGTTGCCGCGCGCATCCCTAATCCACAGCGGTTTGCCCTCGGCATCGAGCTTTGTGAATGTCAGATAGGCATCGTCGATGCCATTCGTGCGGTTGTGGGCGATGGCGATGACTTCGCGCCCCAGACTGTCGAGATGGATGTGCGACGGAGTGCCGGCATGCTGCGTGGCCAGCCAGGCCGCCCGTTGATCGGGAGTCGCGGTCAGCTCCCCGGTCATGGGATCGCGAGGCAATGGCCGATCGTGCGGAAGAGGATGGCGATCTCCGTACCAGCGGCTCTCCAACACCGTGTCGCTGGCATCGAAGCTCTTCACCTGCCAGGGTGAAAACTCCACGCGGCTGAACGTCCCGTCCGGCATTTCCGTCCGCACCACTCGCCCGGCAGCATCGTAATAGATGAGAGGCGTGACGCCGAAAGCCGGTGGCGGCTCGCAGCCAAAACCCTTCGTGCTGAAACTAGGCTCGTATTGCTTGACCGGCTTGCCCTTATTGTTGAGCACGGTCAGTCCGTTGATGATCCAGCGTACCGGCCCGCCCTCGGAGTCTGGTTCAGCCTGGATCTTCTTCATCAGTACATTGCCGCTGCCGTCGGAACATTCCAGCGTCACCTGCAACAGGCTATCGGCGCCTCCCGGAGCGGTCGCATGTGCCTCGCGTACGATGCCGCAAGCGCCTGCCGGGCGAGTCTCCCACCCTGTGACAGCCCCATTCGCATTGCGGCTTTCGCCGAAGTGGTAGACAAACCGGGCGGTCGCCCGATTGAGCCAGGCCCTCGCCCGCGGCTCATTCATCACGCGGTCGGTGCAGAACGTTTGCATGTCAGAGACCGGCGGATTGGCGAGATCGTCGTCGAAGCCGGTCAGATCGTCGCCTTCCGTTCCATCTCCTTTGCCCATCGCAGCCGATGCCACCACCAGGCCGAGCGTATCGATGCAGACGGCACTGCGATTACCGTTGAGGTCGATCATTTCGACGGGCGCGAGCACACGATAATCGAATCTCGCAATGCTGGCGCGGTTGCCCAATGCGTCTGAGCTGGAGCGGATATACAGATCCAGCGGGTCATAGTCCACTGTCGTCGTATATCCAAACGAGTCGGTATATTTTTCCAGAAGGTAAAAATGCCGGGCGGCATCGATGCTAAACCCCGCGATACCGGAACGCATCCACCATTGATCGGTCAGCGCCGATGACAGCGCGTTGCCGGGGGTATACCCAGAGATGGCCGCGGTATTCAGGCTTGCAAGAACATCGGGAGTCAGATGTGCGCCGAACACTGTATCCAGAAGGTCTCTGGTCAGGGCGAGTTTGTATGTTTCGTATGGCAAGCCGAGCCAGGCATGCGTGCCGAACGGTTCCGGACCGGTGAGATCATCGTTCCAATAGAGCATCCGCACCTGTTCGACGAGGCGCTTGTGAGCTTTCGAGGCATCCTGGCTGCGTGGCTGTTCATGATAGGCCAGCGCAATGACCGGTTTCGCGCCTTGGCTCGACAGCCTGTCGCTGAGCATGAATCCACGCAGGTCATCGAGCGTGAAATACCCATTCGCACCAGGCGAAAAACCATCCAGGCTGTCGGCGCCAGTCAATTCATAGGTGCAAACTTCGCACGGGACCGGCAGTCGATGCCGGTGAGGATCCTCCGGCAACTCGCCGGTAAAGTAGGTCTCCGTGTAGGCGAGATGCCGTTCCTGTTGAACGCCGCGGATAAGATCTCGCTGCTCCGGATTGAGGAGACCGGCGGGATCTTCATAGGGAGCCAATCGGGGGTACACCACGACCACGGTTTGCACAGCGCGGCCATAGGCATCGAACCGAAGATTCAAGGTGTGCGCGATCCGTGGGTCTGGCACAGGTGCCGTCTGGCGCAAATCCAATTCATAGTTGTAGGTAATCGCTTCACTCTCCGTCACGAGAAAGACTGCGTGGCGATTCATGCCCTGCGGCTGCACGCGAGTGATGACACTGTTGTGATACGCAGCGGTATAAAGGCGCACGGGCCGCTCTCTGCCGAGGGCAAGCTCGTCCACGTCCAGCTCGAAGACTTCCTGGCGAAGCACCATCCCCTTGCAAGCGCGCAAAGCCTCGCGCCATTCATCAGCCGATAGATCGGCCTGCGCCAGCACCGGCTCGGGAAGCTGGTGTTCAGTGAACCCTGGAATGGAAATATACTCGTGCCTGAAGGCCGAGAGGATGCGCTCTCGATCGACGGCGGCGCCGTTGTGGTACCAGGTGACGGTCTTGACGGGAGGCTGATAGAGCGTTTGGTCGCCGGTAATATACGGGCTGGCGATATTGCCCTCTGCGAATTTCCCAAAGTGCTCGCTATCCACTTGCTCCACACGCCCGAACCCGCGAAACTCGCGCTCGGTCCCATCGAAATAGCCATGATGGTAGCTGTACGTGCTGGCAAACTCTGTTTGACGCCATTTATCGCGGACGATAACTTTTTCGACACAATGGACCGGAAACGGCAGCTTGGTAATCCAGGGCTTGCCGGCCTGTTTATCCTGCAGATAAAACTTGGTGGACGGCGCATAGACGACTTCCGTTTCGCCGCCGAGGTTATTTTTGGTCTTCGTGAGCAAATGCGGTTTCTGCCCGCCCATAAGATCGATATAGCGGATCGTGCTGCGCGCATCGCCTGGCAAGGGAGACGACCAGACAAGACAAGCGGTTCCGTTGCCCAGCAAATCGACCGTGGATACGGATGTCAGATTATCCAGGCGTGGAAAGGTCGTGAGGAGACGCTGCCCGCTCCAAGCATTGCCCGACTGATTGAAATAGAGCTGCACGCCCTGGCCGGTGAGGTACAGGATGTCCACCAGGCCGGACCCATCGATATCCGCCAGGCGGATGCGGCGTTGATCGAACAAATCGGGCGCATCGAACCGGGGCGCGTGGTCCATAGCGACCTTGGAACCGAACCGGCCATACCCCAGATTAGGCCAGTAGCAGACCTCTCCATTGCGGATGCGCACAAGATCGGTGAGGCCATCCCCCGACATATCGGCGAGGTACATAGATTGGGTGCTGTCGGCGAAGACAAGCTTCGGCCCTTGCTCTTCATCGCTGGCTTGCTGCACATACTCAGCCGGGCCGAATCCGGCTTCAGCCAAAGACGCATGCCAACTGAAAATATCGTCTTCCGTCATCAAAAGATCCGCGCGGCCGTCGCCGGTCAAATCGATGAACTTGAGATTGGGATCGTGCCAGTCAATAGCAGGAAGAGAGGAAAACATTCTGTGTGCTGTCCACTCCTCATTCGGCGTACGCTCGTAAAAACCAGGAGCCGGCCCATCGAAATCCACAATATCCAGCTGGCCATTCCCCGTCACATCCATAAGATGCTGCCCGCTATTGAGGTGGGCCGACGAAGGGATGGTGGCCACGCACTCCAGCGGGGCTAAGTTGGCAACCGCCAGATCTTTGCCTGCTCCATCTTGTACCGGCATCGCGCTCTGATTGCGCTTATAGAGCCACGCGCCGGCCTGTTCCGTCAAAATCCCCGAAAGCCCTTCGCCATCGAGGTCCACCCACTGATATTGGCCATTTTCCAATCCGCCGGGCAGGTTCTCCAGGCTGGCAGAATCCACATCTCGGACATGTTCTTCGATGACCGCTTCGCTGTAAGTAAACTCGATGGGAGGGAGGGATTTCTTTCGGTACGTTCCATCGCTGTTGCGCTGGTACCCGGACTGAGTCACGGAGGTGAGGAGCGACGCAACAGGGCCTTGATCGTGGTGAAAATCCGTTGCGCGCACCAGGCAGGGCATCGCGCCCAGTTCGCTGAAATGATGGAACATCAACACGCGCCGGCACAGTCGATACGTTCGCACCTCGAACCCGGCCCGATACGAGGAAAAAGGGTCCCGGCGAACAGGCCATGGCTTGTCCGGTTCGTCCCGCAAGGGCGCGCCCACATCGTGATCCCCGTAGTCGAGCACGACTTCAAACAGCCATTCGGCCTGGCGAAGATCGGGCTGAACGAGTCGAGAGACCCGGTTTCCATACTTGATGCGCTTCACATAGCGATTGGCTGTGCGGATACGATTGCGCTCGTGGGCCTGGCCAAGATCGACATTGCGACTGTCCTCGGCCGCGTACTCATAGACGATGGCATTGCCCTTGTCGTCGTAACTTTCGCAGATCAGCCAGCTGAAGCCATGAGCCGGATCGGACGGATCGGCAATGCGGCTCTGGCTCGTCTTCCCATACCACGTCGTAACATTGTCCTTGGAAATGGAACGCCAGCAGGTGTCGCCGGGATCTGTTGCATTCGTCCAGCGCTCGATGCGGGCGAACAGGCCTTCGATGCGAGGGCGGTAGCGGGCAATCGTATACCCCGGTGCCGTCGTCACGTCTTTGTGCCGGCTCCCGTCCGGATTGAGCGCAGGCACTAAGTCTTCCGCGCCGGAAAGGATAAAGACATCGGACTCCTCCGTGTCTCGATACCTCGGCAGGCCTTTGTCGGTTTTTCTGGCGATCGAGGGAAGCGAAAGATTCCAGCCCAGCCCAAACGGCCCATTACCAGAACCGGAGTCGTACGAGAGCGCGAGTTGGGGGCCGAAGCCCGAGCGTCCCGGCGAGGTGGCGATCGGCACGGACATCGAGCCCGTGCCTGTCACGGGATTGGCCGCAAACTTCTCGCCGATACCGCGAACGGCACCGCCGCCTTTCGGCAACGAGATCGATGGAGGGGTCACGCGAAACGCATTCTCTGACGAGGTGCCGGACGAGCCAGCGGCTCTTGCCCCTGGCTGTCGAGAGGGCGCAGGTTCGGTTGGTTGTCCGCCCGATGAGGGAGTCATGCCAGCCTATTCAGTCACGGCTGCAGGAATATCCCGCATCCACATGAGGCACACTTAGCGGATATGATTTGAAAAGTAAAGACAGGCGCGCGGGATGAAGCCGAACGCCGGCGGAAGGTGTAATCGCTAGAGGATCGTTCGATTACTTTCGGCTCTCGAGATGCACCACCGTGCCGTTCTCGCCGCTGGCCCAGCCATGGGCAGGATCGGAGAATGTCAAGCCGAACAACGAGACCGGCGCGATCGGACTGCCGTCGCTCCAGGAATAGCCGGCATCCGTCGTGCGATACAGCATGCCCCGCTCGCCGACAATCCATCCCTCTTGAGGGCCGGTGAACCGCACTTTCAGCAGATCGATCACTTTCGTGCAGGTCTTCCCGCAAGGCAGCGTGCGATCCACCCACTTGGCGCCGCCGTCGTTCGTTTGAAAAAGCGCGCCTGCATTGCCGACCGTCCACCCGGTCGATTCATCGGTAAAAAACACATCGAACAAGGTCACGGAGCTTTGCGAGACTTGCGGCACCCAGGTACGGCCGCCGTCGCGGGTTGTGAGAACGGTGCCGAGCGCACCGACGGCGGTACCGCGCTGCGCATCAAGGAACTGCACGGCGTACAGCGCCGCCGTCGTCCCGCTCGCCTGTTCGGCCCAATGCGCGCCGCCGTCAGCCGTGTGCAAGATCGTCCCGCCGCCGCCGACCACCCATCCGTCGGCCGCCGAAGGAAAATGAATCCCGTACAGCGGTTGTTGCGTCTCCAGCGGATGTCCCGTCCAGCTCTCTCCCCCGTTGATCGACCGCCGCAGCGTTCCCGTGGCGCCGGTGACCCATCCTGTCTTTTGATCGATAAAGAATACGCCGGTGAGCAACGCCGAAGTTCCGCTCGCCAGCTTCTTCCACTTCTTGCCGCCGTCAGCCGTGCCGAAGAGCGCGCCACCGGACCCAACCGCCCAGCCTGTCTTGGCGTCCTTGAACTGAACGGCCATCAACGTCACAGGCGTATTGGTTTTTTGGAGCGTCGCAAGCACCGAAGGCTCCGCGCTCATCCCCTGCGCCGGCATGAGAAACAGTACCGATGCGCTGGCAAGCAGCAGCACTCGCATAACTCGCACGCCGACCTGAACAGACAATTTCATGCGACCCCTTTATTGATTCGTACTGGCATCGGGCCGGTTATTGTCCCAATACCCTTTGTCGGGCAGCCCCTTCGCCTCAATCGTGAATTGCCCAGCTTCGACAGTCACCCATTGTTTCTGCGAGCAGCAGGTGCCATCGGGCAGCACATCCCACGATCCTCTGCGAACGACCAATGGCCCCGTCGAAAGATCGTCGAAAAACGCGCCGCGCCGGCCGATCCCATACAGATTGCGATGCGGCACCATCACGACAATCTCCGTATCGGTCCAGGACTGGACCAGCGCCGCCGCGCCATTGAAGAGCACTTCCGTCCTCGACACATTGGAAATGACGGTGCTGCCGGACGACTCCGGTTCATTGATCTCCACATCCAGCCGCCGCTTATACGCCTTTTGACTCAATTCCAGCCCGGTATGTTCCGCTGTCTTCAGGAATGTCCCGAACCCCTTGCCCTTAATGGTCACCAGATCGTCCAGGCCAGCTGACTTCGGCTCGTACGATTCAACCACCGGCGTCACAAGTGTAAACGTGCCCGCGTCAGTGACCACCTCCCCGCGCTCTTGGCAGCAAGACCCGTCCGCTTTCGGCTTGGTGGCGCTGCGATAGACGCGCACGGGACCGCTCTTCACACTGAACGGCACCCAGACGTCGATCCGGTCATCGATCCACCGATAGATCACCGCCTGAACGCCGCCGATCTCGACGCGGTTCTCGCCCTTATTAAAATCAGCAAAATTGAACGGGGTCTCTCCGCTCTCCGAGTACACACCGAAATGCTCGCCCTTGATCCGAAGCAAGGTTCCGATCGGTGCACTCGCCGGCGCGACCGGCATTGCCTTCGGCACATGCACCGTAAATGTGCCCAGTATCCGCTCGTGCCCCTGCTGTTTCAGCACCAATGGCCCGGTTTCCGCATCGAGCGGCACATGCGCGACAATCACATCGTCCTTCCACTGGGCAATCGTCGTGAGCGTGCGTCCAATCAAAATGGCATCGTCCGCCCCTTTGGATCCGAACCCCTGGCCGAACAGCACCACTTTCGTCCCGACCGGCCCGTCCATGGGATCGACCCGCACGCTAGGCACCAGCGAGAGCGATACCGCATTGCTCGTCACATATTCGACCGGCGCGCAGCACGAGCCATCGGCCAGCGGATCGGACGATGCCAGCCGCACGACGACGTCGCCGGGCGCCGCGTTCGTGGGAATCTCCACCTCGATCTTGTCGCTCTTCCACCGGCGAGGCCGCACCACCACACCGCCGATCACCACGTCGTTGACGCCGAACATCGTATTGGGATCGCGCGCACCGGCCGTGACGCCAAAATGCTCGCCGACAATCGTGATCATCGTGCCTCGCTCAGCCTCCGTGGGAGTAATGGATGCGATGCGCGGCTTCACGACGGTGAACGTACCGGCTGCAAGCTTCTTTTTTCCGATCGTTACCTCAACGGGGCCGGTCGTGGCCTTAAACGGCACCTTCACCTCAACCTGGTCGGACTCCCACCGCTGAATCAGCGCCGGCATCCCAGCGAACGTCACTTTATTGAACTGCACGGACTTGAATTGCCCCAACCCCTTGCCGCTTAACACCACCGTCGCACCGGGAGTCGATGCCTGGGGGACAATATCAATCGCGGTCTGACCGGCATGGGAAAACGCCGGAAACACCGCCGCGCAAAAAGCCAGGGTGAAATAGATTCGTCGAAACGTCATGACACCTCTCCTCATGGCCTGCGCGATCGGAACTCGCGCATTAGGTCATTGATTGCCAGCTTGGCATGTTTCCAAGGAACTTCCCTGCGCGTGGCACGAAAACCCCACGCACCGGAGTCAGGAGAGAGCCACCGGGGTATCACGTGAAGCGAGGGACGGGAGGACTATAGCAAGCGATTTTTTCGAGTGTCAAGGCGGAGAGCGGTTAAGACTGCACTTGCACGATTAATTCGATTTCGACGGGGGCTTGGCGGGGGAGCTCCGCGGCGCCGACGGCGACACGGGCGTGCTTGCCGGTTTCGCCGAAGATTTGGACGAAGAGATCGGATGCGCCGTTGAGGACCTGGGGTTGATCGGTAAAACCAGGGGCCGAGGCGATGTGGCCGACCATTTTGACAATGCGTTTCACGTTATCGAGAGACCCGACTTCACCGCGCACGATAGCCAATGCGTTTAATGCCGCAACTTTCGCCGCCTCCATCCCCTGTTCGATGGTGAGGCCCTGTCCGAGCTTGCCGGTGCAGATGAGCTGCCCGTCGCGCGACGGCAGCACACCTGAAAGGAACAATAGATCGCCCGCGCGCACAACCGGCACATAATTCGCCACCGGCTTCGGCGCGATGGGCAACTCGATTCGCAGCGTTTTCAACTTAGCCTCGAACGACATGGTCACCCTTTACCCTGCCCGCAGAGCTTCAAAAAAACTGTCCCCGACCGGCAACCGCTCTGCGTGCAACGCTTCGACGATGGTCTGACCGAGATCCGCAGCCGAGGCCCTGACGCCAAGGCTGACCCCCTGCGACAACTTCGGCCCTGTCACCAACAGCGGCACATATTCGCGCGTTGGAACTTTAGCTGGCTTGGTGAGATCGCGACCATGGTCGCCGGTGATCACCACGACATCGCCCACTCGCAATTTCTCAAACAGGTCCGGCAATCGGCGGTCGAAATCTTCCAGCGCCGCCGCGGCTGTCGCCGGCTCATCTGTCAGAAGGTCGAGACTCGTGTACAGCAATCCACGCGGCATCTTACCAAGCAGCTTGTTCGTTTCCTCCAGCGCCGCTGCTGCCGTCGCCGCGGGGAATGCGCGGGTCAATCCCCGTCCTGCAAAGAGGTCATGCACCTTGCCGACCCCCATCACGATCTGGCCGGAACGGTTCAACACATCGAGCATGCTCACAGCCGGCGGCTCAGCGACATAGTCTTTGCGGCCGCCGCTGAGTTGAAAGGCTCCGGCCTCGCCGGAAAATGAATGGGCGACAATCCGCGGAGGTCCCGCCACCCCCTTGAACGCTTTACGAATATCGCGGCAGCGCTGATAGAAGTCCGCCGCCGGCATCGCCGAGGTATGCATCGCCACATGGCACGTCCAGCCTCCGTCGGTCCAGACGATCGGCGCGCCGCTGGAAAGATGCTCTACGCCATATTCGTCGAGGAGCGATTGGGCATACCCGAGTCGATTGCCGAGAATTTTCCGCCCGAAGCCTTGTTCGAGTTGCGCCATCACCTCGACGGGAAACGCCGACCGGAAGGGAGAGGCTGGTCGCGCCTGGATCACCCCGCTGGTTTCCCAGTAGCCGACGACCGAATCGGCTCCCTGCGAGACGAAGCCCATCTTCCCGAACGACCCGTTCGGCTGCGCCATGGCTCGCACGCCGGGAATCTTCGCGAGATGGCCGAATCCCAACGTCTCAAGATTCGGCACGCTCAGGCTGCCAACGGTTTCCGCAATATGGACAACCGTATTGGCATCCGCATCGCCGTAGTCCGGTGCATCGGGCAGGGCCCCAACGCCGAACCCATCGATAACCAAGAGAATGACCCGATTAATCATGTGCGCAATATAGCAGAAGCCAGTGAGATCGAACAGCGCCGGCGTGGATTACGCCGCTTCGGTGGAAGACGGCCGGGAAGAAGACATCGCGGTCATTAAGAAACGGTCCAGGCGGGCGCGTTCCTTGGGAAGCACCATCAAGAACTTCACCCCGAATTCATGCAACGTCGCCCAACAGACCTGCCCCATTTCAATGGTGACCGGCGGCTTGCCTTCCAATGGCGTAAATCTCATAGTCACCAGCATGGCATCAAAGACCTGCGTATCGCTTTGAATGGCACACCCGCCCATGGAGAGATTCAACAGTGTGCCCTGTCCGGTCACCCCATCTTCATGGGTAAACTGAACGGGCAATTGGACCTGAATCCGCTGGAGTCGTCTGCTGGCCATCGTCTTTCTATCGGACAGACCCGCCTCTTCCTTGAATCGGCGGTCCTACATGCTCCTTACTTCACAGAAGCCTTCCACTCCTCCAAAATCTTCAGGCTCGCACTGGTGCCGATGCGGTCCGCCCCGGCTTCCAGCATGGCCAGCGTCGTCTTCCAATCTCTGATCCCGCCAGACGCTTTCACCTTCGCCCTGCCGGCCACGGTCTGTTTCATCAACCGAACATCCTCGACCGTCGCCCCGGCAGTCGAAAATCCCGTCGAGGTCTTCACATACTCCGCCCCGGCCTCGACCACCAGATGACAGGCCGTTACCTTTTCCTGCTGCGTCAGGAGACAGGTCTCCAGAATCACTTTATGTTCGACCGACGGCGTGGCCTTCACCACTTCCGCGATGTCCTGCCTGACATAGGCCTGATCGCCAGACTTCAGGCGGCTGACGTTGATGATCATGTCTAAAATCCGCGCACCCCGCGCGACCGCTTCCGTCGCTTCAGCGACCTTCGCTTTCGTCGTGTGTCCCCCGAGCGGAAACCCGATGGGAATACCGACCCGCACCGTCGATCCTGCCGTGGCCGCCACGGCCTCATCGACATAACAGGGCGGCACGAAGATGACGATGAAGCCGAGGTCTTTCGCCTCCTGGCACAGCCGCAGCACATCGGCCTTGGTGGCGTCCGGTCGCAATACCGTATGATCGAGCAGCAGGGGCAGATTCCATTGACTCATGACAGAACACACTCCTTCTACGTTTTGCCGCGATGGGCGCGGGAGAAAAATTGTTTTTGGTACTTGTCGACCGCTTTGTTGTGTTCGATCAATGTGGCGGAAAACTGATGGGTCCCATCGTTCTTCGACACGAAGTAGAGATAGGCCGACACGGCTGGATACAGCGCCGCCCTGATGGCCTGCGCCCCCGGGCTGGCAATCGGCCCAGGCGGCAGGCCCGCCCACCGATAGGTGTTATAGGGACTGGGATGCGACAGATCCTTTTTATGGATATTCCCATCGTAATTCGGCAATCCGTAGATGACGGTCGGATCGCTCTGGAGCGGAATCTTTTTCTGCAACCGGTTGTGGAACACCGACGAGATTTGCGGCCGTTCTTCGCCGGAGCCGGTTTCCTTTTCAATGACCGACGCCAGCGTCAAGACCTGATGCATCGTCCACTGGATCTCCTTCGCCCTGGCCTGCCATTCCGGCGTGAGCACTTGATTGAGCTGTTCCACCATTGTCCGGATCACGTCTTTGGCCGGCACCGGCTTGGGAAACCGGTAGGTATCGGGATACAGATAACCTTCCAGCGTCTCGGCTGAAATCCCGAGCGTCTTGATAAAGCTCTTGTCCTTCGCCAGATGCAGGAACTCGGCGCGATCCACGATCCGGTGCTGCGCCAGCACATCGGCGATCTGCGCCATCGTATAGCCCTCGGGAATCGTGACCTGATGCAGCACCACCCGCCCGGCCATGAGCTTCGACAGAATATCGGCCGGCGACATCGCCGGATTCAGCTCATATTCGCCGGGGCGGATCTTCCGGTCTGCCGCGCGGGACTTGCCAAGCAGCACGAATGCCGAGCGGCTTTTAATAAGCCGTTCGCGCTCCAGCAGGCCCGCGACGTGCTGAAACGTGGCCCCTTCGGCAATGACAACGACTTTGGAGAGAGGATGCTCGGCTTCGGCGGCGACCGGGGCCTCAGCCCATTTCATCATCTGATAGGCGGCCACTCCGGCGAGTGCGACGGTGAGGACGAGCACGATGAGAATCACGCGCAACTTCATAAGGGCGCCCAGCGGCTTCGTGGTGCGTGGCGTTCGACTCTACCCCTTCTTCGGTCTCCGCCGGATACGCGTGAACCGGAGCAGGCGATTGAGCCTCCAGATAACTCTGCAAGAGAATGGCGGCGGCAATCCGATCGACCATCCCTTTGCGCTTTTTCCACCCGACATCGGCGGCGATGAGCAGCGCTTCCGCATCCTTCGTGGTCAGCCGTTCGTCCCAGGTGACCACCGGCACCGGCAGCGCCTCGGCCAGCCGCTCCAGGAACTGATGCACCGCCTGCACGGCCAAGCCCTCTTCGCCGTTCAGCCGCAGCGGAAGCCCCAACAATACTTTCCCGACTTCGTAACGCGTGACCAGGTCCAGAATATGGGCGATGTCCAGATCCAACGTCTGCCGCTCGTAGGTTTCCAGCGGCTGCGCGGTCCAGCCCAGCTCATCGCTTAAGGCGACGCCGATCCGCTTGGTGCCGTGATCCAATGCGAGAATACGGCTAGGCATGAGTTTACCGCTGAAGGGCGGATTCGACCAGGCCAAATACCTTTTCCAATGCGGCATCGAGACGGGACACATCTTTGCCGCCGGCCTGGGCCATCTCGGGGCGCCCGCCGCCCGTGCCCCCGACTTCCGCGGCCAGCACCTTAATGAGGTCTCCGGCTTTCAGTTTGCTCGTCAAATCTTTTGTCACGACCACCAGGAGCGCCACTTTGCCGTCTTCAGTCGGCGCGCCGAGCGCGACGACGCCACTCTTCATCTTATCCCGCAATTGATCGGCCAGCGCCCGCATGCCATTGACGTCCAACCCATCCGTCCGCTGCACATGCACCGGCACGCCGGCCACCGTCTTCGCGCTCGATGCCACGGCCGATCCGCTGGCCATCTTCAATTTCAGCTCTTCCAGCTCACGTTCTTTGTCTTTCAGTTGCGTCAGCACCTTGCGCGTCTTGCTCACAAGTTCAGCCGATCCGACCTTGAGCAAATCGGACAATTCCCGCATCTCTCCTTCGGCTTTCTTCAACAACGCAAACGCGCCGCTCCCAGTCTGGGCTTCGATGCGCCGCACACCGGCCGCGACACCGGTCTCCGAGACAATGCGGAACAGGCCGATCTCGCCGGTGTGCCGGCAATGCGTGCCGCCGCACAGTTCCTTGCTGAAGGCTTCGACCGTCACCACGCGCACCTGCTCGCCGTATTTATCGCCGAAGAAGGCCAGCGCGCCCTTGGCCACGGCATCCTGGATGCTCATCACTTCGGTCGAGACCGTTTCGTTCTTGCGGATCTCGTTATTCACCACCGTCTCGATTTCATCGATGTCGCGCGTCGAGAGCGGGCGGAAATGCGCGAAGTCGAAACGCAACCGGTTCGGCCCGACCAGCGAGCCGTACTGCTTTACATGGGGGCCGAGCATATCGCGCAGCGCGGCATGCACCAAATGCGTCGCGGTATGATTCCGCGCAGCGTCCTGGCGAGTCGTCGCATTGACCGACATCCGCAGTTGCTCGCCTTCTCTGATCCGCCCCTTCGTCACCGTGCCCTTATGCAGAATCAGCGTCGGCGCAGGCCTCGTCGTCTCCTTGATCTCCAACCGGCCCTCCGGCCCGACCAGCACTCCTTGATCGCCCATCTGGCCGCCGCCCTCCGCATAGAACGGCGTCACATCCAGCGCGACTTCCACTTCATCGCCCTCGGCCGCTTCCTTAACCATCCGGTCGGACTTGAGAATTGCCTGCAACACCGCGTCAGTGTCCAGCCGGTCATAGCCGACGAACTTCGTCGCGCCCAGGCGCCCCGCCAACTCTGCCACCGCCGGCCTGGCCGTTTCTTGCTCGAAGCCGCCGGTCTTGCGCGCGCGATTCCGCTGTTCCTCAATCGCCTGATCGAAGCCCTTCTCATCGACCGTCATATCCTGTTCGCGACAGGCCTCTTGAATGAGGTCCATCGGGAATCCGTAGGTGTCGTACAACTTGAAGATATCCGTTCCGGCCAGCTGCGTTGTGCCGGCCGCACGAGCCTTCTCGATCATGTCCGTGAGGATCGGCAAGCCTTGATCGAGCGTGGCGATGAACCGCTCTTCCTCACCGCGCGTCGCCTCGGCAATCGTGCCGGCCGCCGCCTTCACTTCGGAATAGGCCTCGCCCATTTGATCGACGACCGTCGCCGTCAACTCGTGCAGGAATGGCTCCACAATCCCGAGCAATCGTCCATGGCGAGCCGCGCGGCGGAGGATTCGTCGAAGCACATAGCCGCGCCCTTCATTGGAAGGCAAGACCCCGTCGGTCATCAAAAAACTAATCGCCCGCAAATGGTCGGCGATCACGCGCATCGAACGGTCAGCTTGCTCTTTCTTGCCGTATGGCAACCCCGCGCGGGTGCCGATCGCTCCCAGCAGCGGCGTGAACAGATCGCTGTCATAGTTACTCAAGACGCCTTGAGCCACCGCTGTCAACCGCTCCAGCCCCATGCCGGTATCGATGCTGGGCTTGGGCAAGGGGTTCAGTTTCCCGGAGGCATCCCGGTTGTATTGCATGAAGACGAGATTCCAGATCTCGATCACCCGGTCGCCCTCGCCGTTCGGCGTATCGTCGCCCGGCACCGCCGAGCCTTGATCGAAATGCAGCTCCGAACAAGGCCCGCAGGGACCAGTATCGGCCATCTGCCAAAAGTTGTCTTTTTCACCGCACCGGACAATGCGTGACGGCGACACCCCGATTTTCTTCCAGAGCTGATCGGCCTCATCGTCCTCGCGGAAGATCGTGACCCACATCCGGCTCTTGTCGAGCCCGACCGTCTTCGTCAGAAACTCCCAGCCGAACAGGATGGCGTCTTCTTTGAAATAATCGCCGAACGAAAAGTTCCCGAGCATTTCAAAAAACGTATGATGGCGGCGCGTGTACCCGACATTTTCCAGATCGTTGTGCTTGCCGCCGGCCCGCAAGCACTTTTGCACCGTCACCGCGCGCTTGTAGGCCCGCGTTTCCTCGCCGAGAAACACCCGCTTGAACTGATTCATGCCGGCGTTTGTAAACAACAGGGTCGGATCGGCCTGAGGAATCAAGGACGAGCTCGGCACCGCCTGGTGTCCCTGCTGTTCAAAATACCGGATAAACGATTGGCGAAGTTCGCGCGCACTATTCTTCATGCATCAAGTCCTTCATGTTCAAAGCGATCCCGTATCGTACGCTCGATTGCCTCCTCGCCGAAACCCCACTGACGTAGGAGGCGGACCGCCTGGGAAAGGGTCGCTCGACGGCCCTTGCGCTGCCAGGCTTTCAGCGCCCGCCGGGCCAAGGCCTCTTCATCGGTCCCGCGAAGCGCGTCCTGGATGGCGTTTTCAGCCAGAGCGTCCTGAATTCCTTTACCTTGCAATTCCGCGAGAAGCCGCTCACGCCCCATCGGCTGGCGGGCCAACCGGCTCTCGATCCACCGCTCCGCATAGGCCCGATCGTCGAGATACCGAAGGTCGGACAACCGGCCGATCACCTGTTTCGCCCGAGAAGCCGAGGCCCCTTTACTCAGAAGAAACTGCTCCACCTGAGCCACGGTCCGATTCCAGCGAGCCAGGTACCGCACCGCCAGATGCATCCATTCTTCCGAAGTCGATGGCGCCAGCCGCTTTTTCGCACCCACTGGCTTATCGCCTGTCCATCTGTCTACTTATGGGCCCGCTTCTCCTCGCCCTTTTCAGCCTTCGCCGCAGACTTCTCCTCTTTCGGATCAGCCTTTTTCTCATGGCGGGCCGGCACTCCGGCCAACTCGCGCAGCTTCGCTTCAACTTCATTCGCCGCAGCGAGATTATTCTTGAGAAACTCGCGCGCGGCATCGCGCCCCTGCCCGACCCGCTCGCCTTTATAGGAATACCAGGCCCCGGACTTATCGATGATTTTCTTCTCGACCCCGATATCGACCAGCTCGCCGGTCTTCGAAATCCCTTCGGAAAACATGATGTCGAACTCCGCCTGGCGGAACGGCGGCGCCATTTTGTTCTTCACGACCTTGACGCGGACCCGGTTCCCCATCACATCCTGGCCCTCTTTCACGGACTCGATGCGGCGGATATCCAGGCGAACCGAAGCATAGAACTTCAGCGCATTGCCGCCAGTCGTCGTTTCGGGATTGCCGAACATCACGCCGATCTTCATGCGGATCTGATTAATGAAAATCAGCGTCGTCTGCGACTTGGCAATCGCGGCGGTCAACTTGCGCAGGGCTTGCGACATAAGCCGCGCCTGCAAGCCCATATGGGAATCGCCCATCTCACCTTCGATTTCAGCCCGCGGCGTGAGGGCCGCCACCGAATCCACCACGATCAAATCGACCGCTCCACTGCGAACCAGCGTCTCGGCGATTTCCAACGCCTGTTCGCCGGTATCCGGCTGAGAGACCAGCAAGTCATCCGCTTGCACACCCAGCTTCTTCGCATAGTTGAGATCGAGCGCATGTTCGGCATCGATAAACGCCGCCACGCCCCCGGTCTTCTGCACTTCAGCAATACAATGCAGCGTCATCGTCGTCTTCCCCGACGACTCCGGCCCAAAGATTTCAATGACCCGTCCACGCGGCAAGCCCCCAACCCCCAGGGCAATGTCGAGACCCAACGACCCCGTCGAGATGGCCGGCACATCGGCGGGACGTTCGTCCGTCCCCAGCTTCATAATGGCGCCCTTCCCGTACTGCTTCTCGATCTGGGAAAGAGCCAGCTCTAGCGCGCGCTTCTTGTCGTCTTTCTCTGACATGCGTATCTCCTACAGGATTAGAGGAATCAGGAACGGGGATTATACCCAAGCGAGAAAAGGAAACCTAGAGCGGAATAGGGGGTTGGCGACGGACGACAATGGAAACCAGGCTCAGCTATACGTAGAGTCCCTGTCGAGCCACATTGAACCGGCAAAGGCTCTAGAGTATTGTCCGTGAGCAATTGGTGGGGTATTACACGGACAGACATCGGCAGATCCAGCTCTTATGCGGATCCGCCTAAACATTGTTAGGCAATGCAATGAAAGTCTCGCCTGATACTGACGATCCCATCTATTGGGCATCCGTTTATCGGCTGACCGCTGTCAACTTCCGCCTCAGCGCCGAGGTACTTGCTCCGAACCTTGAACTTCGTGATGACGGTTCTCCGGCCAAGTTGACGGCAATTCCGTTTTACTTTCTGGCCTCGCATGCGATCGAGTTGTTCTTAAAGTCCGCGCTCCTCAAGCGCGGCTATGGCCTGCCGATCTCAAGCGCTTGGAGAGCAGGCATAACCTCAGGGCATTGCTGGAACTCTTGAAAAAGAAAGACTTGTCGGTCAGCGCTGAGACAGCAAGCATTATCGAAGGGCTCTCTCCCCAGCACGGGCGTCACCTGCTTCGCTATCATCTCTTGATAAATCCGTTCATGCCGCCTCCGACGGTCCTCTGGCCGGTGCTCGATGAGCTCTTACTTCTTACAAGGATTTCGACACATGGTCGGTAGCGTGATGCAGTGTCTAACGACCGCTTGCAGCGGACGCTCCGCTGCGCGGCCCGCCGCCGAACCGGGACGTTAGCGCTATGAACTTTCCTCAACCCGTTAAAACAGCTAGATCCACCGGAACGCTACGTGATTCAATGAATACTGACATAAACGAACGTGTCGTTCTCACCACGGAATCAATGGAGTGGATTGCCACTGCAGCCGCCGGTGCTTGGCGCAAGTCTCTCGACCAGAGGGATGAGATAACATCTAGCGCGACTAGGGTCATTCTAATGGGGTCAGGCATGCGTATTGACTTATTTCCGTTCAACGCCTAGACTCCCCGCCATGGCTCGCAAACCACGCCTCGACTTTCCGGGGGCCTTCTACCATGTGATCGTCCGGGGCAACCAGCGCGCGACGATCTTTCATGACGCTGCGGATTACACCGCCTATCTGGAGCGCCTCGAACGCTATCGCCGTCGAGATGGCGTCACCCTCCACGCCTACGTCTTGATGAAGAATCATGTGCATCTGCTGCTGGAGACCGGCGCCGCGCCGCTCGCCCAGACCATGCACACCCTGCAATTCACCTACAGCCAATACTACAATCGCCAGTACACCAAGAGCGGCCATGTGTTTCAAGGACGCTATAAAGCGATTCTCTGCGACCGCGACGCCTACCTGCTGGAATTAGTGCGGTATCTCCATCTGAATCCTGCCCGGCTGCGGACCCCCATCACCCCCTGGACCTACCAGTGGAGCAGTCATGCGGCGTATCTCGGCCACGCCGGGCCCGTCACGGTCCAGACGGCAACTGTTTTGGCCACGCTGCATCGGCAGACCGGTCCGGCCCGGCAGGCCTACCGTCGGTTTCTGATGGATGGCCTCACCCACGGGCATCAGGAACGCTTTTACGAGACTGTGGATCAGCGCTTTCTCGGCGATGAACGGTTTATCGAGGAAGCCGATCGGCGCACGGCCGCCACCCGAGAGGTGACGGCTCACCCCAAACGAGTGCCATTCGGAACGCTCTTGACGGCAGTAGCCGCGGCCTATGAGGTAACCCCCAAAACGATTCTGGCGCTAGGACGGCACCGGGCCGCAATCCCAGCCCGTACGATGCTGGTGGGGCTCGCACGGAAATGGAGCGGCTTGACCACGCGTGAATTGGGACGCCGGCTGCACCGAGATCCCTCCATAATCAGCCGCCTAGCGGCGGCCTATACCGCCCACCCCGACCCTGCACTCGAAACCCAGATACGTCAGGCGATCCAGACTCACCCCCGACCATAAGTCAATACGCATGCCTGACCCCATCATTGGGTTAAATTCGCATGCTGATGCGACATCTCCTTTATCCTCCTGCTAACCGGTTGACGATTGTTGCGACGACCTCTCGGATCTCAGCACTCTCCACATTTCGCGACCGATTTCCACTGGAGGGACGCATCTTGATCGTCCGCAAGTCCTAAAAATCAGCTTTCTCTCAACCGCACATCCCACAGCTTCGTATAGACCGACCCGGTTGGCTTCAAGTCGCTTTTCATCAGGACGACGGACTCCACCGCCAAGGCACCCAATGAGAGTGGCCGGTCCAGTGCGCCGCTCTTGGCCAACGCCTGTCCACACTCACGCCAGCCCGCTTTGATCCTAGTCAATGTGAGATGAGGGCTTAGCGGTCTGTTCTCCGGCGCAAAGCCTAATGCATCGCAGCAGGTTTCGACCGATTGATACAGCGCCGCGAGGCCCTTCGCTTCGTCGCACTGCTGCCATGGTTCCGATGGGCCGACCCAAAGGACGCGGGGAGCTTGCAATGAAGGAAAGGCTCCCAGCCGTTCAAGAGGAATAGATAGCGCTCGATCATCTTGTATGGCCGAGGCAAGCGCTTCGCGTAGCGGCTCAATCACCTGCTCGTCCATATCGCCAAGAAACTTCATCGTGAGATGGATTGAGGCTGGTTGCACCCACGAAAGTCGGACCGCTCTTGGGAGTTCGCGAGTGAGAGAGGCGTTCAGACTTTGTTGGACCAGCGCGATCCGGCTTCGTACATCTTGCGACAACTCGACTGCCAGAAAGGCTCGGATCATCTCCGGTTCCGGTCGATCAACCAGAGACGCAGGAGATTGAGGGCGGCCTGCGACGACCGCTGCTTGATGATCGATCGGTCGCCATGAAAGCGAAATTCCTTCGTGATAGCAGCCCCGGAGCCACCGTTGAGACCGATGTAGACCAACCCGACCGGCTTGGTGGCGGTCGCCCCGCCCGGCCCGGCGATGCCGGTCACACTCAGCCCGACCGAAACACCGGCTCGCTCTCGAATCCCCTTGGCCATCGCCGCGGCGACTTCTGCACTGACCGCACCATGCTTGGCGATGAGCGCTTCGGGCACACCCAGCATCTCACTCTTCGACTGATTGCTATAGGTGATCGCCCCGCGATCGACATAGGCCGACGAACCGGGCACCTGCGTGAGTCGATGACCGATGAGCCCGCCGGTGCAGGATTCCGCGACAGCGACCGTCAGCCGTTGCGCCGCCAACAGCCGCCCCACCACTTCTTCCATCGTCTCGCGCCCCTCGGCAAAGAGACAATCGCTGAGTCTGACGCGCACCGCCTGCGCCAAAGACGACAGCACCTCATCGGAGACCGGCCGCGCGCCGCCGGACTTTGTCGTCAGCGACACCAGCACACCCATCGGCGACGCCAGCAACCCCAAATCGATAGCTGTATTTTTTGGGATCAGCCCATGCAACTTGGCATCGACATCCGCCTCCGGCAGACCCCAGGTATGAAAGACCTGGCGAATGACCGGTTGCGGACGGACTTTCATGACGCGGGCCAGTTGCTCGGCTAGGAGCGGAATAACTGAATCCGCCATCATCGCTTCCATCTCGCACGGCACGCCGGGGAGCGCCACAATCGTCGCGCCTTTCCACTCGATGGCAAAACCCGGCGCGGAGCCGACGGGATTCGCCAGCACGGTTGCGCCGGCGGGAATCATCGCCTGCCGCAGCTGCCCCTTATTCGGCGTTCGCCCCCACTGAGCCAGCCGCGCCGCCATCCCCTCGAACGCCGCTTTTCGACGGGCCAGCCGCCGTCCGGTGGCCTTCACCACGGCTTCTCTCGTGCAATCGTCCACCGTGGGGCCGAGCCCGCCAGTCATGATGACGACCCCCGCGCGGCTCACGGCGGTCTTAAGCACCTGCACCATGTCGGCCAGGTCGTCGCCGACAATCGACTTGAACCGGACTTCGATCCCCAGCCGCCCCAGCGCTTCGGTAATAAAGAGCGAGTTGCTGTCGGACCGTCCGCCGACCAACAATTCAGACCCAATGGCAATGGTTTCAGCAATCACCGAGCGCGAGGCAGAGTGGGCAGTAGGCATGGATTATCGTGTCCTGCTACGGAATGTCGGCAAAGTCGAGAGTGAAACTCTCCGCGCCGCCGGACGCGGGAAATACGGTGATCGTTGTCTTCGCCTTGGGATCGAACTCGTCGTAATCGAACCAGGCCACCACTTTCGCCTTAAACCGAGGCCGTTCCGGCCAGGCGGCGCTGCGGTTCGCCTGCCCATCGAATCGAACAGTGGCTGGTTTGATCGTCCGGCCGGCTTGATCGAATACCAGATAGCTCTCTCTGGCAAAGCCGGGCGTATCCCCGAAGATCACGACACTGACCAGCATCGTCTTCGTCTCTAGGATTTTAGCCACCTCGACGTCGCTGGGCTCTCCTCCCCGGAACGCCATGTGACTCGCCATCACGGAAAGCGCCTCGAGCTTGGTAATGAGAAATCCACTCGGATGAAGTTCATCGGCGGCGCCGAACCGCAGGTAAAACGAATCCGGCGCCCGGCCCTGCGCGATTGCAGCGGCGCCGGCATCGAGCGCGGCGTGAACCTGTTCGGGCGTTGGCTGGCTTTCAATCGCCATGACCGGAATGGCGCTGGAGATCGTGAATAGGATGCAGCCGCTCATCAGCCAGTTCATACGCCGTCCCTCCATAAGATGAAGCCGTATCAGATCGATTTTCCACTGTCAATGAACCGCACGCCGCCGCGCCGCCCGTTGACAAAGCAAAAGACGAAGTGCTAAAGAGACCGATCTTTACATACCTGACTTTTCAAGAAGTTATACGGAGGAGTTCCGATGCCGAGTCCTGAACAAACCGCCCCAGCGCAGCCACCGAAGCGGCAATTCGTCAATTTCACATTTTATAAAGTCGACCCGGCCTGGCGGCGGCTTCCCGAAGCCGAGCGCACCAAGGGGAAACAGGAGTTTCTCAAAGCCGTGGAAGAGTATGCCGGACGCGTGCTCGTCGTCGCCTACTCCGCGGTCGGTATCCGCGGCGATTGCGACATCATGCTCTGGCGCATCAGCTACGAGCTGGAGCTGTTCCAGGAAATGACCACGAAGATTCTCTCGTCAGGACTGGGCCAGTACATCACGACCCCCTACTCCTACCTGGCGATGACCAAGCGGTCGATCTATGTGGACAACCATACTCACGAAGGGCAGGAGAGCAAGCGGCTGACGGTCGTCCCTGGAAAGGGCAAATACATTTTCGTGTATCCGTTCCTCAAGACCCGCGAGTGGTTCCTGCTGACGAAGGCGGCCCGCCAGGGCATGATGGACGAACACATTGAAGTCGGCCATCGCTTCCCCTCCGTCAAACTGAATACGACCTACTCGTTCGGGCTCGACGACCAGGAATGGGTCGTGGCGTTCGAAAGCGATAAGCCGGAAGACTTCCTCGACCTCGTCATGGCCTTGCGCGAAACCGAGGGATCGCGTTACACGTTGCGCGATACACCGATCTTTACCTGCATTCGCAAGACCGTGAAGGAAACGCTCGACACGCTCGGCGGGTAAGACCTAGATCCATCCGATTCCAGACGGCCTTCGATCCTGAGATCGAAGGCCGTTCTTTTTTCCAGCCAGACGCCCGGATAAACCAACCCCCGAGCAAGGAACGATGCCACGGGAGCAGAGATTCCGCTTTGACAGCGAATTCGCGCATATGTTACCTCTACTAGGTCTTCTTTCATCATCAATCAGGTACGATCATGGCAGACACCACCGCCCTCTATGCGCTCCGATTCCCCGACGGATCGGTCAGCCTGTACATCGACGAGCACTACGCCAAAGATCGCGGGGTCGATCCGTCCAAACTGGTCAAAATCGAGATCCCTCGAGAGATGTTTATTAACGGCAGCGTGCAGGAAGTTCGCGAATACGTGGCGCTGTATTTGGAGACGCACCAGCAGCAAGCCGGGAACGCCTAACCTACGCAGACAGGACACACATCGCTATGCCTTCAACGATGGCCTCTCCCCTGACCGCCGAGCTGATCCAGGACGTCATTGCCAATCTGCCGATTCAGGGCCGCATCGTGCTCCGCCTGTTGCTGATCCAGCATCTGGACGTGACGCACGAAGAAATCCTGTTCATGGTCTCAGACCGGCCCGATCCCCGTTGCGTCTCGGGGAAGAAGCCCATCACGACCATGACGGAAGAATCGATCTCGGCGATGGTGAGCCGGCGGGACGAATATCGCCGACGCGCCAGACTCCGCCGTGAACGGACGACCCTGCAGTGCCTGGCCCTCTCCACTCTCGTGGCGACTGCGGAAAGACTGATCGACCGAACCTCGACCCTGCTGGCCACCCGCGGCATATCTACGGAGGCGGTCGCCAATCTGAAAGCCCAGGCCCGCGTGGCCGTCCCCGGCCCCGCGTTGCGCGTATTGGAAGAACGATGGGATAAGAACGATATCTCGGCGGACGAGTACCAAAACTACCGGCTGGCGATTGAAATGCAGACGCACATTCGCATGGTCGAACGCTTCAAAACGAGGCTGGCGCTGGCCGAACGCGAGCGGCAGACCTCCGACCAGACCACCTTGCTGGACCATGAGATCGGCCATATCTGGGGCATTCCCGCCGGTACGCTGGCCGCCCGCAAGGTGAAATTTCTCTCGCAATATCTGATGGCGCTTCAATCCGCCTTGTCCGGCACTCCATCCGCTCCCAACAGCATTCCTCCGCTCGATTTGTGGAAGGATACCTTGGCGACGCTCGCGCGCACGCCGATTCAGCGCTCCATCGCCACCTATGATGGCCTGGAACAAACCGAGTCCGCCTTGATCGAAAAACTCACGACCTACGTCCTCGGCGCCTTGCCGGAAAATATCGAGGTTAAGTTTTGGAACTCGCTGGTCTACGGAGCCAGCTCCCAAGCGATGCACAGCGAAAACACCCGCACGCTATTCGGGCTGCAACGGCTCATCTCCATTCAACAAGACACCGATACCAGCCCTGAGGCGCTCGATGAAGAGCTGCTGAAGCGGACGGCCCCGCGGGCAAAACTCGACGCCGACGCCCTTGATGGTTCCTCCGAGTCGAAGATGGTTATCACCGATCATCAAAAACAGATCCTGCACAACTTCATCGGAGAAGATGCCAGCGGCAGAGCATCGGATAAGTGGTAGATGCCGGCTCTCTTGCGAATTGCGTTCGGTCGGGTATAATCAGATTCAACGATGTTGACACACCCTGCCAGAGGTCTCCGTTTCTTCACAGTGCTTGCTGCGCTCTTGTCCGCGACGATCATGATCGGAACTATCGGCGGACCTTCCGCGGCATCGGCGGCGGGACTGATTGAAATCGCCGAGTTGCTGGCGCATCCGGAACAATATGACCATCAAGATGTCATGGTGAGCGGGGCCGTTACGAATGTGCAATTAGCCACCAACCGCCAAGGGCAGCCAGCCTACGGATTCCTATTGAAAGACCAGATGGGGACGCTCAAAGTGATCAGCCTCGGCCAGGCCGATATTCGTGAAGGCGACCAAGTCATTGTCGAGGGCGTCTTCAACCGTCTGCGCCAAGTCGGACGCTCAATCGTCTACAATGAAATCAAAGCGCTGTCGGTAAAGCCGCTCAATCGCTTGAATCCCGACCTCGTCGGATAGTTTATCCCCCTACCGCAAGCCAGACCGGTCCATACTTGATGGGACAACTACTCTCTACTCAGACGTCAGCCACCCAGCGAAAATCACATTGGATCGCATCCAGCCCATTCCCTGCGTCGGCGATTCTCTCATGCCTGCTACTGACTCTCGCCAGTTGCGCAACCGCCGCCACCGTCGGGGAATACCCGAATCAGCAAAAAGTCATCGGCAAATCGAAAGCCGATATTCTTGCTTGCGCAGGCAACCCGGTGAAGGAACAGACTCGCAACGACGTCGTCCTCCTCCAATATTATAAGGAAGCGCCGGTGCTCGAAGAATCCCAGCCGGTTGGGAAAGGCAGCATGTCGACGATCCGGCATGGCTGCTGGGCCACTGTGGTGCTGATGGAGGATCGCGTCACCGACGTGCGTTATCGGTTCGCGCCTCCGAGCATGGATGCCTCCAACGATTGCGAAGCGATCTTCGAGACCTGCGCGCAATAGATCCTCTCCCAACCCCTTCCCCCTCTGCGTACCTTTCCATTTCCGCCTAGCCGCCCGCAGTGAATCATGGTACTCCTACTAGGCATGGCGCTCCGGCAGCACATTCTGACATGGTTTATAGCCTGGCTCTTCGCTTGGATAGCCCCCATCGATGTCCTGGCGCTGGAAAAATACGGACGTCCCCTGCCATCCATGAGCGATCCCGACGACGCGGACCGCGAGTCTGAAGAAAGTCTCTTCGCCGGATACCTGCTCACCGGCGCTTTTGCAAAAAACCCTTCCTTTGCCGCCAGACCGGACAACAGCGGCCTCGTCGGCCTTCGTCATATGCTCCATCTTGAAACGGACCTCTATAAGCAGTATCTGACCTTCTACACAGATCAGAACTTCTTTTCAGACCGTACAAACGGCTGGATCGAACTCAGTGAATGGGACAGCACCTATGCCTTTACTGGCGTGGTCGATCACTTCGGCTGGCGGCTTCAATACGAGCGGGATGCGCCGCTCGACCGCCGAGGCATCAAGCAGGCCTATGCCGACGGCATGATCACGGCTAAACTGCAATCCGCTCAGGATATGGCCTGGTGGCGAAGGCTGTTTCCCAATCAGAGCCTGACGATGTACGGCGGCGCTGGCTGGCTCTTTCATAACAGCAACTACTTTGCGCGGCCGGACAATACCGGACGCGCGCTCTTCCGCTACGTCGCCCACGCCGATCTCGACCTCTATAAAAACAAAGTCGTGCTGTATGGAGACGTCAATTTCTTTACCGACCGGGATGGCAGCAATCAGGCTAAGCCGACCGAGATGGATTGGATCGTGGGACTTGCCCTGCGCTGGGGCGATCACACGGAACTGGCCGTCTACCATGAGCAGGATCAGCCTCTGGACAAACCGGGGCTGGTGCAGAAGTACTTGGCCGTACAGCTGCGGTTTTCGTTCGATGTCTCGAAACAAGACGTGGGATTAAGCCGGGTGAAACCCGGCAACGCCATTCAGTGAGGCAGGTTCAGAATCCATGTCATGAGCCGGTCCGACCATCGGTCCGACAACAGCTTGATCATCAGCGCCCGCACCTTCGCATCGCGCCCCACAAGATACCGGGTTTTCGGATGGGAAGCCGTCAAGGCATGAGCGACGGCATCCGCCACGGCGTCAGGGGGAATCGCCCTCGCCGCCGCTCCAGCCACGCGCGCCCGAACGCCTGCAATCACTCCGGCATAGAGGGACTTCAACTCTTCCGATGTCACCACCTCTAATTCTTCGGCCTTCGCGCCCGACTTTGCCCAAATCGGCGTGGCAATCGCGCCAGGCTCTACAATAGAGACCTTGATTCCCCACTGCTGCACTTCGAGCCGCAAGGCATCCGTCACCGCTTCCAACGCGAACTTCGAGGCCGAATACGGCCCCATCACCGGCATCGCGGCGCGGCCGGCAATCGAGCCCATATTCACGATTCGCCCGCGCCCTTGACGCAGCAGCGGAAGAAAGGCTTGCGTCACCGCAACCTGCCCAATCACATTCACCTCAAACTGCCGGCGTAGATCGGCAATCGGCACAGCCTCCAGTGGACCGACCACGGCGATCCCCGCATTGTTCACAAGGCCGGCCAGCCCGCGATCCCCGACTAGCTCCGTCACCGCCTGCCGTGCCCGCGCAATCGAACCGGCATCGGTAACATCCAACAGGAGCGCTCGAAGCTGCCCCGATGCCTGCGCCTGCAAGGCCTCGCCATCTTCTATCCTGCGCACCCCGGCCAACACGGTAAAGCCAAGCCGGTCGAGATGCCACGCGCAGGCCGCGCCGATTCCGGTCGAGGCACCGGTGATCACCACTGTTTTCCCATTGCCGTTTAACATTTCACTGTCCCTTCAGCCCACAACCACGACCAGAACTCGGCTATCCTCGTCTTTTGTATTCTGCCCCTGACTAAAAGCCATCGCGAAATTCGATCATACGAGCACGGCTTGGAGGAACACAACCGAGTCAGGAAATGAATTTCCCAACATCGATTAAGAGATCGCAATCACGATTCAGAACTCTATCGAGCACCGATACTGAGAGAGAAAATGACCTTCCATGAAAAATATTTTCATGACCCCATGCTATCGAATCACCTGTGAAACCTGGCCCACGCACCCACGTCATCCCCGCCCACGCTTCTTCGCCGAAGCATCGGGCGCTTGGAATAGCCGGATCATCAGCCGTCATTGCCGGGCGGCACAAACAGCAGAAGAGCTGGAAACCAGCTCCAGCAAACGATCAGCGCCAATTGCATTGCTTATCGCATGCACAGAACGGTTATCGACACCCCAGCTTCCAACGGTTGAACTCAAATGCGTCCCCTTACATCAGCCAATCTTTGCCCCTCGCAAGGGAGTGAATCCAGAAGGGCGGAAGCTCCATCCATTTTCTAGCCGCCCCATAAAATCCTCGCGGAAGTAATTTACTCGCCGCACAATCTCTGCTATACCTGTCACATCGACTTATAACTTTTTACACCGAAGGGGGGTGAAGTACTCATGGCCACGAAGAAAGCAGCAGCGAAGAAGCCTGTAAAAAAGGCTGCCGCGAAGAAGAAGAAGTAGTCGCACCATGGGGAGGCGACGGTCACGTCGCCTCCTCGCCTCTCTCCCTCACTCACACTCGCATCCAACTCCCGCAATTCAGACTCGCAATACGAAGACGGCTTCCTCGTTCATTTTCTCATCGCATACTTCTGCTGACTCGGTCGCTGGCCTCATCATTGATTCACTTTTCAGGCTGCGCCACCTCGCCCCGAAAGCTTCCGGCAAATTCAGAATCGAAAACTCTCGACCGGACCCCATCGCTTCCTCCGGAGAATCCCAACTGGAACGACGGCAGAGAGAAGATCGGTCAAAAAACCAGCTGGACAAACTCAGCGTTTGGAACGAATCCGCCACTTTCAATAGAATGGTAGAACGGCTGGTGAGCAGGGATACTGAGGCAGGAATGCTACAACTCAAAAAAAAGGGGAGGTGATGGCCACATCACCTCCCCAACTTCTTAACCGCTGGGTGAAGACCCTTGGCGACCAAGAAAGCAGCAAGAGGATCTTAGCACGAACAGGCCATAGAAAACACAATAGAAAAAAATCTAATTTTAACAATATATTCAGCGACTTGCGATTGTCAGCCAGCAAAATCATCAATCTAGACCATACAAAACTAAGCACAAACGACCATGACTCAGCCAGATCGGAGAATCATACAATTCACGATACAATCGACTTACATGAGGCTTGGACCGTAATCTTATCCAGAGAAGTCTGCCTTAGAAGATCTGGTGAGACTCCCGACACCGGCCGCTCAATGCCTGGATCAACAGCGGCCCTGCCTCCTTTGCAACGCCTATCAGGCCTGCGTGAATCAACCGACCATCTTGCTCCAGATAAACGGAGTCAGATAATAGGCCGCGAACGAGATCAGCACCCCGAGGACTGCACCGAACAACGCTGCCACATAGAGACCGGCAAAGGGAGAGAAAAACACGATCAAAATCATTACGAGCGCAATCGCCCGATGGCCTTCGTAAAACTTCCGGCGATATGTAGAGTTGAAGATCTCCATGAGGGAATAGCCCAAATAGCAGAACTGACCAGAGAACAAATCGATCGATCAGCGCATGAAGCCCAGACGCCGAGCGACAAGAACTACACAACCCGTGGGCAATGCAGCCTACAGACCTCTCTCAATCACCCTGACTACCCCTCGCGTCATTCCCGATAGGTGAATGAAATCATCGGGGTCCAGTGCTCATTGCCATACCCATCGATAAAGCAGGCCCGCCCTTGCAAAACCTCCCCCTTCTGCCTGACCGGAGGGAGAATCAGCCAATCCGCTCGCCCTTCCGTCAACCCGCGTGACGGAATATCGGTGTGGCCATACAAATACCCCTGGGCCTGTCGCACAAGGATATTCCCTTCAACCCGATGAGATGTGGGGATAAACCAATACCGCGCCCCATAGACCACTAAATAGGTCTTGGGCACCAGCACCGGCTCACTGCTGATATTCGTAAAGAAAAACTCCCCAACCACCTGCATACAGGGCGCGCCGTCCTTCTGTCCCATCTCCCACCATACATTGGAGGCTTGCGCCGGCAACACCACCAATGTGCGCTTCGGCACCTTCCAATACACCCGCGCCACACGTGTATTGAGCGCATCCAGCCAGCCACGCACCCCAAGCTGCCACAGCCGGTACGCTCCGCCGATCGCCACGACCAGACAGACAACTGCCCCAATAGAAGCCAAAAACTGATCCAGCCCATCAAACATAACCGTGCATCCTCTCGCGTCCTAGCCAAGCAACCCGCAACCGCCGACTCAAACCTTCCACGAGACAACCGGGGGAATTCCCATACCAATTCTATTCGCGACCTGGCAACAATAATTTCTCTCGATCACTAGGTTCGCCAGACCGGGCCTCGCGCAAAGACGAAACCTCCGTCGCCCCGAAGCCTTCTCAACGATTCCAACCGGCCCCCCATCAGAGCTGCGAATTATCGGACAGATGGCACTGCGCCTGCGCGATGGCCTTCAATAAAATCGTTCGTTCTTTGTGCCGCTTCTTCGAGGTCGGCACCGTCCTCACAAACTGCTCCGCAGCCAGAGTCAGAATCTGCAACGCCTCAGCAACAGCGCCCTGCGCGGAAACCCGCGGCGATGACGCACGGGCCAGCGCGAGCCTTCTCCTGGGCCCCACGTACATCTGCGGTGCAACCGGATTATCCTTTTCCAACTCAGGCCGTCGAAACACTCCCATACACCCTCCTCACAGACAAGGACTCACAATCCTCGCACTGTACTCGATTCACGACTGGAATTGCAGCTAGCGGTGAGGGTGCGGCCTATCATCAGGGCGTTGGAATCCTGTTGAACGCACAGGACTTCACGCGCTTGCTTCAACGTCGTGAGAAGAGTAGCCTTCCCTATCTCCCCCTAACCATGAGGCTATCGTGCGACGACTTCGACTGCTCTTCTCAACCGTTATGCTGCTCCTCTTCTCTGCAACTCTTGCGTCGGCGGAAATTCTTGCTCTCCTGAACTATGAGAGTAAACCGGACCAGCCGGTGCGGCGCGAAGGAATCGCGATCATGGATATCGATCCCGACTCTGCGGACTTCGGGAAGATCTTGATGGAGATTCCTCTTCCACCCGATCTCGTCGCGCATCATATTTTCTTCAACCGCGATCGGAGCAAGGCCTATATCACGGCCTTGGGGAAAAGCCTTTTGCACGTCATCGACCTCACCCGCTTCCCCTATCGCCTGCGCGCGATTGACGTGCCGGACTGCCAGGCCGGCGAGGATCTCGCCGTGTCGGAAGATAACCGGACCTGGTACCTCACCTGCATGGGTTCGAGCAATGTCATCATGGGCGATGCAGTCACCGACAAGCCGGTTAAAACGATCAGCGCCTCCGACCCGGCAGCAGCCCTTATCCTCTATCCCCACGGCATTGCCATTCACAATGGGATTGACCGGGTCCTGATCACCAGCACGCTCAAGCCCGATATGTCCGACGTGGGTGAATCGGTCACCGTATTGGAAGCGAGTACGGGGAAAGTATTGTCCACCCACAAAATCTCAACCAAACCATCCCCAGCTAAATCCGCTCCCGTCGAAGTCATGTTTGCCCCGAAGACCGACCCGCCGGTGGTGCATATCACGAACATGATGGAGGGGACGCTCTGGGCCGGTCTATGGGACTCCAAGAGCCAGTCCTTCTCCTTCTATCAGGTGGATGACTTCGGCCCACGGGAACAAGGCATGCCATTGGAAATGCTCTATAACGCCAAGGGAGACCGTTTATACGTCACCACGGCCAAACCGGGATTCGTCAATCTGTATGACAATACCGATCCGCGGCAACCGAAATTTCTCCAAGCGATCCCCGCCGCTCCTGGCGCCCATCATACGGTGCTGTCGCCCGATGAACGGTATCTGTTCGTCCAGAACAGCCTGCTTAACCTGGAAGGCCTGAGCGATGGCTCCGTCACGGTCATCGACTTGACGAAAGGCGGCAAAGTCCTGGGGAGCATCGACACCTTGAAGGCGCAGGGGCTCAACCCCAACTGCATCATGCTGCTGCCGAATCACTTTCAGGAAAGCCGCATACGGACGAGCCGGTGATGAGAAGACCATCCTGAGTGCTGCGCTGAGAGGAATAAAGCAGGATGTGGATCCGTGTGGCGTCCCTACAGCTTGGGAATGCGGATGGTACTGATCATCAAACTTCCCGAGAGGATAAAGAGCAGGGATAACGGGTGCAGGTCGCAGGGGCCGATGGTCCAGACTCCCCAGTAAAGTTGCTCGCCCAGCCGATCCTGCCAGGCGGCGAGGGCCAAAATACCCGTCAACAGCACCGTGGTTGGGATGGGAGTGCCTTCAAAGTAAGCCACTTTGTCCTGCCCTGCTGAGAGGGTCTCGGCAGTCACATTGTACCGGGCCAGCCGGCTGACTCCGCAGCAGACAAAGTACATCAGCACAATCCAATCCCACCCTCCGCGCAGTCCTGCGGCGAACCCGAGTGCCGCGGGCGCAACGCCGAACGAGATCACGTCCGCCAGTGAATCCAGCTCACGCCCCAGCGGCGATTGCATATGCCGCCAGCGGGCGACCCGGCCATCGAGCCAGTCGAAGAGCAGCGCCGCAGGGGCCAAGGCCGTCGCGGCAAGAAAATGGGAGGCCGACTGATTGCCCATATACCGCATGCTCAACAACACAGCCGCGAGCCCACAGGCGCCGTTCGCCAGCGTGAGGAAGTCAGCCAGGTGAAACTGGCGGATCATCAAGAAATATTTGGGGGGATTTTTTGCCACGACGGAGCAATCTACGACGGAGCCGGATAAATGTCCAGGATTCGACTCCACGCCTAGGGCTTCGCGCGAGCTTCTCTATTAAACAGACGGCGCGACAGACATCGTCGGGAATCTATGACTTCGCGGGCGCGGCCGTGTCGGATTCCTGCGGCTCAGCGGCCGGGCTAGTGGCTGACGCCACCTGCCCCGCATCGAGGAGGATCGCAACCAGCATATCGCTCATAACATTCACGCCCGAGCGAGCGCGAGCAATGATCCAATCTACTGTCATAATCAACGGAATCGCTGCGATGATGACCTGATCCGGCAAACCGGCGGCAGCCAGCACAAGCGGCAAGATAATCAGGCCCGCTTCAGGAATACCGGCGACACCAGCACCGGCGATGATCGAGGCCAGGACGATCAAAACCTGCTTCGCCATCGGCAGGTCGTAGCCCAAGGCCTGGGCGAGAAACAGCGCGGCCATCGCTTCGTAGAGCGTGATGCCGTCGTTATTCAGATTCGTCCCGACGCAGGCCGCGAGGCGCGCCGATTGCGCGGACACCCGCATGCGCTCCAAGCACCGAAGGGTGACAGGCACGGTTGCCAAGCTGCTGTTGCAGGAAACGGCCGTCATAATGGCGTCGGCCCCCTGCCCCAGATACACCCTCGGGCTCTTCTTCCCCACCAGCCAGGCGACGAGTGGGTAATAGATAAGCGCATGAAGGGCAAGCCCTGCAAGCATCGCCGCCAGGAAGATCCAGAGGACAGAAAAGACTCCGACCCCTGACTTGCCGACGACAGCCGCGACGACGCCGAAGACGGCCAGTGGCACAACCAGAATGATCCACTCCAGAATCTGCACGAGCCATCCATAGACGCGCTCGATCGCCCTCGCAACGGCTGAGACCGCCCCACCCGCCTGGCCGGACTTGTTCTGTAGCACCCGCAGCGCCGCGCCCAATATCAACGCGAGAAGAACGACGCCGATAATATTGTTGCTGGAAAACGGATCGGCTAGGGTGCGGGGAATATAGGACAGAAGATATTCGATCGGGCTGTCCGCCCCGGCCTGCACGCTCGCCATCGCCGCCGCCGACGGCGCAGTGCCGGGCACGAGATGCAACAGCTCATCGACGTGGCCGCGCCAGGCGAGACCCGGCTGCCAGAGATTCATGATCGCGAGACCGATACTCATGGCGACGACGACGTTCACCAGGCAAATAATCAGTAACTTGCCCCCCTGGCGCAACGGAATACTCGTGCGAATAAGCGCGTCGAGGATCGCAAAGAAAATGAGCGGGATCGCGAGCGTCTTTAGCAGCGTGACGACGGAGAGGCCGAGCTTGCCCAGCTGCTCATTCCGCAAGCCGCCGAGATAGGGCTCTTGCCCAAAGATGACACCGAGCAACAGGCCGCACATGACGGCGATAAGAACTTGCGTATAGAGCGGCAGGGGAATCCAGGCTGATACAGTCTTCATAGTTCCCATTCGCAGGTTGCGGAAGAATAGCCGGTTCCAGGCGAGAATGCATCAGCAAGAAGAGTTGGGAGGAGGCCATACCGGCGCCCCTTCCCCTCCTGCAAGGGACTGGACGTTTCTCCCGCATCCCAGTACGCTAGGCCCCTATACCGCATACGGCGTTACTTGCTCATCTACCTCTTCGAGGATTGAATGCGCTATGCCTCGCCCTCTCGATTAGCTAGAACAGCTTTTCTCATCGCCCTGCTGCTTCCCTCCTCACAAGCCCGTGGCGTCCTAGAGCCATTCAGCGGGACTTCCGGATAATGACCGGAGCCGCATGCGTCGTTGACAGAGAGCCCGCAGTTAGTTGACAAACAACGACTCGCGGACAATAGTAGCAAACACATCTCTACAGTCTCTGTCCCGCCCCCAGGGCGGCTTCCCGTCCGCGTACTCGGCGTGCCCATGCCCGGCAGTCCCGCGTACATCGACGGTGCTTTAGACCGAGAAGGAGAGGGAACACATGCTGTCTACGATCACAGACCGGCTGGCCGTCAGTCTTCCCGTCATCGCTGATTTCCAGGGCACGTTATCCAGAGGGATCACCAGCGATCTCGGCCTGTCGTCCCTGTCGTTTATGGCCAACGCCCCCCTGGGAGCCGGTACGCCGGTGTCGGTGCTCTTCCACTTCGGCCGGGATGTCGCCTATATGCCGCTGACCGGCCTGGTAACGGCCGTGACAGAGATGGAAGAGACGGACGCCCCCACGGGGCGGTTTCAGATCGACATCGATCTGCCGTCGCTCGGCGAAGTCGAACAGCGCGTCCTCGAATCCGCGTTTCAGGAACTAAAGTCCTATCTCGACAGTCTCGGCGCCGTCGATGGCGCGGCTCGTTCGGCGGCCCGCGCCACGCTGGTTACGGACAATCCTCGTGCCATCCTGTCACTGTTCATCACCGACAATCCCTATGCACTTCCCTATCGCCTGCCGCTGGCCGACGGGGCGCAGACCGGCTCCGTGCAACCGGCTGGCTTCCCGTCGATCCCGGCGGCGAGCAATCCATCGGGCAACGCGCCAGCAACCGCTCCGATCCGCATGACCGGCGCCACGCAGTTTTCATGGACGCTGGTGGGAGAGGGCTTCATCCTGGCAGCGCAACTGCTGCGCGATCTGGCGATCCGCTTTCTGCCGGGGCCAGTCGCCCGCCTCTTCGTGACGCCGATTACGTTCGCCTTCATTGGGCATCCCCGCACGCTGGACGATGTCCCCCGCAAATTCCCCTTTGCCCGCCTGCTGCCCAAGCGGCTGGTGGACCGATGGTTCCGCTCTCAATGGCCGTTCATCGCCTCCTATATCACAGGCCTGACAATGGCCGACGGAACTCCGACGACCGGCGCGATGCTCATCTCTCCGCTGACGACGGAGCAGATGATCCGCAATCCCCGCCTGGCCCGGCAGCGCGTCCTGGAAACAGTGCGGCTCGCCGAACAGATGGGCGCCACCATCGCCGGACTGGGCGCCTTCACCTCCATCGTGACGCGCGACGGGCGGGATCTCGAAGGCAAGGTGCGGCTCGGCTTGACGACGGGCAATCCCCATTCGGCGGCGATCGCCGTGCAGAACATACTGGAAGCCGCAGCGCTGACCAATCTCAGCCTGCCCCACGCGACGGCCGCGATCGTGGGCGGAGCCGGCTCGGTCGGCTCCGCCTGCGCGAAAATGCTGGCCCAGCTGGTCAACCGGCTCATCATCATCGACATCAAGAAGGATGCGCTGCAAACGCTCGTCGCGGACCTGGCCGGCCAGCCTGCCGCCGTGGAAGGCGCGTCGAACCTCGACTCGGTCCGCGAAGCCGACATCGTGATCGCAGCCACGAACAACCCCTATGTGCTCCTCACGGCGGCCCATCTGAAACCCGGCGCGATCGTGATCGACGCGGCGCAGCCGAAGAATGTGTCCGAGGAGATCCCGCGCCAGCGGCTCGACGTGATCGTGATCGAATCCGCCGTCGTGCAGACACCTGGCGTGGACGTGCACTTCGACCTGGATCTTGCCCAGGGCGAGGCGCTCGGATGCCTCTCGGAAACGATGATTCTGACCGCCATCGGCTGGAACGGGCACTACTCTCTCGGCAAAGCCGACCCATCGATGGCCGCGCAGATGATCGCCTCCGGCCGGTCGCTCGGCTTCCGCCTGGCCCGGTTCCGGAACTCCACCGGCTACGTCACCGAGGAGCAGTTGCGCTCCATCGCCCGGGCGCGAACCGCGTAACACATCATGCTGCTCACCGACTACGTCATCAACGTGCATGCCATCCCGATGTTCCTCATGGGAATCGTCACCCTGGGCCTGGGGCTGTTGGTGCATCGCTCGAACCGGCAGTCCGCCGCCCACCGCCATTTCCTCGCGCTCTGCGCCGGAATCTCCCTGTGGCTCGGCGCCACCAGCGTCGGCCTCTGCGCGACCGCTCCCGAAAAGGCCTTGAGCTGGTTTCGGATCGACACGGTCGGCGTCATGTTCATTTCCGTCGCGTTCTACGCCTTCTCGGCGGAATTCCTCCGGCTGTCACGCCCCCGGTCCATCTGGCTGGGCTACGGGCTCGCCGCGCTGCTGGCCCTCGCCGTTCTCTTCCGCGAGGATTTCGTGGCGGGCGTCCGTCTCTACCCGTGGGGCTATTTCCCACAATGGGGCCCGGCGAGCGCGCCGTTCTTCCTGCTGTTCTTCGCGTACATGGCCGCGGCATTCACCGACTATGTCCGCACGTACCGTACCGTCACAACCCCGATCCGGCGCCAGCAGATCAAGTTCGTCCTGATCGCCTTCGTACTCGCCTATGTGGGCTCCGTGGATTTCTTCCCAGCCTTCGGTTACGATCTGTACCCGTTCGGCTACGTGCCGATTTTCCTGCTGACCGTCGTCGTGACCATCGCCATTCTTCGCTACCACCTGCTGGATGCCGCGCGGTTCGTGTCCATGAGCGCCACCTATCTGCCGCTCGTGCCCTTCACGCTCGCGCTGGTGCTCCTCGCGCAGGGGCTGAGCGATCTGGCGCCCGTTACGCTGGCCAGCATCCTCGCCGGCACGACGGTGGCATTCACCGCGCTCTATGTCACCTTCCAGCCGTGGCTGCAATCCACCCTCAATAAATCCTTGTTCCCCAGCCGCTACGACGCCTACCACACGCTGACGCGCTTCAGCCACGCCATGGTCACGAATCTCGACCTCGTCAACCTGCAACAGGAGATCGTGCGCGCGCTGCAGACCGTGATGCGGCTCAACACAATCTCACTATTCCTGTTCGACAAAGAGCTGGGCCGCTATGCGCTGAAAGCCTCTCACGGAGTGGACGAATCCCTGGCCGGCTCTCTCCGGCTGACGAGCCATGACTCGTTTGCGCGGTTTCTCCTGGAGCGGAACCAGCCGATCATCAAGGAGGAGCTGCAACAGCAGGAGCCCGGGACGGACGACGCGGCGCTACCCGAACTGCTCGACACGCTGACAACGCTGGGCTCGGAGGTCTGCCTTCCGCTGGTCAATAAGACCCGCCTGATCGGTTTCGTCAACCTGGGACACAAGCCGGCGCTGGACTTTTATTCCAAGGATGAGCTCAACCTGCTCAGTTCGCTGGCCAATAGCGCCGCCATCGCGCTCGACAACGCGATGCTCTACGAGGAGTGGAAACAATCCCAGCTACTCATCCGCCGCGCGGACCGTCTGCGCTCGCTCGAAACCATCGCCGGGGGATTCGCCCACGAGGTTCGGAACCCACTCACCTCGATCAAGACATTTATCCAGCTGGCGCCGTCGCGGCGGGACGATCCGGACTTCATGAACTCGTTCAGTGCGGTCGTGGCGGACGACCTAGCGCGCATCGAGCGACTCATCGAAGAGATTCTGGACTATGCTCGCTACATGAAGCCCAAATTCTCGCTGGAGTCGCTGAACGACATCGTCGCGGCATGTCTGCACTTCATCGAGGTCAAAGCCGGCACGCTGGGCGTCACCCTCGACAAACAACTGGCCGGCAAGCTGGCGCCCCTCATGCTGGACCGGCAGCAGATGAAGCAGGTGCTGATGAATCTGCTCCTGAACGCCTTGGATGCGATGAAAGGGACCGGCGGCCGCCTGACCGTCGTCACGCGCCATCTCACCAGGCTCGACGGCACGCGATGGGTGCAAATCGAAATCGCGGATACGGGGTGCGGCATCGCGCCCGAAGACTTGCCGCACATCTTCGATCCGTTTTTCACCACGAAACACGAAAGCCTCGAGCATGCCGGCACCGGACTCGGCCTCTCCATCGTGCATCAGATCGTTCAGGAGCACGGCGGCACCGTCGAAGCCCGCAGCACCGTCGGCCAGGGCTCGGCGTTTCTCCTCACTATCCCGGCCAGGGAAAAGCTCGACAAAGACGCCTCGCCGCCATCAGCTCCCAAGCCTGGCAAACTCGTCCTCTTCCCCGGCATCCCTCCCCATCTCCGCGGCCAAACCGGCACCTACGGATCGTAGCGGGACACGTCTACTCAGAGACCGTTCGCTCCTGTTTGCCGCATAAATGATTCGCCTCGCAACCTCGTTCAGCTTGCTCCATCACTCTTTCGCCAATCACTATCGAATGAGTGAACCACACTCACGCACAAGTTCTCACCTGCACATTTCAATGACAAAGCCTAGTCAGGTTATGTCTTAAGTACCGACTAGATCCTTTTGCATCTAGCGCTAGGTATTCCTATCCCTAACCTTCAGAGGGGCTGGCTCTCATTTTTGAGCGGTGGTACCGTCGGCTGGCATTCAGCGGGCGAGCAGACACCCGATATCTGAACACGAAGCTAGCGAGATTGAAGAGATGTTAGGACTGACTAGATGTCTTGCCAAAATAAATCAGAGGCACGGTGTGGACTGTTGGCATCGAGACCATCCACTTCAGTCGACATGGCTTTTCACCTGTAACCTCATGGCGCTCTCCACCACACTTTTACGAGTGCTAGGCCAAGAACTGCCCGCGCCTTTCCACTCCAAACTATGACTTTAACAATTCCCATGCCTTGGCTAGCGTCCGTTCGGCTATGGATCCTATAGAAAATGGTTCCCGACACCTCTGTTGGCTCCC
>JADLEJ010000025.1 GCA_020846195.1 Nitrospira sp.
AGAAAAGCGGCCGCCAGCAGGATGCCCAGCGTAATGGCATACTGCTGAAATCCAGATTTCCCCTTCCCGGCTTCTTCCTGCGCCAGCCCCTTGGTCCCGCGAGTCAACGGCGGTTGGTCGAAACGAACCTTGGCCAAGTCATCGCCTCGCTTAAAGTCCGCATTCGAGAAATCGGCCGCTTGGAGAAATTGCGCCCCGGCGAACCGCGCTTCGCCGGAAAAGACCGTGAAGGCGAAAAACGCTTCCTTGCTGAAAATCGCCTCAGAGAAATTGGCCAGCTTTTTAAATTGCGCGCCGGAAAATCCGGTCCCAAGGCCGAACCGCGCCCGCTCAAAATTAACCGGCGCGTCGCAAACCACTTCAAGAAACTCCGCCATGCCATCGAAGAGACTGCCCTGGCACTCCACCGGCCCGCGAAAGACCGAACGATGGAACCGGGTGTGCGGACCGAATTTCGTTTCCGCACACCGCACCCCTTGCGCGAAATGCCCTTGGACAAAATACGCTTCTCGCTCGAACTGCGCGCCATCGAGCGTCAGCCCTCGCTGAAAGACCGACCGCGAGAGATCCACGCCGTCCTTAAATTTCGTGCCGCGAAAATCGACTGCTCCCTCGAACTCCAGCGTCCCTTTGCCTGATCGATGCCGGAGGGCTCCATCGACCACCGAATCCCGAATGGTCAGATTTCCAGCCACAATCCGCAGCTCATCGTCGTTCAACGCGCTGAGCGCCGCCTGCTGCTCAGGCGTCAGGCCTTGGGGAATTTTGGACTTCTGAACCGGCAATTGATCGAATATGAGATCGCCCTGCAGAAGCACACCGGCCACATCCACCGCCTGCCCCTGCGCCAGCGCCTTCATCACAGCCGCTGCGGACACGGCATTCGCCGCACGGTCGGCATTCGTACAGTCTAGACTGAGATGCTTCATGAGCGGGCCAGGGGCTCCGCCGGGCGAAGACTCAACCGTGCAACCAGCCTCCGCCACAGCGACCTGGAATACGCCGCACAGCATTAGCAGTGCGCACAGCGACACCAGCCCATATTGTCGTAATTCATGCATCATGGCCGCCGTTATACGAGATGCGCGGAGGCAAGGCAAGGCAGGAGTTTCACGGCAGCGCGCTAGCGAAGCGATGATACGAGGGCTCGATACTCATCTTCCGTCAAACGATGCATTCCCAGACTCAGCCGCCGAGTCAGCTCCGCCTGATCCTCAATCTTGAGCACTGCCTGCAACAGGCTATGGCTCTCTTGCGGCGTCGAGGTCCACTGCTTCGTCAGCTCCACCCGGACGAACCCGAACCGCGCTTCGGTCTTGAAATCCTCGCGCAGAAACTCATCCATCTGCTGCAGCGGAATCACCGGAGAGACAATCTTCACATCGGCGCAAATCCCCGCCTTCAGCACATAGATCAGAGCATGAGAATCGGACGTGAGAAACGTCGTCAGATTGTCGCGGATCAAGGCCGTGCAACAACCCCACAGCCCGTGAGTCAATTGGAGCGAGGCGCTTTCCGGTGAGCTGCGTTCGCGAAGGGTGCCCGCTACAAATAGAAAATGGCTCATGGATGTTCGGGGTCAACAACCGGGAAGGAATGAGACGGACGCTCTACTCAACTGAGCCGATCCTTCTCGATCTCCGGAAGGACCGGCGCAGGCAATGGGGAGACGGTCTGTCAGTTATTACGATAGTCGTCCGTGTCGTCCAGCAGGTCTTCGGACTTCTCAAGGAAATCGGCGGCCTCATCGTCATCGCTATCGGTGAGCGCCAAGTCTCCTTGCAGCTCTTCTTCGATATCGCCTTCGGCCTCTCCGTCACTCTCGCTTTCCAAGTCATCCTCGGCCAGCAACTCTTCATCCTCATCGAGGTCATTCGGCGCAGACACCGGAGCCGGCCTGGCCGCCGCTGACGGCCTCGAAACTTCCTCAACTGGAGGCGCGGCCGGCTTCACTTGAACAAGGGGCTTGGAGACTGAGGGGGGTGCAGGCGGCTTCGCGGCGACGGTTTTCTTAGGCGCCGCCTTGGCAGCCGCCTTCTTTTTGGGAGCCGGCTTGGACGTCTTCTTTGCAACGGCCTTTTTAGCAGGCTTCTTCGCAACCGTTTTCTTAGCCGATTTCTTCGCCGGCTTTTTCGCGGCGGCTTTCTTGGCCAGTTTCTTGGCCGGCTTCTTAACCGACTTCTTAGCCATCGCTTTCTTCGCCGGCTTGGCGGCCTTTTTCTTGCCTGCCGGCTTCTTGACAGCCTTCTTCGCCACAACCTTCTTCTTGGGCTTCGCCATCAGAGTTCCTCCTGATCAAGTGCACAACGCCTGGCGTTTCGCATTGCGGCCTCCATCTAGCATGAACCCATAGCGTCTTGCAACCGGCAGAATAACAGGCCGCCTCCTGCGCAGTATTGGCTAAGGTGTGCTTCAGCGCCAAGGGCCTCGACAGGCTCTCTAGGCCAACTCGACATCCAGACAAAGACTCGCTTCCAAAGACGACGGCCATGGTAGACTACAGACGATACAGAGCATCGCACGATGAATCGAGTGCAAGGCGCGTCGCTTTCATCAATTCACTTCCGCACGTTAAGAAAGAGGCCCCGTCAATCCATGACACGATCTCTGACCATCGCCGCCATAAGTTTATTCGCGACCAGCCTGGCCTGGCCGACAACCGCCATGCCCATCGCCACACAAATTATGATCGAGGACGGCTCTCCGTACTTTGCCCCGGCAAAAGCCGTGGCCACCAGCGGGAGCCCCGTGCGCTGGGAGAACCCGACGCCCACCGATCATACCGTGACCCATAACGGCTGCGTCGAAGACGGCACTCCCTGCCTCTTCGATTCAGGTATCATCCCTCCAGGAGAACAATTCAGCATTCAAGGGCTCCCACCAGGCCGCTATCCCTACCATTGCCGCATCCACCCCATCATGCGCGGGGTGCTGACCGTGACGGATGCCGCCGCTATGCCATCCCAGCTCTAACTCGCCCGTCATTTCGTGGTCTGTCCGCTCTTGCGCGTTCACTGCCCGCTCAGGTAGGCTGCGCGTTCCCACGGGGTAGGACCACACATCATGAAGCCCGTTGCCGCAGTCCAAGAACCACTCCAGCTCACCGGCGAAACGCTGCATCTCCTGGCCTGGCATATTCCCGACCTCGTGGCCTATCAGCATCGCGAAGATGAATACTGGCTCGCCCCGCTCGACGACAATTTCCCCTTGATCCGATTGAACCTCACCGGCATCGAAATGCTGAAGTCGATGAACGGGCACATTACCGTCGGCGCCCTGCTGGAAAAGTACGGCAACAAAGTCTGCGGACCGGACGGCCAGCCCGGCCAATGGCACCTGGCGCGCTGGGCCACCCCGAATTACTCGCTCTGTTACTTCGGCACGGAACCGCCTGGCGGACATCGCCACCAGGCCAAGTGGGATATTCTGCTTCAGCAGATCCGCGAGGGCTGGTCTGGCCAGGACGGCTTCGAGGGCGAAGAACACCTGGAAGATTTCCATCACCATGAACTGACCGAGAGCGCCGAAGACGACGGTCACTTCGACCTGATCGAAACCACCGTCTCCCATCTGTTCCGTGAGCCGAACGAAGCGCTGAACGGCTTGACCTATGGGCGGCTTCTCATGCGGCAGCTGCGCCAGCTCGGCTGGTTTAACCCCAAACCTAAAGTCATCGTAGAGATCGGCGGCGGGCTGGGCTACGTGGCGCGCGAACTCGCCAAAGAACTGCTGCCGTTCGAACGACAGAGCATCCGGTACATCTCCCTCGACATCACCAGCCCATTTTTAACGCTTCAGACCAAGCGGGCTAAAGAAGGGGGATGGAGTGGACTCGGGACCAGGGCCAATGCCGAGGCCCTGCCCTTCACGGACAACTCCGTCGATCTGGTGATCGACAACGAGAACATGGCCGACATGACGCCGGTCAAACTGACGCGCACTGAACTGCTCACCAACAAGGGCGAGACGGAGCAACATCAAGAAGCGCTCGATTGGATCAGACGCCTCCGGCTCCCGATTGAGGCCACTCCACCCGACGATGTGATCTTCAACCTGGGACCGATCCGCTTCGTCGCCGAGCTCTGGCGGGTGTTGAAGCCCGGTGGCCATGCATTCCTCACCGAATTCGGCGTGGAAGAAGGCTGGCCGGCCTCAGTGAAACTGCCGGGCCATACTGAATATGAAGTGCAATACAGCCATCTGCGGCAAGCGGTGCGCTGGCTGGGCTTTCAGGAACGCTATCTCTCGCTCCCGCAGTTTCTCGCCATGAAGCCGGATACGAAAGTCCTCTGCACCGGAGCGGCCTATACGATTCAGCGGTTCTGCCAGGCGATGAACAAGCCCTTTACCGTTCGGGCCTACACCGAGCGCGAGTTAACGCAGACCCTCGGCGATGTGCTTCCCAAAATCCACGGCGCCCATTACCACGACGTGGTCGATCCCGCCTGGTTCGGCCTCATCGACTTCAAAGTGCTGTTATTGGAAAAGCCTGGCGGCGCGCCGAAAGCCCAATTCACCGAAACCAAAGGCTTTCGCTGGTATTCGCAACGATAGCGCAATCAAGACGATCCACTCATCGGCCGCACAGACCCGTTCCTCGCTCAGCTTACCCTTCGGCTTTCTCTTCTGTCGCAGGAGGAGGCGCAGCCGCCCGCGGCGGCAACACGAAGTCGAGCGGCGATGCGATGAACCGCTTGAGCAGCCGGTGAAGGAGTTCGAGAATATCCGACTTGGGAAAGTCGTACGCGCGCAACGCGGTGAACAACGAGAGCGAAAAGCTCACGCCTAGGTTCAACACGAACATCACGCCGACCCCGGCGAGTGCATAGAGCAAGCGCCCATCCCCATACCAATCGCCCTGCAACGAGGCGATCGCCAGTCCCAAGGTCCCGCTGTTAAGCGTCACATGCCGCACGTCCAACGGCGCGCCAAAAAAGAGTCCGAGCGCCGGCGTCATGCCCAGCATCACCCCTAACGAGACGTTCGTCCCCCACCCGGCAATATTGTGCGACAGACTCTCTGTCCATCGGCGCACCCGGTCCGCTCCCAACAAGCGATTTCCCAGCGCATGTTCGGCCAGCGCTTGGGGCAGCCGGTGATATACCGTCCAGTTTTCGATCCATCCGCCCGCCAAGCTCGACAGCCACAACACCACACCGGTCAAGACGGCAAACGGGACCGTTCCGCTATGGAGGGGGTTGAGGCTGTCATAGACATGCTCGGCGGCGTGCGCATCGATGATCGGTCCGCCGGTCGCCATTCTCCAGCAGGCATCCAGCACGTAGGCCGATAGCGCAACCACGATGACGTTGCTCACGGCCGCAGCAATCTGGGAATGGGAGATCTTGGTGATGACCTCCACAATATCGTCCAGCCGCGATGGCCCCGGCCGCTCGCGCATAATCGTCGCCAGAGTGGCCGCCGTCATGGCCGGCTGTTTCGTGGCGAGCATGAGCCCGAAGGTCTGCATGAGGAGAAAGCTCACCGCATAGTTGAGGCTGTATCCAAAGCCCTCGATAAATGGCGCCAGCCCCCATCCGAGAATGGCCATTTTGTTCGCCGCGGTGAAGGCCGTCAGCACGCCGCCGCCGGCCGCCGCGCTCCAGATATGCCGGTATTCCTGCCGATCGTGCGCGATATAGTGTTCGCCCGTGGACCCGGATCGATCCACGATTTTTCGATGCAGCAGCTTGGTGTTTGTTTGAACCAGGTGGCTCACGCTGCCTTCATTCACACTCACCTGGATCAGAATCTTGAGGAAGTCCTGCACCGCCCGGGCATAGGCCGCATCGTCGCGGGCGATCATAATATCCACCGCCGCCGACATGCGGATTAAACAATGCTGCAGCACCTCCAGGCCATACACAATATCGATGCTGACGCCCGCCGATTCCAATTGATGGCGAATCCAGCGGATCTCGTTCTGGCACTCCGTCACAATCTGCCGCCACGCCGCCTCACTTGGCGCCACGTCCCGCCCGTCCTGCCAGCACAGCGCAATCTGCTCGCTCAACTGGGCCAGTCGATAGAAGGGAGACTCCATCACCTGCGAAGGCCGCCGGCTTCGCATCCGCAATTTATGCGACAGCCCCTGCCCCTCCACACGAATGGCCAGAAGGCGGAAGCCATCCGCAAACGCCCGTGTCAGCGGGCCTGGCTGCTCCGCTCTTCGTGGAGGCATCAGCGCCTGCAGCACCCGGGTGAACAGGCGCGGCGGGATCCGTAAAAACCATTTCACTTCGATCGGGCTGCGATATTGCCGTTGAAACAGATGCGTCAGGTCCTGATCGTTCCGGATAGACGGCAACACTTTATTAAGCAGTCGCAGGGACACTTCGGTGAGAAACCCACGGACGGAGAGCAGCCCCGCCTCGCCCACCAAGTTGACGGCGTCCGTTTCTAGAAGAATACGGTTGATCGCCGCCTGCACCTCCTCGCGCACCGACGGCTCCTGCTCCAGCAGATCCAGCAGAAGCTCCCAATACAGATAGGCTTCCCGCCATTGCATGCGGGCGCCGAGCACCTGCAGGCTGCGGCTGGTTCCGACCCTTGTCCAGTGGATCAACCGAAGCCAGGCATCAAGCCGGTCGCCCAGCGACTCCGCGCTCACGAGCGCCTGCAAATGATCGGCCAACGCCACTCTGGTCGCATTGTCATGGCTGGCAGGGCCAAAGAAGGCAAGCACCCGTTCGCGAACGGTTCCCACAGCGCCAGTAATAGCGCCTCCCGTCACAATGGTCGGCTGGTCTCTTGCATCATCGCTCACAGACACTCCTTCTCAAGAATGACATCGGACTGGGACTGTACAAGACTCCAGGAAGCGGAGCAACGGCCACAGACTTTCGGCAGTATTCGCAGAAGTAGAGGGGCTATCCAGGAAGACCGAGCTTGGCCTTCCACTCCTCGATATAGGGCACATCCAGATTGAGTTCGCCCTGACGTGCCCAGATCTTTTCAAGATCGGCTCGATCTTGAAGACGGCCAGCTATAGTCTTCAGCACAACCAGATCCTCGATCGTCAGAATCGGAACCTGAAGCGTGCCGAATGCAACCGTTCGCCGGCGGGCAAGCGCAGTCCTGAGATACGCGGAGTTCGCCAAGAGGATATCGACGACAACTTCTTGACCTCCCGCAATCCCTACACAACGCCAAATTGAAACCCCTTGAAACACCATGGGCGCAGGATGCACGACCGTTGGGTCGAAGAGAGAGGAGAATAAAGATTGGAGGCCTTCACGGGAGGGCTGTTCCACTAACATCAAGAGCTCGATGTCTGTCGTCGCCCGCGGCTCAACTAGAGCACTGAACGCCCAGCCTCCCGCCAGTGCATACTGAACCGCGCGTCGATTGAACTCTGAAATCAGGGTGGCCAGCGACCGAACTAAGAAAGACTCTGCTGCCATGCCCGCTCTTTCGCGCGACGAATCTCACGCATCACATTTGCCATGGCCTCGTCCTCAGACTCATCCCGTTGCAACACCGACCGGCGCAGGGCCAACCCCAGTTCCGTCAACTCGATCGCGCGACGCAAGTTGTCCGCGATCTTCGCATCCTCGATGTGGTGAGTGTGTTGTCGCATTGACAAAACCCTATGGCAGCATGGATCTGCCTGAAGTGTACAAGACTCCAGAAAGCGGAGCAACCGAGGTTAGGATTCGCGATGAGAGAGCCCCGCGGCGCGGCGAAGACCTAGCTCGCCGAGGCCAAAGGCTATCCAGAAATAGGAAGCTCCGCGTTAGATCAGTCCCGCAATAACGGAACGGAAGGCGCGCAGGTCATCGAGCCTCGTGGTGATAACCTCATACACCTGGCCGAAATCGATCTTCCTGTACACATGCACCAGCAGATTTCTGAAGCGCGCCATTTGTTGCAAACGGCCCGAAAGGTCCGCGGGAATGAGCCCTGCCCGCTCTAGACCGCTGAAGCAGCCGGCATATTCTTCAGGAACTTGATGGGATCGTTTGGCCGACACGTGAAAGCAGAGAGCGAGGGCCGCCTCGATTGCAATGAGCAACCGATAGCAGGCGACATCAAGCCATCCTGGCTGGAAAGAAACTGTTCTCGCGATAGACGACGAAACTCTTCAAGGCGAGCCAACGACGCATCGATCTCAGCGCAGCGTGCCCGGATGAGGTCCGGATTCAGGCTCATGCCGCGAAGGCGTCCTTCGTGCCTTGACGGAGGAACGGCGCGAGATCGAGATAGCGACGGGCAACATCCTCCAGAATCGCACTCAAAAGCTCTTCATCGTGGCAAATAAGGAGACGTCCTCGCAGCACATGATAGACAAACGCCAACGGCGCATCATTCAGCACACGAACGTCCACAGGAATTCTTGCTATGCCTGTAAGCCGAGAGGACAGCTCTGTCTCATAGCCAGAACCTCTTTCATTTTCAGACTTACGCAAGCCCAGACCGACGTCAATATCGTGAACCGTTTCGGAGTCAAGCGCCGATCCGTGCAGATAGGCAAATCCGATCTCAGGCTCTTTCCCCAATTCATCCGCAAGGCGGCGAATCAGTGCTTCACGGGCGGGCGGCTGAATTATGTACCGCGTGGTCTTCATCGAAAACACCATTCCAAAGTGCCTTGCAAAAGCACAACGCGCATCTTACGCCGACTCAGAAAGAAGGACAAGAAACGCAGCTCTCTCTCCGCCACTCAAACCAAGCGGCGCGCCGAAGGCCCAGTTCACCGAGAACAACGGCTATCGATGATATTCGCAGCGGGGACCTTGGCGAAGAGAGAGAAGAGTCTCCCCTCTAGGCCTCAAGATCATCATCAACCAAGATGTCATCCACGACATCTTCAACGACCGAGTGCAGCTCAACACTGAACCATTCCCGAAAGGTCTTGAAGTCACGTTTCTTCGGCCAGGCTGAAGTATCGGTATGTCAGCCATCAAGTTCCCGTTCAAATATTTCGGCATAGATGCGCTGTAGAATCCGCAGCCCTTCCTCATCGCTTTCAAATTCAGGAACGAGATAGACGGTTTGTTCGCTCTCCGCATCTGGAACCAAGCCGAAATCATCAAGGCCAGCAGCCCAATCAAGAAACGGCTGTTTCGGGCGAACAATCGATGCAGCGCGATTCAACATATCCACAACCCTGTTGTCGAATATGGCGCTCGGCCACGACTCTACCTATGCCGCAAATTCGATCCGGACTGCTCGTCCGAGCCGTGCTTCCAACGTAATGAGCATCTCCAGGCTAAACTTATCCCACTTCCCACGGACAAGATCCAAGACGCGTGATTGGGCAATGCCAAGGCGCTTGGCCGCTTCCGCCTGGGTGAGCTTCTGCTTCTCGATATAGAGGCGAAGGTCGCTCATCAGACTGGAACGCATTTGGAGTACTGCGGCCTCGGCCGGATCGAAACCGAGATCCGTAAAGACATTGCCGCTGGACTTCGTCGTTTTCTTTTTCATGATCGACCCCCGATCAGGCAGTACCGCTGACGCGCCAACTCAATTGCAGACTTTTACCTTTTTGCGCCACATGGCAGATGGTAATCACCTACCCACACCAATCGCTGCACCGCCACCTTGCCTGATGGACTTTCCCTTCGCGTCGAAGACGTCCACCACCACAGAGGGCGCCCCCTGCACAAAAATCTGATCAGGGTGTTCCCACAGACGGCAAAAGAGCAATAAAACCTACAGCCAATATATGACGCCGACTCTGAAATATCATGACCTCTCCTTCGCAATTGACTAATACTGGACATGCTCAGAAAAGCATAAAAATATGTGGCGTTTTATTTCTCTGACAACCTCTCGATGAGTAGCGAGAGTCCTGGCGTTGCAAGGTTCAATTTAACAACTAATCGCTCTATCACTGCATCGGTTTCTTCCTCGGTTTCGCTAGTGATGACAGCAACATAGAGTGAATTATCTTTGACGGTTGAGGAATAATGATCCGGCAGGATGGTACACAGGCTATTAAGTAATGTCCGCACACGATCAGGCGATAGCGGCTTGGTGGCAAAGGGGTCATCTTTAGAAGGTCCCAGATACTCATAATAAACGCGGTACTTGAAGTTGTTCATGTGCTCCCCCCTCGATTATGGTACTTATGCGCGCCCGCATCCCCGGGTCAATCAGCATCTTTCATTGCTCCCAAGTCACTCACCACACATTCCACCTCACCTACAGTTTCCATCACCATGCGGATGGTTGCAGCTCAGGCGGCGATGACTTCCTTGCAGCTTTTCTCGAGACGGGATATTCCAGCAAACACCCGTCAGGCGATCTTTCTTTTTCGCATTGCTTTATCGAGATCGAACGTAGCCTGGAGATTCATCCAGAGCTTGGCGGATGTCCCCAGCACACGTGCCAGATCCAAAGCAGAGTCCGCCGTAATATCGCGCTTGCCTTTGACCAACTCATTGAGACGCGCCCGTGTCCAGCCTAGCTTCTGAGCCAGTGCAGCCTGGGTCATCTTTCCGGGAACGAGAAACTCCTCAAGCAGCATTTCGCCAGGATGAAAGGGATTTGGGGGAAGTCTCATGGCTTTCTCCTCCATATATCTTGAGTTTCAATGATAATCGACGACTTGAACCTCATAAGCATTGCCGGCCTGCCAACGAAAGACCACCCGCCATTGGTCGTTGATCCGAATGGAGTGACGACCCTTCCATTCGCCTTTCAACGCCTCCAGTCGATTTCCCGGAGGCTCACGAAGGTCCACTATCTCCGACGCATCGTGCAAATAGAGCAGCTTTCGACGAGCGACTCGGATTAAATCCGGCGGAAAGCGCAGAACGGCATTCGATCGCCGATCATCGAACAAGTCTTCCGCAAGTCGATTGGCAAAGGATTCAATCACAAAGATATGTTATCGAATCTCGATAACTTCAGGCAAGAGGGGGTCGAACAGTTACATCATCGGCACACAGGTCACACTGGACGCTTCGCAAGATCAATCAACACCCCTTCCCTCAACCCCAGATCACTGACCAAACACTCCCTCTCCCCCAGCGTTTCCATGATCGTGCGGATGATGAGGGCGCCGGCGGCGATGACTTCTTCACGGTTGTTTTCCAATCCTGGCAGGCCGACTCGATCCGCTTTCGCTCGGCTGAGCAGGGTTTGCTCAAGTTGCTGAATCGTTTCAAGTTGCAGTCTGTAGTTATGGATGCGGGCCGATTCATAGGCTGGAAGCTTCTGTGCCATGGCAGCCAGGGCGGTGACGCTGCCAGCCGTGCCGACAAAGGTGACGCCTGTTGGGCGCGGCATCGCGGCGGCGGCGGTCTCCGTCTCTCTGCGCACCCAGTCCCGGGCCTGCTGAATCTCCTCGGCGGTCGGCGGATCGTGATGAAGTATCCGTTCGCATAGACGCACAACTCCGATATCGATGGAACGGACAACCGGCTGCTGGCCCGGCCGGTCTAGAATGAATTCCGTGCTGCCGCCGCCGATATCGAGCGCGAGTATATCGGTCACGCCGGTAGGAAGCCCCGAACGAATACCGAGCAACGTCCGCCAGGCTTCTTCCTCGCCGGTAATGACTTCAATGTCGAGTCCGGCTTCGCGTTTCGCGCGGTCTAGAAACTCGGCACGATTGGCGGCATCGCGCACCGCGCTCGTCGCGACCACGGCGCAGGCATCGACGCGATAGGTTTCAATGACGGACTTCCACTCGCGAAGACAGTGGATCACCCGATCCATCGCTGCCTGGCTCAAGCGCTTATTCTGATCGACGCCTTCGCCGAGGCGCAGGATGCGCCGCTCGGATCGAAGTTCTTTGAGGGGGACGCCGGGAGAGAGGTCCGCGATGAGGAGGCGGCAGGTCAGCGTGCCGAGATCGATGCCGGCAAGCCGGCGCGGGCGGACGGATGGAGGAATCATTGCTCGTTCCTGATCTCGTCCATTTCAGCGTCGAGTTTCTTCCGTGCGTCTTTCAACTGCTGAATCTCACGGACAACGCGCCCGATTTCTTCGTCGTAGGTCACCCGTTCAGCCGTCTCGCCCCGCTCTTTCATCTCCACCGCCCGCTCGCCGATGTCTTTGTAGAGATCGGACAATTGCTGATCGATTTTCCTGACCTCTAGCCGTATCCGGAGTAATTCCGTCTCTTCCAGCGCGCGGCCGGCGACATGCGCCGTGCCCAACCGCAAGGTGGCCAGCCCTGACCGAAAATCGTCTTTCAACCGCTGCAACAATCCCATGCCTCTCCTTAACTGATCGACCCCAGCTCCAGCTTCTGCTCCCACTTCCTCAACATCGCGTCCTTCAATCCCTGATGCCCCGGCGCGCTCAGTTGCGGATCCTGTTTGATCAGTGAAAACGCCTCCAGCCTGGCTTGCTGCAACAAATCGCCATCGCGCACGATGTTGGCCACGCGAAACTCCGGCATGCCCCACTGGCGAAACCCGAAAAATTCTCCCGGCCCCCTGATGCGCAAATCCTCTTCCGCGATCACAAAACCATCGTTCGACTGCACCAGCGCATCCAGCCGCTCCCGCGCATTGGACTGTGGCTCGTCCCCGCCAAGCGGATGCCGCCCCAGGGTTGGACGATTTCGCCCCAGCCCAGCCGCCATCAACAAGCAATAGGATTGTTCCGCGCCGCGCCCGACCCGGCCGCGCAATTGATGGAGTTGCGCCAAGCCGAAGCGCTCGGCATGTTCGATCATCATGATCGTTGCATTGGGCACATCGACGCCGACTTCAATCACCGTCGTGGCGACAAGCAGATGGATCTTCCCTGCCTTGAAATCGGCCATCACGGCTTCTTTCTCCGCCGATTTCATGCGTCCGTGCAACAAGCCAACCTTGAATTCGGCGAACTCGCCATTCTGCAATGCCTCGGCTCCTTGGATCGCCGCCTGCAAGTCGGTCTTTTCAGATTCCTCCACCAACGGATAAACGACATAGGCCTGCCGCTTATTTCCCAATTCGTCTTTGAGAATCTGATAGGCCCGGCGGCGCTGCGCGTCCCCGAATAAGAAGGTCCGCACCGGCCGGCGGCCAGGAGGCAGCATGTTGATGACGGAAACATCCAGATCGCCATAGACCGTCATGGCCAGCGTGCGCGGGATCGGCGTCGCCGTCAGCACGAGCACATCCGGTCGATACCCTTTATCGATCAGATTCTTCCGCTGCATCACGCCAAACTTGTGCTGCTCATCGACCACGGCGAGCCCGAGACTCTTGAACGCGACGCCTTTCTGAATCAACGCGTGCGTCCCAATCGCCACCTGCACCTCTCCCGAAGCCAGCTGCGCCGCTTGCGTTTTTTTCACGGCCGCCTTGTCGCTCCCGCGCAGCAATGCCACGCGCAAGCCCAGCGCCTCCAACGTCCCGGTGAGATTGCGATAGTGCTGCTCGGCGAGAATTTCCGTCGGCGCCATGAGCGCGGCCTGGTAGCCGGACCCGCAGGCCATCACGATGGCATGGAGCCCTACCACGGTCTTTCCCGATCCGACATCGCCTTGCACCAGCCGGTTCATCGGCTTGGGCGAAATCATGTCGCGATAAATCTCTCGGATGACCTGATCCTGCGCGGACGTCAAGCGAAACGGCAGCAAGCGGCTCAGCTGATCGACAATCGGCGCCCGCGGATTGAACTTGAGCCCCTTCGGCTGCTCCCGCATGGACTGTTGCCTAGAGGCCAAGGCCATCTGCAACAAAAACAATTCTTCAAACGCGAGCCGGCGATGCGCCGCCGTCTTCCCCTGCTCCAACAAGCGAGCGTCCGACCCGCTTTTCGGGAAATGCACGTCTTGAATGGCCTCTTGAATCGGGATCAACCGCTGGCGGGCGCGGAGCGGCACGGGTAGATGATCGCGCAAGGCTCCGGCATGCTCATCCAGCAATCCCTTCACCAGCACGCGCGACTGCCGGGACGTCCAGCCTTTGGTTTCGTGATAGATCGGGACAATCCGGCCGACGTGGAGCGCCGACTCCGCGGCCTCGCCCACCACTTCGTACTGCGCCACGTCCATGCGCGGAACCATCCATCCTTGCTTTCCCGCAATGACGCGGCCGCTCATCATGACGACTTTTCCGACCGCCAAGACGTCCTCAAGATAACCCTGATTGAAGAACACCACCTGCATCTTTCCAGTTGCATCCTCGACGCCGACTTCCAGCACCGACAGGCGGCGATTCCTCGTACGCTTGGCGTCGCATTTCGCAATCGCGCCGCAGATCGACGTCACCATCCCCGGCACCAGATTGCCAATCGGCGTCATCACGGACCGATCTTCGTAGCGCCAGGGAATTGTCCATAAGGCGTCTTCAACCGTCGCCATCCCAAGCCGTTGCAATAGGGCCATGCGTTTCGGCCCCACGCCTTTCACAAACTGGACAGGCACATTCCACACGTCCTCTCGCCCCGGTCCAGGAGATACGGACGCCTCGCCGGGCAGGCTCTCGCGACTCGACAACGGCTCAGGGGTTGCTTCACGAAGCCGCCCGAGAATGGCGCAGGCCGCTTGAAGCCGCCGCTGTTGTTCGCCGATTGGAAGGGTCTGCTGGAAATCGATGAAGAGCTCTCGAAGCGAGCGCAGCCGGGATTCAATCGCCGGAGGAATCCATTCCTGCGCGAGCGCGGATTGAATCTGGCCCGACACAAAGCTGCTGAGATTCTTGACGGCTCCGGCGTGGGCGCACTCGTCCTTCGTCGCAAACTCAATCGGCCGCGCAAGGCGATCGAGCCACTCGTGAAACGTCGCAGGCAAACTGGACTCGGCGGGAGGCTCCATAACTGGGCGGGATCGTAACACACCGCCGCGAGGCGCTCAATGAAGCCCTCCGGCGCTCACAGAGAGTTCGCAAACCGCGCTCCGGCCGACCGTCCACATTGCAGTGAATTCTTGGCCCTATTCTTCTCAGGTGTTACACTGAGCCACCCTAACGACTATGTATCGCCGCAACATCCAACATATCCTCATTCCTCTCGCTGTAGGCTTGGGCTTCTTCCTCGCCTATCAGCTGTACTTCAAAGCCCTGTGGACTACCGTGCCGGTGTCTCAGGCACCGGCTCAGGCAACCGGCGAGCCGTCAGAGCCGCACACCGCAGGATTGCAGAGCGAACCGCCGCCGACCGATGAAGAGATCAGACAGGTGCGCGGGATCGATCCTGCCATCGTGCCGGAAACCGACTCCAGCCGATTATTGGAAACCATTCGAGACGAGATCGATAAAAAGCAGCTCCCCGTTGCCGAGCGGCACCTAAAGAATCTTGCCCCGTCAATCCTTGCCGATGCGAAGGCCAAGCCGTATGTCGCCATTCTCTGGAACAATCTTGGATTGGAACAAGAACGGCTCGACGGAACCAAAGTATCTGTTAACGCGTTCAAGAACGCCGCCGCACTGGACAATACCAACCCCATTATCCAATTGAACCTGGCTCATGCCTATTGGGAGCTGCGCGATCCAGCGTTGAGTCAGGATTTTCTGACCGGATTAATCGCGCTCGCTCCACACGAACCCTTTCCGCATCTCGCTCTGGCGAATCTGCTCTACGAACAAGACCGGCTGAGCGAAGCCACTCAACACCTGGCGCAGGCGACCGAACGAGCCGGCAAAGATCCGCGTATCCAGTCCTACCTCGCGACCGTCACGAGTAAAGTGCGCCACACCGATACGGTGGAATCCCGCATGAATGCCAGAAGCAGCAGCCACTTTCTCGTGAAATACAATGGAGCGGAAGATCCACAGACCTGGACGGTGGTGCTGGAAATTTTAGAAGAAGCCTATCGCGAAATCGGCCAGCGATTGGGCCATTTCCCCGCCAAACCCATCGTGGTGGTCTTGCATACCAAAGATACGTTTCAAACGGCCACCGGCAGCCCAGCCTGGGCCGACGGCCTCTACGATCCGACGCTCGGCCGCATCCAAATTCCGACGCAAGGCGCCACCACCGATACGAAGTGGCTCACCAATGTCTTGCGCCATGAGTATGTGCATGCCCTTCTACATGATCGACTGGAAGGCCAGATCGGCTCGCTGCCGGTATGGCTCAATGAAGGGCTCGCGATGCAACTGGCGGGCGGCTCCTGGCCGGACCTCGACCAGGCCATGCCGAACGGCGGCTCAGTCCTGCACTTGCGCTATTTGGAAGGGGGATGGGGGCAGATGCCGCACGATGTGGCGACCCTCGCCTACCTTGAAGCCAATTCCGCCACGCACTACCTGATCGAACGATTCGGAATGAGCCGCGTAGTCGATCTTCTGGATGCGTTCAAAGCGAAGGCCACTGTTGCCACCGCGCTCCAGGATAAAATCTTTCTCACCTACGATCAATTCCACCAACAATGGCTGGATACGTTTCTCTCAAAGCGCGGCTAGCCTTTGCGACCCTCTTAGATCGCTTCTTCTTGTAGCGGCCGTCCCGTGTGGCCGGACCAGGTCGGTAACTGCCAGGCCTTCTCCTCCACCGCTTCCGACTCAGCGACCTCTTCGGCTTCAGTCTGAGCGAACCGGTCCTCCCAAAGAATATGGCGGCCCTCGTCCTCGGACATTCTGATTCTGAAATCGAACGAGCGGCTCAGTTCCGGCTTGTCGCGATCCCCGCTCGCCAGTCGATCCGCGATCCGCTCCAGCTTGGCGCGACGGGTCCCATCCGTTGAAAACTCGTCTTCCCATACCAGCCCGCCGGTTTCAGCATCGAGCGCGCGGAGCAAGAAGGACGGTTGGGAAGACGCAGCCTGCCTCTCGTGAATTCTACTCACCGTCGCGTGCCGCGGCACCAGGGTCGAGACCAGCTGCCGCGAACTCTCCTCATCGTGAGGCGTCAGATTCAAATTCCCTTCCCATTGAAACTTTCCGGTCGTCGCATCGTAGACCCGCAACACAAAATTGGAGAGATCCGTCGCGCCCGAGCCGACTCCCCCGGCAAAAATCCTCGCTGGCGGCTGCGCCCCATTCGTCGCGCGCTCTTCCTTTACATTCAACTCATACGTGTCGTCCGACAGCACCTCGCCGCTCTGCGGATCGTAGATCTTCACCGTGATCGTCGAGACATCCCCGACTTGATACCCAAACCCGGCGGCGACAATTCCCACTGTGGCCGGAGCAACTTCAGCCCACCCCAGCGACGGGCCGAGCATGACTCCCACAAGCCCCCAGGCCAGACTTTTGATGGAGTGCCGCAGGCGGCGAGACGAGTGGCGCTTCTTCACCTGAAGCTTGGGAGACATGGCGCCGGTCACGGACTGAAGAAGATGGCTGATCCAAGAAATGGTTGGCATGGCCCCTCCGTAATGTTGGGGTCATTCTGCCTGCATCGCACCCGCCGCGTATATTCCCCACTGTGGGAAGATTCCCCTCGAACGAGGGGGGGAGAATAGGACTACGAGACTGCACACACCTCTTGCCTACAAGGCAGAGAGCGCCCGTTGTTGCCGCCGCATGAACCGGCTATAGTGCCGGCATGACAAGACCCTGGGCACTGCTAATCAGTTTGATCGGCTTAACCGCCGTCGGCATGGCAACGCTGTTTCTCGTAAATCGGCCAGACCAAGCGGAACCAAGCCGTTTCCTCATCGGCTTTCTCATCGGCCTGCCGATATTTCTGTTGATTATGGTCCGGCTGGGGTATCGATGGGCGACGATGGCGAGTGTGATCTACGGAACAGTGGGGCTGGCGCTGGACTTATCCACGATGGTACAGCTGATTACGAAAGATCAGCCGACCGTCGCGGCCCTGACGGCAAGCGGTCTCAGCGGGCTGTTGAATTTTCTCGTGATCTCGTTCGGCGGGCGCGCGTTTTTGACAAGAGACTGAAAAAGCCCGTGCAGCGTCGTTCTCGCTGCGATCAAAGGCTCAACGTATACAAGAGTCGACTTGAGGCAAAGAGCCTATCCGCTCGCATGTGATCGAAGCGAGCGGGTCAAGCGAAGCTTGGTATGTACCTCCTCGCCTCTTCACTTGCTACGGCCTTGCTGAACGGGATTTTTGAGTCTCTTGCTGGACAAGCCCCCAGGCGCCACCGCCTCCAGGATCCCGTCCTCCCAATCCTCCGTTCCCGGCTTCATCCGCAACACCTTAGTGCGGCTAAATCCGGCTTCCTTCAGCCAGCCGCGCGTGGCCGCCGCCGTATATGTATTGCCCTCTTCCGTAAAGAGCAGCATCGAGACGGCAAAGAGATTCGCTTCGGCTGGGCGGAGCCCCTCACGATCGTGCAGAAAGGCATCCTGAATCAGCAGCCGCCCGCCTGGATTCAAAGCCGCGAGCGCGCGCCTGAAAATCGCCCGGTTCGTCTCGGGCGAATAGATATGCAGCACGTTGGAATACCAGATGACATCGTAGGTGCCGGGGATCGCCTCCTGCGTAAAATCGATCGGCACGTAGCTGAGCCGGGAGCCGGCCTTGTGCGTCGCGGCAATTTCTCTGGCCACTTCAAGAGCCGCTGGACGGTCGCCGACTGTGGCGCGCAAGCGCGGGTGTTTGGAGAGAAACGCCATCGCATACGTGCCAGGCCCACCACCGAGATCGAGCAACATCGCCGCGCCGTGCACATCCACTTGCGCGGCAATCTTCGGCGCCGTCTCCACCGTCCGATAGTGCATGGCCCAGGTAAATCGCTGGCGATAACCCGGCTCTTCTGGGACATCCTCATCCAGCTGGCGCCCTGTCCGAACGGATTCTCCCAGGCGGCCCCAATCCTTCTCGTGGTTCATCATGAGATCGAGATAGTTTTTGCGATACGCGGCATGCCGGGCATTCAACGCGGTCGCCGCCAGCCGGCTGTTGCGGTAGCTCTCACCGGTTTTCGTCAGCAGGCCGGCCATGGCCAGATTGCGGCACAGGATCGAGAGCCCCCGCTCGCTGACGGACAGCGACTTGGCCAATTGCGGAATTGTCCATCGCCGCACGCCAATCTTTGTAAAAAGATCCAGCTCCAGCGCCATGATGAGGATTCTCGGCAGCCGATAGGCCGAGACGGCGTCGCGAAATTCATCGAACGTGGCGATGCGCCGCGTCATGCCGCCCCGCCGATCTGTCGCAGGCACCAGCGCATGAGATCCTGCACTTTAGATGGATTCGCGATATCCACCGGGCGCGCGAACGTCGCCGCGACGAACTCGTCGGTCATCTCCGTCTCTTCGGTAAACCCCGACTGCTGCAAGAGCGCGCGGTATTTCCCGACCGCCGGCTGAATAAAATATTTCGCCTGCTTCGCCACCTCATCGGTTCCAAGATCTTCCGGCGTCCCGTCGGACATCAACGCCATGACATCGTCCATCGCGACCCCGTACTGACACAGCACCAGTCCTTCCGGCTTGACCTCAAGCAACCAGCCATCGGTTCCAAGATCCATCGCCAAGGCTCCGCCCGGTTCTAATTCATAGAGCTGGGGGAACGCGCGCATCAGCGCCGTGCGAAGTTGCGGCCAGGCGGAAACAGCCGGATCGTTCATGCATGCGACTCGCGATAAGGCGGAGCGGAATCGGTCTCCGCCAGCCGGGCACGGAGATCCTGAAGGCGCTTCGTATTTTCTTCGAGCTTGGGCAGCTGGTATTTGCGGTCCATGAGCACCACGAGCTCCAGAAGATCGGCGGCGTCCTGCAAACGGCCAATCGCTTCATAACACTGGGCCAGCACATATCGCGCCCCGCCGGTCCGCAGTTCATCGCGAGACCGTTCGGCGATCGACTGGCTGGTTTGGCAGCAGGCAATCGCATCGTCATACCGTTCTTGCATCAGAAACGTCCGGCCGATCATCCGCCAGGCATCGGCTACGCCGCCCTGATTGCCCAAACGCCGCATCAGCACCAGCGAATACTCGTAGTAGTGAATCGCTTGCTCGTATTGGCCGACCTCGCGCGCCACGAGGCCGAGATCCGACAACAGCACCGCCTTCGCCGCTTCATCGTGCGTCTTGGTCAAGAGATCCAGCGCTTCCAGATAATAGGCGCGGGCGCGCTCCCATTCGCCGGCGTCGGCGCGCAGGTTGCCCAAATTGCCCAGCGTCGTCCCGATGCCCTTTTCGTCGCCGAGAATCTTTTGCAGCTCCAGCACTTCCTGATAATACGTCTGCGCCGAGTCCCGCCGGCCGCTGACCGCGCAGATATTGCCGAGATTCCCAAGCGTCGCGGCCATGGCCCGCTGATCCCCGGTCATCCGGTCGCACTCCAGCGCCTTAGCGTAACAGGTATAAGCTTCCGTATAGAGGCCGCGCGAAAAATGCTCGTTCCCCTGGCGGTTCAATTCTTCGGACAATCCGTTTCGTAATGGCATAGGACAATTCCGCTATTGCAGCGCCTGCTCCAGAATGGGTTTCGCCCCAGTCAGGATCGAGGCGCCATCGCCGGCTAACACCGAATCGAATGAATACTTCAACAAACGCCGCAATCCTTCTCTGGCCTTTTCACGATCGGCATATTTCTCAGCCGGCAGCATGGACAGGGCGCCGGCCGGTTTGCCGATCAACGCATCGCCGAGGATCAAGACGCCCTTGCCCTGCTGAATGAACAGCGCCGACTCCCCGGGGGATTTTTGATCCTTCAGATGAACGACCCAGATTCCCCCGGGAAGAAGCTCCTGATCCTTGAACGTCTTCGTCGCCTGCACATCCATCTGCGCGGCATCCGCCTCCGGCACGAACAGCTGGCACTTGAACTCCGCCTGGACCGCGGCTGACTCACGCACATGATCGCGGTTCGTCACAATGATGTAATCGACCGGGCCGTTCCGGCGGATCATCGTGCTCGCCGCCGCCGTCATCGGAGGCGGATCAACGAGAATCTTGTGCTCGCCGACCGTCAGAAACAAGCCGTTAAAATCGATCTGCTTCTCGTCGGAAAACCACGACCACTGCCAGATGCTTGGTAAGAGAGGTTTCATAGCACCCGCTACAACGCCGCGATGGCGTCGGTCACCGTCTTGGTGACCTTGGTGAGAATGCCGGCGTCATTGGGAAGATCCAGGATGTCGTCTTCGGACACCGTGATGAATTTCCGGTTCGGCCCCTTCGTAAGGGAGATCAAAAACATGCTGTTCGATGGCGTGACAGGAATCACCACCTGCACCGCCCCATCCACCGCCTTGATGACCTCCAGGAACTTCTGCTTCCCCGCTTCCATCTCATCCATCGCTGACAATCCTTTATTCATCGGCCCGCCCGCCACATCGAACCGCCGCACGGCATTACATCTTCGCGGGATTCGCCAGCAACTTCTCGACCTCTGCCGCAATCACATCGGCCGCCGCGAGGTCCATGTTCCCAACACGCTGCCAGCGGATCACTCCGGCCTGGTCGATCACATAGACATTGGGAATGAACTTGCCGCCGCCATAGAGCTTGTCCGTCACTTTCCCCGGATCGAGCAGATAGGGATACGTCACCTTGACGGAAAACGCCGACAGGAACTCCCCGACACTTTTCTTGGCATCCCCCGACGAATTCACACCGACCACCGCCACATCCTTGCCTTTGGTCATCTCGGAAACTTTTTGCAACGTCTCACCCTGCATCATGCAGGGATCGCAGATGTGAAACAACCCGAGGACAATGACTTTCCCTTTATAGGCATCCATCGCCACGGTCTCGCCAGTAATGGCCGTCAGCGTGAACGGCGGCGCCTTCTCGCCGACTTTGAAAAATCCAGCCGCCAGCGCCAGGTGAGCCGCGAAGACCGGAAACAGGAGCGCGCCGAGCACCCACAGAGATCGCTTCATAAGAGCCTCCTTCGCCATCGATCGAACAACCGAATGAACGACGAACGCTATCCTACCATGCAGAATTTTTCAGGGGCAACGGCAGACCGCAGGTCCAGCGCTCTCGCGACGCGCGCACTCATTGCGCCGCGGCTCGACTCACCGATGGAATAAGGCACGGATCGAAGCCGGAGGAGAGAACCACCGTGAGAGCGCCTGAATAGGACTCATCGCGCGAGCGAGCCAGTGCAACGACCGGCGCCAGCGGAACCACGCCGGGGGTGCATGAATAATAGGATCGTGACTGCGACATAGCGCAATTCCATATCGCCACCGCGCACGCCAGTCGTCTTGGAGAGTAAATAACAATGCCCCGGCCTCCCGTTCGTCGAGCCCATCCTGCTGCTGCAACAACAGGCTTTTCGGCATGCGTTGGGCAAGGCTCACAACATCTGAATCGGCGGCAATTAGGCTCACGATCTGCGGAGGGATGGGCGCCTCCATGATTCGATGAGATAGCGCCAGGCCAAGCAAAAGACTCCGATAGCATTTCCATTCCAAGGCCGTTGCGATCACTCGCCTCCAGTTCAACCGCCCGCCATGGATGAGTCCGGCTATCTCCGTCACGAAACTGAGCTGGCTCCAGGCCTGATGCGCTCCATGCGCGCACAGCAGGAGCACCGCCTCCTCCGGAGCCATTCCCTTAATCTTCTGGCCATTCAGCGAGATCGGCCTGGTATGCCCCCAGACCTCCGGCCGATCAATCGAAAAAACCATACCCGCATGTTTCACCGCCCACATCAGCTCGATCCGATGCGGCATGTTGGCATGGACGTAGACGAGCGCCCGCTCGCTGCCCCCGGCATCGACCGCACCCTCTCCTTCTCTTCCTCGCACAGAATAGCCCTGCGAGACCAATACTCGATGGGCACCTTCGAGTTGGCTCCGGCGCACGAGCATAACCGGATCTGCGGGAGCGCAGAGCGTGAGATCGCCATACATCATGGCAGCCAGGCCGGCGCCTCTGACGGGAAGCATCGCGATTCCGGCTTCATCGAAGCATCGAGACAATTGAAGCAGATCTTCCGCTCTGGCTCGATTCACGGCGGCCGCCGCCACCGTTCGCCGGCGAAGCGCATCGAGATCCGCCAGAGGAACAAGATCGGCGCACAGTCCGGCGAGCGTCTTGGCGAGCAAGGCTTCGACGCCGTGAGCGTTGGCCAGCTCCAGCAACAACTGCCAATTCAAGCCGGCTTGCGCGCCTTCAAGAATCCGTCGGCGGAGAGACTCTGGCACTGCCGCTCTGGCGCACCAGATAAGAAATTGGGCTTCCCGGAAACGCACGGGGTTCCCCCATCCAGCAGTCACCGCGGAGGGCACCGTCCCATCGACCGGATGTCGGAACGAGAATCCCATCGCTAGATTCGCCTTTCAGGCAACCCAACCAGCGTGTGAACGGATCTTGCCACCGGGCTTGTATACAGGCTCCAGACCGTCTCAAACTCCCGTGACGCCGCATCGAGCAGCCCGACCCGCAAAACCTCCGGCTGCCTGGGCTGGTAATGCGTGCCGAACAGCCCATCCCAGATCGACAGCTTGCTCCCGAAATTCTTATTCCAATGGCGCGGATCGACACTGTGATGGATCTGATGATGCGCCGGACTGATGAACAGCCGATTGAACACCCGGCCATACGAGAGCCAGATGTGCAAGTGGCGCAAATGCATGCCCATCAGTGCAATTGCAAAACCGCCGGCCGCCATGACAATCGCCGTCGGGGAAAGAGCGCGGGGCGGCTCCCATCCCAGATGCCCGACCAATAACCACGACATCCCTTTTGCGCCCAGCATTCCGAGCCCCGTCATGATGGGAACGTAGAAAAGAAACGTCAGCACAATGTCGATGGCCGCGAACCGGACATCCAGCAAAGTCGACTGATGACGATACAACCGAGCAGGAAAAGCAAACTCTCGAAAGAACCCGTCCGCCAAGCGGCCCGCCCGCTTCGCCACAACATACACCGCCCAGGCAAAGGCCAAACTAGAGAGGAGATACGGCCAGGCCAATCCATTCGACAAATTGACGAAGACACGAGGAATTTGCCCGATGGTTGCCGTGAACTGCTCCCAGGCAGAGACGGCGGACAGAGCGTATTCTGCCACGCGCTCTAAGAACCATCGTACTGTATCAATCCCCATGCCCCTCGATTCTGCGGTTACACTGTATGAACGGCTCCTTCTGCTGTTGTGTCATGTTTCTTCACCTCCTTTCGTTGGTTAAAGTCCCTCAGAACGCACGGCATTCTGAGAGCGCGCAAATGGACCGGAGGCAAGGCTTCGGCGAATGAGCCCTCCTGCACGCTTAAACGGTCCGACATATAGCTTCCCGACCGTTGCAAAATCCTCCTTGTTCGCGCCGGCAAGCCCGAATTGAAGACGCTCGTGGCGAGCCGGCACACAGAGCGTTCCGAAAATCCAATCCCACAACGCAAACTTCACCCCGAAATTCTTGTCGTGATGCCGCGGATCATTGCTGTGATGTGTTTGATGCACGATCGGAGTCACGAGGATGCGATTGAGCAGGGGGCCATAGGAAATTGGAAGGTGCGAGTGCTGTAAATGAAATCCGGAAATTCCATACAGAAATCCCACAAGACTCACCCCAAACACAGCCGTCGCAGCGATCTCCTGCGCCGGGATAGCTTGATAAAACACGAACGCCAATCCAATCACGGGCGCGCGAAGCGTCGCAGTGACAAAAAATTCCATCGGGTGGGCGCGATAGGCCGAAATCGGGGTCAACACGTCAGCCGAGTGGTGAACCTGGTGAAACGCCCATAACAGCGGCACTTTGTGAAGTAGCACATGACTCCAGTAATTCATGAAGTCGTGCAGCAGATAGAAACCCAGTGCTGCAGCAAACAGAGCAGGCACAGACAAGGTGTCAGGAGGTGCCCACCCCGCATAATCGACTAAGACAACCCTCCCAATTTTTCCGATAAGGGCGCTGAACCCAACCAGCATAGGAACACAGAGAAATACATTAATAAGAGTGCTCACCACATAGAATCGGTAATCCAGCTTCGCAGAAGGATGGGCAAGCACCTGCGCAGGGAAGAGAAAGGCCGAAAACGATTTCGTAGACCACGCGGCACGCGGCTTGGACAGGAGATACCCTCCCCCGGCGACCGTCATGCTGGCCAACACATACGGCCAAGCCAAGCCGCTGGTAAGCTTCGTAAACGTCCCGCCGATTTCACCTAAGGCTGCCACCACACCATTCCAGGAAGAAAGGGCTGACAGAGCATATTCCGAAAATCTTTCGAACAGCCATTGCACAGTCTCAATCCACATTGGCCCTCCACCTTTTCCTATCATCCCTAAGTTGGCCGTCCCTTTTGGGCCGGCCAACCCAGGAACAATCCACACCGCAGCGTGAATTAGAAGGGGGCCTCAGTCCCCGTCTTCTCTCTCACCTTGTCGCTGGTCTTCACCGCGGACGTTCCACCCGTGATGTCGCGCAACATTTCATGCGCCATCAAGACAGGCTCGGTGTACGATTCCTTCTGCTGTTGTTCCATGCTTTTTCACCCCCTTTCTATTGTTAAAAGTCCCTCGTGACTCAGATGGGTCACCAGGGCGAAGAGATCATCGGCAATCCGCTCCGGCGGGGCGTCGAACCGCCCACACAATGCAGTGTGAATAGCCTGAAGAGACGCTGTTCCCGTACAGGCGTCCCAAATGGCCGTCCCCACTCGATTCAAGGTGTAGTAGCGCCCGCTCCCTAAATCGAGCAAGACCGTTTCGCCATCCAGCGTCGTGCCCTGCACATCCGGATTAGGGCGCGGCACCGCCGACATCAGATCTTGGCGGGTATCCTGCCTCCCTCGTTCAACCTGCTGCTGCTCTCCTTCCGACAGCATCGCGCGGGCGGCTTCGGCCAACTGTGCAGTCGCCGCATGGCCCGTCGGCGATAGGTGACCGGGATCGGCCTCCACAGTCATATCCGGTCTCAAGTCGGCGGTGATAAACGGCTGTCTCCCCATCGTGACACTCCTTTGGTTACGATTCGCCCACGTCACATTCGTTATGTCCGTCCGGCACACAGCAGATCGGCCACGGCATCGCCGATTCGCTGCCCCGTATAGTTCTCGAAAAAAGTAAACCCCGGGCTGGTATTGACTTCGAAACAGTAGTAGGCGCCAGCTGGGGTCCGGCGAAGGTCGATCCCACTCAGGCTCAGTCCCAGTCCCTTGGCGAGATCGAGACAGCGAGTCTGGACGTTCTGTTCCAATTCGACCGCCCGCATTGTGCGTTGCTTGTCCTCGCGACCGGCATATCGGTAATCCGTCCCATCCGACAGCACCTCGGTCGCGAACAGGCGGTCTCCCACCGTATGCACACGCAGATCCGCGCCTGGAATCGTTTCCTGCAACTGCACCGGACAGGAACGGATATGCTCCAGCCGGGGAAAATCGGCCGGCGTGAGCGGCCTCACGATCGACCGTTCCGCGCTGATGGATTTGTAGATGACGCGCCCCTGGCACTCGTCATAGAACCGGCGCGCTTCTTCCGGCACCATTGTCACTAATGTCTTTGGGACCAGGAACCCGGCCTGCTCGATCAGCCGCTGCTGGTAGGGTTTTGACATGTTCGTGTGCCCGGCTTGACGCCGGTTGATGACTAGGACTGGAAGGCTCTCGGCGAATTCCCAGAGTGTCGTCGCGATGATCCGCTCTCTCGGCGCCGACGCCGATCGCGCGCCGACTCCACGCAAATACACAGCATCGATACTGGCGGCATCGATAGTTCGCTGGCCAAGACGGATGCGCTCCACGACCCTGCTACCGTCGCTCGACCAGGACACATCCCAATCCTGTCCTTCCGACTCCGGATGGACAAGCATGAGATCAGCGTTCCGGACCGCAAGCCTGGCGCACACATTCGCGAGCACTGGATCGGCCATCGGTCCCATGAGAAGAATCATGCTGCGCCAGGCTCCTCTGTTCAGAAAGGTATTCAAGTAACTGCTCCACCATCTGCTGCTGGACATCCTGCGGGCAACGCCAGAAGTTCGGCGTGCCGCTGATATCGAGGCACCAGATTTCTCCGCTGGGGCCAATCACAATCTGGCATTCGGCAAAGGTAAGCCCCAATGCGCGCGCGAGGTCACGACAACGCGCGGTGTGAGACGAACGCACTTCCACCGGCTGCGACACCGCCTCGCCTGAACGAAGGACCGTCGCCACCGCTCGCTCACCTGCCACATAGACTGTCGCCTGTTGCCCAGGCGGAACAGTTTGAAGCGATACCGCCTGTTGCTCCATGATTCGACTGATCTGCTCGGCCCCATCGTGCGCGTGCAGGAACTGGCCCGGCTCACTCGACCCAAGCGGCTTGAGATAGGCCGACCCGCCCCAGGTCATGAATTGCTGCAGGGCATCGGTTTGGCTGGACGTACAACGGACTGGCGGAAGGAGAAATCCATGCGTTTGCGCAAGCGGCGCCAGCAGCGGGCTTCCGGAAATCAGTGTGGGCCTGCCGCCGGGAACGGGCCGATTGATCACAGGGCAGGGCATCGCATTCAAGAACGCCAGCCAGGCCGCAGTGGCCTCCTTCGTCACATAGCCGGCATCGGCATCCGATAGCCCCTCAAGATCCACGCGTAGCGGAAACGGGAGGCGGGCAAAAATCCCAGTAAGAGATTCAAGGGGAATCCTCTGCCCGTCGATCTCCAGAAACCCTTGGACAACCGCCTCTCTGGCCATAACTGGCCAATTGAGCAGGATCTTATCCAGCAGCTGCACGGGTTCAACCCAACGGACATCGCCACCCGTTCGCTGAACTTCTCGATGGATACGCGCCGCCCAGGGATCGGTTGAATCGGCAAGAATGAGAATCATTGAAGAGGACTCCTCTCCGGCGCCTGAATTCAGAGGTGAGGAACGCCACGCCTTTGAGGAGAATAGCCCCAGCCAGGCGCCCTGCCTAGACCACTAGAAGCGGGGCTCCTACTACTTAAGTTTGTACGTAGGCATACGTATTTCTGACGGCTTGGCCGAGAGAAAGAACCGAAGGTCACTCAGCTGGATACAACACAACCGGCTCGCCAGCTCAATGCCAGCCAGGAGAACTCACGATCCCAAAGAGGGGAATTACTGATAGTGCTGCGCTTGAGTGAGGAATAACGAGGCATAGAGGCCCTGGCGGCCCATCAAGTCATCGTGGGAACCTTGCTCTACGATCTGGCCGCGATCCACGACGAAAATCCTATCCGCCATCTTGACCGTGGAGAGCCGATGGCTGATTAAGATGGCGGTCCGTCCCTGCGCCAGTTCATGAAACCGCTCGAACAGCTCCGCTTCCGCTTTGGCGTCCATAGCGCTGGTCGGCTCATCGAGAATCAGGATCTGGGAATTGCGGAGAACCGCTCTCGCCAACGCCACCTTCTGCCACTCTCCGATACTCAGCTCATGCCCCCCGTCGAATAACTTTCCCAGCAACGAGTCGTAGCCCTTCGGCAATCGCTCAATGGTCTCATGGACCCCGGCTTGCTTGGCCGCCTGCACGACCGCCGGCAATTCGACATCGGGCGCATGCACCCCCAATGCGATATTGTCTTTGGCGGAGAACTGAAACTTCACAAAATCCTGGAAAATTCCGCTGACCGCGCCGCGAACATCGGCGATGGCATAGTCGCGAAGATCCGTCCCATCAACCGTAATACGACCGCTCGTGGGATCGTAGAGACGGCACAACAGTTTTACCAAGGTGGTTTTCCCCGCGCCGTTGGCTCCGACAAACGCCACATGCTCGCCGGGCTTGATCGTAAAGGTGAAGTCGCGGACCGCCACCCGCTCTTCGTGGGGATACTGAAACGACACCTGCTCAAACCTGATCCCCTGCCCAAGCGGGGCAGGAAACGGCCGTGGCTGGGCGGCTTCAGGCAACTTTGAGCGAATCGCGAGAAACTCATTCAGCGTTGTCAGAAAGAGATTGCTCTCATACAAACTCGACACACTCCAGCCCAACCCTTCGAGAAACCCCGAGGCTCGCTGGATCGCCTGAAAGAACATGACCAGGTCGCCGACCGTCAACAGTCCATGAAACGTTCGCACTGCGACAAAACTGTAGACCCCGAAGACTCCCGCCACCCCCACAATCTGCGCAGCTAATCCAAACAACGCCCACCGGCGCTCTAAGGCGATCCGTTCCTGGCGCAGCACCGCCCGCACCTCGCGGAACCATTCCCGCAACCGAGGCCCGAGGTTGAACAAACGAACTTCTTTGGCGGCGGTGGCCTGCGTCAACAGCATGTTGACGTACCAGGCTTTCCGTTCCAGCGGCGTCCGCTCGCGCTCCCAGGCAAACAGCCGGTTGGATTGCTGCAACCGGACAAAGAAATACGGAATCGCCGTCAGGGCAAGAATCGGAATGACCGCCCAATGCAGCCACCAGAGAATGCCTGCCATCGCCAGCAGCGAGATGCCATCCTGAAAACATTGCAAGAGCGCGTTGAGAATCGCGGTGGGGCGATAAGGCGCTTCCTGCTGCGCCCGATGCAGCGTATCTTGATACCGCGCATTCTCGTAATACTCGAGATCGACTTCAACGGACTTCGCCTGCAGCAACGCATGCATATGGTCGGTGACGACTTGAGCATGAATCCGGGAGATCAGAGACGCGACAACCGTGAGCATGGCGCTGATCACCGCGGCCCCGGCTAGCCCCGCGAGAATCGTCGCGATGGGAGTCAGCGTGGCATCCTGCGATGGAGTCTTGAGCCCCTCGGTCACTGCGTCGATCAATAACTTCGTCAGATACAGCACGACCAGAGGCAATACCCCCTGGATCACCCGCACGACGATACTACCAACGGCAAGGCTCGGACTGCTCTGCCAGACAAACGCGAGTGCGTACCGAAGCGTCTGAAGGAAGGGACGTATGCGGAGCAACAGACTATTCATGGAAATAGGTGCGGATGTTCTTCCCTCAGATGGCTGTCATCGTCCCCTTATGGGAAGACACAGGCGGCATGGCCTCACGGTCGCCCACGCGATCGGAAGGGAATGAATAGGTGACGGTGAACTGCTGCCAATGCTGGCCAGGTTCGTGAAACGGCTGACGATCCAGCATCAACCAAGCATGGCCATCGAGGCCAGCCTTGTCCTTTCGCACTCCGCAATGAAACGACACCGGATAGCCCGATCGTGTGGCAAACCAATACAAGGCCAACGACCGGGGAAAGCAATTTCCTTTCGCATTGTAGGGAAGGAGCTGAAGCCATCGGTCTAGATAGTAGACCAGGTCTTCGAACCGCGCCTGATCGGGATTCCCGGAAAGCGCGACCGGATCCAGCCGCTTCAGCACTCTCGGGAGGCTCTCGCCGCGCAACCGGAAACGAATCCACGACACCACCGCAGCCACCTGCAGCAGCATCCGGTACTTTCTCACGATTCGCGTCATCCTGGACTCAGTCTGCCACGTCGCAAGGAATACTCCCGCAATCTCATCTCCTGCAGGCCGGCAATCTCCCACATCTTCAAGAGCCCATCAACTCCCATGATCGACCCATCGATTGATCGTGCCTCGAATGGGAGATGGAACCAGATTCCTCACCGCTCGCTGGCACGGCCGAACGAGATGCGACAATTGCGTAAGCTGCCTCCCTCGGGAAAACCAGCTTGGCGGAGCATCCACAATTGAAGAGCCGTCCCGGCACAGTGCCAGACCGAACCGCCACCGTTCCCACCAGGTATCCTTCAACAAAAAATAGAAGGCCACGGCCTGTTCCTCGCTGACGCCGTTCCGAGGATTCGCGAGAAGACTCGCCGGCATACGCTCGGACAACATTCCAACATCGACATCGTCAGAATAGCGTGCTCGAATGGATTCCGGGATCGGCGCATCCAGCACCCAATCAGCCAGCGCCAATCCAATATGCACGAGCCGCAGGCAGCGCCAGGCCGTTGCCTGTGAAAAAACCTTGGTCCAATCGAGATCCGGATGCGAACGGAGCAGTTCAGCGACATCGCACACCCATTTGAGCTGCTCCCAGGCATGCTTCGATCCATGCACACAGAGCAGAATCAGAAGCTCCTCAGGCGCCAATGTGTGAACGGTCGATGTCCCCAGCACCATACGCGACCGATGCGCCCAGAACTCTGGACGATCCAGCTGAAAGGAAAAATGCTGATGCGCCATCACCCACTGAAGATCGACTCTAAACAGGCTGCGCTTCTTGATAAACACATGATAGGGCCCATCATCGTGCTCGGTTTCCGCAGAGTCGGCCGAAGGGTCTTTCCGTTCATAGCCCTGAGCGAACAACACCGTTTGCGCAGCCCCAACCGCAGATTCGGGAATCAAGAGATCGAGATCGCTGAAATCGCGAAGCGTCAGATCTCCATACGCGGACAAGGCCAAGGTCGCGCCTTTAATGGGCACGACTGGGACGCTGTGCGCGGCAAACGCGGCGCACAGGTTTCCTAGTTCCTGTGCGAGCGAGCGATTCAACAACGCACAGGCTTGTGTTTTCTGACGCAGCTTTGTCAACGTATCGCCCGGCACAAGAGCAGGACAGATAGTCGACAGATTCCGGTAGAGTAACGGAAGCACGCCGTGATACGCGGCAAGGTCCAGCAGCAACCCCCAATCCAGAGGCTCTCCGACCCGCGCGCCAATGCGCGCGCGCAGCTCTTCAGTGACGCACGTGCGCGCACACCAGACCAGCAATTCCGATTCAGACGACCAGGGGAATTGCCGTTCGGCCTTCATCGCCCCTTCTCCAGCAACGGAGTGATCAGTTTCGGCAAGTCCAGAATATCGCGGCCGAAATGCAGCCGGTAACAATCGACTTGCTGTACGAGCTTCGCCAGCACTTTGAATTCTCGCCGGGCGACCTCTTGATCGTAGACGAGCAAGGCTTGCGGCAAGAGCGCCTCCAATGCCCGGCTCTTGGGAAGCAGTTCAAGGTGGCTCTTCGGTGAATCGACGACATGGGGAAATAACACAAGTGCGGGTCGGCAACGCTCCCCGACCGCCGTCTGATAGAGGTCTTCGGCATAAAAAAATCGCTTGGGCACACCTGGGTGGAGCACCTGCTCCGATGCCGACTTCAATTCTGGAAAGAACTGCACCGTGGCATCGGTGACATTGATCTTGATCGGAAATGGCAGCACCTCCACCTGCGCTCCGGAATCCTGCAAGAGCGGATGGTCGTCCGATAGATAGCGATAGCCAGACCGAAGCAAAGAGATAAACGAGGTGGTCTTTCCACGGCCACTATTGCCTGGAATCAAGACGCCGCGTCCGTTGTACTCCAGCGCCGTCGCATGAATCGTGTAGAGATCGCGCCGCCGCAACAATTCAATCAACGCCAGGTGAAAGAGATACTCGATAAGATTGGAGGGCAGCCGTTCTGGATTGATCACATACCCATCGGCCCGGCCTTGCGCGCCGTCGATCGCCAACACCCCGATCTCATGAAACTCCGCGATCAGAAGCCCCTGATCCACACTCACCTTGTAGGGCAATCCGGTTGCGCGCCGGTCCCCGACGGCCTCGCCGGTACCGGACGCCAGCTGCCGAGCCGAGGCAGAAATTGTGAGAGGTATCTCCGCTCGATCCTTCACCTGGTAAAAACGAAGAGCCAGCCCCGCATCGGCATCGAGCGCATTTTCCCGGCGAAAATGCCGCAGCAACTCGTTCACCGGTTGCGCCAAAATCGGCGCATCCGTCTCATACCTGACTGCCGTGCCATAGAGTGAATACCGATATTCCGCCATGCTCATTTCTACCCTACCCCTGGGATTCGGCCGACGTATTTCGTTCTACTATGCATCGCTGCAAGAAGATGAGCCGGCCCGCTGATTGGCGGGCCGACCCCGTCACATTACTCGTAATTCCACCAGCGACGCGGCTTATTGTCATCACAGTTGTAGCCAGACTGACCCGCAGTAATGTCGCGCAACAGTTCATGCTTCACCACTACCGGCTGGACATACTGCTCTTTCTTCTGTTCCATCATGCTATTGCCTCCTCAATTTTAAAATAGTCTGGCCAACCTCAGTAGACCGGCCAGCCCTCCATCAGACTGCTACTGTTCCTGGCACTGGATTGTTCTGCAAGGCTGCTGCCCGGAGTTCCCCGCCGTGATGTCGCGCAGCAGTTGGTGCTTCACCACTACCGGCTGGACATACTGATCTTTCTTTTGTTCCATTCTCCTTCACCTCCTTTCCTGTTGAAGTAGCCCTTCCTGAACCAATTCATTGGCCAGATCGACGAGATCGCCGAGGGCTCGCTCGGATGCGACATCAAACCGGTCGCAGATCACCGCATGGATATCGACCATCGTGTTCTGCCCAGTGCAATGCTCCCAGATCACACTGCCCAACCGATTCAAGGTGTAGTACCGGCCGCTGCTGAGGTCCAGGAGAACCGTTTCTCCATCCATCGTCGTCCCTTGCACGTCGGGACTGGGCCGCAAAACGATGCGATCAAGTTGCGTCCAGTCAATTGAGCCGTGGATCGAAGATTCTGCCGCACCGGACAATATCGTCGTAGCTGATATCTCTACCATTTGCCATCCTCCTTGCCGGGCGCTGCCCGGCTTTTCGACTGCGCCTAGGAGCCGCTGTACCAGCGGCGACTACCTGCATCGACTTCCACTCGTCATCGCGACCGACTGTCGTCGTCTTCAAGAAAGGTAGCCCGATAGTGGAATCTTGCCTATACCGCCAAAGACCTGGTGAAATACCCTACCTTGGTATGTAATCAGGGGTGCGACTGCGTGCAACAAGGCCTTGAGGACAGGGCTTTCAGGCTTGTCGAGCCATGCGAGCAAGCACCTGGCAAGCATTGTGGCTCTCAGAGGAACTCTGGAATGAGGCGTGAAACAGTGAACGGGAGGCCATGGCAAGCGAATCAGAGAAGAAGATACGAGGCGAGAGTATTCCCGGCACAACAAACAAAGGCTAGGCTGCAAAAAGAAAAGCTGGCCGATCCTCACGAATCGGCCAGCCCATTAGTCCACTACTACTTGTCGCAATCCTTATCGCAACCGCGGATGGATTGCTTCGCCGTAATGTCGCGCAGCAACTCGTGCTTCACCATCACCGGCTGGACATACTGTTCTTTCTGTTGTTCCATTCTTCTTCACCTCCTTTCCTGTTGAAGTAGCCCCTCCTGAACCAATTCATTGGCCAGGTTGACAAGGTCGTCGAGGGCTCGCTCAGGGACAACATCGAACCGGTCGCAAATAGCCGCCTGAATATCGGTCATCGTGCATTGCCCCGTACAATGCTCCCAAATCACACTCCCCAGCCGATTCAGAGTGTAGTAGCGGCCGCTGCTGAGATCCAGGAGAACCGTCTCCCCATCCATCGTTGTGCCTTGCACGTCGGGACTTGGTCGCAGGATCGTCTGATCTAACAGGGTTCGATCAATCGCAGGGATGGGGACATCCGATACGGCAGGTATCTGCTGGGAGTCCGACATGGGATAGATCTCCTAAACTACCAGACGACGCCAATGTTCTTATAGGCAGGCTAAGATAGGCTGAAATCAATAAGGCCCACTACCCCCTCTTTAGAGTGAGGGCTCATACCTTCAAATAATTCTTAGAGATAACAGGCTGGCGCAAACGAAGAGCTGCCCCTACTAGAGCCAGACATCCACTGCTAGATAATAAGGCGGCAGAATCAAATACCTGGTTGAATGGCAGGTTTTTGGATGAACGGATGCTGCTAGACATCGCTCTGATTTAGCATTTGCTCCAGCTGAAGCTTGGCATTGTCCTCGAACCGCACAAACTCGATGCCGAAGCGATTCTCGCGCTGCCAGCGTACCGTCGCGATCGCGATATCGATGGGGTTGCGCGCGCCGGACAGATGGATATGGACTCTGAAGTGAGTGCCGATTTGGGCAGGAAGATCCGATGAAATCTCGCCGCCAGTAATGGTGAGATTCGTCATCGTTCCGGTTCCATCGCCACCCTCGCCACTCAGTGTGACGGGATAGTCTACTTCGACCCTCGGCCGGCCGCGTTCATGCATATGACAGCACCCCCTTGTGACGCAGAGATCACACCATGACCGGCTACATCGGTTTCTGAACCGCGGCCGATGGCTCGAACAGCCCGAGCTGCATTTCTTCTGCGCGAGTAAACGCGATGGGATACTTTTCAGTGAAACAGGCATTGCAATATTGGGACGGGACGCCCGGAGCCGCTTCCAACATGCCATCGAGGCTCAAATAGGCCAGCGAGTCAGCGGTAATGTATTTGCGGATTTCCTCAGGCGAATGGTTCGACGCAATCAACTCTTTCTTTGTCGGCGTATCGACGCCATAAAAACAGGGTGAGACGATCGGCGGAGAACTGATCCGCATATGGACTTCTTTGGCGCCGGCATTCCGCAGCATCTTGACGATCTTCCGGCTCGTCGTCCCGCGCACGAGCGAATCGTCGACGACCACCACCCGCTTGCCGGCCAAGACCTCAGGCACCGCGTTCAACTTCACCTTGACGCCAAAGTGCCGGATCGACTGTTCCGGCTCAATGAACGTCCGGCCGACATAGTGGTTGCGAATCAGCCCCGTCTCGAAAGGAATGCCCCCGCCCTCGCTATAGCCCAATGCGGCGGGCACGCCGGAATCCGGCACGGGAATAACGATGTCCGCTTCCACCCAAGACTCTTTGGCTAACCGGCGGCCCAAGGCTTTGCGCGTTGAATACACCGCACTGGCGCCGAAGATCCGGCTGTCCGGCCTGGCGAAGTACACATACTCGAACACACACATGGCCGGATCGACTTTAGGAAACGGCCGATGGCTGTCGATCCCCTGATCGCTCAACACGACCAGCTCGCCGGGCTCGATCTCGCGCACATACTCGGCGTCCAAGAGATCGAACGCGCAGGTTTCCGAGGCCACCACCCAGCTCCCGCGCACCCGCCCCAGGCAGAGCGGCCGCAGGCCGTGCGGATCGCGCACCGCGATCAAACCGTTATCCGTCATCAACACCAGCGAAAACGCGCCCCGCACCTGATTCAACGCATCCATCACGCGCGCCAAAAACGTGCTGGCCCGGGAATGGGCGATCAGGTGGATGATGACCTCCGTATCCGAGGTGGATTGGAAGATCGCGCCATAGGCCTCCAGCTCATTGCGCAACACCTGGGCATTGATGAGGTTGCCGTTATGCGCCAGCGCCAAATTCCCGAACGCGAAGTTGACGTTGAACGGCTGGATGTTCTTCAGATCGTTCCCGCCGGCCGTGGAATAGCGGTTATGGCCGATGGCCATCCGCCCCGGCAATTTGTCCAGCGTCGTCTTCTTGTAGATGTCCGCAACCAGCCCCATCCCCTTATGCACATAAAACTGCTCGCCATCGCCGGCGACGATGCCCGAGGCTTCCTGCCCGCGATGCTGGAGTGCATAAAGACCCAGGTAGGTCAGATTCGCGGCCTCTTCGTGGCCAAAAATGCCGAACACCGCGCATTCGTCGTGAAACTTATCCGGAGAGATCATGGGAAGTTCTTTATGCATAATCGTACGCGCTAACTTATTCCTGGTTCAGTTTCCGTTCCAACGAACAACCCCAGCGATCGGCCAGGGTCGCAATCGAAAGATCGACCGTCTTCGTCGTCGACCGGTCGTCCCCCAAATAGATCACCAGCGACGCGCCCCCCACGGCTCCGATTACTCCAGCCGGAACGCCCATCTGTTGAGCCAGCTCCAGAATAGCCTGCCGTTGAGCCGGTTTTGCCGAGACGATAATCCGCGACTGGCTTTCACCGAAGAGCACCGAATCGTTTCTCTGGCGGCCAGGGGTTAATCGTACCACGGCGCCGCGCGTTCGATTCGGCCCCGACAGGCAGCATTCGGCCAGCGCAACGGCTACACCTCCATCGGAACAATCGTGCGCGGACTGAATACGCCCGGCCCGGATCAGCTGCAACAGGCAGCTCTGCACCGCCTGCTCCGTTTCCAGATTGAGATACGGTGGCGAGCCTTGTTCACGCGAATGCTGCACTTTCAGATATTCCGACCCGCCCAAATCTTCGCGCGTCGCCCCGAGCAGAATGATGTCGTCGCCGTCCTCCCGGAACCATTGCGTCATGGCCTGGTCGGCGGACTCGATGAGCCCCACCATGCCCAGCATCGGCGTGGGATAGATCGAGAGCCCGTTGGTCTCGTTATAAAAGCTGACATTGCCGCTCACGATGGGAATCTTGAAATGCTCACAGGCATCCTTCATCCCCTCGATGGCCATCACAAACTGCCACATAATGTCCGGCCGTTCGGGATTCCCAAAATTCAGGCAGTCCGTCAGCCCAATCGGTTCGGCGCCTGAACAGGCCAGATTCCTCGCCGCTTCCGCCACCGCCAGCCGTGCCCCTTCATAGGGATTCAGCAAACAGTAGCGGCTGTTGCAGTCGACCGTCATCGCCACCGCTTTATTGGTGCCCTTAATGCGCACGACCGCCGCATCCGAGCCCGGACGCACCATCGTGTTCGTCCGTACCATATGGTCGTACTGCTCGTATACCCAGCGCTTGCTCGCAATCGTCGGCGACTCCAGCAGCGCCAGCAACGCCGCATTCGCATCCTTCACATCGGGCAGGGCATCGTAATTCAGATTCGTGAGCATATCCTGATAGCCGGGCGGCGAAAACGGTCGCTCGTAACGCGGGCCGTCGTCGGCCAGCGACTTCGCCGGAATCTCCGCCCCGACTTTGCCCTGATCCAGCACACGCAGGATGCCATCACCCGTCACCTTGCCGACCACCGCCACATCCAGATCCCACTTCTGGCAGATCCGGATGCACTCCTCTTCCTTGCCGGCTTTGGCCACCATCAGCATGCGTTCTTGCGACTCGGACAACATCAGCTCATAGGGCGTCATGCCCGGCTCGCGGCGCGGCACATGGGTCAGATCGAGATCCATCCCATTCCCGGCCCGCGACGCCATCTCGCAAGAGGAACTCGTCAACCCTGCTGCTCCCATATCCTGAATGCCGACGAGAAGATCGCCCGCCATCAGTTCGAGGCAGGCTTCCAGTAACAGCTTTTCCTGGAACGGATCGCCCACTTGCACCGTCGGCCGCTTCTTCTCCGATTGATCGTCGAATGAATCGGACGCCATCGTCGCGCCGTGAATCCCGTCGCGCCCCGTCTTCGAGCCGAAGTAGATCACGGGATTGCCGACCCCGGCCGCCGTGCCAAGAAAAATCTTGTCCTTCCGTGCCACGCCGAGGCAGAACGCATTCACCAACGGATTGAGCGAGTAGATATCGTTGAACACGACTTCGCCACCCACCGTCGGCACGCCCATGCAATTGCCATAACCGGCAATCCCGGCCACGACGCCTTTGACGATGTGCCGGTTCTTGGCCGTATCCAGCCCGCCGAAGCGCAGCGAATCCAGCAGGGCAATCGGCCGCGCCCCCATCGTAAACACATCGCGCAGAATCCCGCCCACCCCCGTCGCCGCGCCCTGATAGGGCTCGATGAACGACGGATGGTTGTGCGACTCCATTTTGAAGACCACACAGAGCCCGTCGCCAATATCCACGACCCCGGCATTCTCGCCGGGGCCCTGGATGACGCGCGGCCCTGTCGTGGGCAGCTTCTTCAAATGCACGCGTGACGATTTGTAGGAGCAATGTTCCGACCACATGACGGAAAACATGCCGAGTTCCGTCAGATTCGGCTCACGTCCGAGAATCTCGACGATCTTCTTGAACTCATCGTCGGTCAGATTGTGTTGGGCAATTAGCTCTTTGGTAATCACAAGCGGCATCGACCCGTTCCTCTAGTGGCCATCACGCTGTCAGAAACTTACTGCACCTCGATGGTGACCGCTGCTTCAGCCGCCAGGGTCTTGTGATCGTGATTGGCCGCGATCACCTTGATTTCGTGCTTGCCGGGCGCCAGGCTCTTGAACGTGCCGGAGAAACCCTTCTGATATTGCCCATCCAAATACACATGGGCATGCGTCGCATGCTGGCCTTTGGCCAGTTCATATTTCAATTCCAGCTGATCGCCCTTCACCACCGCGCCGTTTTCCGGGCTCACAATCTTGAGCTGGCTGCCATCTTCGTCCCCGGCCCACGCCGACACTCCCGCCACCAGCATCACCGCGACTATACTTGCCATAACCAACCGTTTCATACCGCCTCCTTGTTTAGAAACAACGGCACACCGACTCACACGTTCACCTTCATCGCCTTGAGCAACGACTGGAAAATCAGCTTCCCATCCCGATTGCCCAAGATCTCTTCCGCGCAACGCTCGGGATGCGGCATCAAGCCCAGCACATTGCCTTCCGGATTGATAATCCCGGCGATGTTGTCGAGCGATCCGTTGGGATTCGCGTCCGGCGTCACCGCCCCCTCCGCGGTGCAATAGCGTAACACAATTTGCGCGTTCGCCTGCATCGCCGCCAGCGTGACCGGATCGGTGTAGTAATTGCCGTCCGCATGGGCGACGGGAATCTTCAACACTTGCCCAGGCTGGCAGGCCCCCGTAAAGGCCGTGGCCGCATTCTCCACCCGCACATGCACATCCTTGCAGATGAAATGGAGCGACCGGTTCCGCAACATCGCGCCAGGCAGCAACCCGGCTTCGAGCAGAATCTGAAACCCGTTGCAGATTCCGATGACCGCCCCGCCGTCTTTAGCGAACGCCTTCACCGCGCTCATCACCGGGGAAAATCGCGCAATCGCACCCGTGCGAAGATAGTCGCCGTAGGAAAACCCGCCCGGGAGAATCACCGCATCGATCCCCGCAAGCGACGTCTCCTTGTGCCAGATCATCCGCACCGATTGGCCCAGCACATCCTGAAACACGTGCTGGCAATCGTGATCGCAATTACTGCCTGGAAAAACGATGACTCCAACATTCATGGCTAGACCAACTCGTAGCGATATTCTTCAATGATGGTATTCGCCAGCAGCTTTTCGCACATCTGCTTCACCTGTGCGTCGGCTTTGGCCTTGTCCGTTTCCTGCACATCCACTTCCATGTACTTACCCACCCGCACATTCGCCGCATTCGTGAATCCCAGCGAATCCAGCGCATGCTCAATCGCCTTCCCCTGCGGATCCAGAATCCCCTGCTTCAACGTCACATGAATCTTGGCTTTCATGCTGCTCCCCTCTTCTCCGTTTCGTCTTTCCTATCTTACTTTCTCTGTGAAGCGCGTGGGTATGGTCCCACTGCGCGCATTGACCGAGCGCGGCCCCAAATTTCGTTTGGGTCAAATCCCGCCCGCGGGCCGCGAGCACCCGGCCCATACCCACGCGCTTCGACTCCCCCTCACGCCCCTGTATCCGGCGGCTTCGACAGCTCTATGAGATGCCGCTTCGCCCAGGTAATCCCCACCATCAATCCGAGGCCCAGCAACACCAGCGCCAGAAACCCCAGCTTATGCCATATCGATTCGGTCAAGATCGCAAACGCCGCCACGCATGTCGTGCCGATCCCCAAAGAAATAATGGGGCCATTATCCCGCACAAACATCACGAAACGTCTCACGCTTTCTTCCCCCTCTTCCCCCCGCGTGAAGGAAGCACCGACAGGCCACTACTACGGGATTCGGTCTTTACTGCGCGCATGGAGCGACCACCGTTTCATCGTGGGGGCTCCGCGAGCACAAAGACCGAATCCCGTAGTCGCGGCCTACCCACAAACCCGTTTCAATACTTCCTGATACGCCTCTTCAATCTTCCCCATGTCCTTGCGAAACCGGTCCTTGTCCATCGAATCGCCGGTCGCCAGGTCCCAGAGGCGGCAGGTATCCGGAGAAATCTCATCGGCCAGAACCAGCTTATTGTGAAACACGCCAAACTCCAGCTTGAAGTCCACAAGCTGCATCCGCCGCTCGGCGAAAAACGGCTTCAGTATCGCGTTGATCTTATGCCCCAAATCCCGAAGATCCTTCAGCAACGCCGGCGTGGCAATATTCATCAGCCGCAAATGATCGTCGTTCACCAACGGATCGCCGAGGGCATCGTCCTTATAATAGAACTCCACGATGGCCGGCTGAATCGCGTCCCCTTCCTTGAGCCCCAGGCGCTTCGCGAGACTTCCGGCAATGATGTTCCGCACCACCACTTCCACCGGCACGATCGTCACCTTCTTCGTAAGCATCTCCCGGTCGCTGAGCCGCTTTACAAAGTGCGTGCGGATGCCGGCCGCCTCCAGCAAGGCGAACAACCGCTCCGACACCTTATTATTGATGATGCCCTTGTCGACGATGGTGCCGCGCTTTTGCGCGTTGAACGCCGTCGCGTCGTCCTTGAAGTACTGCACGACTTCATCGGCCCGCTCGGCGGTGAAAATCTTCTTGGCTTTGCCTTCGTAGAGCAGCGTTCCTGTCGTCATGATGCTCCCTCGCTCGTGTGCGCGCTATTGCGCCAGCACTTCAATCAATTGATCCAGCGACCGCACGGTGCCCACCAGCGTGGGATGACCCATCCGCCGGTTATGCTTGGCTTCCTGTACCTTATTCAACGCCAAGATCAAGGCATGAAACGCTTCCGGCTTGGCCGTTTCAAAATACGTGATGAAATCGACATCGTCGAGCCCGGTCGAATGGTAGAGCTTCCGCTTCACATCCTTCTGATACGGCAGCGCCGCTTCGGTGTGCTCCTGCATCATGGCCGCGCGCTGGGCCTGAGGAAGCGACCACCACTCCGCGTCTTTGCGGATCGGCATCACCATGACATAGGGGCCCGTTTCGCTTGGGCCTTTGAGATCCGCCTTCAGCTGGTCGGAAAATCCCGGCACATAATTCGGCTTCTTGGTCAGGCCGTTGAACAATACCACGCTGGTGAGATACTTCCCGAACGCGCTGTTTTGCAAATCCAGCAAAAACTGCTGCGCATCTTTTAATTCCGTTCCATGCACTCGCAACAGAACGTCCGCATGATCCGAGAGGCCGCGCAGAAGATACGTATCGATGGCCAGCTTCTCTCGATGCTGTTCAACCACGCCTTTCATGGCCGTGAGCTGGGAAATGCGCAACGACTGCTCCAGCCGGCCCCATTCGGGATCGATGCGAAACGCGGCAAACGTGCCATACACACCGGGCTCGCTGAGCAACTTCTCACGATCGGCGGCCGACGCTGGAAAGGCCGCGAGACAGCCAAGCACGAACATCGCACAGGCCAGTCCAATTCCACGCAGGCGATTCGTCATCGACGGCTCCTTCCAGTTCGCTTTTTTGCCGAGGTTCCCGTCGTGCGACCGAACACACGGCGATAAATCCGGTCGAGGTGGCGCAGATAATATTTCGGATTGAAACAAGCGGCAATCTCGCTCTTCTTGAGGTGCTGTGAAATGAAGGGGTCTTTCCCCACCAAATCCTGAAGCCCGCCGGCGCCCTTCCACGACGCCATGGCATTGCGCTGCACCGCTTCATACGAGGCCTTGCGCTGCGCCCCCTTTTCAACGAGCGTGAGCAGGAGCCGCTGCGAATACACCAATCCGCCGGTCAGATCGAGATTGCGCTGCATGTTCGCGGGATAGACCAGCAAATCCTTGATGAGATCGGTGACCTTCGCCAGCATGTAGTCCATGAGAATCGTGCTGTCTGGCATGATGACCCGCTCGACCGACGAATGGCTGATGTCCCGCTCATGCCAGAGCGCGACATTCTCCATCGCCGCCAGACTGTTCGCCCGCACAACCCGGGCAAGGCCGCAAAGATTCTCCGAAACAATGGGATTGCGCTTGTGCGGCATCGCCGACGAACCCTTTTGTCCTTCGGAGAAAAACTCCTCCGCTTCCAGCACTTCCGTCCGCTGGAGATGGCGAATTTCCGTGGCGATCTTTTCAATGCTGGCCGCCAGCAATGCGAGCGCCGTGGCATACGAAGCATGGCGGTCGCGCTGCACCACTTGATTCGAGACCGGATCCGGCCGCAGGCCCATCTTGGCGCAGACATACTCTTCAATCTCAGGCCCCTGATGCGCGAACGTGCCCATCGCCCCGGAAAGCTTGCCCACCGCAATCTCTTGGCGCACGGCCCGGAGCCGCTCCCGATGCCGGCCCATTTCCTCATACCAAATCGCCAGCTTGAAGCCGAACGAAATGGGCTCGCCGTGAATGCCATGCGAACGGCCGACCATGACCGTCATCTTGTGCCGCATCGCCTGCTTCTTCAATACATCGATCAAGCCGTCCAGGCCTTCAAGAATGATGTCGAGCGCTTCGGTCATCTGCACGGCGAGCGAGGTATCGACAATGTCCGACGAGGTAAGCCCCATGTGCAGGAACCGGTGTTCCGGCCCGACCGTGTCCATCAGCGATTCGAGAAACGCGATGATGTCGTGCTTGGTGACCTTCTCGATCTCGGCGATCCGCGCGACATTGATCTTCGCCTTCTTGCGGATCTTCGCAGCCGTGCCGCGCGGGGCTTGCCCGGCCTTCTCGAATGCGGCGCAGGCTTGCAGCTCCACTTCCAGCCAGATTTCGTACTTGTGCTTAAGATCCCAGATGGCTTTCATCTTGGGACGCGTATAGCGTTCGATCACGTTACGCTCTCCTCCAAATCGGCGGCTGAAAACGCCTTCCAGCTTTGTTCTCAGTCGTGCATGCCCCTCAACGTACCTGCCGGTACGCCTCGGGCCCCGCACTCCTTGCGGCCTCGCTGCCAGCCGTTTTGAGCCGCCGCGACACCATTCCTGTCACCTTCGCCACACCGGCTTGTCCGGCGTGGCGCGCTTCAGCGCCAAATTCGCTTCCGTGGCCAGCACTTTATCCAGCACGCCGTTTACAAACTTCGACGCTTCTTCGTCGCCGAAACTCTTGGCCAGCTCAATCGCCTCGTCCATCGTCACGTTCGCCGGCACATCGTCCATCCAGATCAACTCATAAAGCCCGGCCCGCAGAATATTCCGGTCTACGATCGGCATGCGGCTTATTTTCCAATTCGTCGCATACTTGGCCAGCACCGTATCGAGATCTTTCTTCTTCTCCTGCACCCCGGCGACCAATCGCTCCGCGAAGGCCTTTGTCTCGTCGTCCGTGGTCAGCGGCTTCCAGAACTCGTCGAGCCAGAGGCCCGACTTGCCGTGAATGTCGTACTGAAACAAAATCTGGAGCGCCCGCTCGCGCGCTTCGTGGCGTGATCCCATAATTACGCGCTTCGCTTTCGTGCAGTCCGCTTGGGACGGGGTGCGGCATCCGCCGCCACCACCGGCTCCAGCGCCTTGAGTTGTGCGATCACACTCGCCATTTCAATTGCCGACTTCGCCGCCTCGCCGCCCCGGTTGAACTTCGCTGGGTCGGCGCGTTCAATCGCCTGCGCGACGGTCTCCGTCGTCAACACACCGAAAATGATCGGCACACCGGTTTCCAGCGAGGCCTGGCCGATGCCACGGCTCGCTTCATTGCAGATATAGTCGAAATGCGGCGTGTCTCCCCGAATGACGGCGCCGAGGCAAATCACCGCCTCGAACCGCCCAGACTTGGCCAAGGTCTTCGCGACGAGCGGGATTTCAAACGCCCCCGGCACCCGCACCACCTCGATATCGGCATCGTTAACGCCATGCGCTGTCAACGCGCCGAGACAGGACGACAACAGCTTGCTCGTGACGAATTTATTGAACTTCGCCACCACCAGGCCAAACCGCATCCCCGTCGTATTGTGCGAACCTTTACGAAGCTTCATACCTTCGTCCGATCCCCTTCCACACTTCTACTAAGCCAACTGGGCCGGCCTCAACTGCGCGCATCCAACGAGCACCGCCCACACCATTTCATATTCAATGGATCTTGCGTGCGCGTTGGGCGAGCACGAGGGCTGCCCAGTTGGCCCACCCACTCATACCTTTTTTAAGAGATGTCCCAGCTTATGTTTCTTCGTCCGGAGATACCGCACATTCGCTTCGCGCGGAGCGATTTCAACCGGCACCCGCTCCACGACTTTCAGCCCATAGCCTTCAATACCGACGATCTTGCGCGGATTGTTGGTGATCAGCTTGATCTGATGCAGGCCGAGGTTGACCAGAATCTGCGCGCCGACACCGTAGTCCCGCAGGTCGGCCTTGAAGCCCAGCTTGAAATTCGCCTCCACCGTATCGCTGCCTTCATCCTGAAACCCGTAGGCCTTGAGCTTATTCAGAAGCCCGATGCCCCGGCCCTCTTGATTGAGATAGAGCAACACCCCACGGCCTTCGGCTTCGATGATCTGCATCGCGCGATGGAGCTGGTCCCGGCAATCGCACCGAAGCGACCCCAGCGCATCGGCCGTGAGACAGCCGGAATGCACGCGCACAAGCGTCGGATTCCCGCCGTCGACCTTGCCCTTCACCAATGCGATGTGCGTCACGTTATCGACTTCGTTTTCAAACGCCACGGCTTCGAAGTCGCCGAAGATCGTCGGCATGCGCGCCGTGGCCGCCCGCTTCACGAACGTCTCGCGTTGCATGCGGTATTCGATGAGCGCCTTGATCGTCACCATCTTGAGCTTGTGCTTTTTGGCGAACTTGGCCAGCTCGGGCACACGCGCCATGCTGCCATCTTCATTCATGATCTCGCAGATGACGCCCGCCGGCTGCAACCCCGCGAGACGCGCGAGATCGACAGAGCCTTCCGTCTGCCCCGCTCGTTTGAGCACGCCGCCTTTTTGCGCCTTGAGCGGGAAGATATGCCCGGGTCTGGCCAAATCGCCCGGCTTGGCTTCCGGGTCGAGCGCGACCTGAATCGTGGTCGCCCGGTCAGCCGCGGAAATCCCGGTGGTAATGCCCTTGCGCGCGTCCACCGAGACGGTGAACGCCGTGCCGAACGTCGCCGTATTCTCAACGGCCTGCGGCGGAAGCTGTAATTCTTCGCAGCGCTCGGGAGTCAACGCGAGACAAATAAGGCCCCGCGCATGCTTGGCCATGAAATTAATCGCTTGCGGCGTCACTTTGTCTGCGGCAATGACGAGATCGCCTTCATTCTCGCGGTCTTCGTCATCGACCAGAATGATGCACTTGCCCTTGCGAATGTCTTTGATCGCGTCTTGAATACTGTTAAATGGATTCGCCATGGTCGGATAAAGTTAACTGATTAATTTTAGGTTGAAAATCGTCTCAACAGAAGGCCTACAGCTAACCCTGTTTGGCCCTCGCCTGTCAACGGGAAAAACGCCCTTACGAAGCTCCCCCTCTACCGTCCGTCTCAAAACTCCCACCGCCTGTTCAGAAAGGTCGTTCAGCAAGGCCGCAGCCGATGAAGGCACCGGAGGCGTACCCTCAGGGGTACGTTGAGGATGCCTTCGAGGCGAGAACGCCGCTGGCGACATTTATCAACAGGCTGGTTCAGCGCGTAGGCGGAGGAAGACCATCCCCCAGGCGCAGACCCCGAGTCCAGCAAAGAACCAGAGTCCGGCATCGTAACTCCCTGTCACCGCCTTCAACCCCGAGAGCACGAGTGGAAAAGCAAACCCGCCAACGCTTCCGACAGCGCCGATGAGGCCGGAGGCCAAGCCGATCTGCCGGGGAAAACCTTCCGCCGCCATTTGAAAGACCACCCCGTTGCCCACTCCCATCGCCCCGCTTGCCAGCACAATCATCGCAATGCCCATCGATTGAGAAGGACTGGTCACGGCGACCATCGATCCGACAATGAGCGGCAACACAACATACAGCACTCGTATGCCGCCGCGCCGGTCTGCCGCATAGCCCCCGAACGGGCGAATGACACTTCCAACCAATCCACAAAGTGCCGCGATAGCCCCCGCCGCCACCGCATCGAACCCATAGGTCTCATACAATAACATCGGAAGCACGCTGCACAAACCAACGAATCCCCCGAATGTAATCGCATAGAGAAAGCAGAGCCAATAGGCCGACCGCTGCCGCAGGAGCGCAGCGGCATGATGCCACCACTCGACATCGCGGCTATGCCGGTCCCCCTGCCGACTCTCTCGTACGAGTAGCATGAAGAGCACACAAGTCACTGCGACAATACCCGCCATGATTCCAAACGCCTGCTGCCAGCCGAACGCCTCCGCCCAGCGCGGCGCAAAAAACAAAATCAGCACCGTCCCGATATTTCCCGAAGCCGCGAGCCCCAAGACAAGTCCCTGCGACGATGGCGGATAGGCCTGTCCAGCTAGCGGCAAGGCGGCCGCAAAACTCGCCCCGCCCAACCCCAGCGACAAGGCCAGGCACCACAACCCGATCGATGCCGGATCCGCCAGCCAGCCCCAGAACAGAATCGCGAATTCTCCAAGCAAAATGGCAACAGCCGTATTCTTGGCCCCGAACCAATCGCAGCTCCAGCCTCCCAAGACACGCAAGAAGGCCCCACCCAACAACGGCAGCGCCACCAGCACCGACAGCTCAGTGCCGGTCAGGCCCAGCGCACCCGCCATCGGCAAACTCAACGCCCCGATCAGCAGCCACACCATAAAGCTGACCGTGAGATGCAACCAAGCCCCAAGCAACGTGGGCCAATGCCCGCTTCGAACCCTCTGCCAGATATCCGCCACGCACAGCCCTCCAAACAGAACCCGTCACTATAGGGGAGCCTCTTTCTCCAGCGCAAGGGAAGCAATCAACCGCCTCAGCATCTAGAATGTGACCGAATTAACCTCACAGGATGCTCAAAAATCTCGTCCAGCAAGGCCGCAGCCGACGAAAGCACCGGAGGCGTACCCTCACGGGTACGTTGAGGATGCTTTCGAGGGGAGAACGCAGCTGGCGGGGTTTTTCAGCATCCGGCCTGGCAGCCTTTAGTCCAGTCAGACGGTTCTGTTATAGTCACCCACCCATGAGCGGTCGCAATTCATCACCGGACGACTCCGACAGCGCGCTGGAACCGGAAATTCTCGATCCGTCCGATGACGAAGTCAGCGAGACGGAAACGGCTCCTATCGTATTGGATGTTCCGCAGCCAGACGGACGCCAGCCGGCCGATGCCCAGGCCGTCGTCCCCGTTACCGGCCTCCAGCAATATCTCGCGGAAATCCGGCGCTACCCCTATCTCTCAAAGGAAGAAGAGCTGCTCCTCTTCCACGAATACCACGTGCAAGGCAGCCGCGAAGCCGCCGTGAAGCTCATCATGGCCAACCTGCGCGTGTCCGTGGCCATCGCTGCCGAATATCTCCACACCGGCACCGATCATATGGACCTGATTCAGGAAGGCAACGTCGGCTTGATGCAGGCGATCAAGAAGTTCGACCCGACGAAAAACGTGCGTTTCTATGCCTATGCCGCCTGGTGGTCGCGCGCCTACATCTTGCGCTACCTCTTGAACAACTTCCGGCTCGTCAAAATCGGCACCACTCAAGACCAGCGGAAACTTTTCTATAACCTCAAGAAGGAAAAAGCCAAGCTGGCGCGCGAAGGCTTTGCCCCCGATACGAAACTCCTGGCCGACCGGCTCAACGTGCGCGAGCGCGATGTCGTCGAGATGGACCAGCGACTGGGGAACTGGGAATTGTCTCTGGACCAGCCGATTGGGGAAGAACAGGACGGCACCCTGCTCGATGTCATCCCCTCTCAGCAATCCGGAGTGGATGAGGTCATTGCCGATAACGAGTTGCAAACCCTGTTTCGGAAGAAGCTGGCTGAATTCGCCAAGACACTGGACGAACGAGAGGAGGACATTCTACGAAACCGGCTCCTATCTGAAACGCCCCTCACGCTCGACGATCTGGGCGGGAAATACGGCATCACGAAAGAACGAACGAGGCAGCTTGAAGCGCGCATCATCAAGCGATTACGCGAATACATCAAGAAAGACGTGAAGGACTTCGAGCAGCTCCAGCGCTAGAATGCTCTCTCGCCTAATTCGCCGAAATTCTTCTCTGGAATTCTTCAATCTCAATGGGTTATGATTTGAACAGTCCAGACATTGGGTTTACAAAAGAATTTCTTTTCCCGCCCTCTTGACTTGGACCAGCCTCGGGCTATCTCTCATACTGCACGATAGACATCGCTCTGTGTTGTCGAAGAGCGTTGAGAGTCCAGCCGACGAATGCGGCTCTGCATCACATCGTTGTAACGTTCACCACAGTTTATTCATCGCACGAGGAGGGTTTGTTTATGAGCTCAGCAGCGAAGGACAAGAAGAACGTCGCCAAGGGATTCCAACCTTTGGGCGATCGGGTGTTCGTCACCTACACCGAAGAACTGGAGCGGACCGCTGGAGGCATTTATGTGCCGGACTCAGCGAAGGAAAAGCCGCAACGGGGCATCGTTCAGGCCATCGGCAAGAAGGTCGAGAACGTGAAGGTGGGCGACCAGGTCCTCTTCGACAAATACTCAGGCAGCAAGCTGCGGATGGAAGATGAAGAGTGCTTGATCCTCAAGGAAGAAGACATCCTCGGCATCTTCGCCAGCTAATCGATAACCACGACCACGATTGAATTAACGGAGGACCCACATGGCAAAGCAACTGTTGTATAGCGAGTCCGCTCGCTCGTGCATTCTGAAAGGCGTCAACCAGCTCGCGGACGCCGTCAAGGCCACTCTCGGCCCCAAAGGACGGAACGCGATTCTCGACAAGAAGTTCGGCGCCCCGACCATCACCAAGGACGGCGTCACCGTCGCCAAGGAAATCGAACTCAAGAACCCCTATGAAAACATGGGCGCCCAGCTCGTGCGCGAAGTCGCCAGCAAGACCAGCGACACCGCCGGCGACGGCACCACCACGGCCACCGTGCTGGCCCAGGCCATCTACCGCGAGGGCGTGAAGAACATCACCGCCGGCGCGAACCCGATGGAAATTCAGCGCGGCATCAACAAGGCCGTCGAAGTGGTGATCGGCGAGTTGAAGAAGCTGAGCAAGCCGTGCAAGGACAAGACTGAAATCTCCCAGGTCGGCACGATCTCAGCCAACAACGACAAGACCATCGGCGACCTCATCGCGGAAGCGATGGAGAAGGTCGGCAAGGATGGCGTCATCACGGTTGAAGAAGCCAAGTCGATGACCACCTCGCTGGACGTCGTCGAGGGCATGCAGTTCGACCGCGGCTACATCTCCCCCTACTTCGTGACCAACGCCGAGCGGATGGAATGCTCTGCCGAAGAACCGCTCATCCTCATCAATGAAAAGAAAGTTAGCAGCATGAAGGACCTCCTCCCGGTCCTCGAGCAGGTAGCCAAGATGGGCAAGCCGCTCGTGATCATCGCGGAAGAAGTCGAAGGCGAAGCCCTCGCGACCCTCGTGGTCAACAAGCT
>JADLEJ010000026.1 GCA_020846195.1 Nitrospira sp.
AGCGTGCTTCGACAGATCGTCGTACACGATCAAGGCGTGCTTGCCGTTATCGCGGAAATATTCGCCGATCGCCGCGCCGGCGAAGGGCGCCAAAAACTGCATCGGAGCCGGATCGCTGGCGGTCGCCGCGACCACCATGCTGTATTCCATCGCGTGGTTTTCTTCGAGCGTCTTCACGACGCGGGCGACGGTCGAGCGCTTCTGGCCGACCGCGACGTAAATGCAAAACACGCCCAGGCCCCTTTGATTGATGATCGTATCGACCGCGATTGCGGTCTTGCCCGTCTGCCGGTCGCCGATGATCAACTCGCGCTGGCCGCGCCCGATCGGGATCATGGCGTCGATGGCCTTGATGCCGGTCTGCAGCGGCTCGCGGACGGATTGGCGGGTATTCACGCCGGGGGCAACGACTTCAATGCGGGAGGAATGCTCCGACTTGATGGCGCCCTTGCCGTCGATCGGCTGGCCGATGGCATTCACGACGCGGCCGATGAGGGCTTCGCCGACAGGGATTTCCGCGATGCGGCCCGTGCGCTTGACGGGGTCGCCTTCCTTGATCCCCGTATCTTCGCCCATCAACACGGCGCCGACGTTGTCTTCTTCAAGATTCAGCGCGATGCCGTACAGCCCGCCGGGAAACTCCAGCATTTCTCCGGCCATGGCTCCGTCGAGCCCGTAGACCTTGGCGATGCCGTCGCCGACCTGGATGACCGAGCCGGTCTCCTTGACATCGACCTGCTTGTCGAAGCCCTTGATCTTTTCCTTAATGATCGCACTGATCTCATCTGCCTTGATCTGCATGGCTACTCCTTCGTCAACAGGCTCTGCATGGCGCGCAAACGACCTCGGACGGTGCTATCCACGACCGTGCTGCCGATAGAAATCTGCAGGCCCGCGAGGTAACTGGCGTCGGTCTGAAAGGTGATATCCACGTCGCGCTTCAAGGTGTCGCGCAGACGGGTTTTAATGCGGTCTTGCTCTGCCGGGGGGAGCGCGGTGGCGCTCGACACCGTCACTTGCTGAGTGCCCTTGGATTGATCCACAAGCTTCCCAAAGGCATCGGCGATTTCCGGCAGAAATCCGATTCGGTTTTTCTTCACGAGCTGCCCGATAAACGCCTTGCCGACCGGAGGGCACCCGAATCGCTCGCCGACATCGGTCAGCGCGGCAATCTTCTCGTCGATGCCGAACACCGGAGACGCCACCACATGCCGGAGCGAGACGGACTCCCGCATGGCTTGGGACAAGCCATTGAGCGTACCCCGCGTCGCTTCGATGGTGGAGGAATCGAGAAGCTCGAAGAGGGCTTTCGCGTAACGTCGCGCAACTGCTGTCTTAATCACAGTCCTTGTCCACTCACTTCTACAATGGGCACACGGATAATTGTCGTGCCGTCCGCACTAAAATAAGCGCGCCAAGCTACCACTGCCGGCGAGGAACTGTCAACTCCGCCGAGGACACATGCTGGAAATCATCTGACAGGCGCAATCTGCACGGGCGAAGGGAACTCGATGTGCGCCTCGCAAAACCGCTCGACGATCGCCTTGCGGAGCTCGCCCTGCAACGATCCGTAGTGCGCAACCTGCGTCCAAGGGCTCACGGCGATGGTGATGGCCGGGTGCCCCAGCTGGCTCACGCCAACTCCCGCCGGCGGATCTTTGAGCACATGCACGTGGCTGTCCACAATTTCTCGAACGATCGCCAGCGCCTGATTCAGATTGGCTTTATACGACACCTCCACGGTGACCTGCAGCTGCCGGATCGTGCCGAAGTTATGCAGAATTTCTCCCACCACCTTGCGGTTCGGAATCACGACGCGCGAGCGGTCGGAGTGCATGAGAATCGTGGAGAAAATATCGATCATCACGACATCGCCATGAACCCCCAGCAGCGAGATGTGCTCTCCGACTTTGTACGGCTTCGTAAAGATGATCGAGAGTCCCGCCATCACATTGCTCAAGACCCCTTGCAACGCCAGGCCGATCCCCACGCCAGCCACGCCGATACCCGCGACCAGCGGCGCAATCGGCACCCCTAGCGCTTCCAGCGCGATGACGGTCGTAAACAACAGGACGATGATTTTCACGATGCGGACGAGCAGCATCCGCACGGGCGGCTCCAGCGTCTGCCGCTCTAGCGCCTGCTGCATTAACTTGCCGGCCCAGCGGGCGAGCAAGAGGCCGACCGCAAAAATACCGCTCGCCACGAGCGCTTGCAGGCCGTACTTCATCGCATATTCCATTACGACATCCATTCCACGTTCCCCCTCTCTCTACTTCTAGCGGCTGAACAATCCCTTGAGCAGCTGCTTGCCTTCCTGCTCCAGATCTTTCGGCTTGGTCGTCCCCTTCAGCAATCCGCCGATCGCTTCCTCCGCTTTCTGCTTGATCTGCTCCTGCACTTTTCCCGTCAGGCCTTTCATATCGAGCCCATACGACGGCGCGTCGAGTGTGCCGCCGATCAAGAGCGGCAAGGTCAGCCGCCCCTCCTTCACCGCCAGCCGCGCCACCGGCGACGATCCGGCCACTTGCTGACTCAAGGCCTCCGACAGCCGCAAATTCACCGTCATATTGAGCGCGTGATCGAATCCGATGGTCCCGCCGCCGGTCGCCTGAAAATCGTGGCTGTCCATCAGCATATTCTGCAATGTCACGACACCCTGCTTAATGGCCAGGTCCGTTTCAATCGTAGAAAACGCGGTGGCCCTGGCTTCACCGACCGAGATCCCGGCAACCTTCAAAATCGACACCGCTTCCTCAAGAAGGTTAACGCCATCGATCTGGCCATCCTTCACCGCGACATGACCGGCGCCTTCCAGCGCCTTGGTCAGATCCGGCATAGCAAAGCCCTGCCCCTTCACGGAGAGATCCGCGCCAGCAACCCCACTGACCGACAGCGGCGTCTCCGCGACGGCATCGATCGCGGGGCCGAGCTGCAAGCCCTGCACGGCCAGCTTCCCATTGAACGGCGGCGCGGCAGGCCCCGAGACCAGCCCTCCTTGCGCCGCAATCGTCCCGCCAAAGAGATCGAAGGAAAGATCCCGAAGCCCGAGATCCTGTCCCTTCGCCGCCACCGCCAGCTTGAAATTTTTGATCTCGACCGGTTTTTTAAGCGGCAGCGTCATCGGCAGATTGGCCGTGTCGATAACCGGAGAAGTCAGCGTGATCGACGCCTGCGGCCCGGCCGTGTTACCCGTGATGGCAAATGACGTTTTCCCTAAGGCCAACTGCAAATTGATCGCGTCGATATCCACCGTCTCTTTCAAAGGGCCAAAGGTGCCATCGAGCGCCACCGGCAGATTCAACGGTTGCACCACTGTGGCCAGATGAAGACTCGGCGTCTCCCCCAGATGAACCGACTGTAAGAGAAATTCCAGATCTTGCAACGTGTACTCGACCGGCTTGGCTTGCGAACCATCACGATAGGTTACCTTCCCGCCCGCGATGGACACCCGGTCCACCGCCAGCAACGCGAGAATCTTCAGTGGGCCATCGGGCGACGGCACCGGCGCGCGCGACGGCGTCTCCGGCGCGGCAACGCCCTTGCGTCCCAGCGTCGCCGCATTCAACACCCCATTTTTATTTTTGATGACCGTGATCACCGGCTCGCGCAGCGCGATCTCTTCGACTTCGACCTTGCCGCTCAGCAGCGGCATCAGCTTCACCCCAACATCAATCGACGAGAGCGACGCGAACGGACCCGTTCCAAACGCCGGATCTTCCACCACCGTAACCCCCGCCACCCGCGCGCCGAGCCTGGGCCAGATCGTCAGCCGAATATCCTCCAGCGTCACCTTGCGGTTCAGCGCCTCTTCGATCAGCGGGCGGTATTGATCCTGATATTTGTTCAGATCGACGATAAACGGAAGGAGCAGCGCCACTCCGAGCAGCACCGCGAGCGACACACCGATCCCGATCACGATTTTCATGCGGCACCTCCCATTCCAAATGGCAGTATAGGAAACAGCACTTAGAGGGTCAAATGCGGAGGGAGAGGGAAGAACCTGTTACGAAGCGCCGGCCCCAGACCGGGCGGAGAGGCTAATCACAAATGAAGCGGAAATAAACGTGGGTGGGGCGACCAGGTTGCCCACGAACATGCCGAGCCAGGCACCCAGCATAAGCGACCAACCATCGACAGCATGTACTGAAGACTCCGAGGCCACATCGCCATCAATGCACTTCGTTCCTATTCAGCCAGGTCGTTATCAGAATTTAGCCTGCTCCTATTTTTCTGAGTGCGGCAGGGGACTGTCAAAAGTCGATTCCTGAGCCGTCTCCTATGCATTTTATGGCACCTTTTGTTTTTACTATGGGCTGGCTGGACAGAACGTTCGCGCTTCGTAAATATTATTTTTAGCAAGCGCTTGAACGGATTCGGAGGGAAACGGTCCATTGGCGTTCCAGAAAAACCGGTTCTTCGCCGCAGCTGGACTAACGAGATACTCACATCTCACCACCAAATACTTCCCTTCTTGAATGGCTTGGTTGGACATCGGAGGGCAATTCGATTTCGGCATTAGTCCGGTCTGGAGTGAAATCCATCGGATGAAGTGTCTTGATGTTTACCGGTCTGAGCCCCTGACACTCAACATTCTTGTTTAGCCAGATAAAAATCTCTTCGCTCTCCTTTGGTACGGGAAAATCCGGCGAAAACGTCGGTGGGGCCTTTTCATAAAATCGTTCGATGAAGGCGCGAGTTTCCGATACTCCTCCTAATTTTCTCCGTATAGGAGTAGGTGCCACTGACAGCCTTTGCATACTCATCCTAATAGTCGTGAATTACATAGCGAGTCAGATTGTCCATAAACCGGATCGTACCGGGCTTTCCACAGGACTCCTTGGGCAGCAGTGCACTAAGAGCCGTGTGGACTTTTTCCCATCTGTCTCTTTCTTTCAACGCTTCGACCAGAGGTTCATTAGCGGAGGTCCCGGGACGTTTGTTTAACAGGTGATCTAGAAACCAGTTAAGGAGCTTCTGGTCATTTTTACGAGCAGCCAATTTAAAGGCTTCCTGATATCGAGGTTCCATAAAAACAATGAGCTTTTCCTTGACGTAGACTTTTGTTATCGTTCTCGGAAAATAGCTTACCTCGTCGTGGTCGAAACGTTCCCAAGTCTCTTCTACACGGATGGCATCACGAGACAGAAAAACGTGGCATAATTTATCGTAGTTAATAATGACCTCTCTATAGAATCGGGTCGGCAGATCCTCCATGTCTTTTCTTTTGGAAAGGTCACCGAAGTTACCGTCGTAGATCATGAGGAACAGCCTCTTGTGTTCGTTCTCGATTCCAGAGAGTGATAATTGGCGTCGGCCGTCGCATTCGTGGCGGCAAGCTTTTGCTCGGCCTCCTCCTCAATCGCACGCTGCCGCAGCGCGGATTCTTCTTCCCGTTTTCTCCATTTCCTCATTTCCTCGTCTGCCGCCATATTTAGCTTTCTTCTTTCCGCACTTAGCTCGCCTTTCGCCACATTTGGATAGAGGGCCGCGCGTTTAGTGCGCAGCTCCACCAAGCTGCCGTAGCCGTTCATGCGGTACATGACCGGCGCACCCCGTGCATTGAGCGTTACATTTGTAGTACTCAACGGCCTTTCATCGTCTGACATCGACTCATCTTCCCTATACTCTTGCAGCCACTCATCGACTTTTACGCCTTTGATGTAATGATCAATCTTCACGTCACTGAGTAATTTACATTGCGCCTTCAACGTCGGAAGTATTTCCTGCTCAAATCGTTCCTCGTAGTCAATGTTATCCTTAATGGCAAACTCTGGACCGACTTTAAAGATTTGCACGACCTCAGCTGAGATGCCAGCCCAGCCACAAACCCCTGATTCAGAAGCCCGCCAATAGAGCTCATACAAATCAGTTTCGAGAATCTTTTGTCCTCTTCCATGGATGGGCGCAGTCGTTTGACTCTGACCAACCGACGCTCTGCCAGGAGTTTGGGAAAGTAACGGCGGGTCTGCTGCTGCAATGATCGTAGGCGTTGCAAGTAGAAGCAGCAATGCTGTCGCGACTTGCGCCCTAAAGAGATGATTGTCCACTTCCGACATCTCCTTGCATTAAGGTTGCTTTGCATCCTGCATGCGATGGGTCGTATTGCCGGTAGCTTTATACCATAGGGGGAGAGAGCAGGTCGTCGAAGTACCCGACCATAAAACAATCAATGGGCATTCCTAGGATAGACTATTAGGAAGAGCTTGATTCTACTTCCATATAAATAAAATCCGATCGTCATTTACTTCCTCTCCACTTCTCCGCCCACCTCAAAAGCGCACCGTTGGGTCGGTCATGCCAGAGCGCTAGCACGCACACCGCCGTCATTGGTTCGCGCCTTGCCGCTCGCTAGACCGCAGTGCTACAATCCCGCTTCTCGTATGGGCGCGGAGAGGTGCGAGAGTGGTCGAATCGACATGCTTGGAAAGCATGCGTCTCAGCAATGGGACCGTGGGTTCGAATCCCACCCTCTCCGCCATACAGCAACCCGGTGCGTGCACTCCCGAACGGTCACCGGGGATAGAGACGTCTCGAAGAAATAGGGCGGGGTGGGAGTCGAACAGGGGGATCGTGGGGGATGCGTCCCCCGCGTGGGGAGCGTACGAGGGGGCTGGCCCTCTCGTAGGAGCGCGTGCGAAGCACCTAAGCGCGACTTCGAATGCCCACCCTCTCCGCCATACAGCAACCCGGACGAAATCTTGTTCGGCCTTAGCTGACTGGCTCAGTCGGCCGTACCAGGCTGCTCAAAATGGTCTCCGGCAAGGCCGCAAGAAGTTCGGGCCGCGAAGCGTACTCGGAGTACGTCGAGGGGACTGAACGACTGAGAACGACGCCGGAGGGCATTTTCAGCAGCCTGAATAGGGGCCGGGCCCTGTGCAACAAGACCCTGTGAACCCCGCCAGGTCCGGAAGGAAGCAACGGTAAGCGGTCAGTTTTGTGTGCCGCAGGATCACCTGGCCCCGCTTTGAAAATCGCTGAGCGTATTGCGGCCGGAGTGTTGAGCATCGAGTCGGGCCCTGCTCGCTCAGCACCCAGCACATCGCACTCAGGACTGGAGCGACGCGACCGTGGATTATCAAGTCTCCGCCCGCAAATACCGGCCCGGCACGTTCGACGATGTCGTGGGCCAGTCGCACGTCGTTCAGACTCTGATGAACGCGGTCGAGACGAAACGCATCGCGCACGCCTATCTCTTTTCCGGCACGCGCGGAGTCGGCAAGACCACCGTCGCCCGCATTCTCGCCAAAGCGCTGAACTGCGAACAGGGGCCGACCGGCCATCCCTGCAACATCTGCGTGAACTGCGTCGAGATCACGCAAGGCACCTCGGTCGATGTGATGGAGATCGACGGCGCGTCGAACACGAGTGTCGACGATGTGCGCGAGATCCGCGAGAATGTGAAATTCTCGCCCTTTCGCGGACAGTACCGTGCCTATATCATCGACGAAGTCCACATGCTCTCGAACTCGGCTTTCAACGCGCTGCTGAAAACGCTGGAAGAACCGCCGTCTCATGTGGTGTTTATTTTCGCGACGACGGAGATCCACAAGATTCCGGCCACGATTCTGTCGCGCTGCCAGCATTACAATTTTAGGCGGATCGCGCGCCAGGAGATTATCGACCGCCTTCGCCATGTCGCCGCGCAAGACGGCATGACGATTGAAGACCGCAGCTTCACGGCGCTCGCGCGGGCGAGCGAAGGCAGTATGCGCGACGGGCTGAGCCTGCTCGATCAAGCTGTCGCGTTCGGCGGGAAAACGATTGCCCATGCCGATCTGGAAGTGCTGCTCGGCGCTGTGCCACAGGAACTCGTCCAGGGCATGAGCGCCGCAATCCTCGCACAGGACAGCCCAGCCGCATTGGCCGTCCTCGCCAATCTGCTGGATCGAGGGCATGACCTCAAGGCCTTCTGCTCCGATGTGGTGGAGCATCTGCGGAACCTCCTGGTGGCCTCGGTCGTCTCTGCTGGCCCAGAGTTGCGCGGCTTGATCGAAGCCACGGAAGAAGACATTCATCAATTGGCCGTTGCAGCCAAGAAGCTGACGCCGGAACAGCTGCAAGAGCTGCTGACGATTTTCTCGCAGGCGGAAGATTCCTTGCGCTACAGCGCGCATCCACGCTTTGTGCTGGAAGCCGCGGCGGTGCGCGCCACCAGGCTGGTCGGGCAACAGGAGCGCCGCGCCGAGATTGCGGCTTCTGCGGCCGCCGCAAAGCCTGGAGCGACAACTGCCGTTCCTCCGCCTGCCACGAAGCCGGTAGCTTCCAGCTCAGCAACGGCAACCGCTCGCCCGGCATCGGCGCCGGCCATGGCGGCCCCTCAGCCTTCGCCGACGCTACCACCCACACGGCCCCCTGCACCATCCGCCATGGCTCGCCCCGCAATGCCTGCCGCATCGAAGCCAAGCGCGGCGGTTCAATCCGCGCCGCCCGTAACATCTCGCGCGGCATCGGCACCGGATAAGAGCCCATCGCCCGAGCCGCAAAGCTCATCGGGGCACGCGTCGAGTCACGCACCCGCATCGCTGCCGGCCGGACCATCGGTATCCGCGGCATTGCCGGACGCGCCTGCGCTCAATTGGGATCTGGTGCAGGAAGAGGTTGCGGCATCGCATCCCCGCTTCGCGCCGTATTTAGAAGCCGGCCGGTTTGTCTCGCTGGAGGGGGGGCAAGTCACGATTGGATTCACGAAGCAGGCGGCGCTCGCTCGCTCACGGATGGAAAAAGAAGACAATCTCCTCGCCCTAGCTGCGCTCTGCGAACAGCAGGTCGGGCAGCCGATTCGCATCCGCACGATCGAGCTCTCCGCATCGGACCCGCCGGGCCTCACGATGGCACAGGTGCGGGCGGCGAAAGAACAGGAGCAGCGCATGGTATTGTTCGAGCAGGCGCGCGCGACTCCCGTCGCAAAACAGGCCTTGGATATTTTCGGTGCGGATCTCGCGGCGGTGCGCACTGTGGCACAAAAGGAGACTGGCGAATGAAAAATCCCTTTGGCGACATGTCGAACATTTTGAAGCAAGCGAAAGCGATGCAGGATCAGATGGCCAAAATCCAGGAGCAGGCCGCGACGAAACTCGCCACCGGCACAGCCGGCGGCGGCGGCGTCACCGTGACGGCCAACGGCGCCATGCAGATTGTGGGCGTCGTCATCGATCCTGAAGTCGGCAAAAGCGGCGATGTGGAGATGCTTCAGGATCTCGTGCTGGCCGCGTCGAACGATGCGCTCCGGAAGGCGAAGGAATTGATGGAGCAGGATATGAAGGCCCTGACGGGCGGAATGAAGATGCCGGGGTTGTTTTAACGCGCCGGGCGGCGCGCGCTATCGGCTCAACGGAATACGACCGATCCACCTATGCCAATCGATCAACGCGGGCTACTCGCCCGGCTCATCAAAGAACTGGTTCGCCTGCCCGGCGTTGGGCAGAAAAGTGCGCAGCGGCTGGCCTTTCACATCCTCAAGGCAGAGCGTGAGGATGCGCTCCGGCTGGCCGAGGCCATCCGCGCGGTCAAAGACGGGCTGGCCTTCTGCCGGCAATGCCGCAATATTGCCGAAGGCGAATTGTGCGAATTCTGCCTCGATCCCAAGCGAGACCGCACGAAAATCCTCGTCGTGGAAGAACCCAGCACAACCTACGCCATCGAACGGGCAGCCGGCTATCGCGGGCTCTATCATGTGCTGCTGGGCACGCTCTCCCCGCTCGACGGCATCGGCCCGGGAGATATTCGGGCAGAGGAGCTGGCCGAGCGCGTGAAGCTCGGCGGCGTAGATGAAGTCATTCTCGCGACCAGTCCAACAATTGAAGGGGAAGCGACCGCCATCTACCTCACCAGATTGCTCAAGCCGTTTGTCGCCCGAGTCTCCCGCATCGCCTATGGCATCCCCGTCGGCATGGATATCGAGTATGCCGATGAAGTCACGCTCCTCAAGTCGATTGAAGGCCGCCGGGACCTGTAGGCTCCCGCATCATTCCCGTTGACCCATTCTTTGGACGGCTGCTATAGTTCCACCACGTTTGGGATGATCGGAGCCAGCAGCCATGAAGGCACGCACTTCCCCCAAAAAGACTGCCGCGTCGCGCACGGCTTCTTCACGCACGAAGACTGCCGCTAAACCGGCACCCCCGAAGGCTAAGAAACCCTCTTCCCTCAAGAAACCGGCTTCTTCAAAAAGTCGTTCGAAGTATCCCGACATTCAGCGCGCCCTAGAGCGGCAGCGGGCGGATTTGCTCGAAGAAGCGGGAGAAGTGCTGTCGCAGCACAACCGTCCGGAAGCGTTGCCAGATGTGAGCGACCAGGCGTCGGCGGAAGAAGATCAGCGGTTTTCCATGCGCATCATGGAGCGCGAGCAAAATCTGCTCAAGAAGGTCAACGAAGCGCTGGATCGGATGAAGAAGCAGACCTACGGCATCTGCGAGCAGTGCGGCGAAGATATTCCCTACAAGCGGCTCAAAGCCCGCCCCGTCACGACATTCTGCATCGAGTGCAAAACGGTTCAGGAACAGAAAGAACGAGCCCGCCGGTAATCCAGGCCGCCTCATTTCTCTTCACGGTTTTTTCAGAACTTTCAATCGCTCCTTGACCCGGGCAATTCGCCCCTCTTCTTCGGGAATTCCTTCGACAAGAGCCAAGAAGGTTTCATATTCGGCGAGCGCCCGTTTCGGGTTCGTCAGCTCGTAGGCCTCCGCGAGATTGTACCGGGCCATGGCGTAGTTCGGCCGCAAGATCACCGCCTTTTCAAACAGACTCAGCGCCGTGGCTTTCTCTCCGAGTTTATTGTGAACCGTCCCGAGATTGTTCATCACCTCCGGAACATTCGGCCGGATGGCGAGCGACTGAAGCATTTCGGCCTTCGCTTTTTCAAACTGTCCCTTCGCCTCCAATGAGACGCCCAATCGATGGTGCGCCTCCGCCATCCACACCTTGTTGGCAAAGCCGCTCGCAATCGATTTCTGGTAGGCATCGGTCGCGATGTCGTAATGCTTCTCTTTGCAATAGGCCAATTGCGCCGTCTGCCCTCTCGCGAACTGCTGCAACGAGGCGAACGGTTCTTTGTCTTCGCTGCCCTGGCTCTCGATCTTCATGCCAGACTTGCCGCCAGCCGGCGCCCTGAGCCGGTCGAGAAACTCACGCCGGTAGGGAGAAAAGAGTCTGACGTACGGATCGATCGTGAAAGAAGCCGTGAGGAGCATCATGTGCTCGCGATTGCCGGTCACCAGATACTCAAATGTCGTTTTTTCGTCGCCGGTATCGAAGATCGCGCTGGAATCCATATTGGCCTTCGTCGCCAGCTGCGAGACGTTCAGATAGAATTCCATCTGCGGCTTCAAGACCGACAGCGTCTTTCTCAACACTGGATAGGGCTCGAGATCCAACCCGCTTGGGAACATGAAGATCGCCCCTACAAGGAGTCCGTCCTCGTCAAAAAAGTAGGATTCATCGGCATGCGAGGGACTCTGCGCCGCGGGATACAATAATTCCTGGCCGCTTCCCCAGGGTCGCGCCGTAAATGTGTGGGGCGGAACTTTTTTCAGAACCTCGGGCTTGCGATCGCACAGCTCAGCCGTCGTCTTGAGCAGAATGAGGTCGCTCTCGGAAGGAGGAAGATCAGGTCTAACCGGGGGCGGTGGGCCGCTACATCCGCCCAACAGGCTCAATAGCATGCCGATTATTACGAAAGTGCCGAATCGATGCAGCAACGGCATAGGGTCTCCGGTCGAGAATCCAGAGTCTGAGACCCATGAAATTTACACGAATCCTGGGGACTTTGCGAACCGGCAAAAAAAAGCCCGCCCCCCGGATAAGGGGGCGGGCATTCTCAATAAGCGGTGAGCGTCGTCTTCCCGGCGCTGACTGTCTTGCATATTGTCTTCAGCCGTATAGCCGAACAAATACGGGAAGGCGCCGGTCACGGTATAGATCGGCCGATTGACCGCATAATCTAGCGCATGGCCAAGCGGATGAAGCAAAAAACCAATCCAACGAATGGGATTGTCGTTAATCGGGCTCCCGGCTGTCGGATCTGAATAGACTAACGCCGTACTATCCAGCACGTTATAAATACTTGTCGGGGGATTGTATTCCTTCTCCGCCGCCGTGCCTGCTTGATTCTTCGTCGTGCATCCTGTTGCAAGCACTGCCATCAGCACCGCACCCATTGCCCATGATGTTGGTCGCATATGTACCCTCATTTTGTTCGATCCCATCGGCCCTAGCCTGCGCAATCCCTGAAATACAGTGTGAAGTGTAGCCGACGGCCCCGATTCTGTCCAGAAACCGGGTAATTATCGAGCACGCCTGACCGAGCAGCCTATTGAGGGATTCACAACAAGAATTGCATGGTGGGCGATACAGGGATCGAACCTGTGGCCTCTTCCGTGTGAAGGAAGCGCTCTACCACTGAGCCAATCGCCCATGCGAGGCCGAGTTTAGCACGGAGCAATTCACGGGTTCAATTGTGCAGGCAGATAATGATGCGGGCGGATTGGCCCATAACCAGCGGGGGCCGCCTTGACTTCCCCGAAACACGGTTTCTAGAATGCGCTCTTCCTATTTTTCAGAGAGGAGCGTTTGTGGGCATGAGAGATGACGTCGTCATCATCGGGGGTGGTCTAGCCGGCTCCGAAGCAGCTTGGCAGGCGGCCAATCGAGGCGCGAAAGTGACGCTCTACGAGATGCGTCCAAAAGAGATGACGAAAGCGCATAAAACCGGCGGTTTGGCGGAGTTGGTCTGCTCCAATTCGCTCGGGTCGGCCGATCCGTTGAACGCCCCCGGCATTCTCAAAGAAGAAATGCGGCGGCTGGGGTCGCTGATTATCGCTTCGGCCGAACAGGCCAGGGTGCCGGCAGGCTCAGCGCTCGCTGTCGATCGCGATCAATTCTCGCTCAAGATCACGCAAGCCCTGGAAAGCCACCCGAACGTCCGCATCCTGCATGAAGAGATCACCGAGATCCCGACCGACTGCCTCTGCATTATTGCCACCGGCCCCTTAACATCGGACAAACTGTCGGCGGCCATCCGCGCCGTGACACAGTCGCACCATTTGTATTTCTTCGACGCCATCTCACCGATCATCGATACCGAATCGATCAATATGGACATCGTCTTCGCCGCCTCGCGTTACGATAAAGGAGGCGCCGACTATCTGAACTGCCAGATGGATGAGGCGCAATACAACGCCTTTTACGACGCGCTGATGGCGGCTGAAAAAGTGCAGCCGAAAGAATTCGAGAAGACGCCCTATTTTGAAGCCTGCATTCCCATAGAAGTCATGGCGGAACGGGGCCGGCAAACCATGCTCTTCGGCCCGCTGAAACCGGTCGGCCTGGAAGATCCGCGAACCGGCAAGCGGCCGACTGCGGTCATTCAACTCCGAACCGAGAACATCCATAAGACCTGCTACAACATGGTTGGCTTTCAGACGAAGCTGACCTACCCGGAGCAGAAGCGCGTCTTTCGCATGATCCCCGGCTTGGAACAGGCAGAATTCCTCCGGTACGGCAGCCTGCATCGAAACACCTTTATTAACTCTCCCCAGTTGCTCTTGAACACCTTGCAGTTCAAATCGCGCGGCACCTTATTCTTTGCCGGCCAATTGATCGGCGTGGAAGGCTATACCGAATCCGCCGCCATGGGCGGCTTCGCGGGCATCAATGCGGCGCGAGCCATCGCGGGGCTGCCTTTGGTCACGCCGCCGGCCACCACAGCTCACGGATGCCTGGTCGGCCATGTCGCCTCATCGGACCCGAAACATTTCCAACCGATGAATACGAATTACGGTCTCTTCCCGCCTCTCGCCCAACCGGTCAGAGATAAAGAAAAGAAACGGCAGCTCATTGCCCAGCGGGCTCGTGAGGATTTTGAAAGATGGATGACGCAATCCGCGCTTTCATGACCTTTCTTGCCGTTGAGCGGCAGGCCTCGCCGGAAACCATCCGCAATTACCGTTCAGACCTCCGGCAGCTGACCGCCTTTCTCATTCAAGCTGGACCGGCGCCGCAGGTACAGCGCCCGCTCCCGGTTGGCGACGTCACCACGGACTCCCTGCGCGCGTATTTACACTGGCTTGACCGAAAGGGGGAAAAAGCCTCCTCCCTCGCGCGCAAGCTCGCCTGCCTGAGAAGCTTCTACCGATTCCATGTCCGCGAAGGGACGGTCGCAAAAAATCCCGCAGCCGACATCAGAAGTCCGAAGCTCCCCAAGACTCTGCCGCGGGTTCTGACCAAAGACGACGCCAATGCGCTGATGGAGTTTCCGAACGGCGCCGCGCCCTTGTCGCTCCGCGACCGGGCTATTTTGGAGACCCTCTATTCCACCGGCGCCCGCGTCAGTGAAGCCGTGGGATTGAATCTCGGCGACCTCAACCGCACTGACGGGCTCGTCCATCTCCGCGGAAAAGGCCGGAAGGAACGGATCGTTCCCATTGGCGATGTCGCCCTCCAAGCGATCCAGACCTATCGCGATTCATTGAAACGAGTGGGCGGGCGCATCCCCTCTATAACGCCTCTGTTTCTCAATCACCGGGGCGGCCGCTTGACCGCGCGCAGCGTCGCCCGCCTCGTCGCCCGCTATTCCAGCCGCCTGGCAGGCGGCGCCGTCAGCCCCCATGCGCTTCGCCACTCCTATGCGACCCATCTCCTCGACGAAGGCGCCGACCTCCGTTCTATTCAAGAAATGCTGGGGCACGCCTCGCTCAGCACCACGCAAAAATATACCCATCTGGCGACCGACCAGCTGCTGGCCGTCTATGACCGCGCGCATCCCCGGGCCAAGACGGCAACGGCGCCATCGTCGAAAGGCCGCCCTGCGTCATGAGCCACAATCGCGCGGCCATCCCTACGATTTCAAGCGCAACGGGATTGTGTTTCTGAGCGAAATTGATATATTCACGGGCCGCGCGCCTGCATGCGCCGCAGCGACGGAAGTGGAACGTGGCCAGAGACATCCCCTGAGAACGAGGAGCAGCCGATGAATCGACTGATTAAGAAAGCCAATATCCTGATCGAGGCGCTCCCCTACATCCGCACCTTCCGGGGCAAAACGGTCGTCATTAAGTACGGCGGGCATGCGATGACCGAGACGGCGCTCAAGGAGCGGTTCGCGGAAGACATCGTCCTGCTGAAATATGTCGGGCTCAATCCAGTCATCGTGCATGGCGGCGGCCCTCAGATCGACAAGATGTTGACCAGGCTCGGCATCGAGGCCAAGTTCCGGCACGGCGTCCGAATCACCGATGAAGCCACGATGGAAATCGTGGAGATGGTCCTGGCCGGCAAGATCAACATGGAGATCGTGGAGCTCCTGAATCGCCACGGAGGACGATCCGTTGGCTTGAGCGGGAAAGACGGCGGACTGCTCATGGCCCAACCGCTCACCGCCAAAGCCTGGGCCAAGAGTTTAGGCAAAGACTTGGAAGGCGACGACCAAGGCGATTTCGGACTAGTCGGCGAGGTGCAATCCGTCGACTCCAGCCTCGTGCTGAAGCTCCAACAAGACCACTACATTCCGGTCATCGCGCCGATCGGAACCGATAAGAACGGCAACACCTACAACATTAACGCCGACCTCGTCGCCGGCGCCATTGCCTCCTCGCTCCACGCGGAAAAACTGGTGATGATGACCGACATCAAGGGAATCCGCGACGCCAACAACCGCCACCTCTCCACGGTCTCGCGGAAAGACGTGCAGCGAATGGTCAAAAAAGGTGTGATCGGCGAAGGCATGCTGCCGAAAGTGCATGCCTGCCTCGACGCGCTGGCCGGGGGGGCCGGGAAAGCCCACATCATCGACGGCCGCATTCCACACGCCCTCTTGCTCGAAATCTTCACCCGCAAGGGCATCGGCACCGAGATTGTGTCGTAGGTGCGCCGCGCATGGCCGGCAACCTCCTGACGCATCTCTCCGCGCTCGTACGGGAGCGCCATCCCCGCACATCGCCTGCCGCGTTGCGTGAAACGGCAGATTACGTATCGCAACAATTCACCCGCGCTGGACTGGCTGTCGCCGCTCACCGATTCGACGCTTGGGGAAAGCCCTACGACAACGTGATCGGGACCAAACCAGCCGCGCGACGCACGTCTGCCGCTCCATTGATTCTAGCCGCGCACTACGACACAGTCGAAGGGTCGCCTGGCGCCGACGATAATGCGAGCAGTCTCGCCGTGCTGCTTGAAGTCGCCCGCCGGCTCACACCGACCGTTCTGGCAAGGCCGGTTCAATTCATCGCCTTCTGCCTGGAAGAAGAAGACCTGCTGGGCAGCCGCGCCTATGTGACGCATCTCGCGACAACCGGTCATTCCGTGCATGGCGCCATCGTGCTCGAATGCGTGGGCTACGCCAGCACCCGCAAGGACTCGCAGAAAACCCCGCCCGGCATTCCCGTGGCCGTGCCCTCCGTTGGAAATTTTCTGGCGCTCATCGGCAACCAGGCATCGGCCCAGCTGACGACCGCATTGACGCACACCATGACGCCCATAATCCCAGTCGTTCCCCTCATCGTGCCGGGCAATGGAGAACAACTGCCCGACACCAGGCGAAGCGATCACACAGCCTTTTGGGAGCACGGCATTCCCGCCGTGATGGTGACCGATACCGCAAATTTGCGAAATCCGCACTACCATCGTTCGACCGATACCATCGATACGCTGAATCTCGATTTCCTCAACGCCGTGACAGACGCCGTCACGGCCGCAGTGCTGGCGCTCGCCGCCGCGCCGGAAAGGTCATGATGTCCAAGCCGCTTGCGCCCTCGACAAAAACTGCCATTACAAAAATCTTTGCCGAACTGGACTACAAGATCCTCGGCCCGGTGTATTGCTACGAAGGCGGCGACGAGTTCTGGCAAGCGAAACGGAAGCCCTGTGAACGGCTGGGAACCCGGATCGCGCTGGCGCTGCGCGATCGCCTTGCCCCGCAGGGACGGAGTCTCTATGTGGGGGCCGGCGTCGCAGAACTTCCGCCGCTTCTCATGGAAGCGCTCGACCTCCAGCGAGAGATTGCACCCTGCAATCTTCGCCGCACCGAAGTCGCCGCCATCAATCGAGCCTGTCGATCTCTGCCGGTCCGGTTTCACCCTCTCGATGCGGCGAAGGCCAAGGGACGGTTCGATCATATCTGGATGGTCAGCGTGCTTAACGATCCGGAGCGATTCCCCGATCTCGCGCCGCTCTCCTATGGAAATGCGAATCCGGTTACCTTCGATCCCAAAAAGTTTGAGCAGCAGCGGCGCATTGTGCGGGCGCTCGTCGACCGCGTCATGCCGAAACTGAGCCTGCCGGGGCTGGTCACGACCTCGACCGAAGAAGTGGTCTGGATCGCCGACTGGTGCCATCGCAAGAAAATCCCCTACCTCGTTGAACGGGCTCAATTTCCGACTGCCTTGGTGGGAGATCCGGTCTGCTTTATGAAGATTGGTTCGGCAGTGGCAACAACTCGACGGTCCCGAACAGCTACACTCTAAAGCCGGTGGGCGGCTTCGACGAACCGTCCATGTACTGGCGGGCGTACTTCACATAGTTCGCGGCCGACTCCTTGACCCAGGCCAATTCCTGCTCAGCCACCGCACGCTTCACTTTCGCGGGCGACCCAAGAATCAGACTTTTGGGCGGCACGATGGTGCCCTCGGTCACGAGAGCCCCGGCGCCAATGACTGAATCTGCCCCGATCACGGCGCCGTCCATCACAATCGCCCCCATGCCGACTAAGACACGGTCCTCGATTGTGCAGCCATGCAACACCACGCTGTGACCGATGGTCACCCCATTCCCGATGATCAGCGGATGCGTGTCATGCGTCACATGCAACATGCAGAGATCCTGCACGTTGGTCCGGCTCCCGATGCGGATATAGTGGACATCGCCACGGATCACCGCGTTGAACCAGACGCTGCATTCCTCCCCCATTGTCACATCGCCGATTACCACGGCAGTGTCTTCGATGAAGCAGGAATCAGGGATCGTGGGCTTGATGCCTTTAAACGTTCGTATCACGGGCCGCACTGTAGGTGAAGCATGCGCGGGATTTCAAGCCCCATCGACTGGGGCGCGTTGACAGCCTTTTCACCCCTCCCGTAGACTGCCGGGCGATGTCTACGCCATTGATTCAACTCGACCGCAAGAAACCGGCCAAGAAAACCGCGCGAGCCAAGACGGCCGGCGACGCCAATAAAACGACCATCGGCTTCGTCAATCTGGGCTGCTCCAAAAACCAGGTGGACTCGGAGCTGATGCTCGGCACGCTCGTGAACGACGGCTTTCAGTTGACCGGCAATCCGAAGAAAGCCGAAGTCGTCATCATCAACACCTGCGGCTTTATCGAAGAGGCAAAGCAGGAGTCGATCAATACGATTCTCGAACATGGCAAGCTGAAGCAGAAAGGCGCCTGCCGGGTGCTGATTGCGGTGGGCTGCCTGGCCCAGCGCTATCAAGGCGACCTGCTCAAAGAATTGCCGGAACTGGACGGCGTGGTGGGCACCGGCGAGTTCGGCAAGATCGCCGAGATCTGCCGGGACCTCCTGGCACCTAAGAAACGGCAGCAACGGCTCTGGATCAGCGAACCGCCCTATCTCTACGACGCGGACGCCCCGCGCCTCCGGCTGGGCAACGCGCACAGCGCCTATGTGAAGATCGCCGAAGGCTGCAACCGGAATTGCGCATTCTGCGCGATTCCCATCATGCGCGGGAAACAACGGAGCCGCTCCATCGAATCGATTGTGGCTGAAGCGGAGCGCCTCGCCGGCGAAGGCGTGAAAGAGCTCAACCTCATTTCTCAGGACACGATTAACTACGGCGTGGATCTCGGGATTCGAGACGGATTGACTGCGCTGCTTCGCGCACTCGTGAAGGTGCCGGACATCCGCTGGATCAGACCGTTCTATCTGTACCCCCAGCAAGTCACCGACGCGCTGCTCGATCTCTATGCGGGCGAAGAAAAAATCACCAAGTATATCGACATGCCCCTCCAGCACATCGACGACCGCATGCTGAAACGCATGCACCGGCTAGGCACGCACGCCGCGATCGACAAACTCGTGGACCGCATTCGCACCAGGGTTCCGAAGGTCGCTTTTCGCACAGCCTTCATCGTCGGTTTTCCCGGTGAAACGGAGAGCGCCTATCAAGTACTGAAGACCTATGTGACGGAAAGAGAATTCGACCGGGTGGCGGTCTTCCTCTACTCGGATGAAGAAGATACACCCGCGCTATCGCTCAACGAGAAGGTGGAACGAGCGGTGATGGATGAACGACGGAACGAACTGCTGGCAATCCAGGAAGGCATCGCCGCCGCGCAGGGGCAGGCGCGTATCGGCTCCATCATGGAAGTGCTCGTCGAGGGGCCATCGGAAGAAACTCCGCTGCTGTTGGAAGGGCGCCACGAGGGCCTCGCGCCCGAGATCGATGGGGTTGTCTATATCAACGACAGCCCCGACGCTCCCACCCGCCCAACCCAGGCGCACCAAGACAGGCCCCACCCCAAGCCGGGCGATTTCGTCACAGTCGAGATCACGGATGCGGCCACCTACGATCTCGTCGGCCACGTCGTCTCCTAATTGCGCGCGGTCCCCCCGCTTATGATCTGGTACACTCGCTGAACATCGACGAAAGGGACGTATCCGCCATGGCAGCCACTCGCAAAGACTCAGTGGTGATTCTGATCCACTGCAAAGACCGGAAGGGCATTGTCGCCCGCGTGTCGGGATTCATCCACGACTTCGGCGGCAATATCCTCGACTCGGATCATCACACCGACGAAGAGACGAACGATTTCCTGATGCGGATGGAGTTCTCGACGGAAGGATTGCAAATTCCCCCAAGCGAGATCCCTGCTGCCTTTGCGCCCATCGCAAAAATTTTCGACATGCGCTACGAAGTCCATTCCTCCAGCCATCGCCTCCGGGTGGGCATGCTCGTTTCAAAGCAGGATCATTGCCTGGCGGACTTGCTTCAGCGGCACAAGCGCGACGAGCTGTGCATCGATGTGCCCGTCATCGTCTCCAACCACGACACCTGCGCCAGCTGGGCCGAGCTGTTTAAGATTCCCTTTGCCGTATACCCCGTGACGAAAGAGACCAAGCCGCAACAAGAGAAGCAGGTCATCGCACAACTGAAGGACCATCGCGTCGAGCTAGTCGTCATGGCCCGCTACATGCAGATTTTAAGCGCCGACTTCCTCGCTCACATCGGCTGCCCGGTGATTAACATTCATCACTCGTTTCTTCCTGCGTTCATCGGGGCGAATCCCTACCGGCAAGCCTATGAACGGGGCGTCAAGATCATCGGCGCAACGGCCCACTACGCGACGCAGGATCTCGACGAAGGGCCGATTATCGAACAGGATGTCATCCGCGTCGGACACCGGGACACGGTCGACGATCTGGTGAGAAAGGGGCGCGACCTGGAAGAAATCGTCCTGGCACGTGCGGTGCGCCGGCATATCGAGCATCGGGTCTTGGTGTATGGAAAGAAAACGGTGGTGTTCGATTAGCGGACGTTTGACAGAAGTCACCGCAGGGGGTGAGGCTGAACCTCACCCCCTGCCTGAAACCTTCCTACACCTTCGCGGTCAGGAATAACGCGCTGCCGCGGCGGTCAATCAAGATCAGGACATTCTCGCCCTTCTTGATCGCCGACGAAGCCTTCTCGAACTCCTTGACCGACTTGACCGGCTGGCGGTTGATCTCACGAATGACATCGCCCGTCATCAAACCAGCCTTCTCAGCGCCGCTCTCCGGCTCGACGCCGGTCACGACCACGCCCTGCGCCTTGCCCTTGAGGCCCAGCTCTTTCGCGGTTTCCCGATCCAGGTCTTGGACAGCCACTCCGGCAAACGCATAGTCCGCTTCACCGGCTTCGGCTTTCGCGACCTTCGTCGTCTCCGGCTGTTCTCCGATCGTCACCGTGAGGTCTTTCTCATGGCCGTCACGGATCACCTTGACTGGCACTTTCATGCCGACCGTCGTCCTGGTCACGAGACGTTGAAGCGCCACCGCATCTTCCACCGGCGAACCCTGATACGCGACGATCACATCGCCCTGCTTCAACCCAGCCTGGCCAGCCGGACTCTCTTCTTTCACATCGCTGACCAACGCGCCCGCGGCCTGCTTAATGCCGAACGACTTGGCGAGATCCTGGCTGAGATCCTGAATCCCGACACCCAGATATCCGCGCACAACCTTGCCGTTCTTGATCAGGCTTTCATAGATCGGCTTGCCCATGCTGGTCGGCACGGCAAACCCCACCCCCTGATAGCCGCCGGTCTGCGAGAAGATCGCCGTATTGATCCCGACCAGTTCTCCGCGCGTGTTAACTAAAGCGCCGCCGGAATTTCCAGGATTGATGGCGGCATCCGACTGAATGAAGTCCTCATACTGCGTGATGCCCATCCGGCCGCGACCCAGCGCGCTCACGATGCCCAACGTCACCGTCGAGTTCAATCCAAAGGGATTTCCAACCGCCAGCACATATTCGCCGACTTGCAGCTTGCTGGCATCGCCCCACACCACCGACGGCAGATTCTGCCCGTCGATTTTCACCACGGCCAAATCCGTCTTGGGATCGGTCCCGACAATCGCGCCCTTGAATTCGCGTTTATCCGGCAAGGTCACCGTGACTTCCTTCGCGCCGTCGATCACATGGTTATTGGTCAGCACATAGCCCTCTGCGGAGACGATTACTCCAGAGCCCTGGCCGCCGCCGCGATGCCCGCGGGGCTCACCCGGGCCTTGTGGCCCGCGAAATCCACGAGGGCCGCCAGGCCCGCCAAAAAATTCTTCCATCCGGTCGCGCAGTTCATCGGGGATCTTCCGCCCGTCGGAGGCTTTCTCTCCCATGACGGTCGTAATGTTGACCACCGCCGGCGTGACGGCCTTGGCCACATCGGTAAATCCATTCGCCGCCGGAGCAACGACAGCCGCCGCCGCAGGCTGGGCGCCACTGGAAGCATGAGAAAAGGGCAGCGGTTGCCCGCCCCAAGCCAGCAGCGCCCCCACCGCGACGACGGCGCAACTCGCCACGACCGCCTTCTGAACCAACTCCTTCATAATGTCCTCCTGGTGATGAATGAGACGGGTGAACGGATCCTGCTCGCATCAATGCACGAGTAACCGTACCAACCGGTAATGAGAACGGGATTAGGTATGAATTAGAAGTGGCTAAGCGGAAGGCGCAGCCAAGGGAAGCGTCACGGTGAACGTCGATCCGGCACCCGGCTCGCTGGTCACATCGATGCGCCCTTTGTGCGTCTCGGCAATCCAGGCGCAAATGGCGAGTCCGAGGCCTGTGCCCTTTTTCGTATGGGCCCGGGCGCCGTCGGTGCGGAAAAAGCGATGGAAGATTCTGGGCAGATCGTCCGGAGCAATGCCGATGCCTCGATCCGTGACCGACAGCCGCGCATTCGCTCCGTCCGCGACAAGAGAAATTTCGACGGTCCCGTCAGGATGGGAATACTTGATGGCATTCTCCACCAGATTCAACAACAGCTCCCGCAACCGAAGCTCATCGCCTTGGACAACGGCCGGCTGCACCGTGCCAAGCGTCACGGCGATATTGCGATCCTGCCCGAGCAGCGTCGCTTGCCGGTGGATGTCTTCGACGAGCGACTCCAAGCTGACCGGCAGCGTCTCCATTTTGACCTCTCCCATATCGGCGCGGGAGAGGAACAGCAACTCGTCGACGATGTGCGTCATGCGATCGATTTCTTCCAAGTTGCTTTCGAGCACGGTTTGATAATCGCCGAGCGGGCGGGGGCGCCGGAGCGTCAGCTCCGTTTCTCCCTTCATCACCGTCAGCGGCGTCCGCAGCTCGTGGGACGCATCGCTGGTAAATTGACGAATCTGCCGGAACGATACATCGAGCCGGCCGATCATGTCGTTGAACATGCTGGCCAGGCGCCCGATCTCGTCGGACGCGGTCGAGGCCGTCAATCGCTGGCTGAGATCGCCGGCGGCGATGCGCTGCGCCGCCAAGGTGATCGCGTCGACCGGGCGCAGCGCGCGGCCGGCCAGAAACCACCCGCTGGCCAGCGACACCGCCAGCGCGATCGGCATGGTGACCAGCAACACCAGCAACAACCGGCGCAGGGTGTCGTCGATGGATTCCATCGACGTCCCGACTTGCACAATGTAGAGCAAGTTCCCCCGGTAAATAATGGGGACGGACACGAGCCGGAGCGGCGGCTCCTTCGGATATTTCGCCGATTCAAAAATAGTTTTTCCGCTGAACGTCGTTTCGAGCGCGGTGCGGCTGAGCGGAACGTCATGCTGTTTGATATTGGGGGACCGAAGCGTGATGGTCCCGGACGGGCTGAAAATCTGGAAGAACTTGTCGATCCGGGCGAGATCGGGAAACTGCGACAGCAATTCCTCTTCGTCGATGAGCGGGAGAAACCCCCGCTCTTCCAGCGACCGGACCGCCGTATTGGCCGTCTCTTCCAGCGATTGATCCATCGCATCGCGAAGGCTGCGCGCGGTCACATGGTACAGCACCACGGAAAAGACGATGAGCACGAGCGCGAGCGTGCTCCCATACCAGAGCGTCAGCCGAAGGCGCAGCGGCATCAGTCCACTTTCAGCATGTAGCCGCTGCCACGGATTGTATGGATGAGTTTTTTCGACCGGCCCCGGTCGATCTTGTTGCGGAGATAATTGACGTAGACGTCGATGACATTGGTGAAGGTGTCGAAGTCCTGGTTCCAGACGTGTTCTGAAATCATGGGCCTCGTCAGCACCCGCCCGGTGTGCCGCATGAGATATTCCAGCAGCGCATATTCTTTCAGCGTCAGCTCAATGCGCGTCCCGCCGCGCGCGACCTCGCGGGTCGCCGGGTTCAGCACCAAATCGTCGATTTGCAGAATGCCGGGACTCTCGGTCGCGCCCCGGCGCAGCAGCGCCCGCACGCGGGCCAGCAATTCGTCGATGGCAAACGGCTTGGTGAGGTAATCGTCGGCGCCGGCGTCGAGCCCCTTCACCCGCTGGTCGACCTGGGACTGCGCCGTCAGAATCATCACCGGCGTTTGAACCCGTTCGCGCCGGGCGGCTTTCAGAATCTCCATCCCCGACATCGACGGCAGCATGAGATCCACGATGATTAAATCGTAGTCGGTCGCCAGCGCCATCTCGAGCCCCTTGGCCCCGTCTTCGCAGAGATCGACGGCGTAGCTTTCCTCCTCAAGCGCGCGCTTGATGAAACAGCCGACCTTCGTTTCGTCTTCGACAACGAGTACGCGCATAAAGACTCCTCTCGCGAGCCGATTATACCAAACCTACCGGGGATGTTCTCGGATAACGAAAGCGGCAGGCAATCTACTTCGGCTGGAATCGGGTGACCGTGACCGGGGCATACGACAGTCTCGCGCCGCCGGACGTCCGTTGAGCCACCGTATGCCGCAGCCAGGCGGCGTCGTTGCGGGTGGGAAAATCAGAGCGGTAATGCGCGCCGCGGCTCTCCTCGCGCGCGAGCGCGCCCGCGACGATGGTCTCCGCACGTTCGACCAAGCATTGCAGCTCCAGCGCCTGGATCAAGTCGGTGTTGAACACGCGCCCCTTGTCCTGCACCGTGACCGCCGCCGCGCGTGGCCGGAGATCGCGGACCTTGTTTCCGGCCGCCGTCATCGATGCCTGTGTCCGGAAGATTCCAAGATTCGTACTTAGCGATTCTCCCAGCTCCTGCCGCACCTGCCAGGCGCGTTCTCCCCCGCGCTGAGACAGCAGCCGCTCCACCCTGGCTTGCTCCTCCGTAAGATGATGGCGTGCGGGAGCCTCATGCCCCACGGCTCCAGCGTACTCACCGGCTCTTGTTCCAGCCCGCCGGCCGAACACGATGGTTTCCAGCAGCGAATTGCCGCCAAGGCGATTGGCCCCATGCACGCTGACGCAGGCGCATTCTCCTGCCGCGAAGAGGCCTGGGATGTCCGTCTCGCCCCATTGATTGGCCCTGACTCCGCCCATTTGATAGTGCGCGCCCGGTCTGATGGGAATCGGCGTTTCAACCGGATCGAGCCCGGCGAACTCCATCGCGATCTGCCGGATTTGAGGAAGCCGTTCCACAATCTTGTCCCGCCCGAGATGCCGGAGATCCAGCAACACACAGCCATCCACGCCACGCCCTTCAAGGATTTCCTGCCCAATCGCGAGGGAGACCGTCGAGCGAGTCGCCAATTCCATTTGTTCCGGCGCATACCGCTTCAAGAATCGCTCGCCTAATGTATTGAGCAGATAGCCGCCCTCGCCCCGCGCCCCTTCGGTAATCAGAATGCCGGTGTCTTTCAAGGTGGTCGGATGAAACTGAACGAATTCCATGTCCATGAGCGGCACCCCGGCGCGATAGGCCAGCGCCATGCCGTCGCCGGTATTGATCACCGCATTTGTGCTGGTCAAAAACGCCCGCCCGCTGCCGCCGGTCGCCAGGATGACGGCCTTGGCTTGGATAAGCCGCAACCCGCCATGCACGATATCCCAGGCGATCACCCCTCGGCAGACGCCGGCTTCGACCACGAGCGCGGTGACATACCATTCTTCATAGACGGTGGTGCGCCGCTTGAGAATTTGCTCGTAGAGCGCGTGCAGCAGCGCATGGCCGGTGCGGTCGGCCGCATAACAGGTACGGGGAAAACCAGCGCCCCCAAACGGTCGCTGGGCGATGCGGCCTTGGGCATCGCGGCTGAAGATCACGCCCAGTCGCTCCAGCTCAAGAATGTCTCCCGGAGCCTCCCGGCACATCGCTTCAATGGCATCCTGATCGCCAAGATACAACCCGCCCTTCGCCGTATCGAAGGCATGGGCCTCCCACGAATCGTTCTCGCCAAGCGCGGCGTTGATGCCGCCCTGAGCCGCCACCGAATGGCTGCGAACCGGATGGACTTTTGAGATCAACGCCACATCCAGATTGCCCGGCGCGGCAAGAGCCGCGCGCATGCCGGCCAGGCCGGCGCCGACAATAAGAATGTCGTGCAAATGTGTTCGTTGCGTTGCCATCGCACTCCGCGACATGGGGAAAATTCTTTCTCTCCTCCCCTGTACTTACAGAACTCCCCCTCCCTATGGCAAGCGGCGGCAGCACCCGGTTGCGGGATATTGGAAATGGAACAGCGCCATGGTAGTCTCCACAAGGTCAATAGCCATCCACACCTCACCCGATAGCGAGCGGATCGAACGAACATGCCTCACCCTGATTTTCTGCAATCGACCGACCTCTTTCCACCGCGGCATATCGGCCCGTCGGACGACGACATCCGCGACATGCTGGCCATAGCCGGCGTGCCGTCACTGGAACATCTTTGCGATGTCACGGTCCCTCAGGATATCCAGCTACGAAAGCCGTTGGATCTGCCTCCCCAGCGGGGGGAGCAGGCAGTGCTGGGTGAACTGAAACAAATTGCGGCAAAAAACCGCGTCTACCGTTCGCTCATCGGCATGGGCTACTACCATTGCATCACCCCTGGCGTGATCCAGCGGAACATTCTTGAAAACCCTGGCTGGTACACCCAATACACGCCCTATCAGGCGGAAATCGCCCAAGGCCGTCTTGAAGCGCTGGTGAATTTTCAAACGATGGTTGGAGATCTGACCGGATTGCCGCTCGCCAATGCCTCATTGCTGGACGAGGGAACCGCCGCCGCCGAAGCGATGGCGATGTGCCTGGCGATCGCGCGATCCCGCGGCGAAGAGCGCACGACGTTCTTTGTGTCGCACGACTGCCATCCGCAAACGCTGGCGGTCCTCCAGACACGCGCTGAGCCGCTGGGCATCGCGATTCGCTCCGGCCCCAACGCTTCGATTGAGTTTTCGGACAACACCCTATGCGGTGTGCTGCTCCAATACCCGACGAGCGACGGCTACGTCGGGGACGTCAGCAGTCTGGTCGCGCGGGCGCATGAGGCGGGGATACTTGTCGTCGTCGCCACCGATCTGCTGGCCTTGACCCTCTTGCGGTCGCCGGGAGAGTTCGGCGCCGACATTGCCGTGGGCTCCAGCCAGCGGTTCGGAGTCCCCATGGGATTCGGCGGGCCGCATGCCGCTTTCTTAACCACTAAGGAAGAATTCAAGCGCCAGATGCCCGGACGGATCGTCGGCGTCTCGAAAGATGCGGCTGGCAATACGGCCTACCGGCTGTCTCTCCAAACGCGGGAACAACATATCCGCCGGGAAAAAGCTACGAGCAACATTTGCACAGCCCAAGTGCTCTTGGCCGTCATGGCCGGTATGTACGCGGTGTACCACGGCCCCAGCGGACTCCGCCGCATCGCGCAGCGCGTGCATGGATTGACGCTGATGCTCGCCGAAGGTTTGCGCCGGCTCGGCTTCGACGTAGGCCCTGAATTATTCTTCGATACCTTGCGGATTCGCGCGCCGAAGCATCAGGCCGATCCGATCCGCGCCAGAGCGAACGAGCAGCGCATCAACCTTCGGACCCATGAAGACGGGTCTCTTGGCCTTTCGCTGGATGAAGCCAGCACCGAGTATGAAGTCGAAACGCTCCTGAAGCTTTTCGTCGGCCAAGACCATCTGCCGTTCCAGGTTATCGATCTTGCTGGCGCTGTCGATCTCGGCTATCCCGCCCCATTAGCGCGAACCAGCGCCTATCTCACGCACGAGATTTTCAATCGATACCACGCCGAGCATGAGATGTTGCGTTATGTGCATCGGCTCCAGGGCAAGGATCTCTCGCTCACGCATTCGATGATTCCGCTCGGCTCCTGCACCATGAAGCTGAACGCGACCACGGAGATGCTCCCGATTACCTGGCCGGAATTCGCCCATCTTCATCCGTTCGCCCCGGCCGAGCAGACCCAGGGCTACCGGGAATTATTCCAGCAGCTGGAATCCTGGCTGGCCGAGATTACGGGATTTGCCGCCGTCTCGCTCCAGCCCAACGCCGGCTCTCAGGGCGAATATGCGGGACTGATGGCGATTCGCGCGTACCACCGCGGACAGGGCGCGTCTCATCGGAATGTGTGCCTGATCCCGGTGTCGGCCCACGGCACCAACCCCGCCAGCGCAGCGATGGCGGGAATGACGGTCGTTGTTGTCGCCTGCGACAAGCAGGGCAACGTGGATCTGCCCGATCTGGAAGCGAAAGCCGCGCAGCACCGCGACCAGCTGTCGGCGTTGATGCTGACGTACCCCTCAACGCATGGCGTCTTCGAAGCGGACGTGCGCCGGATCTGCCAGATTGTGCATACCCATGGCGGACAGGTGTACATGGACGGCGCCAACATGAACGCACAGGTGGGGCTCTGCAGGCCTGGCGACATCGGCGCCGACGTCTGCCATCTGAATTTGCACAAAACGTTTTGCATCCCGCACGGCGGCGGCGGTCCCGGCATAGGACCTATTGGCGTTGCCAGGCACCTCGCGCCCTACCTTCCAGGGCACCCCGTGACAGGGCTGGGAACCCGCGAGTCGATCGGTCCCATAGCCGCAGCGCCGCACGGAAGCGCGGGCATTCTTCCCATCTCGTGGGTCTATATCGCGCTCATGGGCCGCGACGGGCTCAAGAAGGCCACGCAAGTCGCCATTCTCAACGCCAACTACATGGCCAAACGGCTGGAGAAGCACTACACCATTCTCTACACCGGTGCGACCGGGCATGTCGCGCATGAATTCATTCTCGATCTGCGGCCCTTCAAGGAAACCTCCGGTGTGGAAGCCATGGATGTCGCCAAGCGCCTCATGGATTACGGCTTCCATGCGCCAACGGTGTCGTTTCCGGTTGCCGGCACCTTGATGATTGAACCGACGGAGAGTGAAGGGAAAGCCGAGCTAGACCGGTTCTGTGAGGCGATGATCGCTATTCGCGCGGAAATCCAAGAAATCGTCGACGGGCGTCAACCCCGCACCAATAATGTGCTCAAGAACGCGCCTCACACAGCGGCCATCGTCGCGGCGACAGAGTGGAGCCGCCCCTATACGCGGGAGCAGGCGGCATTCCCAACGCTCTCCGTCAGAGCCAACAAGTTTTGGCCGGCGGTCAGCCGCGTCGATGAAGCCTATGGCGATCGCCATTTGATCTGCACCTGTCCCCCGATGGAGAGCTATCAACCCTGATCCATGACCGTGGATCCGCACCGAATGATCGCCACGATCTCCGCTCGCACAACCGTGATTGCTCTGTGCGGCCTCCTTCTTGGAGTGCCAGTCGGTTGGGCGCAGTCCCCGCCGGCCAGAATAGCCGCCGTCGACATGCAAGCCGGACAGAGCTATCGCGCCGGCACCCGCGTCCGCGCGCCTAACGGCGCGGCCTCTTTTCTTATTCCAACAGGGTGGCGCGGGGAACAACTGGATAACTTGGCGGCCGTGCTGCTCGTCTCGGAAAAAGAAGCGGGGTTTGTCCTTGCATTCGCAATTCTCAACCAGACGGAAGACGAGCTTTTTGCCCTGCTCGGAGAACCGCAGCCAATTTCAGAAACAGTAGTATTCGAGCCGACAGGGCCCGTCACCCGCAAAGGGAGCATCCTCACCGCAGCCTATCTGGCAGGCTCATTGGCTGGTCGAGGCCTGGCAGTCATGGGGCCGGACTTGCAAGGAATTATTTTTCTTCATGCCAGGCCGCAGAAAGAACCATGGGGAGTTCCTTCCCTCCTCGATCAACTCGCCGATCAGGTGCAATTCACCTCAAGCACTGGCAGCTCTCTAACACCATAGCGGCACGTATCGAGGATTGAAATAAACGGCCTGTTGCTCTCGACATCGAGGCCACTACCAGCCTGTCAGGTTTCCCCTACAACTGTACAAAACTGTCGCTTGCCGCTCCCCTTCTTTTGAGGCATTGTGCGATCGACCTCGCTTCGGCGATAACGATACATCACCACGGGGAGACGTTGAAATCACCATGCCTCAAATATTGAACTTCAGCGAGCATGCCAACGACGAAGAAGTCAGCTATCTCACCACGCTGTTGCTCTATCATCTCGTCGAGCGCTGCGGGGGCCAGATCCGCTTCACCGTGAACGACGTGAATCAAGTCCGCGAAAACCTGTCGACCAAAATGGTTCAAATCCAGCTCGGCGACGACGTCCGGCTTCGCATCATCGACCGCGTGCCGGAATTGCAGTAAGCCTCTGTTCGTCACACCACCCTCCCCCTCTACAACATTCCTGCTGCGGCAGCTCCGATTAGGCCATGGCGACTAGGGGCCGACTACAGTAGACTGATACATCCTATGCTGCACATCTCCTCTCACGTCCTCATTCCCGATTCAGAAATTCAACTCCATGCCATGCGCTCGCAGGGAGCCGGCGGGCAGAACGTCAACAAGGTCTCAACGGCGATTCATCTGCAATTCGATATCAAGGCGTCGTCTTTGCCGCCGTTCTACAAGCAGGAGTTGCTGAGGCTGAACGATCACCGCATCTCGCAGGATGGAATTATCACGATCAAGGCGCAGCAGCACCGCACGCAAGAGCGGAATCGAGAGGATGCGTTGGAGCGGCTTTGTCTCTTGATTCAGAGCGTGGCCATCCCGCGCAAGGCGCGACGAGCGACCAAGCCAACGAAGGGGTCTCAGACCAGGCGGATCGAGAGCAAGAAAAAACAGGGACGTTTAAAAGCGCTGCGAAAGCTGACCGAATAATCGTCGCTCGTCGTTTGCAAAGCGACACCCACGCTTCACGAGATGCGCGCCAGTCACTCAGCTGAGACGATCGACCCGATGATGTGATAGCCGCCATCGACGTAGATGATTTCTCCGGTAATCCCCCGTCCCAGCGAACTCACAAGAAACAACGCCGTGTCGCCCACCTCGCCCTGTTCCGTCGGCCGGCGGAGCGGAGCATATTCTCGATGGTGATCCACCATCTTGCTGATGCCCGAGACGCCTCTTGCTGCGAGGGTCTTGATCGGGCCGGCCGAAATGGCGTTGACGCGAATGTTCTTCGGACCGAGATCATGAGCGAGATACCGCACGCTAGCTTCGAGCGCGGCCTTGGCGACACCCATGACATTGTAGTTCTGCACGACCCGTTCGGCACCGAGGTAGGTCAGCGTCACGACGGAACCGCCATTCGTCATCAGCGGCAACGCGGCGCGCGTGACCGCAACGAGCGAATAGGCGCTGACATCCAGAGCCGTGGCAAATCCCTGCCGGGTCGTGTTGACGAATTGTCCGGTCAGTTCCTCGCGAGGGGCAAAAGCAATGGAGTGGACGAGAAAGTCGAGCGTACCGACTTCTTTGCCCACGTTCTCCATCATGGCCGCAATCTGCGCATCATCGCCAGCGTCGCACGGAAAAGCTTTTGCACCAGGCAGCGTCGCGACGAGTTCCTCGACGTTTTCCCGCAACCGCTCATTCTGATAATTGAACATAAGTTGCGCGCCATGACTGGCGGCCGACTGGGCGATGGCCCAGGCAATGCTGTGCTTGTTGGCGACGCCGATGATGAGCCCTTTTTTGCCACTCAATAACATGATGGTCTGTGCTCCTTACGGTTAACGGGGAACCCGCCGTTTCTCGCTTCCGATGCGCGCCAACGTAATAAATCAACGATGATCGTCGAGTGATGGGTACAGTCAAAACTGAGGGCTGAAGATAGCACGATTTGCGGAGCGGTTCTAGAAGGACCGGCGGCGAGCGGACGGCTTAGTTTCCTTTGTTTCCAATGGCATGAAGTTGCGCAACGACTTTTGAGGCCTCGGGAATAAAGTCGTCGAGCTGTTGCGCCTTCGCCAGCGTCAACGCTTCCGTAGCCAGCACGACAGCATCCTGATGGCGGCCGCGTTTACAATAGCTTTTGGCTAGACTGATCCGCGCGTTGACGGCGTCCGGCACCTCGTGAATGACATGCCGGAGCAACTGCTCGCCCTTCTCCGGATCGCCACCCAGCATGGAGGGAAGCCGCACTAGCAATGTTCCTCTGGCGGAGAGGGCATCGAGATGATCGGGCTTGAGTTCAAGCGCCCGATTGAGCTCTTTCATCATGCGTCGAAACCCAAACACCGAAGAGAGGCTCATCTCGCCATCGATACGCATCAATTCCCCGAGATTGCAGAATAAGGCGAAGTGGGCATCGGCGGATTGCTCGTCGGCCGCCACGGCTTGCTCCCCCAAAGACTGCCCCTTCTCATAGAGCGCCAATCGAGCCGCGCGATCCGTTGCAATCCGCCCGTCGTGACAGGCTTGCAACGCGCCGGCAATGAGGTCCTGGGTGGCGGGCTGGGCTGCGCCGGAAGCCGCACTCCCCATCCACAATGCGATTGATGCGAAGATGACAAGTCCGACTCGCCGCATAACCCCTCCTAGAGAGAGAAGTAAAATCGTTGGCTTTTATACAGCAAGGCCGATGCCAGGAACAAGCGAGAAAAGACCGCGCGACTCTTTCACTGTACCACTCCGTTCTGTTTAGCGCTAAACAGCTCCTGGGAGAAGAGGAAAACAGCGCAGAGCACACTGCCCTGACCGCCGTCTAATAACGAAGCGGACACCTCCGTGAGACCGGTCAGAAATTACAACTTCCCGGCCGGCTGTTCCGCGATTTTTCGAAGAAGCTGAAACGCCGCCAGCATCTCCCCGTAAGAATAGTGCGCATTGCGACCACTGGGGTTGGGCAAGAGAAAGATCGGAATGTCTGCAATGCGGCCTGACGTCGGCCCCAGCACAAGACGCGACGGCAGCTTCTGATCGACGCCACAGACCATGCGATAAATCGTCACCCCCAGAAAGGCCACAATGCGAGGGCGATACCGCCGTATTTTCCTGGTCAATGCCGCTACCCCTCCACGATAGTCCTCCGCCGACAGGCTATCGATTCCACGGCTCGAACGGCCGATGATGTTGGTCAGCCCAAGCCTCCATTCAGGCAACCGCCAATCCTCTCTATAGGTCAGTGGTTCCGTCACGAGATGAGACTCTGCTAGCAGCTTCCAAAAGCGATTGGATGGGCCAGCGAAATGATGCCCTACCTGCGCGGACCGCAGGCCAGGATTGATCCCGACAAAGAGGATCCTCACGCCTGGGTGGATATTGTCAGACAATCTTGCGCCTGCTGAACCCATGTCGCTCCCCCATCGCAATTGAGGCAGTTTAGTGGAGGCTTAGCCAATCCGCCACAGGAGGGAGAAGGAATTCACCTCCATTGCCAGATTAGAGCAACCCTATAACTAGTTGGATTTATGGATAAGCCGTGTGCCTCTGACATGCGGCATGCGGCTTGCTGAACTACTGGGCAGTGCCCGATCAGCGGCATGAATCTCAACAACCTTTCTGGAGGGATTTACTATGAAGAGCATGTTGATGGCAATCATGGCAGTGGCAGTGGCCGTTTCGTTCAGCGCGCCTTCTTTCGCCAACGATGAGAAGAAGAAGGAAGAGAAGAAGGGTGGCCACGTGGTTGTGTACGGCGAAGAGAAGAAGAAGGAAGAGAAGAAGGGCGGCCACGTGGTGTTCGGCGACGAGAAGAAGAAAGACGAGAAGAAGGGCGGCCACTAATCCGTTTGGTTTTTTTGGCGAGGCTAGCTGTCTTGAGAGGTTTCCCGCTCACGCGGGAGGCCTCTCGGGCAGTTCCCCCTACCGCATCGATGTCCTGATATAGACCGCCTGCAATCCCACAATCGTCTTGGCATCACGGATCGTGCCATCTTCGATTTTTCCGATCGCCTCGATCAGCGGCATCTCGACGACCTCCAGCACTTCATCCCGATCCAATTGTTGCCGCCCCTGCGTTAATCCCGTCGCTTTATAGACGTGAATCACTTCGTCGGCAAACCCCGGCGCCGTGAAGATGCTGGAGAGCAGCGTGAACGAAGCGGCCCGGTATCCGATCTCCTCTTCCAACTCGCGCGCCGCGCAGCTCAACGGATCTTCGCCAGGATTCAGCTTGCCTGCGGGAATCTCATAAATGAATCCGCCCGCAGCGTGACGGAACTGGCGGATCAACACCACCGTGCCATCCTCTTTCATTGGAACGACCGCCGAGGCGCCGGGATGTCGAATCGTCTCAAGGTCGACGGTCACGCCATTCGGCAGAGCGACCGTATCGATGTTCAGCGTGATCACTCGGCCTGTGTAAATATTCTTCGTCATAACTAAATCCGTTATGCGCTCTTGGGCTTTCGGTAGAACGGAGTTTTTACAACTTGGGCCGGCACCGCTTTCCCTCGAATATCGACCGTGATCCGCGTGCCGATGGCCGACTGCGCGAATGGCACATAGCCCAGGCCGATCCCCTTCTGAAGAAGAGGCGACAGATTGCCGCTCGACACTTCACCGATGGGTTCGGATGAGCGCGCATCGAGAATTTTGCACCCATGCCGCGGCACCGCCTTTTCCAACAACTCGAATCCGACAAAGCGCTTGGCTGGCCCGCCTTCTTTCTGCACAAGCAGCTTCGCACGCCCGGCGAAATCCCCTTTCTCGAAATTCACCGTCCACTCGACAGCCGCTTCGATGGGAGTGGTCGTCTCATCGATGTCGTTGCCGTACAGGAGATAGCCCATTTCCAAACGCAACAAGTCGCGCGAACCCAGCCCGGCCGGCTTCAGTCCTTGTGAAGCCCCCGCGTCCATAATCCGCTCCCATAACAGGCCGACACGATCGGACGGCGCATACAATTCATAGCCGGGCTCGCCGGTGTACCCAGTCCGCGCAATGAGGGTTGGGACCGATGCCAGCGCCGCCTCGCAAATGTGGTGAAGCTTCAGAGTCGTCGCCGCCTCGCCCCCTAGAGCAATCATAATGTCTTTGGACAAAGGTCCCTGAAGCGCGATTTGAGCCATCTGACTCGAACGATCTTCCAGGACGACATTCGCGTCATGCGGGCGGGCTTGCAGCCACGCCAACACCTTGGCGCGATTGGAGGCATTCACACAGAGCAGATACTCCGCCGGCTTCAATCGGTAGACAAAAATGTCGTCCTTGATGCCGCCCTCGTCGTTGCACAGCATGGAATACTGCGCCTGGCCGACCGCCAGCTTGGCCACATCGTTCGTCGTGACTGCTTGAAGAAACGCCAGCGCGCCAGCCCCCGACACAATCAGCCGGCCCATATGGCTGACGTCGAAGAGCCCGGCTTTACTGCGAACCGCATGGTATTCATCCAGCACGCCTGAGTACTGGATCGGCATTTCCCATCCGGCAAAGTCAACCAGCTTGGCCCCGGCCGCGCGATGTTGAGCAATGAGTGGCGTCTGTTTCATCGGCTGCCGGGTTACTGCACACCGAGCAATTCGACATCGAACACCAGCGTGGCATGCGGAGGAATGAGCCCGCCGGCTCCACGCGCGCCATACCCGAGGTTCGAGGGGATCGTCAACTTGCGCTTCCCGCCGACTTTCATGCCTTGCACGCCTTCGTCCCAGCCCTTGATGACCTGGCCGACGCCGAGCCGGAATGAGAAAGGCTGGCCACGGTCCACGGAACTGTCGAACTTCGTGCCGTTCGTCAACCACCCGGTGTAGTGAACGGAAGCCGTCTGGCCAGCCGTGGCGGTATCGCCCGTTCCCACGACCTGATCGATATATTGCAAACCGGATGACGTCGTAATCTCTTTCCCTTCCGATGCCTCGCTCATACTGCCTCCTACTCCCATAAATGGACTACACATCGCAACGACTGCGCCGAATACGATACCGCGACACACATTCTTCATACGGCCTTCCTTACGATTTCGGTTGGGCAAACAGCGCCATGCTGGCGGTGTACCCGTGAAGAAAATTGCGCCCGCCGACCGGGCCGATTTCGCCTTGCGCAAAAAACCCGGCCACTGGGATTTGCCCCACCCGTTCCGCCAGCACGCCCGAATCATGATGCGGCTTCCCGAACAACCCCCGGCCGCGCCCACAGCAGCTGAACACCAGGGCGCCGAGCGGCGCGTTCGGGTGCCGCGCGCGGTCGGCCGCCAGCAGCAGGTGCAAGTCCTCGCTCGCCGACTTGGCATCGCGCAGATGGAACTGAACCGTCTGCCCCTCCTGCACCACATCTCCGATAGCCACCGCGCCAGTGGTTTGGTCGGCCCCCACCAGATTACGCACAAGAAAATCGCCGCGCTCAAACCGGTTGCGATGCTCGTCGATCACGATGCCGACATGGAGCGCTCGATGCGCCCGCCGCCGATCATCGCCCCCGAGCGATTCGAACACCGTTTGAAGCCGCGTCAAGGCCGACGTGCCGCCCATCTCATGCACGAGATTGCGTTCCGCTTTCGTCACCACATAGCGCTCGCCGATCGGACGGCAGCCTTGCGAAATCACCGGACGCACCTCAATCGGGCCGCTAATCCGAACCCCGACCAATCCGCCATCGAACGTGTGCCGCCCCAAGAGCAGCCGATTCTCTCCGGCATCCTGCCCACCGCCCGCCAGCCCTCCGATCGCCGCCGATCCCGGATACCGCTCTTCCAAGAGACTCAGCACATCTTGCATCGGCGTCGAAAAGGGATCGGCGAGGAGTAGAAACGTGCCCTCGTGCCCGTTGGATTCAGGCCAGCCTGGCAGCAAAAACTGATCCCGTGTTTGCGAGAAGGAGAGTCGAACGGGCGTGAGGGTGACACCGGGAAGGCAGGCCGTCCACAAGGTGACGGCTGGAGACGTTTCCAGTTCTTCCGCTCCGGCGATCACGCCTTCGCCGCTACAGCCGAGCGCCACTCTGGCACCCAGCACATCCGTCACCGTCTCAGCGAGCAACTCGGCGCGAGAGGCATGGTGAGAGGAAAAGAACACGAACGCAAGATCGGGCGAGGCGCCGCCCAACTTGGCCCGCACCTCGTCGACTAAATCGCGGGCTGCGGCTTCCGTATCGGGATTGCGAGACACCGCGGACACGAAGTGGAACGTGGCCGCCTCTATGGACGATGTCGAAAATAAGCTGGGCATGGAGATCGTCGTCTGGTTACACGCCGGGATTCATGCGCTCGGACCGGTCGCTCGCGAGTTTTTTATAATACCGCCAGAGATACGAATGATAGTCGTCAAGATGCGCCAGCAAGTAATGCAATTCCGTAGGGTCTTCTGTTTCTAATGCACGCATCATCCGCGCCTTGAGAAACTCGGCAAACGCCTCCGTCTTCTCGACTGCCGTCAAAAGACGCAACCCGCCGCCAATCTGATAGTCATTCATCGAAGCTCGCTCCTGAGATCACCCGTTCGAAGGCAGAATAACGAGCCGTCGAAGAAAAATGCAAGTCGCGTATGCGATCAGATCGTTCTTGTAGCGGCACCAAGCGTGTAATCGGGATAGACCTCTCTGGTGTGAATGCGCCTGCGAGGAAACCGGGACGCTGGCGTTGCGCGAACACCTTGAAGCCGCGCTGAGATCTTTTCCAGCCGGCATCTAAATGCCGACGACGTGAGGGGGGCTCTTCTGTTGCTCCCGCTGAAGGCGCTCCAACATGACCTTCGGACAAACATTCTGCTCAAGGTAATTGACCAGGTTGGCCGCCACGCCGCGAACCAGTTGCTCCGCCTCGGCATCCAGACAGCGGCCTTCGGGGTCGAACACGCGCTGCACATTGGCAATCGAGATCGACAACGGCAAGACGATCCCGCCGATGTGAGACACGACGCTGCGCAAATGCTCCAAGGCCTTGACCGCGCCAATCGTACCGCCGGCCACGCCCAGCAACGCGACCGGCTTCCCGGCCAGCGGCGAGGGATAGCCGAGATGTTCGATCTGGAGCTTAATCACGCTGCTAAAGCTGCCGTTATATTCCGGGGTGACGAAGATCGCACCCGTGGCAGACGTCACTTTCTGATGAAGCTCACGAGCCCCCTTGGAGCCAGGATCGGTCCCCGGCAGCGGCAGATTGAGCGCCGCAGGATCGATCACTTCCACAGAGATTCGCGGGTGCTTGCGTAACTCATCCTCGACAAGCGCCGCGGCCATGCTCGTATAGTTACCAGGCCGAACGCTGCCCTTGAGAATCACGATGCGAATGTCTGCTGGACGTTCCATAGCCTTAACCAGCGTGGATCTTAGCCGTTCGTTACTCCAGCAATCAACCTCTGTTTGTAACGCACCGGAGATTGGTTACTGCGCCCATCGACGAACGACTAACTGCGATAGCAAATCGCACGAGACCAGGCCTTGATGAGGCGACTGCCGCCGCCTCTCACATAAAACCAAAGAATTGCGTAGCCATACTCGGCGCTGAGGGATGCGTGCGATCGATCAGCGCTTTGCGCTCAGCAAGCCGGCCTTGATGAGCGTCCCTTCTAAAAAATCATTCTCCAGGGCCAGTTGCCCGGTCTTGGGGTGGAGCGTCTTGAGATCCGGCGTGTCCGCCGACGGGGTGGCTCTGCCAAACACGTCCGCGACCCGCGCGAGCAATTGCTATTTCCATTCGGGGATTTGCGTGGGATGGGCCTGGAACTGCTCGGCCAATTCCGCCAGCGTCTTGTCGCCTTTGACTGCCGCCAAGGCCCCTTGAGCCTTAAACGTCGCTCCGTGATTCCGCCGTGCTCTCTTCATCGCCTCGCTCCTCTGGTTCACCACCACCTGGTGGCTTCGGTGAAGCCAGGCTCCCACTTACCACACTGTCCGAATTTCCGGAGCCGCCTCTCAGTATGTCCGTACAGCCGAATCAGCTTCGACGCTATTATCGATTTTAAAAGGGAACGTTTTTGTATTGAGTGCCTCAGGATCTGGCCCACCACGGACTCCAGTATCAAGCCCATCAATTTGGGCAATTTCGTCTGCGCTCAACTTGAAATCGAAGACCTCAAAGTTTTCTTTGATTCTCTCAGCATGTACTGATTTCGGAATCGCGCAATTACCGTGATCAATCTGCCAACGGAGAACGACCTGAGCTGGAGTTTTCTTATATTTTCCCGCTATTGCCACGACAATTGGGTGAGTCAAAGGATTCAAAACTGCATTCGGATCTTTCGGGCGATAGACTTGAATGCCACCAAGAGGCGACCAACTTTGAGTTACAATGCCGAGCTTGCGATGAACCTCACGAAGCTCACGTTGAATAAAGAACGGATGCAACTCGACCTGATTCACGGCTGGAACAGTAGAAGTTCTAGCTATTAGGTTCTTAAGATGCTCGGGGCTGAAGTTACTAACTCCAATCGCACGCGCGCGTGTATCCGCTAATAATGTCTCCATTGTCTTATAGGCCGCAACTGTTCGATTGAACTCGGTGGGCATCGGCTGGTGCATGAGATAGAGATCAACATAGTCAGCGTCAAGCCGGCGAAGGCTCGCGTCAAATGCAGCTTTTGCCTCATCTACTCCGTAATCGCTGATCCAGAGTTTGGTGACGATAAAAATATCCGAGCGCTTCACCCCTGAATCTTTGATACCTTCTCCCACTTGTTTTTCATTCATATAAGAAGCCGCCGTATCAATAAGCCGGTATCCCGCCTTGAGAGCAGCGGAAACAGCTTCTCGGGTTTCTTTGGGCGGGCTTTGAAAGACGCCCAGCCCAAGCGTTGGCATATAGACATCGTTGTTCAATTTCAGATCTGAGTTTTGTTTTTGCATATTCCCTCCGGTTCTTACCAATCAATACTTTCTTGCATGGCTTCAGGGTACCGTTCACCGTGAAGCGTGAGTGTTTGACTTGCCTTCTGAATCTTGTCGAGATCACTAGGCGTGAGATTTACCTCGACGGCCTTCAGGTTTTCAGAAAGACGTTGAGGATTGGTTGTTCCTGGAATCGGCACAATCCATGGCTTTTGTGCGAGTACCCACGCCAGTGCAATTTGTGCGGTCGTAGCGACCTTCTCCTTTGCGACTTCGCTCAGCAAATCGACGAAGGATTTATTTGCTTTCATATTCTCTGGCGAAAAACGAGGGAGAACGTTGCGGAGATCCGTCTTGCCGAACTCGGTACTCTCGTTCATCTTGCCAGTCAGGAAGCCCTTGCCAAGAAGGCTAAATGGAGCAAATCCAATACCGAGTCCTTCAAAAAGCGGCATGATTTCTTTCTCAGGCTCACGCCACCATAGCGAGTATTCACTTTGAAGTGCTGTCACGGGCTGAACAACGTGAGCACGTCGGATCGTATGGAATCCAGCTTCCAACGGCAGACTGTGGGGTCTGGCATGCGTATTGACTTATGGTCGGATCGGTGAGGATCTCGACAAGCCCAACGATCTCCTCGGCGACAAGGTCGATGCATTTCTCAGCCGACTAGGGTTCTCGCTCCACGGAGGCCCTTGCCCTACCGTCTGGTCTCGGAGAGCACGGCTTTCAATCGATTGAGATCGATCGCCTCCACGCGATGGCTGTCGCGGCCGACTACCGTGGTGGCCATAGTCAGCGCGTTGAGGATTGCTTCTTCGGTGGCTTCGACGGTGGCGGTAATCATTGGATTCAGGTGGGTGTCGGCGAGGTGTGTCAGCGTATAGGTGGCTTCTTTGGGATAGTGCGGAATGACGTTGGCGGTGGAGAAGGCGAGGATGAAATCGCCGCTGCCATGGCGGGCGGTCGATCCTGTGCGGGCAAGGCCGAGCGCGGCGCGCTTGGCCAGTCTCGTGAGCTGTCGGCTATCGAGCGGCGCATCGGTGGCGATGACGATGATGATGGAGCCTTCGCTTTGGCCGGGGGAGAGCGCTTCCGCGACGGCTTTAGGCGTGTCGTACAGTTTGCCAACCGGCACGCCTCCCATCACAAGTTCAGGCCGGCGACCATGGTTCGCGTTGACGAGCACGCCAACGGTATAGCCGCCTTCTTTTTCAGGCAATGCGCGCGACGCGGTTCCGATGCCGCCTTTGAATCCGTATGAGACCATGCCGGTGCCAGCCCCGACGGTGCCTTCTGCAACCGGACCGCCAGTCGCGCCATCGAGCGCAGCCATGACATCCTGCTCGGATACATGGCGACCTTGAATGTCATTCAAGCGCCCGTCATCGCATTCGGCCACCACCGGCGTGAGTGTGTCGTCTTCGATGCCGATGGCCGGATACTGTTTGATCATCCAGCTCATGACGCCGTTGGCCACGCGCGGCACGTTGAGCGTATTCGTCAGGGCGATGGGATATTCCAGAAAGCCTGATTCGGCCACCCAAGAAAGACCGGTCATTTCTCCTGTGCCGTTGAGGACGAACGATCCAGCAGCTACCTTTTTGCGCCACACGTCGTCGCGCGGAATGATGACCGTCACGCCGGTACGCACCGGGCCAGTGCCAGGGTACAGTGCCCCCTCGCCGGAGATGAGCGTCCGATGCCCGACTTTGACGCCTGGCACATCCGTAATGGCATTGAACGGGCCGGGCGAATAGCTTCCGATGACGACGCCCAGATCGCGGGCGTGCTGGCGCAGGTCTGGCTGATCGGCCGCAACCGCCATCGACCAGCCGCCGGACAGAGCGACACAGACCGCCATCGATTGAATACTTCGTCTGGCAGGATGCTCAAAAAGTCCATCCAGCAAGGCCGCAGCGAGCGAAGAGGCGAGGCGTACGCTTCGATACGTTGAGACTCTGAGCGATGCGAGAACGCCGCTGGGGGAATTTTTCAGCATCCGCTAAATCTCATGGCTGGTGCCGCGATGCGGAATCGTCACATCGATGGAAGGATGCTCGCTGCGAATCGCTTCGCCCAAGGAAAGGGCTTGCTTTTCTTCGCCATGGACGATGAAGACTTTGCTGGGAAGTGGGTTGATGGCGCGGACATAGGCGAGCAGATCGTTGCGGTCGGCATGGGCGGAGAGGCCGTTGAATTTGACGACCTGCGCGCGCCGCTTCGTGGGGATGCCGAAAATCGGCACGACATCCCAGCCTTCGACGAGCTTGCGCCCCAGCGTATGCTCGGCTTGAAAGCCGACGAAGACGATGACGTTCGCCTCGTCTTGGATGGCATGTTTCAGGTGATGCACGACGCGGCCTCCTTCGCACATGCCCGAAGAGGAAATAATCACGCAGGGGCCCTTCATCGAATTGAGCCGCTTGCTATCGTCCGGCGACGAGATGAAGCGGATGTAGCGCGAGGTGAAGGGATCGCCGTCCGCCGTGAATGTGCGATAGGTCTCTTCGTCGTAACATTCGGGGTGCCGGCGAAACACCTCCGTCGCTTTGGAGGCCAGCGGGGAATCGATATAGATGGGAATCGGATCGATGCGATCCTCGGTAACCAGCTCTTTGATGCGCATGACCAATTCCTGCGTGCGCCCGACGGCAAAGGCTGGGACGATGATCTTGCTCTTGTGCGCTTTAGCATGCGCGATCAAGTCTTCGGCTTTCTTCTTCATCTCCTCGCCGGCTTGCTCATGCAGGCGGTCGCCGTAGGTCGATTCGAGGATGAGCACGTCGCAGGAAGGCGGCGGTTCCGGGTCGCGCAAAATCGGCATGTGCGAACGCCCCAGATCGCCGCTAAAGAGCACGGTGGTTGTATTGCCTCTGGCTGTGTACTTCACCCGGATTGCTGCCGACCCAAGAATGTGCCCGGCATCCTGAAATGTCGCCGTGACTCGCGGAGCGATCTTGATGCCATCGTGATACCGCGCGCCAACGAAACGCCGGCCGATGGCCTCGACGTCGTCGCTGTCGAATAAAGGCTGCGCGCACTTCTTGCCCCGCCGCCGCTCTTGCTTGTTCACATAGCGGCAATCGTTTTCCTGAATCCTGGCCGCGTCCTGCAACATGACTGCGGCGAGATCCGCCGTCGGCCTGGTGAGATGGACCTTGCCGGAAAAGCGCTGCTTCACCAGCATGGGCAGGGCGCCGGAATGATCGATGTGGGCATGCGAGAGGAGGACGGCGGACAGGGCTTTGGGGTCGAACCCGAGGTCGCGGTTTTGAACCGCCGCTTCTTCCCGGCGGCCTTGAAACATGCCGCAATCCAGCAGCAACCGGCAGCTGGACGTTTCAAGGAGGTGGCGGCTTCCGGTGACCGAGCGGGCGGCGCCGTAGAACGAGAGCTTCACGCCTTTGGCCTCACGGCATGATCGCGGGTAATCAGGTCCCACGCTTCCTGCGCGGTCTCCGCATAGTGGAACAGACTCAAGTCGTGCGGGCCGATCAACCCTTCTTCAATCAGGAATTCCCAATCGATTAAGCGCTCCCAAAAATCCCGGCCGACCAGCACGACCGTGACGCCGGTCACCTTGCCGGTTTGAATGAGGGTCAAGGTTTCGAACAGTTCGTCGAGCGTGCCGAATCCTCCTGGGAATGCGACCAAGGCTTTCGCTCGAATGAGAAAATGCATTTTTCGGACGGCGAAATAACGAAACTGGAAGCAGAGCTCTGGTGTGATGTACGGATTCGGATACTGCTCGTGCGGCAAGGTAATATTCAGTCCGATGGACTTGGCCTGCACATCTGCCGCGCCTCGATTGGCCGCTTCCATGATGCCCGGCCCTCCGCCGGTCACCATGACATAGTCGCACCGCCCATCGATCTGGCAGGTGCTGGACACTAATCGAGCAAATTCACGAGCGGTCTCATAATGTTTTGAGAGAGCCTGGCGGCGCTTGGCGACGACGACCTGGCGCTGGATGGCCGGATCGTTCGGATGTGCGGCCGCTTCCTTTTCAGCTGCGCGCAGGGCCGCCTCGGCGGCGGCAGGCTCCTGCAATCGGGCGCTGCCGAATACGACGATCGTGGATTCTATCCCCTGCTCTTTCTGAATAAGTTCAGGCTTGAGCAATTCGAGCCCGAGCCTCAGCGGGCGCAGCTCTTCTCGCTGCATGAATTCAGTGTCGCGATCGGCGGGGATATACGATGAAGAAGTGAGAATGGCGTCTGGAAACGCCTCATCTTCAGGAGAAGCCATACCCATGTGCGGCATTATAACGAGACCGCACGACGGTAGCAATTGACGGGCTGCGGGGTGGAACGCGCGGGATCAGAACGGCCAAAACCACAGGAGCGGACGAATCGGTTCATGTCTGGTAAACCCGAACATTCGCACGACTCCCTGGGAATCATAGTGGACATGGAACTGCTCCATATCGATCCCAGTCTTGGCAAGTGTCATGGATGGAGAATAGGGCGAAAAGAACCGGAAAATGAACCCGAAATCAACGCCCGATGCCTTCGTGTCACTCCATTGATAGATGGTGGCCAACCCGAATTCCGAATCCAAGATCTCATCAGGGGCCCCGAGCTGGGCGACAACTTGTGGCAGGGTGGTCGTTCCCGATTGGATGAAGGCGACGTTGGAAGGCGCAACAACATCGTTTACAACCACTCGGCGCACGCTGCACCCCGTCATAAGCGCCACGCAGAGGGCCACGAGCAATCCACCTGAAAGCCATGAGGGGATCACGCGATCAGTCTCCAAACGGCCACAGCTTGAATTCCACATTCGGCGTGCGCTTGCTATAGAGCACCTCTTCGACAAGGCCGTTTCGTCCGAAGAAGACATAGAGATTGTCGCTTTTGATCTCCATCCGCACGAAATTCAGAACTAACAACAGCAAGGCGGGCGATTTTCCATCATAGTAATAGTAGTGAAAGATTTCTCGATCGTTCCCTCGCACAACGCGTTCGGGAGCGCCCAACAGCGCCACCACTTCACTCGCGGTGCTGACCCCCTTCTTAATCTGCGTGATCGACTCCTCCTTCAGCGGTTCTCCGAGCGTACCTCGCGTGACGACGCATCCTTGGGTCACCAGCAGCATCGCCAGAAGAACAATATAGCTATACCGTTTGAACATGGAAGCTCCTGGTTACGCTTCGTCCGGGCGATCTTTCAAGCTACGCGCGTGGCCAAGCACGAAATCTGTTTCAAATACGGAATAGGACGAGGACTTGAGGCCGACGCGCCGATATACATCTTGGGCGACATTGTTCTCTGACTCCACATAGAGACGCAGGCCGCAAACGCCGGGGTCAGCCTTCGCCCGCTCGATCACCGTCGCGTGCAACGTCCGAAAGACACCCTGCCGCCGCCAGGCCGGATCCACGTACACGCTTTGAATCCACCAAAATGACGCATTCCGCCAATCGCTCCACTCATAGGTAATCATCAGTTGACCGACCACTTGGCCGGTCTGTGCCTGCGCTGCCACGAGAAAAAATCCGTGCGCGGCGGAATTCAGCAGGGCCTGCGTGCCTCGTCGGAGACGGTCGACCTCTAAGCGCCGCCCTTCGGTTTCCAGGGCCATCGCTTGGCTGAAAGCAACAAGCCGTTCGATGTCATCGTGGCGGCCTTGCCTGATTGTCCACTCTGGTCGAATGGTCATACTGACCGCTCGGCCGTGCGCGGCGGTTGCAGCCAGCCGGACGCTGGCTTGAATAATCCTGCGGAGAATTCCATCTTCATTGCATCTTCGGCCGGCAAATTGAGCGCATGCACCTGCCCTTCCGGAACAAAAGCGAGATAGCCGGTAAACGGATGGATGGCGGTTGGAACAAACACCATCAGAAGCCGGTCGATCGGTGAGACTTGCAGAACGACGGGGGCTGTGCCCATCACAAATCCCAGCGCCCACAATCCGTCACGAGGAAAAGGAAATGCGACCACGGTGCTCTGGCCGAAGCGTGAGCGAAAATTCAGAATGTCGGTCATTCCCTTCATCGTCAGATAAATGCTTCGCACTAATGGGATCTGATCCAGCTTCTGTTCCAAATACGACACTACTCGCTGCCCGATGACATGCGTGGTGACAGCTCCCACGATCAAGACCAGTACAACCAGCATGATGAGCCCAAGGCCTGGAATGTGAAAAGAGAACCGGCCACCGACCATTTCGGTAAGCAGCTCGTCGAGGGTCCAGAACAGCGTGCTCAGGATAAGATAGGTGGCCCAGGCTGGAACGAGCAGAAAGAGGCCTGAAGCAAAGACTCGCCAGGTTTTGCGCAGCATGAAACTCCACCTGATGATGACGGCTATCTGTGAAGGCCAAGTGTAACAGAAACCGCCGAGTCACAGAAGCACTCTGCACTCTCTTGATCTCACGATATACGCTGCACTATTCTAAGCGGATATATTGCGCGCCACAGCGGCGACGCTTTCAACGAAGGGACGTTGCGATGGCCATTGATAACGATCTATTAGCAATTCTGTGTTGCCCTGAAACCAAGCAGCCGGTCTCCCTGGCAGATGAGGATCTCGTTCGGCGGATCAATGAAACGATCAGTCGTGGCGGACTGCAGAATAGAGGCAAGCAAGGGGTCACTCAACGGGTAGACGGTGGACTGGTGCGCGCCGACGCAAAGATTTTCTATCCCGTTCGAGAGAATATCCCCGTGATGCTGATCGAGGAAGGAATTGCCCTCGAACAAGTCGGGTGAGTCAAATCTCTGCCGAAGTTAATGCGCTCCGGTCACGTACAGTCTCTGCGGCCCGCCGATCTCTCTTCGAAAAAGTTTCACGCCTGTCCGTTGCATCCATTCTCTCAGATGCAACGTTAGCCTCCCGATATCTCAAGATCGGCGCGAGCAGTATCGGTCTTGGAGCCGGTTGATGTCCCACAATGCTGACAGAGATATTCATAGAGATTGCCGGACGGTAAGACAAGCAGAAGCCGCTCCCGCGTGGGCGTGGCAACGCGACAATGAGGACAATACAAGAGCGACGCCTGGAATGCGCCGAACTGATCGGCCCGTTTTGGAGTATTCATACGAGAATTCTTCATCGGCATACCGAATGCCCCTGCCCCGCCCATTGGCCGCTTAGGTGGAATAGACATGGAAAGATTTTAGGCAAGGATGAGCCACGGGTCAATGGATTCCGCTGGGCTTGCTTATTAGGCTTACGATGAGAAGAAGGGGTCTGAACAGACTAGGGATCGATCTCTTATTCCATCTCGGATCGCTTGATATGCACTCGCGACCAAATAAAACGCACCGTTTGCACAAAAACATAGATGGCCAACCCACTCAGGAGGCCGTATAGACCGGCTCGACTCCATGGCCAGACGTCAGGAGCATGCAGCACAAATCCCAGTGCCAGATGCCCCCCTGCCCCAAGGCAGAGGGCAAAGATAATCCACTCTCGTGCCAGGACCATGCTATAAGCCTGTTAGAGGGAGAGGATGACATGGGCCGAGAAGCACACGACCCACACTGCGGTTTAGACAGATGTCTTCGCTGACTCGATCTCGGTCGCTGTAATGAGACTGGATAAGTAGTCCGACACAAAATTCAACGCTTCTTCCCTGCCATCGGCGCGGCGGCCTTTTTCACGCCTCTGCACCGATAATTCATGATCGAGATCGGACTTCACTTCACCCAGTACACGCTGAAGCGAGGACGGCGTCAGATTGCTGTCCATGTCTTCGAGTTCCTGGCATCGATCCAGAACCCAATTGAGACCTTCAATCCGTCCGGTATAGTGCTCTTGCTCAGCTGTATCGATACGGGCCATCGCCGTCGCAAAAGTTTGGGCCTCGTAAATGAGGTTGTAGAAGCTAGTAACGGCTCGCTGCAGGCTTGAGTTCATGATGCTCCTTCATCTGAAAAAATTAACCTCTCAATTATACATGAGAACTTACCCGCGACAAGGAAAATTTTCAGAAGGGCTAGGTAAAGAGAAGGGAATGGAATTCGTTCATAAACCCATAGTACAGCGGCGCAAAATCTTTCAGGCTATCCGGGCTGGTTTCTTTAAGCCGCTTGAAGAAGAAGACTTGGGCACGCGGGTCAAGCTGTTCAAGCAAGTGACTCAATTGCGCCATCGTATAACTGCCGGCTGGGACGCTGAGAATATAATGAACAAGCCGTTCGACGAACTGCTGCCCCAAGTACTCGGTGGCCACATATTCTTGCGGAATTTTCCCTGATGCCAACAGCTCATCGAAGGGAACCGCTTGTGCGGCGAATGGAACAGATGGTTTTGGCTGATTAGGCACCCAAGATCCTCCAAGATCGTCGTGAGAATAGGAAGGATCTTGTGACTGTACGTGAGGCCTGGGAACCCGTCAAGTGTGCAGATGGGCTAATGACCCCGGACCAAAAGGCTGATACGCGATGGATGGTGAGGTCAAAGAGAACTACCTTGACAGTCCTTTTCATGATTTCCAACAAGTATGAGGCGATCGAGGCAGGAAATTTCGACTGTGAACCTCTCCCTAACGCGAAGGGGGGCGGGGTCCCTTTCGGAATCCCGCCCCCCCGTGAAGCGCACTGGACTGCGTTTACAGCCAGGTCACGCGCTCGGCCGGCCGAATGTAGATCGGCTCTTCGACCTGAATACGTGC
>JADLEJ010000027.1 GCA_020846195.1 Nitrospira sp.
CACAGGCCGAGGAGTGTTGCCCAGGCCGCAGTTTGGAGGTCCGACCAGATGGGAGCGGTCATGGCGACACCCCCTGATCTTCGAAGGCCGCGTCATCGTCTTCGTCCTCATCAACGAATTCCGCGTCATCGCCGCCATAATCGCCCTCATCGCGATACGTCATATCGCAGTCAAAGCAGAGGTCTTCCTCATCCTCGAACGGACGAATGATGACCGTACCGTAGCCGCCCTCATTGTTGATCCAGTCGCCTTCGGGAAGGTCGGCGACGAGATCGTCGAGAAGCGCCTCAAGCGTGTACGGCCATCCGCCACCTAGGATTCCGATCGGGATGTTGGGAAGCTTCTCGAGGGTGCGGCCGTCGACGTGTTGAATCCGCTCGAGGGTCGAGTCACCAGAGTCGCCGCCGCCGTCTAACGCGTATTCCAGCTCCTGAATTCCGAGCGCGGTCAGTACCGCGATCGCGATGTCCTTTCTGTCCATTGCTTTGCCTTTCCTGAAGGTGTTGAACACACCTCCAGGCGCGGCCGCCTCTCCGGTCCGGCGCGTCAAGGGCCGCGAAGCGGGCGAAGCCTCCCTTGACGCGACGGCCGGACATGCGGCAGCCAGGCTTCACTTTCCTTGCTCGATTGTTTTTTCATAAAGGCGGGGCGCGCGACTGCGCGCGTCATCCGCGATCTCGCAATGACGACAGTGTTAGCCGGCGGCTATCGGCGCTGTTGCAGCATCGCCTGCAGTTCTTCGTTCCAGTCGTCATGCACCGGGCGCAACCGCTCGTAGCCGCACCCGACCTCTTCAGCGATAGCCCGGAGGCGGTCGCCGAAGACATCACCCTGCATATTGCTATCCGTCGCGGCGACAAGCAGCACGCCGGGACGCGCGGCGATGGCGCGGATTGCAGCTTCCGTTGCGGGTGACCAGCCGCCGCCGGTGCTGACATAAAGCGAATCGTGGCGCAGGCCCTCGAGAGCGCCAAGGCTCATCGCGTCGATCGCTGCCTCAGTCGTACAGGTGCGCTTCGCCTGCGCCGTGCCGAGACGAAACAGCACCTTCGATCCGTCGGTCGCAAAGCCGCGCCATTCCGGACCGCGCTCCTCCCAGCCGACGACCCGGCCAGCGTCGTCGGTATGTGCCGCCCACATACTGCCATGCGGCCCTTCGCGCAGGCAGCCCTGATCGACCGCCTCCTGAATCAAGTGATCGGGAATAGCTCGGGTTTCGGCGAGATACCGCCAGGTTGGCGAGCTCGGCCGCGGTTTGAGGCGGGCGTCCCAACGATGCGCGAGCAACGCGATCGGCTTGGCCCGCGCCGGACGTTTCCAAGCCGGCTGCGTCGGCGTAAATCCAACAAGATCGGCGACCTGCTGTAGCGCCTCTGGAAATCCGTTTGCACCGAGATGCATAGCGAGGTCGAAGACGTCGCCCTTCGCTTCCGACATCGGATCGAACCAGCCGCGGCCATCGTGAATGACGATGACGATCTGACCTTCGCCGCGGCGGTACTTGATCGCCTTGCGCGTGCTCTCCTTCAGGTCGACGTCCCAGCCTGCTTTCTCCAGGAGGAACGCACAGAGCACTTTCCCTCGCAACTCATCGATATCTTTCTTTTCCATGACATCTATGCCGAACCCGCCGCGCCGGCTGAGTCCAGCCCTTTCTTCGGTTGGGCTCGCTTTTCCCGTCCTTGACGGGACCACGCCGACCGGCCGCGAAGCCTGCCGGGCGCAAGGGCGCGTTGACAAGCGATCGCGTTCATCGGCCCCCGAGCGCGGCGCAGCCTCCCTTGCGGCCGGCACGGCGCAAGCGGCAGCGCGCGCACCCGCGCGTATCCCTCCCCGGTCGACCAACATCGGAGGCATAGCTCATATCACAGGACAATAAGCCTCATATGACCCGTCGGATTCGACAGGGTACTTGGCTGATTATTCCATTGGATGCTGCCGTCCGCGGCACACGCACGGGTAGCCGGCATCATCGCGACCGGACATATCACGAGCGACAGCTCGAGATAGCCTTTCCAGAACGAGCGCGGCGCCATCACTACTCTCCGGGGGATCGGGAAGGGACGTTCTTGCGTGCTGGAATGTTCCTCGGCAGGCCCTGAACCGGATAAACGACGGGGTCGACCTTGCCTTCAAGCCTGCGCTTTCCTCGACTAGGAGGAACTTTCACCAGCAGCGACGCTTTTCTCTATTTAGGTTTGGCAGGTCCGTGCCAATTCCTGTGTCGGCGCGTCGAGTGCCGGTTTCCCCTCGAGAATCACAGCGTCTGCAAGGCCATGAGGTAGTATCAGTGGAAACTGACGACATCCTGCGCGGAATGCTCATGTATTTTGTGCTGCCGCTTTGGCTTGCCGCAAGCTTTGCCGACTACCTCTGCCACCGGGCCGCTCACATCGAACGGACGAGCGGGTGGAAAGAATCTGCCTTGCACCTGCTTCAATTCGCAGAGATGGCGGTGCCTGTCCTCGCGGCATTGTTCCTCGAAATCACCTCGGGCGTAATTCTCCTGATGATCGTATTTCTGATCCTGCACGAGATGACTGCGATTTGGGACGTTCGTTATGCCGCTGCGACTCGGGGAAGTGACGCCGACAGAACAGCATGTTCATAGCTTTCTCGAGATGCTACCCCTGATGGGACTTCTGCTCGTCGTCGCCCTCTATTGGACCGCCTTCGCCGCCCTGTTTGGAGCCGGGACGCCCGACTTCTCGTTGCGGTGGAAGGAGGCCCCGCTGCCTGTTGTCTACATCGCGGCCGTGTTGACGCTGACCGCTTTTCTTGAGGTGCTGCCCTATCTTGAAGAGTTCGTGCGCACACTGCGATATCGCCGTGCGGCCACAAGGGCCGGGGAGTAGGGGCCATACGTATCCTCGTCCTCGGTGGGCACCGGTTTCATCGGTTCAGCGCTCGTGGCACGTCTCAGATCCGACGGGCATGAATGCGTAACCGTTTCGCGTGGACGGAATGCTGCCGCAAAACACATCCGCCTGAACATCGCCAAAGCCGAGCGGCCCGAGGATTGGCGCACCGCATTGGACGGGGTGGATGCGGTCGTCAATACCGCAGGCGCGTTGCAGGACAGCGCCGGCCAGTCTGCCAAGGGCATGCATGTGGTTGGCATCGATGCCCTGTACCGGCGGCGACCGGATGAACAAGAAAACCGAGCGAGTCGGCCGGCCGACATTGCCCTATGCCGGCGATCTGTCGCTGCTCAAGGCTGATATTCAAGCGCGGATCACGATCATAGAGACGCAGCCGATGCGCGGCGCCCTGAAAGGCAAATCGTCGCGTCAAGCCTATCAGGCCGCGATCGACTCAGGCTGGCAACCGGTCGCCGTCGATCCCTCTGAAATTCTCACGGTGTTTTCAGCCGATCGCGCCTGCAAGATCACGAAAGGCACCATCGCCTTCGACAATCGGCGTTGGCACTGCGACGAACTCGACTCTTATTTCGAGGACAAGATCAACGCACGCATTCCGCGCTTCTGGTCGCCGGAAAAGCTCGCGCTGCTGCACATCAAGACACGTGCCCTGGTCGGCATAGCAGAGCCGGTCGGCGCGGTCGCTTTCGATGATCTCGCCGGCGCGCGCGCCTCACACGAAAAGGACAAGCGGCGCCGCGCGGAAATCCGCAAGCTCGGCCGCACCGCGCCCGATATCGACACCGTACAGGAATCGCGACGGATCGCCGCGATGATCCCGCCGCCAGCGATCGCCGCGCCGATCGCGACCATCGCCGTATCCAGCGAATCCGCTGCGATTGCACGCGAGCTGAGTGAGACGCCTGCAGCGCGCGCCGATCGCCAGCGCCAGAAGAATCTCAAATCCCAGCAACGTCAGAGCAAGGCAATGGATGAAGCACTGAAACTCCTCAACGGATGGGAAAAATGAATAAAGTGCCGTTCGTCGAAACCAGCGTATCTCGCGATATCTTCAAGACGATCGACCTTGCGCGGCAACTCGGCAAGAACGCAGCGATCGTCGGACGGCCGGGCGTCGGCAAGACGCACGCCTTGCGGATTTATGCGGATCAACACTTTTGCGATCTGCAGACGGCAACCGCCATTACCGGAAATTCGCTACGCGATTTTTTTCGTGAACTAGGCGAACGAATGGACATCCATATTACCGGGAGCATAGCCGACATGCAGCGGCAGATGTTCGCTTACGACCTGACCGGCCGCATTCTCATTATCGACGAAGCCCAGAACCTCAAGCTGCAAGCATTTCGTGAGTTACTTCACCTGCACGATTTCACCGGCCTGTGCATTGTATTTTGCGGCAACGAACAGGTCTTGAAACGAGTCAACACCGACAAGGGTGCGTTTGCGCAGATCAGCCGGCGAGTGCCGCTGCGCACCGATCTGAATAGTATTCTGGACGAAGATTGCGATCGTCTTGCAGCCGCGCTCGGCGTGGAAGGCATGGATGCCTTCAAGCTTTTGCGCGCGATCGGCCGCGTGCATCACACCGACGGCGTGGTGTCTGTCTCCCGGATTGCCAGCAATTTCAGTAACGTCGGCAAGACGATCAAAGCGACGGATATCCGTCGCGCCTGCGAACTTCTTCCCCACTACCGGAGCGCCCTGCGATGAAGATCGACTGCAACACGATGCCTCCAGAACAAGCCCGCGCGCTGGCTCGCCATTTCTCCGAGTTGGCGGACATTCAAACCGCTGTGAACAATACGCTTTACATCAAGCTTACGGAAGCTCTTGCGTCTCCCATCACAGCAGAGATAGCCGACCGCCTTCTATCCATGATCAACGAGTGGGCAGCTTCCCTAAACGTTGTCACTGACAAATCGAATGCGGAGGTGCGCCGTATTCTCGGAATCGATTCTTCGAACTCAACCTTGCCATAACCGTTAACCCGCAACGAGGTCAAAAAATGACTCCAGATCCCGACCCGATTGTCGACCTGCCGGCCAGCAGAAGGCGGGCGCTGGACGCTCTTCCCCGCCGTTCCTCCCCCCATGGAAAAGTAAAGCCACGGCGCTAGCCGGGTGTGCTCTTTTGTAAGCCGAAGCTGCTCAAACGCTGGGATGAAACAACAGCAGCACAACGGGAGCCGGTTGGAAGACGCGCGTACGCAGATGAACGAAGCGGTTTAACGACTAGCCTCGCCTGCGAAACCGCACGTATCTATGAGCAGCGGAAGAGCCCGGTGATCAAGTCGGCTCGATCAGCGCGGGCCGGAATGTTGTTCGGATCACTGCGATGTTGATCCCGTCGATCTGGGATTCGGACTCATGCCGTCATACCTGAAGTCGAATTCGACGGTGTGCCGGCCCGGCGTCAGGGCATCCGGCCCCTCCCACCTGATGCGCTCCAGATCGACCAGATTCACAGGAAGATCGGCTTGCCCTTGAGCAGATAGAAGCCATAACCGGCGAAGCGTCCGCTGGAAATGCCTAACCTGCCTTTTTCTTGAGTCTGAGTTGCCCATCAACAAAATCGGCAACGGCCAACGCATGATCTCCGCCAGCTGATAACGCTGTCATCACGCGATGCAATGCGACAAAATCCTGGCGCTTCAACGGAGCAAAGAGCGCATCGTTGACGGGCCGCTGGTACTCGGCCAGCGCTGCAAGCCGCTGATCGCCCTGGGAGCTGGTGCAAAGCACGACTCGCCGCCCATCACTCGGATGAGGGGTCTTGATCACCAGCCCCATCTTCACCAGCTTATTGATTTCGATCGTCACAAAAGCTGGGCTGAGGTAAACCCGGTCGGCAATCTGCGCAACGCCAGCCTCTTGCGGCGCGAGCCTGGCGATGGCGATCAGGATCATATATTGGGCCGGCGACAGCCCGATGAAGGCTGCGAAGCGGGCGCGTGCCGCCTCTAGCTGACTCGAGAACGCGAAAATCGCATGCAACAGATCCCGGAAACGCGTGTCGCTTCCCTCTTCAAGGAGAACAGATCGGGTGACAGTCATCCGCGGGTTGCGATTCGGTTTATGGCCGCCACGTCCATTCCTCATTGAATTAGCTTCGCCCATACCTGCTCACACCCAGATAACAGCGCCGATCATACCGGTGTCTTCCACCGCTTCCGAATCAAAGAGCCGTATCTGCCGCTTTCAGTTCAGCCAATATATCATCAGTATGTTGCCCCAGCGTCGGCGGCGCAACCATTAAGCCTACCCGCTTGCCATCGAACAGATAGGGCGGCTGAATGCCCCACACGTCCCCCTTGGTGGGATGAGCAACGTGATAAAACGTGCCGAGCTCCTGAATCTGTGGATCGTTGATCACTTCCTCCACATCAAGAACCGGTGCATAAGGCACGTCGTTCGTTTCCAGCCTCGCGTTCCATTCATCACGCGGGCGCGACAAGAATTCTTTGGCAAGCTCTTCGCCAAGCTTCTTGTAGTTCGCAATTCTGCTCTCGCGTGAAACGAACAATGGATGATTGGCAAGATCCTTGCGCTCCAGCGCGCTCAGGAGCCCCTCCCAGAACTTCGGTTGCGATGAAAGGTGGACGGCGATCAGCTTTCCATCCTGGCAACGGAAAGCATAGGATTGCGAGGTCGCAACCCTCGTCTTCGGCGCGCTCTTAATGCCGTATTGCTTAAAATTAATAAAGGCATCCGGGGCGAAAGCCACTGTCGCCTCGAGCATGTTCGTTTCGATGCGCTTGCCGACACCGGTCCGTGCCCGCTCGAACAACGCGCCCAAAATGGCATTGGCAGCGTACATTCCCGTAATGTTGTCGGACAATGTTGGGCCGGTGACCTGAGGATCTTCGGTATCGAGAAACTGCGCGGACACTCCGCTCAGCGCTTGAGCGACCGCATCATATGCCGGACGATTCCGATACGGCCCCTGGGTGCCGAATCCAGTAATCGACGCATGAATCAAGCGCGGATTCTCGTTTCGTAACCGCTCCGCCGAAAGACCAAAACGGTCCAACACACCGGCGCGGAAATTATCGATCAGAACGTCGCTTTTCCGAACGAGGCTCAGGAGCGTCGCTTGACCCTGGCTCGATCGAATGTCCAAGGCCAAGCTGCGCTTGTTTCGATTGTAGGACAGGAAGTGCCCGCTGTAATTCCCGCCACGAAAACTCCTGAAGGGATCTCCCTTGTCGGGATTTTCGATTTTAATGACCGAGGCCCCCAGATCAGCGAGCAGCATCCCCGCCAGAGGTCCGGTAATCATGGTCGTGAGCTCGACGATACGTATTCCTTCCAGAGGGGCGGTCATGGCTTCTCTTCTCGGTTGGCTTGTCGAAAGATGTCGGCCGTCAGAATTGAATACCGCTTTCGCGGATAATGGGTTGCCAGCGCTTGGTCTCGGACTCGATCAGTTTGGCAAAGCCGTCCGGGCTGGTATCCCGCACCTTCGCACCTTGAACAGCCAATCCTTTGACAAATTCATCGGTCGCGACGGACTTGGTCACAGCTTCCTTCAGCCGAGCAATCAGCGCAGGTGGAGTCCGGGAGTTCACCACAAGCCCATACCAGTTTTCGGTCCGGGCTTCGGGCAGACCGTTCTCCGCCATGGTCGTGATGTCAGGCATCAGCGACGCGCGTTCAGGGGCCGTGACGGCCAATGCGATGAGCCGACCATCCCGCACCAGGGGCGCCATGGTCGCCACATCGGAGATAGTGGAATCAACGTGGCCAGACATGAGATCAGGGAGAGCGGCACCGGTTCCTTTATAAGGCACATGTAGCAGGCTGATGCCAGCTTCGCGCTTGAACAATTCGCTCGCCATGTGCGTGTTCGTGCCGAGACCGGCCGACGCGACAGTTGCGGAATGGCTTTTGGCGCGGGCTACGAATTCCGCTACTGACTTGATGCCCAGCTTCGGATTCACGACCAGGACAAGTGGTGACTGCCAGATGAGACCGAGCGGCACGAAATCCGTTTTCGGATTATAAGGGACCTTCCGCGCTGCCGGGATAAAGACAAGGGGTCCCACCGCGCCCAAGAGAAGTGTGCAGCCATCCGCCGGAGCTTGAAGGACTTGTTCGGTGCCAATCAAACCGCCAGCGCCGCCACGATTTTCGACAATAACATTGGCGCCTAAAATCTCGCTGAGCGGACGCGCTACCAAACGCGACCCCGTGTCGCTCGGTCCGCCAGCCGCATACGGGACAACGATCCGAACGGTCTTGCACGGATAATCCTCGGCGCGAGCGCCCGTCAGCGCAAAGGCTGCCACCGAGATGGCGATCGAAGCTCTGGTCAACACAGAAAACATTGAAACCTCTCGCGCGTTGCGGAAATGATGATTAGGCTGGCTTGAACGGCTCGAACATCGGCCGATAAGTCTTCTCGTCCACGAACTGGCGCATGCCGGTTTGGTAAGACTGCCCCGCATCCTCGACGCGCAGCGCTTGCCCCTTTTGCGCCAGATAATCGTAAGCTTGCTGGAAATCCATCGTGCGAACCTGACGGATCGCTTGTTTCGTGGCACGAAGCACCGAAGGGCTCTTCGCCATCAATTTGGTGGCAAGTTTCTCGGTCTCTTCTTTGAGATCGGCTTTAGGATAAGCCTTGTTCACAAAGCCCACGCGCGCAGCCTCAACACCATCGAAAGGTTCGCCGAGGCAAGCGTAATAGAGCGCATGCCGATACAAGACGGCGTCTGCGACAACCTTGGCGACGAGACCGCCGGGAATAATGCCCCAGTTGATTTCCGAGAGCGAAAACACCGCGTCTTCCGCCGCCAACGCGAAGTCCGTCGCCATCAGCTGCATGAAGGCGCCGCCAGCACAATAGCCCTCGACCATCGAGATGGTGGGCTTACCGTACATATACAGCCGATCCCAGCGCCACCTATTGGCCGTATCTTGAGCGCGCTTGCGACCCGCGGGATCGTTTTCAAGCGCGCGGAAAAATTCCTTTAAATCCTGGCCAGCCGAGAAATTTCCCCCGGCTCCCGAAATCACGACCGCGCCCACTTTGTCGTCGAATTCTAACTCGACCAGCGTCGCGTCCATGTCCTCATGCAATTGCGGGCTCATGGCGTTTTTCTTGTGCGGCCGATTGAGATTGACCCAAGCAATCCCGTTGTGGATGTCAACGCTGACACAAGTCCGCTCTACGTTCGGCATGGCCGTATTCCTTATTCTGAAACGATGAAACGACGGATCAAATCGTCCAACAATTCGGGCGCCTCGATCGAAGCATAGTGGCCGATATTGGCGACGCTGTGGAATTGCGCATCGGGAATTTGCGCAGCGATCTCTTGACCCGTCGCCGGCGGCGAAACAGGGTCATCGGCACAGCAAATGACTTGCGTCCGGCATTTTTTGTTGAGGACCGAGAAGATGTCGGCGCGACACATCATTTCCCAAGCCGCCAGATATCCCGATTCCGGAACGAGCTTCATGACCGCGACCGCTTGTTCGGCGCGATCAGCGGGCGTCAAGCGACTGAGGATTTGCACGCCGCGCTCGACGGCAAACCGCACAGGCCCGAGCCGTTTCATGTCCGCGATGCGCGCCAGCCGGATACGCTCGCGCTCATCAAACGGTAACTTCCCGGTTCCGGTCACCGGCTGGAGCAGCGTGAGCGACCGAGGCTGAGTTGCGCCCTGTTGCGACGCGGCCGAAATGATGACGGCGCCGAGCGAATGCCCGATAAGATGCGAATGCTCGGCATCAAGAGCCCGGAGAAGCCCGGCGAGCGAGGACGCATAGCCTTCGACCGTGAGAGCGTCATCGGCTAGTGCCTCAGACTTCCCATAGCCAGGCGCATCCCAGGCGATGACCCGATAATCGGGAGCGAACGATACGAACTGGTTTTCCCACGAGCCGGAATGCCCGCCTATGCCGTGGACAAGAACCAGCGGCATGCCGCTTCCCGCCTCACGCCATGCGATCCGGTGCCCGTCGATTTCCATCAATTGAAGAGCCGGGATCATCGTCTTGCTCACGCTGCAAACTGGTCGAGCACATGCCGGGCGAGCGACATACGCAAAACTTCTTCCGGCCCTTCCGTGACCATCATGCTGCGCTGATCCCGCCAGAACTTCTCGATCGGGAGCTCCTTGGCGAAGGCGATTCCGCCGTGGATCTGCATGCATCGATCCGCCGCTAGAAACGACAGCTTGTCGCCCAGCATCTTGGCCATGAACGCCTCATGGCGGATGTCTTCACCGCGCTCATGCTTCCAGGCAGCGTTGTAAACGAGGTAGCGGAGCTGCTGTAGCTCGATATACGAGTCGACGAGCATCCACTGCACGGCCTGCCGCTCCGACAGCCGCTGACCGAACGTCACCCTCTGCTTTGCATAGGTCGTCGCCATTTCAAGGCAACGCTGGATCACTCCGAGACCGCGCGCACCATGCCGAACCCGGCCGGTATTGATCCAGTCTTGCGCCAGTCTGAACCCTTCGCCTTCGTTGCCGACCCGTTTCGAAACAGGGACACGTACGTTATCGAACGCGATTTCGTAGGGGGCATCATCCATCATCATTGTCTGTGACCGCACCAGGGTCACGCCCGGCGTCTTCACATCGACGAGGAAGGTGGTGATACCGCGAGCGCCTTTCGAGCGGTCGGTCGACGCCATCAACTGGATGAAGTCCGCGTTGTTCGCGTTGGTGATAAAACGCTTGTAGCCATTGATCACATAATGATCGCCATCCCGCACAGCCGTCGTCTTGATGGCGGCGGGGTCGCTGCCGGCGTCCGGCTCCGTGAGAGCGAAACAGGTATCCTTCTCACCGGAGATGACGGGCAGCAGGTAATCCGCCTTCTGCTCATCTGTCAGGTGATACAGAATGGGACTCACTTCAGGCCCGAAGAGCGACGTCTTGCGGATCGGCACCGCCACAGTGCGACCGAGCTCTTCCCAGATGACAACGCGCGCCATCAATCCCAATCCGAGCCCCCCGTATTCAACCGGGGTGGAGATGTTCCAGTAGCCCATCTCTTTGGTTTTTGCTTCGAGCTTCGCCCGCACCTCCGGCTTCAACTCTGGCCCGTCGTAGGAAGAAAGCTCGATTGGAATGAGTTCGCTGTCCACAAAGCGACGCAACTGCGTCTTCATCAGCTTCAGCTCTTCAGGCAGATCAAGATCCATGGCGCTTCCCCGCTCCGTCGACAGTTCATCAACATTGCTTTAAAAAAAAGGTTTTTGTCAAAGCTCTTTTTTTCGCTCATCATAAAACTCACTGAGCGAGGGCGCCACTCCCGAAAAACCGAGTTCATTCCAGCGCTTTGCAACACTGTCATAGACAGACCTGCGCAAGAGCGTCCGCACCGGCGCCTGCTGCCGATAGCGATACGGCGTGCAGGCGTTGATGAGAATTTTCGAACCATACGGCTTATCTTGCGGTGCGATACTCGGGTCCGCGCGGAACGACATCGTCTGCCGCAGGAAATCGATGTCTTCCGAAGGATTGCATCGCGCGCTCAACGCCCAGATCACCTCGTCGATGTCCGTGGGATCGACGTCGTCATCCACCGCGACAATCCACTTGGTGTAATAGGTCGCGGCCGGACATTGCGCCGTCAGCGCGAGCGCCTGACTGGCGTGTCCTGGATACATTTGCTTGAGGGACACGACCACAAGACAATTTCCCGACGCCGCGGCCGGATGGCAATAGACGCCCTTCACACCCGGACATTGGATATTGTCGAGATCATCCAGGATCCGCGCCGAGCGCATGATCGTCTGGTAGGCACCGATCTCACCGGAAGGATAGAGCGCCATCAAAGCCGCCGTCATGATAGGTGACTTGCGAAAGCGCACAGCTGTGACGTCGATGACCGGCTTGCGGGTCGGCGCCTCGCTGTAGAACCCATGGAATTCGCCGAGCGGCCCTTCGATTTCGCCATCGCCCTGACGAACGATGCCTTCGATGACCATCTCCGCGCGCGCCGGCATCAGCACGTCGACTGTTTCCGCCATCGCAAGCTCGACCGGCCGCCCCATGATGCCGCCGGCGGCATCCAGCTCCGACTCTCCGGCACCAAATCGCTGCGATCCGACAATGAACAGAAGCGGATCCACGCCGAAGGCTACCACCACTTCTGCGGGACGCCCGAGCGCCCATGCGGCCTGCACGTCGTGTTCTCCATGACGGCCCGGCACGAAATTGAGGCCGATCCGACGCGGACCGAACAGTTGCTGCCGGTAAATTCCTACATTCACGCGCCCGGTCGAAGGACTCTTGGTGAGGGTCACGCTTCCTGTTCCGATAAACGGCCCTCCATCGGCCGGCCAGAACTTTGGGATCGGAAGACGGGTGAGATCAATCTCATCACCTTTCAGAACAATCTCATTGACCGGCGCGGCGCCCCTATCAATCATCGTCGGTGCAATGCGGCGCTTAACGACGCTGCGCGTTTGCTCGATCAAATCGCGCATCGATGCATGCGGGTTCATCCCTACCGTCAGCGCATATCTTTCCTTGCTCGATCCCAGCATGTTGCTGAGCACGCGGGCGCTATATGGATTTTCAGGGAACGACTCAAATAATAACGCCGGCGATCCCACGCTCCGGGTTGCCATATAAGTAATCGCGGCAAGCTCTTCGTTGGGATCGGCGCATTGCGCGATCGTTTTAAGTTGTCCGGTCCGGGCGACTAATTCCAGCCAGCTGCGAAGATCGACCCATTGCGGAGACGCCTGCTGGGATTTTCCAAAATCGTTCTCTGGGATCACCTGCTTATTCCCACAAATTTCCACTGGGAATATTCTTCCATGGCATATTTTATGCCTTCCCGGCCGACGCCGCTGGCCTTCACTCCGCCGAATGGATAATTATCCAGGCGGAAGCGGCTGGCTTCGTTGATCCATAACCCTCCCACCTCGAACTCGTCGAAACAACGCAGCGCGGTGGTCAAGTTATCCGTAAAAACTGACCCCTGAAGGCCGTACGGAGTATCGTTTGCCAGCTTCATGGCCTCGTCCACCGTATCGAACGGCTGCAGAATGGCAATAGGCCCGAAAACCTCTTCTGCCCAAAGCCGTGCATCGAAAGGCACATCGATCAAGATGCCAGGCGAGACGATGCAGTTCTCACGTTTGGGCGCCAGCAGATAGCGAGCCCCCCTTCCGATTGCGTCCTCGCACATAGCAAGGACACGATCGGCGGCAGCAGCATGGACCATGGGCCCGACGTCGGTCGCCGGATCGCTTGCGCTTCCCACCTTCAGCGACGCTGCAGCCGACACGAAAGCTTCCGAGAAACTATTGAGAGCCTCTCGCTGAACAAGAATTCGCTGAGCGGAGATGCACTGCTGGCCGCTCGCCTCGAAAGCCGCAAAAGCAATCTTGGTAGCGGCCCGCTCTAGATTTGCATCGGCGAAGACGATGTTTGCGGTATTGGACCCAAGCTCGGCAAGATATTTCCTGCTCCCCGTCGCTCGACCCAGGACCTCACCGGCCGCAGATCCGCCAGTAAAGCTCACAACGTGCACATCAGGATGGCTCGCCAGCGCAAGAGCTGTAGCGCGATCTCCGGTCACCACATTGAACAAACCCTTCGGCACGCCGGCATCTAAAAACAGCTGCGCCAAAGCAAGCGCCGCCCGCGTGCCCGCAGGCGCAGGCTTGACAACAACGGCGTTGCCGACAGCCATCGCCGGCACCACCTTCTGCAAGACAAGCGTGATCGGTCCATTGAAGGACGTCACCGCCCCAACAACTCCGTAAGGAACGCGACGGGAGAATCCGAATTTACCTGCCCCATTGACCATCGCGTCCAGAGGCAGGGCTTCTCCGCCTCTCTCGAGCAGCGAAAATGCGCACGCTTCAACAAATGTGGCAGCACGCCGCGCTTCTGCTGTCGCTACCCGAACGGGTTTGCCAACCTCATCCGAAACGATCGACGCCAGAGTTTCGGAAGATTCCAGGATTTTAGCCGATACCGCGCGCAGCCACATCGAACGCTGATACGCAGTCGAGCGCATATTGGCCTTAAATGCGATCTTGGCGCTTTCCACCGCGTCGGAGACGCTGCGCTCTCCCGCCTCGGACAACCTGGCGCCGACCAGACCATTCGCAGGATCGACAAGATCGAGCAGGGCCCCGCTATGATCCAAGGACTCTCCGTCCACAAACGACGTTAAAATTGATGTAGCACCGCTATTCATCGATCATCTCCGCAGTAGAGCACATCTGATTGAGAATAATTGCCTGCTGCGTAACCCACATCGGCACGCGCGTGAAATTCGCTGTCGGGCGCGCCAAAACTAGTTTGACACGCAGAGCTTTTCAAATTACTTTTAGAGATAGCTTTTTTATTTGTCAATTGACGGGGGCAGTGCTCGCTCGCGGATATTGCGGCGACGACGTCGAGCATATCCGCTTGATGTTTTTCTAAATCATCCGTCGCGGACTGAAGATTTCCACTTTGCTGTCTCACTTGCCCGATCGATCAGGCTCGATCGATCGGGGCCGTCACATTTAATCGCTAACTAACTATAGCATGCACAGGAGAAGGAAATGTTGAAAGGGCTTCTGACCAAACTCACTACAACACGTCGAGGTCTTTGCCTCTTGGTTGGCTTGGCAAGCCTTTTGCCACTTCCGGGGCATACTCAGGAGGCATGGCCGTCACGCGCGGTCACTATCGTTGTGCCGTTCGGCGCCGGCACGGGAATGGACGTGATAGCGCGCATTCTTGCGGAAGAGCTGCGCGAGCTGCATGGCCAGCCTTTCGTCATTGACAACAGGCCCGGGGCCAGCGCTGTCCTCGGCACCAGTTACGCGGCGAAGGCGGTGGCCGATGGATACACCCTCATCATGGGCGGAAGCACATCGCATTCCGCGGCAAAGTCGCTTATCGCTTCCGTTCCTTACGATCCGATCAAAGATTTTACGCCTATCGCTCGCGTCGTCGCTTTCCCGACAGTCCTCGTCGCCAATCATCAGCAGCCGTTTAAGACGATGCAGGAGTTCGCAGTTTATGCAAAGGCGAACCCCGGCAAACTGTCGTATGGTTCGGGAAATGCAACGGGCCAGGTCGTCATGGAAGCGATCAAGAAGCGGCTGGGCCTCGACATCATGCGCGTGCCCTACAAGAGCAATCCATCAGCCGTCACCGATCTCATCGGAAATCAAGTCCAGGTGATGGTAGCCGACTTCCCGAATTCGGTCTCTCACATCAAGAACGGGACGCTAGTCGGTTTGGCTGTGACCTCGCGTGACAGGAACGCGTTGCTGCCGGATGTTCCCTCGCTTCACGAAACGCTCATGCCGGGCTTCGAGGTCCAGGCATGGGGCGGTATCTACGGACCCGCAAACCTGCCTCCTTCGGTGGTGAGCACTTTATCAGACAGCCTCGGCAAGATCCTTGCAAAACCGGAGGTCATGAGCCGTCTTCGTGCGGCGGGGCCCGAGCCATTCTATACCCCTGCGAAAGAGTTCGAGGCTTATTCAGCCGCTGAGGTAGACCTGTGGAGCCGTCTCGCCAACGATGCGGGAATCAAGGCTCAATAGAGCCGACCTTGCAGCTTAGCTGGCAGCGAACCTCCGGCCCGAAAGGGCCGGAGGTTTTGCCGACGTCAGTTTTCGATCTTTGACCAAGCTGGTCGCGATTCCGACGCGGATCCAGCCGGTCCTTCTCGTGAAGCTACCCTAATTTGCTCGATTAATGCTGAGGACCTTGCCCACTCATATCTTGAGGGCCGCGATTATTCGGTCCGCTTGAGAGCGCCCCGATCAAAACTTATCCGGACTTTTTCGCTCTGCGTCCGGCCTCTTTTTTGAGGATCGAGGGGGCATCCGGCGCCGCACACGACCGCGCTGACCGAGGCGGCTCAAAAGCCGCGCCGCAAACACATGGTCGCAAGCTGTCGGATCCGGATGGACGCAAGCATGCCTCATTCCGTTCCAGTATCAATTCTTTCTTTTCAGCTGAATGCGGCCTCACATTGCGACCTGGAATCCGCCATTCCAGAACCCGGTACTAAGAGCCAGCTCAGGAGCAGCCGGTCTACTGACATCTCCGTTGGCATCTCGAAACCTCCCGCAAGTCCAGTCCCCTCGCAGTGCTCCGTTTATACTAGCCGCTACGGCCATGCCGGGTCCCATTGCTTTCGATCCGCGCAACCCGGCCAGCCGGGCGCCCAGACCCCATCAAGGCAGGCAATGTAATTTTTCAACAAAGGTATTGCTCGAAGCAATCATCGCTGGTACAATTTTCTGATAGGCTTCGATCCTGCCGCCGGACGACTTTCCTAGGGACCGCCAATTTCGAAAGGAAATGATATGAAGCGCGCCACGTGGTTCTGCTTTAGCGTGATTTTGTTGGGCATCATTGCGAACATCGGGATCGCTAAAGCTCAGATCACCGACAGGTTTCCAACGCGAGTCATAACAATCGTCGTGCCCTATCCAGCTGGTGGCCCGCCTGATGTCATCGCGCGCTTTTTTGGTCCTTTGCTGGAAAAAGAGCTTGGGAGCCCTGTCGTCATCGAAAACAAGCCGGGCGCCGGCTCGGTCATAGGTACAAGTTACGCGGCCAGGGCGACGCCCGATGGGCACACTCTGCTTGCTGTAGAACCAACATTGGTCGTCGCGCCGCAAATTCTGGCGATGGCCGGGTTTGATCCTGTCAAAGACTTCAGGCCCATCAGCCTTACAGCACGAACCTTTCACACGCTCGGTGTGGCGACGAACGTTCCCGCTTCGACTGTTGCTGAATTCATCGCGCTGGCGAACAAGGAGCCAGACCGAATTAAGATTGCCCATTCAGGTCTTGGGACAGCTCCCTTCCTCAGTGCCCTCTCTTTCGTCCAAGCTACCGGTGCCAATGTCCTTCTCGTACCCTATCGCGGATCAGCTTTGGCGGTCAACGATGTCGTAGGCGGCCATATCTCGGGAGTTTTCACGGGACCAAGCACCACTGCGGCATTGGCGCGAGACGGTAAGATCAAAATTCTGGGCATCACCGGCTGGCATCGCCTGAAGTCCCTTCCAGACGTCCCGACCTTTCTGGAAAGCGGAATCGAAATGAAGGGCGTGAACGACGGAATCTGGTTTGGTCTTGCTGCTCCTTCGGGAACGTCCGATGCTATTATCGACAAGCTGAATGCGGCAATTCAAAAAGCTGCCAAAGACCCCGCGCTCATCGAGAAACTGGAAGGCCAGGGCATATTCGTTATTTCAACAACACCTGAAGATATGCGCAAGCTGATCGCCTCTGAGGCTTTACATTGGAAAGACGCATTGCTGAAAGCCGGCGTGAAACCTGCAGAGCAATAATATCGTTTTGCCCGATCACTCTCGAGCCGTTACCTGAATGCGAAAGAGCGATCATTTCGATTTCATAATCGTCGGTGCAGGGTCAGCGGGCTGCGTGCTTGCCAATCGGCTCAGCTCCGATCCCGCCGTGAAAGTGCTGCTTTTGGAGGCGGGCGGCAGCGATCTCGATCCACTTATTCATGTTCCGCTCGGTGTGGGAAAGATCAGCGAACACCGCCTGCATGACTGGGGGATTTTTACGCAGCCGGAAACAGGTATGGAAGGACGCCGCCTGGCCATGCCGCGAGGCAAGGTCGTCGGCGGCTCGTCTTCCATCAACATGATGGTTTATACCCGGGGGCATCCTGGCGATTATGATCGCTGGGCGAACAACGGGGCCCCCGGCTGGTCGTTCGCTGAAGTGCTCCCTTATTTTAAGCGAAGTGAGAGCTGGGAAGATGGACACAGCGCCTATCGCGGAGGTGAAGGTCCGCTGGCGACTGGATGGTCGCGCTGCCAGGACCCGCTAACCAACGCTTGGTTGGCTGCCGCTCGCGAATCCGGCTGGCCCTTGAGTGACGATCTGAATGGCTCGCAACCCGAAGGCTTTGGACGCAGCCAGTATACGATCGATAACGGTCGGCGCTGCTCCGCCGCCCGCGCCTATCTTCGCCCTGCATTACGGCGTTCAAATCTATCTCTGATCACCCAGGCGCACGCCACAAGGATACTTTTCAGAAACAGTCGCGCATCCGGGATTGAATATCGGCATTGCGGCCGGCTGCTCCAAGCATTCGCCAGTGGGGAAGTGATCCTTGCTGCAGGGGCGTTCAACTCTCCGCAGTTGTTGATGCTATCCGGGATTGGCCCTGCTTCTCATCTTCATGAAGTTGATATTGAACCACGGATAGACCTGGACGTTGGCGGTAACCTGCAAGATCACCCGGCTCCATTATTGATGTGGAGCCGTCCCAGAAACTTGAGCCCATTGAGAAATCTTTTGCGATTCGATCGAATTGCCGGCGCCATGACCCGCGCTTATTTCTTCGGTTCAGGCCCAGCGACAGCCCTGCCAGGCGGTTTATACGCGTTCCTGAAAACCCAGGCACAATCCGAAGTGCCGGATATCGAACTGATATTTCGCGGCGCTCCACCTGACGCCGGCATGTGGTTCCCGGGCCTAAAGCGTCCTTACCGCGATGGTTTCGGATTGCGCCCGTGCCTGCTTCATCCCAAAAGCCGGGGAAGATTGCTGCTGCAGAATAAAGACGCATTTGCACCACCGCGGATCAATCTGAATTGTCTAGCGGATCCCGTAGATTCAAGGACATTGCGGGATGGAATAGCGATTGCGCGCGATCTTGCGGCATCGTCGAGACTCGATTGCTTTCGCGGCGAGGAACTCACCCCTGGAATCAAAGTCAGCAGCCCAGCCGAGATCGATCGTTGGATCAGAACGACCGCCACCACCACACAGCATCCGGCGGGCACCTGCAAAATGGGCACTGACTCGGCAGCAGTAGTCGACCCGGAACTGCGAGTCCATGGAATCGAAGGATTGCGTGTTGTCGACGCTTCGATCATGCCCGATTTGATCTCGGGTCATCTCAATGCAGCCGTTATCATGATTGCTGAAAGAGCTTCTGATTTGATCATGAGAAAGGCAGTTTCAAGTTCACTCACTGTGTAGCTGCGCCAGGCGTATTGATTGCCAATCGGGGCGTTAAACATCGACTTCGTGGAGCGAATTGGTCTCAATGCCCGCCACAATCGATAAGCGGCGCTCACGGCAGTGCCGATACCTGCTAGGCAGCGAAGTAAACGGCTGAAATCATGTAACCGCCCGAGGCTGATTCCGAGAGCCTGTCGACCTATCAGATCGATCGTCATCACGCGACTTAAAGCGACTAGAGAAACGTGAGCAAATGCGCAGCCGCGAATGTAAGAGATAGTCTTCGATGTTGCTGCGCTTCTCACACTTTTGCCCTCACCCCCACACCTGCCCTCTCCAAACAGCCTGCTTATGGATCGTCTGCCGATGAAAATCCTCGTCCCCGTCAAGCGGGTGATCGATTACAACGTCAAAGTCCGTGTCAAATCCGACGGTTCTGGCGTCGAGCTTGCGAACGTGAAGATGTCGATGAACCCGTTCGACGAGATCGCCGTCGAGGAGGCGATCCGTCTGCGGGAGGCCGGCAAGGCGAGCGAGATCGTCGTGGTGTCGGTCGGCCCGCAGCAGGCGGCCGAGACGATCCGCACCGCGCTCGCCATGGGCGCCGACCGCGGCATCCTGGTGAAGACCGACGCGGTGGTCGAGCCGCTGGCGGTGGCGAAAATCCTCAAGGCGGTGGCCGCCGAGGAGCAGCCGGGCCTGGTCATCCTGGGCAAGCAGGCGATCGACGACGACTGCAACCAGACCGGCCAGATGCTGGCGGCGCTGCTGGGGTGGCCGCAGGGCACCTTCGCCTCCAAGCTCGAGATCGAGGGCGAGGGCGTGTCGGTGACGCGCGAGGTCGATGGCGGCCTGCAGACCGTGAAGCTCAAGGGCCCGGCCATTGTCACGGCCGACCTGCGGCTGAACGAGCCGCGCTATGCCAGCCTGCCCAACATCATGAAGGCGAAGAAGAAGCCGATCGACGAGAAGACGCCGGAGACTTACGGCGTGGACATCGCGCCGCGGCTGGAGGTTCTCAAGACGACCGAGCCCGGCGGCCGCAAGGCCGGCGTGAAAGTCGGCTCGGCCGCCGAACTGGTCGAGAAGCTGAAGAACGAGGCGGGAGTTCTCTGACATGGCCACATTGCTTCTCGCCGAACACGACAACGCCGCGTTGAAGGACGCGACCGGCAAGGCGCTCTCCGCCGCAAAGGCGATCGGCGGCGACGTCGATATCCTTGTCGCCGGCCAGGCCGCGCAAGGAGCGGCGGACGCGGCCGCCAAGCTTGCGGGCGTGCGCAAGGTGCTGCTGGCGGAGGGTGAGGCTTACGCGCACGCGCTGGCCGAGCCGCTCGCCGCCCTGATCGTCTCGCTCGCCGGCGGTTACGACGTCATCCTGGCGCCCTCGACTACGACCGGCAAGAACGTGTTGCCGCGCGTCGCCGCCCTGCTCGACGTGATGCAGATTTCCGACGTCATCAAGGTGGTCGCGCCCGACACCTTCGA
>JADLEJ010000028.1 GCA_020846195.1 Nitrospira sp.
AGACCGGGAGCGGCAATACGAACGGTCCAGGCGGGCTTCTCGGCGTCCGTCAAGCCTTCATCATGATCCGCAACCTGGGTGTTGATGGGTTGAGCCTGAAGGTCGGCCGTCAATTGGTCGTGATGGGCAACCATCGCCTGTTCGGCCACTTCGACTGGAACAACCAGGCCTTCTCGCATGACGGTATCACGTTCCAATACAACCAGCCCATGTACGAAGTGTGGGGAGGTTGGTTGCACGCAGCAAATTCTGATGCGACGGCTTCAGGCGCGTCAGCCGGTGCAGTCACGAGTGCGAACGGTGGCGGTCAAAACGCCGATGTCGTCTTCACACGCGTGGCCTTCAAGCCGATCGCCGGTTTGGCGATCGAGCCATTGTGGGTTTGGCAGAACAACAAGACGGCTCCGTCTGGCAATAATATTCAGGCTCCTCATGCTCCTGGGCAAAGCCGGCATACTTTGGGTGGCCGGGTCGCCTATCGGCAGGGTATGTTCGATGGAACGGCGGAAGCCTATTGGCAGACCGGACACTTTGATGCGGCTGATGGGCAAAACATCAGCATCAATGCGACGGCGATTGCCATTGAAGGCGGTATCACGCTGAAGGATGTGCCGATGAATCCGCGCATCGGTGCGGAATTCAACTATGCCTCTGGCGATGGCAGCGGCGGCAATTGCTCTGGCGCAAACAGCGCAGGTGTGTCTGGTTGCCAAGGCAACGCCAACACCTTCGAGAACCTCTATCCGACCAACCATATCGTCATGGGCTATGCCGATCGCATGTCTTGGCGGAATATGGTCGGGTATAGCGGCAGCTTGCAGTTGAACCCGACGCAGCAGACTCATTTGGAAACCCGCTATTGGCTCTTCCGGAAGGCCAATGGCGCAGACTGCTGGTATTCGGCAAACCAGGCCTGCACGGGCGGCGCCTCGTCCGGTTTGGCTGGTGTGACGACGGACAATTCGCTCTACAAGGAATTGGACGTGATCTTCACCATGTTCTTCAAGAACAACAAGGTGGCCTGGCAGACCGGTGGCGCCTATCTCTGGGCCGGTCAGGGCATGGATCAAATCGTGTCTGGCGCTCAGAATGGAACGGGCGCGCGGAACTCCACCTGGATGTATAGCCAGTTGCAAGTCAACTTCTAGTTGACGCGCGATGCGGAGCGGCTGCGCGGCTGACCGTCGCGCAGCAGCCCCAAGAATATGAACCCCGCCGAGGGCGATCCCCTCGGCGGGGTTTTTCTTTGCGCGGGTTGTATCGCGACTCCATTCTCCCTTCTCTCCCCTATGCAAGGGAAGAGAAGATAGGTAGTGCCGCTCTTGAGTTGACCATAGTTGCTGACCATGGTAGCGTGCACCCATGGGGAAGCAGCAGAAACATTCCGTTTCGATGGAAGAGATTTCTATCTCTCAATTCAAAGCCACTTGCTTGGCGATACTGGCTCGCGTCAAACGAACAAACAAGCCGATCCTTGTTCTGCGCAAAGGAGAGCCTATTGCACAGGTGTTGCCGCCGCCTCCTCCGATCAAGCAGCAACCGTGGCTTGGTTCACTCGCGGGCACCGGTGAAATTATTGGCGATATTCTCGATCCCGTTTCGCCATCTGAGGAGTGGGACGTCTTTCGGGCATGAAGCTCCTGCTCGATACGCATGTGCTGGTGTGGAGCGTACTCGATCCTGGGCAGCTGTCCGAAGCGATCCGAAACGAATTAGAAAATCCCGCCAATGAACTGTGGCTGTCTCCCATCACGCTGTGGGAAATTCATCTCCTGGCAGAGAAGGGGCGCATTGTTCTCAGGCCAGATCCCTCACGGTGGATTCAACGAGTGTTGGACTCCATTCCATTTCATGAGGCCGTTGTCACGCATGCAGTAGCCTTGAAGAGCCGCCAGATTGACCTGTCTCATCAAGATCCCGCGGATCAGTTTCTTGCTGCAACGGCTGCCATTTACGAACTGACATTGCTGACAGCCGATGAACGGTTGCTGGATTTGCGTCAGTTCCAGTCTCTTGCAGCACGGTGAGGCGTGTGATGCTGACGAAGGTGGTCCTCGACGATCAGTTGGTTCGTGAAGCGCAAAAGCTCGGTTGTCGTAGCCTGTGTGAGTAGGCACCCCTCTCATGACGGTCGAGATCTTCGACTTCATCCCACTCTTCTTTATGACAGCATGCAATGAGCCTGGGGATCCCAGTCGAGAGGCCACCCATGAGCGACGAGCGAACGCTATTGGCGGTTCAGTCTGACGAGGGGGACCGATTGTACTGTTACTGTGGGGGGGAGTGTCGGAACGGTGACGGCATTTCCTCTGAGGGCGCGAAGCCATTCGCCGACTGTCACCATGCCATCGTGGTCGAGGTCGGCTGGGCCGTTCAGTCCCGCAAGGAGGCTTGTCTGCTGGCGCGATGCGTCCGGCATTCTGACAATCTGGATCAGCGAGGTGTCGGCTGTTCCGGACGGCCCTGCGAGATCAGCGGCCCAATTCGGTGCCGGCGATTTGGCTTTGGCGTCTTTCGGGGTGGCCGCACCGATGAGCGGTGAATCGATGATGGCCAGTGTCAGTTTTGCACTCAGCTTTTGCAGGCGGCTTTGCAACCAACGGAGTGAAATTAAACGAGTGCGTGAGGAGGCGGGAGTGCTGTCGTAGGGAATCAAATAGATCTCGCCGGTTTTGGAATCGGCCAGAAACTGGCCGCTGAGATAGACGAACACGAGAGCGTCTTTGCCAACCCGCTTGGGGAGCCAGGAACCGAGGGCCTCTTCGATATCCGCTTGAGAGGCCAATTCATCTTGCAGCAGCAACGTGTGGTTGTCGGGGACGCTCAAGGTGCGCGCGACTTGAGACAGGGCGCCCTCACTATCGAGCAGGAGCCCATCGCGCCAGCCTGGCCAGGGAGACCGGTACAAGCCCAGTCCCACTACCACGGCGTAGCGATTCTGATCGGGATTGCTCGTGGGCGAGGTTTGGGCCGGTTGCGCGAGTGAAGCGGGCGCAGTCGTCGCACGCGGCAGAGCCGTTAGGGGTTCCACCGATGGCTGTATGGGTTGAACAGGCGCTGCCGCAGCGGTTTGCGTGACCGGTCTGGGCTGGCTCTGGAGCTTTGCAAGAAATTGCTCAACATAGCCCCCGAACTGCCGGGTGAGGTGTTCCACTGCTGTATCCATCACGGCATCCAGATCTTGCGTGGCACATTGGCCGCTGCCTCCGAACTGAGGCGTAAAGATACTCACTCCTTCAGAATAGACCATGGGTGCATCCGGGACCGGTTGCCCTTGGATATCGTAAAAGGTGGCGGCCATGCGAATATCCACCTGTGCGGTGTATCGGTCGTCCGCTCCCGTGCGTGTGCGGGCGGTGATGGACTGGCTGAGGAGCTTGACGGTGGCGGAGACCGGGGTCACTCCCGTTGCGGTGGAAACCGGTCGAAGGACGTCCGCCGTATCGACGATGGCGATCTGGGCGAATCTGGTCCGTCCCGTCTCTTGAAAGGAGCGGATGATCGCCTCCCCAAGTTTTCCTTTCCAAGGCGTATCGGCGCAAGCGGTGTGCTCAAGAATGGCGGACCGAACGGACGGATCGAAGCTCACGGTGACGGCTGCCGGCAGCATCTTTTGCGGTGGCGCAAGGTCTAAGAGAATCGGACTTTTGAAGCCCTCGCAGGCTGCTGTTACACAGAGAAGAATTCCAATTAGGATGGCGAGGGAGAAGGAGCGGATCCGTATGAACATCCGGCTAGGATACCCGATGGAGTCGAACGATACAACGAGGATGTTGCACCGGATGAGTGGCTGGATTGCATGAGCCCTGCTAGTCCGGCGATCTTGACTAATCGGCTGACGGGAGACCATGCTTCATCGATATTCTGGCACTGAATCCTTTCACCCAGAGGTGACTTATGGCCTGGTCTCGATTGCTTTCAGTGGCGCTCTCGATGAGCGTCGTGATGGTGAGTGGATGCGCCCAACGGCCGTTGCCCCTGATGGGGACCTATCTAGGCGGCAGCGCGGGGCACGGAGGGGCTGATTCGGCTGCGGTCCAACTGGAACGGGCGGCAGGGCCATTCAACGCCGGCCTTATGTTGATTAACGATACGAACGCGCCGGGCTCGGCGCCGGCGTTGTCTGAGAAGGGCAGGGCCTTCCTTGCCGATCGCGTGCGTGAACGAGTGCAATCCATGACGGCGATTCAGGTTCAGGCGATTCTCTCGCCCGGCGCAGGGGCGCCGCCTCATGGGCAAGAGGCGCTGGCGAAAATGGCGAAGGAATCCGGGCAGCCCTATCTGTTGGTCGCGCTGTTTTCCAGCGCCGAGTCGGAAGTGCCGGCCTATCTCCCGCTTACCGGCGATCCTGAGCAGGGGGGGAGCCGCCCGACCGTTCCAGGATATGAAGCTGTGAATTATGCGTTAGCCGAACTGGCCTTGATCGATGCGGCCACTGGGCGAGTCGTCGCCAGGTCAGATGGGCGGGCTTGGACCAGGCTGAATCGGTTGAATGTGCCGATTGCCTCGAATGCCTATCCCGTGATTCATCGCTCGCTCCGTCCGGCGCCGATCTATCCGCCGGAAGCAGATGCGAAGGACATCCTGCGCAGCATGGCCGGCGATGAAGCGTTGGAGCAGGCCGTGGTCCGGTTGCAAGAGGCCTGGCCGAAATCCTGAGCGGCCTCAGATTCCCCGGAGAGATGGTTCCAGGTCAGACGTGACGGGGTTCAGCGCTCCGTTGCGTCTGGCGATGGATTCGTCCTCGAAGAATGCCGACGCCAATTGGATACTCATCGATTGCGCGCTGGTCCTTGACCTTCCTGGGCGGACTCCACTATTCTGCCAGCGCTCGTGAGCGGATTCTCAATCGGGAGGCCTCTATGCGTTGGATTCACCTCGTGCTGGCGCTCGCGCTCTCAACTGTATGGCTGTCTTGTTCATCGACCCGGTGGGTCCATCCGACAAAAAAAGAAGACCAGCTCACGGCCGACTGGAATGCCTGCGAGCGCGACTGGCTCAACCTCATGGCCAAGAATCCAGGCGCCGCGGGGATGCTCGATAATCAGACCGCCCAGCGCTTAAGGCTCACGAAATGCCTTCAGCAAAAAGGCTGGCGGCAAATCGAAGAAGAATAAGTTTCCCGTCAAGTTTTCCGGTTCGTTCAAGATCTTCCCTCTTTCTTAATGACTTCCTGCTGATTGCTTGTTGCCGTGGATAACCTCACTCGACAGCTCAAAACACATTGGGGGTTTTCGGGGTTTCGACTGGGCCAGGAAGAGGTCATGCAGGCGGTGCTGGCGCGTCGCGATGCGATGGTTGTCATGCCGACCGGCCAGGGGAAATCGCTCTGCTATCAACTTCCCGCGACATTCTTGCCAGGGCTGACCATCGTCGTGTCTCCGCTCATCGCGTTGATGCAGGATCAAGTGGAGAGTCTGAAGCAACGCAAGATATCCGCCGCCGCATTTCACTCGGGGCTGACGGGGCAAGAGCGGGACAAAGTCATCCAGGGACTCCATCTTCAAAGTCTCAAGATGCTGTATGTGGCCCCGGAACGGATTCAGCACGAAGGCTTTCTGCGCCTGGTGAGAAAATGCCTGGTGTCGCTGCTGGTTGTCGATGAAGCGCATTGCATCTCGCAGTGGGGGCACGATTTCAGGCCCGACTATATGAAGCTCGGGCGCCTCCGCCAGGAGCTTAACCATCCGCCTTGTCTGGCCTTGACGGCGACGGCGACGGCGCGGGTGCAGGCCGATATCTGCGAGCGGCTGGCGTTGCGCGATCCCCTGTCGATGGTGACGGGATTCCGCCGGGACAACCTGGCCTTGTCCGTCCGGCTCTGTTCGTCTCTTGGAGAGAAGCTGACGGAGTTGGATCGCCTGGTTCGGAAGTGTGAAACGGGCCCCATGGTGATCTATGGCGCGACCCGCCGGACGGTCGAGGAGGTCGCGAGCTGGCTCGGGCAAACCTATCCGTCCGTCGGCTATTACCATGCCGGGCTTTCCGACGAAGAGCGGCGGCTCGTCCACGATGACTTTCGCCAGGGGCGGCTCCGCATTCTCGTGGCCACCAACGCCTTCGGCATGGGCATCGATAAATCGGACGTGCGCGTGGTGGCGCATATCGATATTCCGGGAAGCATCGAAGCGTATTATCAGGAAGCGGGCCGCGCCGGGCGCGACGGATTGCCGGCTGCATGCGTATTGTTGTTTCACGAGCGGGATCTCGCCACGCAGGAGTATTTCATTCAACAGGCGGCGAAGGATCCGGCGAGCGGCGAGCGGGCGGCGCGGATGCGGACGTTGCTGCGCGAGATGCTGGCCTACGTGTCCGTCCGCACCTGCCGTCAATTGGCGATTCTGGATTACTTCAGCGATGCCGGGGAGCGGGCGATGGGACCCTGCGGCCTCTGCGACCGCTGCGTGGCCGAGGTTCCCGAGGCGTCCGCTTCCCTTCAGGATGACGCGGCTTGTGCGCTGGCCGTGCTGCAGACGGTGGCTTGGTGCGATGGACGATTCGGTGTGACTCGCGTGGTCGAGATTCTTCGCGGCAGCCAATCGAAGGCGATCTTGTCGCAAGGAGCCGAACGGTGTGAACGCTATGGCGCGTGCCGGGACTCTTCAAAGACGACGGTCACGCATATCGTGAAAGATCTGATCGATTCAGGCCACCTTGCGGTCATCGGCCAGGAGTACCCCGTGCTCGATCTCACTCGCCTGGGCCGCGAGGTGCTGAACGGGACTCGATCTCTCAGCGCGCGGCGGGCGGACAAGGGAGCCGTTGGCGCGCGAACGGCAACGCCAGTGGCTGAACGGCCGCAGCCTCGGGCGGTCGAGGTTTCTGCGCCGGGAGATCCGCAGCTCTACGAGCGGCTCCGCCGGCTGAGAACGGCACTCGCGGAAGAGGAAGGCGTTGCGCCGTTCGTCATTTTCCACGACAAAACATTGCGCACGATTGCCAGCCACAAGCCGGTCACCCGGGCGGCCTTGCTGGAAATCCCCGGCATCGGCGACGCGAAGATCGAGCGCTATGGCCGGCGGGTGCTGGAGATTGTGAACGGAGAGTAGCGAACTACACCAGGTTTCCCGCCTTCGCAAACCGCTCTTGCAGTTCGCGATACGTCTGCGTCACTGGAAAATTCGGAAATTCTTTCGGTAAATGGTCTGGCGGCCGGAAGAAGAATCCGGCGTCGGCTTCGCCGAGCATGGCGGTGTCGTTGTACGCGTCGCCGGCAGCCATGGTGAAAAAGTTCAACGACTTAAACGCTGCGACGGAATGCTTTTTCTGATTCGGCATCCGCATGTGGTGCGCGACGATCCGTCCGCCGCCATCGATTTCAAGCTGGTTGCAGAACAATGTGGGATAGCCCAGCTGGCGCATGAGCGGCAGGGCGAATTGATAGAACGTGTCCGAGAGAATAATCACCTGGCAGCGTTCACGCAGCCAGGTCACGAATGCGGGGGCTCCTTCAAGCGGCCCCATCTTGTTGATCTCGCTCTGGATGTCGGCGATGGTCAATTTGTGTTCGTCAAGGATCGCGAGCCGGCGTTTCATCAGCTTGTCGTAGTCCGGCATTTCCCGAGTCGTAATTTTGAGTTCTTCGATCCCCGTCTTCAGGGCGACGTTGATCCAGATTTCCGGCACGAGCACTCCTTCCAAATCCAAACAGGCAATCACAGGCTTCTGCATGCGAGACTCTCCTTTACCGTGTTGTGTCGAACCGTCATGTTTGCTGAAACGCCTGGCTAAGAAATCGCCAGACTTTATCGAGTGCGCGATCGAGAATATGGGTGCCCTGCCAGCGCGGCTGATTTTCTTGCCCGTGGCGGGCGGCCCAATCGAGCGCGGTCGCGAGGGGAATCAGTCTTGGCGGCTGCTCGGCCAGCTCGCCCCACAAGAGGCTCAGCGCCGGCCCGATGCGAACCGGCACCGGAAGTGCGGCGACGGGATGTTCCGCCGGATTCTGGCACCATTCGGGCGGCGAGGTCACCAGCAGTTCGCGGCAGGCCGCCGGCCGTTGTTCGTAAATGGTGCAGACTTCCTGATCCAGAAACGCGCAAGGCAGCCGCAGAGCATAATAGGCGCGGTTCACCGGCTCCAGCGCCGCGTCGTCCGGCGGGCTCGTCGATTCGCCCATCTCGATCAAATTATTCCAAAGCCCGCGAGCCAGCAGCGCCGTTCGCGTGACGGCCAATCGCTGGGCCAGACGGGTTTGTTCCGCTTCTGGCAAGGTCTGCACGTAGTCGCGCAACGCGAAGGCTTCCGGCGGCGAGACCGGCACGAGCATGCGGCAGCAGGCGGCGCAGCCTTTTTGACAAGAGATCGCGCGTCCGGCCTCAACGCTCCGCCGCTCTTCCAGGGCCTGGGCCTCTTCTCCCAGCCGCCGCATCATCGGCACAATCGCCGAGACCGGCACGAAGCCGGCAGGCACCTCGACCGCGCTGGTGAGTTGTCCTGCGGGAGTGTTCAGGGAGATATCGTATCGTTCAGTCGTCATGGTGCGAGGAAGTCAGATTGCCGCATCATAGAGAAGCGTTTGCCGCAGGGTCAACCGCATAACCGCCTTGCTCCCCCGCCATGGAATGCCGATAATGACGGCTATGCTGTCAGGCCATGTCATCGGCATTCTCAAAGAATACATGCAGGACCTGGTGGAGCAGGCGCGGCAGGATGCGCTGGCGCACGAGCGATTCGGTTTTGCTGCGACCGCCTACCGCACGGACCATGCCATCTCGGATTTGCTCGCGCTGCTCGATGACCGCATTGAATCCGAGGGCTTGCAGGTTGGGTTGCCGGAAGGTTTTCTCCATGAAATGTGGAGTCTGTGCAATGAAGCGCGTGGACAGGTCGCCGACCGTGTATATGTCGAATCCAATATGGAGCCTCAAGCGGGGAGTACAGCGAGAACCAGAGAGCTGACGTATCGAGCGCTGGTGGCGTTTCTTGAAGCGCGGGGGCGGGCGTTGTCTCAAGGAGAGCCGGGTGCGCAAGATACGATGGAGTCATGAGTCGATTCGCGAGGTGGGGCGGAAGCGGTCAGGTTTATAGCTTTCCCGCGAGCCGATAGACGGCGATGCAGGCGAGCTCTTCGATCGCTTCCGATATTGTTCGAAAGGCCCATGTAGCGGGAAGCACATCGAAAATGGAGATGGCCCCCCAGCCTTCCGTGCCCCGGTTTCTCTCATGAAATCCGCAGGGGGAAGGGCGAACGTCGAATCCTTGGGCGCGGAATAGCGCCACCGCTCTTGGCATGTGGGTTGCGGAAGCAACTAGGATGATGGAGGTGCGGTCGCCGAGCAGCGCTTTGGTGTTTGCGGCATTCTCGTAGGTTGTGCGGGCTCGGTTTTCAGTGATGATGGATGCTGCGGGGACTCCAAGGCGGCCGGCAAATTCTTTCATGACGGCCGCCTCAGTCGGTCCCGATCCAACTACGCGGGCATCTCCGCCGGTGATGAGCAGGGACGGGGCGCTGCCGCGATGGTACAGGTCGGCGCCACAAACCGTTTGCCGGATGGATCTTTCTGTCAGTTCGACGGTGGGGCGTAGCGAGCCGGGGTCGAGAAGTCCGGCTCCCAAGACCACAATGGTGCCGTTCGCGACTGGTTCTGGGAGCCCTGACGGAAGGTGTTGTCCTTCCAGTGCGGCCACAAGCACATGTGCGACCAGCGGAGACGTGAGGATGAGCAATAGCGTGCTCAGCGCGAGGGTGCTTAGGCGGAGCCAGCGCTGTCGTGTGGGAGAGAACGGAAGCCAGGCGAAGAGCAGAATCAGGCCCGAGAGGCCGACGATCCAGGTCAGAGGATATACCCCATACTTGACGAGCTTATAGAGGCCGAAGAAAAATGGCGTCGGTTCCATGGACGTTCCTTCTAGATGGCGGCGGGTGTTGGGCGATGCAGCATAGCAGTCGTGGCAGGTTTGACCAAGAGAGGACATGAGGGATGTCGCAGGCAAGGCAGTATTGGCTGATGAAATCCGAACCGTCAGTATTTTCGATCGATGACCTGGCGCGGGCGCCGAAGCGCACGACTTGTTGGGATGGTGTGCGAAACTACCAGGCCAGAAATTTCATGCGAGCGATGAAGGCGGGCGACCGAGTGTTATTTTATCACAGCAACGCGAATCCTCCAGCCATCGTGGGAATCGCGGAAGTTGCTGCCACGGCGTATCCTGACCTGACCCAGTTCGAGCGGACCCACAAGCATTTCGATTCCGCCAGCGATCCCAAGGCGCCGCGATGGGATATGGTCGATATCCGCCATGTCCGGACCTTTGCGGCCCCGATTTCGCTCGACTCTCTGCGGGGAGAGAAGGCGCTCGCCGGCATGGCGTTGTTGCAAAAGGGGTCGCGCTTGTCGGTTCAGCCGGTGACGAATGGAGAATGGGAGCACATACTGAAATTGGCCAAGGAGTGATCTCACCGCGCCGTCAGGCGCTGGCTTTGCCTTCGTCGAGATGGCGATGCTGCCAGTCGAGCCAGGCATGGCCGAGCTCGTGCGCGAGGATATAGCGGCGCCTGGTCATCGGGAGGCGCTTGCGAATATAGATGGTCCTGCTGTCGTCGTCCCAGATGCCATCCGCGTTGGCGTCGCGTTTATCCATTTCAGTATCCGTCAGCTGGCGGACGGAAATCTGATAGCCGAAGGGGAGGATCACTCTGGTCGGGATTCGTACCATGCGAAACCGGCTCCTTTGTCAGTAGCAATCTATTTTAGGTCCTGCCATGCGGTCCCTGCCGATCCTCTCGACGGGCCATGAGTACCTTACCACAAAGTGTCGGCAAGGATACGCTGATACATTGCATAAATATCAATAGCTTGCGACTGATTTGTGTTGCGGTGGCGATTGGGCGAGACGGCTTCTTCACCGTTTCCCTTCAGGGTGAACTCGTGTATCATGCCGGGTATGAATCAGGTCACAATCGACGAAATGGTCAGGGCGTACCCCCAATCGGTCCGGTTGACTGAAGTCAAAATCCGGGATCGTGGAGAGGTTAAAAAACTCGATGCCGGAGATTTATGCTTGCGGGTCGGCGACCGGGTTTTCTTGGAAGTCGATGGCGAAACGACGTACGGCGTCGTGTACACGGCGCCATACGAGACTCCGTTTATTCCACCCATGCGCGTGTTGAAGCCGATCCTCCGCAAGGCGAACGGAGAAGATGCCGCGCTGGTCTTACGGCTTGAGCGGTTGTCGCAAGAGGCGATGGCCTATTGTCGGACAAAGGCCAGTGAGATGAAGCTCAGGCTGAAGCTGGTGGAGGTGTATGGTGCGCTCCAGCGCCGGCAGTTGACCTTTGTCTATACTGCGGACGATCGCATTGATTTTCGTGAGCTTGTGCGCGATCTGGCCAGGCGTTTCGGCGGCCGGATCGAAATGCGTCAAGTCGGGGTGCGCGAAGAGGCGAGGAGACTGGGCGGACTCGATACCTGCGGGCTGGTGCTCTGCTGCACCAGTTTTCTGACGGAAGTGAAGCCGGTGACGGTGAAGCAAGCCAGAACGTTGGGATTGCAGGTGGAGGATCCCCGGTTGCTCGGCGTCTGTGGGCGATTGAAGTGTTGTCTCATGTTCGAAATGATGGACGCGCAGGGCGTTGTTTCTGCACCGGTTCAGAAGCTGATCACTCCCTCGCGACCGACTCCGCCGGCCCGATCTTCCTAGAGGCGATTCTCTCGCTCAATCCGTTCACTTCTTTTGTATTGCGATGGCTGTCCGCCTGTTGGGTGTTATCGGAAGCCCCTAGGGATAAGAGGTCGCAGGTATAAGAATATCAATTGCCGCACATAATCGAGAGGTTCTTGGTTGTGGCCGATGTCTCGTGGATTGCCAGCCACGCGAAATAATTCCGAATCCTTTTCGGTCCATTTCCCTCTCAGTAGGGTGAACATTCAAGGAGGATCAGCAGGTCGTTGCAGTGCCGTTTCCAACCTTAAATCAGGAGGTCGTCAGTGATGAAAAAAGGACTATTAGTTATGATTGCGGTGGCAGCCATCGGCTGTGCCGGAGTGGCGCCCCAGAAGGCGATGAGCGGGGAGCCGAAATCGCCGGTTGAAGGGTTCGATATCCACGTGCAGGCCCCGCACTTAATGCCGAACGGAGAGCCGGGCGGCCCGTTCCATCACTACTGCAAGGGAATCTCCGATAAGATTTTGCAATGTCTCCTGTTCGACTCCACCGATCCGAAAGCGAAGCTGGTTGCCATTGAATATTTCGTCGCCAAAGACCTCACCAGAAAATTGCCTGCCATTCAGTGGCACCGCCATTTCCACGATCATAAAGTAGAAATTGCCACAGGCCGCGTCCAGATTCTCGATATGCCGGCAGATCAAGCCGCAAAGGTGGCCGAAGTGGCCGCTGGGACCGATGGCGTGATTTATCATCTGTGGCAGCATGGGCAGGAATTTCCGGACGGCACCGTCAGCTTCCCGCAGTCCCTTGGGCATCAGTTCCCTGGGCATTCAGATAAGTAGGCGATCCTTGGTGGGCCAGCTCCGATTTTGTTGAGGGGGCTGGCTCCACCGCATCGGTCCATCCGCAGGGGACGAATTCCATTGCGAGGGGGAGAGGGAATGTCATGACGACGCAGTCTTGTCGCTCTTGGGTGTTGCGGGGTCTGGTTATTCTGGCAATGATCGGACAAGGTCCCATCGGGGCGTTCGCGACCGAGGCGGCAGTGCTTAAGCCACGGGTGCCGGTCGACAAAATCGATGAAGCGAAAACGTGGACCAACCCGTTCGAAGCGACGCCGGAGAATATCGAGCAGGGGCGCGCTCTCTTTCATGGCAAGGCGTTTTGCGTCACGTGCCACGGCAAAGACGGCAAGGGATTGGGCGATATCCCCGGCCTTGTCGGAAAGCTTCCGCGCAATTTCACCGATAAGATTTGGCAGGCCGCTCGTACGGACGGTGAGCTGATCTGGATTCTCAAGAACGGGAGCCCGGGCACCGATATGGCTTCATTCGTTCCGCTGGTGCTCACCGAAGAAGAAGCCTGGCATGTCTTGCTCTATGTGCGATCCTTCGGGCGGCCGTAATCCGAGCGGCAAGGCCCAGCCGCATTCCCGCTGCGCGCTTCTCCTCGTTGCCATTCTTTTCGTTTCAATCCGCTTCCCTGGCCCAGTCGAAGCGGAATGGTCTGCCCTCGCTGAGTCCAAAGTGCTGTACACGGACAATGTGTTTGAATTCTCTTCCTCGCGCCGCCTGGCGCTGGCTGAAGATCCGAGTCAGCCGGCTATCGTGCCTGTCGATAAAGCCAGCGATGTTGTGTGGGAGTCCTCCGTCGATCTGCGTCACCGCTCGCGTCCAACCAGTCTGGGCGAGACGGAAGTGTCGGTGAAAGCCGCGGGCTTTGTCTTCACCGACAATCCGATTTTCAATCACGGCAACTATCGTATTCAGGTCAAGCAGGCGTTGGACGCCGATACCTCGATTCTGATTCGGTACCGGTTTGTCCCGAATCTTTTTCTCGGCCCCAATGTGGAGCGCCGGACCGGTCTCCGGTTTCAGGCAGAAGAGCGGGTGACCTCGCATGTGTGGCGGCTGCAACTTGAACGGCGGCTGTCCGATACGGTAACCGGTACGCTCGTCAGCCGGTATGGCGTCAGACAATTTAACGAAGCGTTTGCCGAGCGAGACACTGCGTTTTGGAGCGCAGGGCCGCAGGTGGATTGGAGGATCGTCCCGCGGGTCATGCTCAGTTTGGCCTATCTGTTCGAGCAGGGCCTGGCAGACGGCCGTGAGCAGACCCAATTCAGAGACGATGTCTCCTATCGGCAGCACATTACGTCGATCGGCGCCACCGTTCAGATTACGGACCCTCTCGCATTGACGGTGGGCTATGTCTATCGGCGCAAAGAGTTTATCAGCGAAATCGTTGGCGATTCGAATCGTGGAGTCGTGGATGCCACGCACCAGGGCACGGCGGAATTTTCCTACCGGCTTTCCGCTGCGGCCATCATGACGCTGGGCGTCCAGCGCTCGCAGCGCCAGTCCAACGTGAGCGCTCGGGAGTTTTTCAACACCAATGCCTCAATCGGGATACAGTATCGTTTCTAGAGAGTAGGGAGCCGGTTGTAGCAGGCAAGGCTGGCGGTCAGTCTATGCCAAAGCGCGCGGCTTGTTTGCCGGGAGATCGAAGTGAAGAAACGTAGAAGGCTGAGGAAGATTTTGGTGGGCCGTGTAGGGGTCGAACCTACGGCCCGCTGATTAAGAGTCAGCTGCTCTACCAACTGAGCTAACGGCCCACCTAGGTATGTGCGATGCGAAGGTCTTTGTGCGGTCGTAATCCTCGCCGGGGCTTGCTGATGGTGCGCCTGACAGGATTTGAACCTGTGGCCCTCAGCTCCGGAGGCTGATGCTCTATCCAGCTGAGCTACAGGCGCTCCCGTAATCAAGGACTGGCACCTTATCATAGGGTGAAAGTCTCTGTCTAGGCGTTACGTGAGGAGTCAACGCGGTCTTCTTGCGGAAGAAAGGCATGGGGCAGCAGCAGTTCTTCGCCACGGTCTTGTCGTTGGAGGCGGAGGGCTGCCAGCTGGTGAGCTTCTTCTCCAGCCAGCCGGTCTTCTTCTTCTCGAAACGGCAAGGAGAGGCGAATGATTGGAACGGCGGTTTGGATTTCACAGGCGCCGTCGACTGTTTCGGCTTGTTCCGTCGGAATCCCCATGGAGCGGCAGGTGAGCGGCCGAAAGGCATAGACCGCGCAATGCCCGTCCGAGGTGAGTGCGGGGCAAGGCAACTCCTGGAATTGTTCGGCTAGTTGCTCGGTGAGATGGTCGGGCCAATCGTCGAGCATTGGTAACGCGGTCAGGCGAGGGAAGGACGCTTCGATCGCTGCTACCTGATCCTGGGCCTTTTGTTGGATGGCCTGGCGTTGGGCATCAGGAAGGCGGGAGAGTCCTTCTTGGAGCTGTTGCCGATCGAGGATTGTGATGGGAAATGGGCCGATGCAGCAACGGCAACAGCCTTGACGGCAGGGCACTTGGTCCAACAGGGCTGCCGCGGCCCGCTCGAACCATCGCGAGGTTTTTTCAGGAAGCGATGAGAGGAGGGGCGCCGTGGTTGGAGCATTCGGCACAACGGGCTAGTCTTCCTGTGGGGCCATGTCGACAATGAGGTCGCCCTTCGGCGAATAAAATCCCTGGTCGTCGATCTGGACGATGCCGTTGCACTGCTCCTGGTAGAACTCCAGAATCCAGCCGTTGAAGTCATACCCCTCGTCGGTCATGTCGTCTTTGTGAAAACGGGTGGTGAGAATGAACTGCGCGCGATTGACGAATTCGAGCGCGAGCTGGGCTTCAATATCTTCATAGGCGGTCAGCAGATCGCGGAATTGCCGTTGCTCTTGCTCGAACACGTCTTGATAGGTGCCGCGGTCGCGCACGCAAAATATTTGCACCGGTTTCCGGTCGCGGTGATAACCGAGCGAAATTTGCACCCAGGCCCACTCATCCAGGGCGGCGTCATCGATATTGGGGGGCACAATGGGCGTTTGACTGCGGGCTTTGAGGAAATCGATCAAGAGCCGCAATGGAGGAGAATTCTCTTTCTGGCAGAACACGCGGGAATATACAAAGTTTTCAGCCTGTTCCGTCGCATCTGCTTGTGCGGATGCGGGGAGAATCGGAAGTTCCCTGCCCATGATAATCCTTTCACTCAAACCGGCGGATGCAAACCGACGGCCACCTCAAAATCGAGGCGTTTCGACACTCTACGCCTGCGTCCATTTGAACTGCAAGAGGGCGCTGTCGGCATTTCCCCACGCCTGGCCTGTGTTTTTCTCGTTGACAGCCTAGGGACTCTTGGCTACACTCTCGCGGGTTTTCTTGGTGGGAGTGTTGTCGGAGAACCTTTCGCCAGACGATTCTCAATTCAGCGTGTTCAAGAGCAGGCGAGTCAACATTCGACTTGTGATTTTCTTCTCACTTTCTAAGGAGGTTCACGAATGGCAAAATCAATGACGAAGTCGCAGATCGCCGACTACATGGCTCAAAAGTCGGGATTGACCAAGAAGGCCGCTGTCCAGATGATGGACGATTTCGCCGCCTTGGCCTATCGCGAAGCGAAGAACGTGTTCACGGTTCCCGGGATCGGCAAGTTGGTGCTGGCGAACCGCAAAGCCCGGATGGGCCGGAATCCGCAGACCGGTGAGCCGATCAAGATTCCTGCCAAGCGAGTGGTGAAGTTCCGCGTCGCGAAGGTGGCCAAGGACGCAATCCTCGGAAAGAAATAATCGAGGCGTTTCCGTCCGGCATCGGTGCAGCGCCATGGATGCGTTCCGAGGTATCCATCCGCTGCAGGTGGCGACAGAGCAAGGGCTGGCTTCCCACATGAGAAGCCAGCCCTTCGTATTTTGCGCTGGAGAAAACGATGACTCAGGTATGCGAGGGAGCCAGGCCGCTTCCGCCCATGCCGTCGTGGCCGACCAGTCTGATGGCGTCGCCGTCTTGCACGAGCGAGTCTTCGCTCGCAATGCGCTTGTTGATCGTGACCAGCACTTTCTTTTCCCGCAGCAGTTGCAGCAAGTGGCGGAGTTGAAAGCCTTGGCGCTGAATGACCTGGCGGACGGTGAGCGAGGCCGGAATCTCGCAGGCCATGTCGCGCTCGCCATCAGCGGTTTGCAGTTGACCGGTCAGTGTAATTGTCACCATGGGAACGGCTCCTTCGCGTGCTCGTAATCAGATGTTCGTTTGTGCGGCGCAGACAGGCGTTGACTCAGTCGCGCCGCCCCCCGATAATAGCGCCATCATGCAATCGTTGGATATCTACAATCCCGGCATGCCGGATTTGCAGTTTGTGCTGTTCGTGTCGGCGCTCTGCACGTCCGATCTCCCGACCTTGAATATTCCCCAGCCTGTTCGAGACGAGCTCTTCGAGCGCTGTTGGGCGCTGGTTCACACCGGCCCGCCGCCGGTCTCGAAGCGCGAGCGGGTGCTCGACCTTCGCCATGGGAACGAGCTCACGTTGGATGCCTGCCTCGAGGCGATCCAATCGATCCTGGGCGACGCCGGCGTCACCACGATTACGTGGGACCATCCGCCGAGCCCTCCCACAAGATCCAGCACTCCAGAGGCGCAGCCATTAATCGACCGCCTTCAGCAACTGTACCCCGACGCACCCGACATTGTCGATCCGGATGGCGGGCATGCAGGTTAGCGCGGCGTCGTTGGACGGCCTCGTGGTGATTGAGACGACGCTCTGGCGCGATGCGCGCGGGGCTTTTGTCGAGACCTATCATCAGGAGCGCTATCGAGACGCAGGCATCGGGGCGGTGTTTGTGCAGGACAATTTTTCCTGGTCGCAGGCGAATGTGCTGCGAGGGTTGCACTACCAACTCAGGCACCCCCAGGGGAAGTTGGTGATGGTCGTGGAGGGGCGGGTATTCGATGTGGCGGTCGATATTCGGGCTGGCTCGCCGACGTTTGGGCAGTGGCATGGCATCGAACTGTCGGCTGAAAACGGGCGGCAGCTCTATATCCCTCCAGGCTATGCGCATGGGTTCTGCGTATTGAGCGAGCGGGCCGGATTCATGTATCGGTGCACGGATTACTATCATCCTTCGGATGAACGGGGAATTCGGTGGAACGATCCGCAATTGGCCATCGACTGGCCGGCGGTGAATCCGCTGGTCTCCGAGAAAGACCAAGCCTACAAGGCGTTAGAGGAATTACAGGGCGAGCTGCCGCAATGGATGGCGAGCCGATAATTTCGACCAGCCGTTGAACCCCGTGCGCGCGCTATGTTATACGCCCTATCGTCAATGCAGTGGATGATTGCCGCGAACCATCGCGATTCGTTGTTATAGAAGGAGGATGCAATGGGGAAAAGTTTAAAGGGCACCAAAAGTCACGATAATTTGAAGGGCGCATTTGCCGGCGAGTCGCAGGCCAATCGCCGCTATCTCTATTTCGCGCGCCGCGCCGACATCGAAGGCTATCCCGACGTCGGTGGGCTCTTCCGCGACACCTCTGAAGCGGAGACCGGCCATGCGTTCGGCCATTTGGACTTCTTGAAGGAAGTCGGGGACCCGGCCACCGGCGTGCCGATCGGCAATACCGAAGACAACCTCAAGTCGGCGATCGAAGGGGAAACCTACGAATACACGCAGATGTATCCCGGCATGGCCAAGACCGCGCGGGATGAAGGTTTCGCTGAGCTGGCCGAGTGGTTCGAGACGCTGGCCAAAGCCGAGCGCTCGCATGCCAACCGGTTCCAAAAGGGCCTCGATAGCTTGAAGCAGGGCTGACACTTTTTCAGCATCCGGTTCGATGCATGAAGGGTGGGTTGGGCTGCGGCTTGATCCACCCTTCGTCTTTTCCGCCTTGTGTTCCGTCTGGCCAACAGGAGACAATATCTGCCGTGAAAGGCTTAAGTCTTATTCAGCCGGTCGACCCCGCGCAGCTGGCGAAGGATACGTTGCGGATCTATGAGATTTGCGACGGGTGCCGCCGCTGTTTCAATTTGTGCCCGTCGTTTAATACGCTGCTCGATGGGATCGACCGGCACGATGGCCAGGTTGAGCAGGTGATGTCGGCCGAGCACCAGCGCGTGGTCGACGAGTGCTACTACTGCAAGCTTTGTTACAACCATTGCCCCTACACGCCGCCGCATCAGTATCACCTCGATTTCCCCAAGCTCATGATCCTGTGGAAGCAACGGTATGCCGTTGAACGGGGAGTGCGCTGGCGGGATCGGCTGCTGATCCAGACCGATCTCATCGGGCGGCTGTCGACGATCTCCGCCCGGCTTTCAAATTGGGCCTTGAGCCTTGGGGTTGTGCGCCGGTTGATGGAAACAGTGGTGGGAGTGCATCGCGACCGCAAGATCATGCATTTCTCAACCGAGACCTTTGCACGCTGGTTTCAGCGGCGTCCGGCCCCGGCTCCATCGAAGGCGCCGCAGAAGAAAGTGGCGCTGTTCGCCAGTTGCCTGGTGAACTATCAGGCCTCTGATGTCGGGAAAGCCACGGTGCAGGTCTTGGAAAAAAACGGTGTCCAGGTGGTCGTCCCGGAGCAGCAATGTTGCGGGATGCCCTCGTTCGATATCGGCGACACGGCGGCGATGCAAAAGGCGGCGCAGGCTAATCTTCGTTCGCTCAGGCCCTGGGTCGAACAGGGGTACGATGTGGTGGTGCCTGTGCCGAGTTGCAGTCTGATGCTCAAGCGCGAGTATCCGGAATTGCTTGGCGGTGAAGAATCCAAGAAAGTCGGCGAGCGGACATTCGATGTCTGCGAGTACCTGATGAAACTCAAGAAAGAAGGCGCGCTGGCCACCGACTTTGTGAACAAGCCTGGCCGGGTGGCCTATCAGATTCCTTGCCATCTGCGCGACCAGAATATCGGATTCAAATCGAAAGAACTGATGGAATGCGCTGGGGCGCAGGTCGAGGTGATTGAAAAATGCTCCGGCCACGACGGTTCCTGGTCGGCGAAAACGGAGTTTTTCCCGCTGTCGATGACCATTGCCAAGAAGGCCGTGCGGGCCATTGAGCAACAGCCGGCCGATCTTGTGGCGTCCGACTGCCCATTGGCCGGACTCCAGCTAGATCAAGCCGGCGCGCCCGCGCATGTGGGCGGCAAGGCGACGAAGCACCCGATTCAGATCGTGCGCGACGCCTATGGGCTGCCGTCATGAACGCGCTGCTCCCCAACGACATCCTTCCCGCTGCCGACTATGAGCGGCAACGCGACGTGTTTCGCGCGCGCATCATCGAGTTGAAAGCCAGACGGCGGATCTCGGTCGGACCGCTGATTACCCTGGTGTTTGAAAATCGGGAGACGCTTCTGTTCCAGGTCCAGGAGATGGTGCGGGTCGAGCGAATTCTCGACCCAGCCAAGGTGCAAGAAGAGCTCGATGTGTACAATGCGCTGCTGCCGGCCAAGGGTGAGCTGAGTGCCACCTTGTTGATCGAAATCACCGATGACGCCAAAATGAAAGAATGGCTCGATGCCTTCATGGGGCTGGATCACGGACAGAAAGTGGCCATCGTTGCCGGGGATGAGCGCCTCTACGCCGAGTTCGAAGGCGGCCATAGCCACGAGACGAAAATCAGCGCCGTGCATTTCGTCCGGTTCAAGATCGCGCCGTCGATCAAGGACCGGCTGGCGGATCTGCGTGTGCCGGTGGCCCTGTCCGTGCAGCATGGCACATATCGGGAAGAAGCCCCGGTGCCATGCTGCATGCGGGAAGAATGGTTAAAGGATCTCGCCGGCTGCTGAAACAGGCCGTCGGCGGCGTTCTCGGCTCGCAATAATCCTCAACGTATCCCAGAGGGTACGCCTGCGGTTGTTGCATCGCCTGCGGCCTTGCGGAGCGGCCTGTGTGATCAGCCTGGTAGAAGGTGCTACGGAGGAATGAAGCATTAGTCATGGCAAATGTATTGCTGACCAAACGAATCGAATTTTCCGCGGCGCACCGGTACATCAAGCCGGAGTGGGATGAGGCGAAGAATCGCGCGGTGTTCGGCGCCTGCTACAACCCGCCCGCGCACGGGCACAATTACATGCTGGAAGTCACGGTGTCGGGCGAGGTGGATCCCAAGACCGGCATGGTCATCAATTTATTCGATCTCAAGCAGGTGCTGCTCGCAGTGATCGAAGAATTCGACCACATGAATTTCAACCTCGACCTGCCCTACTTCCGCGACCGGATTCCGACGTCGGAAAACATCGCGCGCGTGCTCTGGACCAAGCTGGCGGCGCAGTCGGACATCGGCCGGCTGGATACGGTTCGTCTCTATGAAGACGAGGATCTCTACGCAGACATCACGGCAGCCAGCGGGCTCGATGCGGCCAGCGTCACCCGGCGGTATTCCTTTACGGCGCTGCTGGATGCCCATCAGGGGCATACGTGGGACTGCTTCGTGACGGTGCACGGTTTCATCGACCCGGTCACTGGCATGGTGACGGATATCGGCGCGCTGGATCGTCTCGTGCAGGAGCGGGTCGTACGGGTCTGCGACCAGCAGGATCTCCGCGAGATCGTCAAGGCGCCTGCGCCCAGCGGAGCGCATCTGGCTGAATACGTCTGGCGCGCGCTCGCGCCCCAGCTCCCCTCCGGCTCGCTGACGAATATCCGCATCGTGCAGTCTCGCGATCTGTCTTTCGACTACGCAGGGTAGATTCACAAGAGATTTCTGCTGAGAGGGATTCTTTTCTTTAACCACATGCCAGACCTAGATAGTCGGCCTGATAGTTATCGACAAGCCTGTGGGCAGTAGGTTTCTGTTTTTGTCTAGCCATGGCTTTAGATGGCCGCATTGCTTTCTCTCACCACCCGATCGATCGCATTCCGCAGGCCAGTCAGTCCGGTCTTTCCTGTTCGTCCGGTTCGACTAATTAGGTCAGTTGCATAATGGGCTTCTCAGAAGCTAACGAGCCTTGTTGGGAGGGGTATCAATAATCAGCGCTAATCGCAGAAGGTCAGAATGATGCATGCCCTCACAATCGTACCCGTCCATACAACTATATGAGCGAAGTCAGCCGGGAAATGGTTGAAGCCGTGGTGAGCCAGGCGGGCCTATTCATACGAAGTCTTTTCTGGAGCGTGTGACTACCTAAGAGAAGCCAAAGATGGCTTTTAGCATGCTACGGGAGAAGCTCGCGCTTTCCCGAATGAAAATGAAAAGTCCGGCAATCTCATATGAAACAAGAAATAGTCCTGCATAGAAAGCTGCAGGGGCCCGTTGTTCCCAAATAAGGACGAAGTGGCCGATGTATGCACGCTTTCCCTTGGCAGAGAGTAGATAGCTCGATCCGATCCCAATAAGGGCTCCGGCGATGATATCTGTAGGAAAATGTAAGCCGAGATACAGGCGCGGAAGGCACACGATGATGATGGTATGGAGGAATGATATGACGCCAAGAGAGCGTGAGATGAGAAAGAAGCCGGTAGAGAAAGCAAAAAACAGTGCAGCGTGATCGCTTGGTAGAGAGCTCCAACCATCCAAGGCTTTGGGCGATAGGCCTTGCGGAAGTGTAAAGGCAAGCCCCGCGGTGTGTATTGGTCGGTAATGGAATGGCAATGCGCGTTGAAGGATCACGCCTATTGCAAGTGCAACGAGGCAGGCCGCCAGCATGGCGAGAAGCTTTTGGCGGTTTTCAGAGAGGGCTTCGCTGGGAAGAAACCAGGCATACCAGAAAAGCGCTAGGGCAAACCCTCCTTTTAGAAAGTCCTGATCGGACAGGAAGACAATGAAATTATCGAATAGCCACGAGTGTCCGGCATATTGGTTCAGGAAGAGTGTTATTGATTGGTCAAAGGAGTTCATACAAGCCAAGCTGGAAATAGCGCTGAAAGTATCTTATGCCGGTTATCGTGCGTTGCCTAATTTGCCATAACGATGGATGGGCATACAGCGACAGTTTGTCACGGTAAACTGTCGGCTTCAAATATTCTGCGCTTTCTCAATCAGCGCGGTAGAGAGGAAGAGGTTTTGAAGAAAGTGCGCATCCTTATCAATCCTGTTGGCCTTCAGTATTGCTTCCTCGTAGCCAGGCATGTAGCGGTCGGTATTTCCGGTTGCATCGCTCTCGCGTCTTCGATGCGGGCGCTCACGGCCAGATTCATGAGACTTGTTGAAGTTGGTCGGATTCATACAGTGCGGATACGTTGAGGGTGTGGGATAGAAAAACCATTGATCGACCTTCAAAATGGTGGGCGGCGACTCTGATCGCACATGGGATCAGGACCCTCCCGACAGTACACCATGGCATAGCCGAGTCAAGAATATCGCTGGTTCTGTCTGGCGGTTGGGCGGTCTCGAATTCTGGGAAACTACTTCGCGAGGTGCTCTGAAATCAGCGCCGCGAGTTCAGCCGGCTCGATAACGCCTTCGCGGGTCAGGAGGAGCTTGCCGTTCGTGAAGAAGTGCGTTGTGGGATACGTTTCAAACGTGTGGGTCTTTTTGATCTCCCGGCAGCGGCCGGGGACATGCATCTTGGCCTTGCCGACCTTGATGCCGGGAAATTTTGCGGCGGTTTCTTCTAGGATGGGGTCGTAGGTCTTGCAGGGTTCGCATGTGGCGAGTCCATAGGCGACGACAGCGCCGGGGCTATCGGTGAACTCTTTGTAGTTCTCATCTCGGACGTCTTCCACCGTTCCCGCCATGATCCCGTCTCCTTAGATGAAAAAGGGGAGGGTTCTCTCGAACGCCTCCCCTTTCCGGTCGTACCGATTAGCCGAGCTTGGCCAAGGCCTCGAGGATGTCCTTGTCCTCGCGAGCGACCTTGATCTCCTGCACTTTTGCATAGGCCACCTTGCCGTTCTTGTCGACAATGACGGTGGCGCGCTTGGAGCAGTTCAGCGGCTCGAAATAGAGTCCGTAGGCTTTGGCCGTGGTCCGATGCATGTCGGCCAACAAGCGGTGCTTGAGATCCATGGAGTCCGCCCAGGCCTTATGCGAGAAGAAGCTGTCGCAGCTGATCCCGAAGAGTTCGGCATTGGCGTTCTGGAACTTGGGGAAGTCGTCGGTCAAGCACTTGTTCTCCCCTTGGCACACCGGGCTCCAATCCAGCGGGTAGAAAGCCAGCACGACGTTTTTCTTGCCGCGATAGTCGCTCAGCTTCACATCCTTCTGGTCTTGGTCCTTCAGGTTGAAATCCGGGGCGGTATCGCCGACCTTAATTTCCGGGGCTACATCACTCATTGCTATTCCTCCTTTGAGCCTATTGCGATATGTGGGTGTTATGTGAGGTCTCGGATTGAGAGAACCCCTGTGGAAACCTTGAAACTTTGTACCTTGTGGTTTGAAAGGTTGTCAACGGGCCTGAAGGCCTACCGCCATAGGCCGATGAGCGGCAATGCGCTGAATTTCAAGCGCGTGGCTTATCCCTGAAGCTCGCGAAACCCGATCATGCGACCGGCAGGGGCGGCGGTGCGGTAATTGACGATCCGAATCGTCCGGCCCAGCAATGGGAGATGAAACGCCGTGCCGACTTTGGGCGATTGCCCGATACGGAGCAATTCCGTGGCGGACTCGGTCAGTAAATCCTTGGCCGCGCTTTCTGGAAGGCCTTTGCCGTAAAACGTTTCAATCTCATCCAGGCCAAACTTGGTCAGGCCCATCGTATGGCACCAGACCTGGTCCGGTTTGGCCTGGTCGTCATGCACGATGGCGACGTGGTCGTCGGCCAGAAAGCCGGTCATCGTCCGGTTCTGCCAGTCCGCGGGGTTTACGTAGGCTTGCGTGGTGACGTCATAGGCCGTGCCTTGGGTCAGCAGGGTGAGTCCTCGCGCAAGGCGGGCGGCGAATAAGACCAAGTCTGGCATGTCCCGATTGGGCATGAGCGTGGGGGCGATGGCTCCCATCTGATCGTGTTCCCAGGCCAGGTTTTTCATGATGTCGCCGGTGTGCGTGGCGGGCAATGGCATCACGACATGGGCGGACCAGGGGCCGTGGCTGGCTTGCCAGGATTCCGGCGCTCCGGCCTCCGGGTGAATCGCGAGCGGCCCGCCGTATTCGCGGTCGTACCAGGCGGTGATTTCGTCGAGTCCGGGCGCCGTGCCTCGATAGCCAATGAAGTAGAGCGGTGGACGTTTGGCGGACGGCTTTGGAATCTTCTTCTTGATGCGCATGGTCAGGTCTCGCTATTTCCCGGCTTTTTTGGCACGACGGCGCTCATCGGCATTGAGGAGCCGTTTGCGCAGGCGCAGATTCTGCGGCGTGATTTCGACCAACTCGTCCGGGCCGATATATTCCAGCGCAAATTCCAGGCTCATTTCCTTCGGCGGCGTCAGCACGAGCGCTTCGTCGGTGCCCGAGGCGCGCATGTTGGACAGATGCTTTTCCTTGCACACGTTCACATCCAGATCTTCGTCCCGGCTGTTTTCGCCCACGACCATGCCGCGATAGACCTCGACGCCGGGGCCGATGAACATGACGCCGCGTTCCTGGGTCATGAAGATGGCGTAGCCGGTGCTGGTGCCGTCTTCGTGCGCGACGAGCGAGCCATGCGGCGCGACAAGCAGATCGCGCTCCTCGGCCGGCTCGTAGGCGGCAAACACGTGATGCATGATGATCGTGCCGCGCGTTTTGGCCAGCAGGAGATTCTTGAGGCCCATGATGCCGCGCGTTGGAATATGGTATTCGAGATGCATTTCGCTAGTGCCGACGTCGGAATGGATAAGGCGCATATGGCGGAGCTCACCGCGGCGCTTGCCCATCTCCTCGATAACCGTCCCTTGGTAGGTTTCAGGCACTTGGATCGTCAACTCTTCGTACGGCTCCGTCGCTTTGCCCGCCTCATCGCGATGAATGATGACCTCGGGCTGGGAGACTTGCAGCTCATAGCCTTCCCGCCGCATCTGTTCGATCAAGACGCCGAGGTGAAGCTCTCCGCGGCCGGCGACGAGAAATCGGTCGGCGCTCTCGGTTTCATGCACGCGCAGGGACACGTTGGTTTCGAGTTCTTTGAAAAGGCGGTCCCGCAAGTGCCGCGAGGTCAGGTATTTCCCTTCGCGGCCGGCAAACGGGCTGTTGTTGACGGAAAAACTCATTTGGACCGTCGGTTCATCGACGGTCACGCGCGGCAGGGCCACCGGGTTTTCCGCATCCGCGATCGTATCGCCGATGCTCACCTCATCGAGCCCGGCCACTGCCACAATTTCACCGGCGCTAGCCTGGTCCGTATCTACCCGCTCAAGGCCTGAGTAGACGGCCAGATCGGACACCTTGCCGGGAATCTGCGCGCCGTCCTTCCCGAGCAGCATGACCGCCTGCCGGCGGGCGATGGAGCCGGATTGAATCTTTCCAATTCCCATCTTGCCTTTATACGGATCCTGAACGAGCGCCAGCACGAGAATCTGAAGCGGCGCGGTGGCATTGATGGCCGGAGCGGGGATTTTTTCCAGAACCGTGTCCAGCAGCGGCGTAATGTCCGTGCCGGGCTTATTCACATCCAGCGTCGCCTGGCCCTTGATGGCGGCTGCGTAGACGATGGGGAAATCGAGCTGTTCATCGGTGGCGCCGAGATGGACGAAGAGATCGAAGGTGCGGTTCACCACGTCATCGATGACGGCGTCGGGCCGGTCGATCTTATTGATCACGACGATGGCCTTATGGCCCAGCGCGAGGGCTTTGCGCAGCACGAACGTCGTCTGCGGCATGGGGCCTTCCTTGGCATCGACGAGGATGAGGACGCCGTCGACCATGCGGAGGGTGCGCTCGACCTCGCCGCCGAAATCGGCGTGCCCCGGTGTATCGACGATATTGATCTTCACGCCTTTATAAGTGACGCTGGCGTTTTTCGCCCGGATCGTAATGCCGCGCTCCCGCTCCTGGTCCATTGAGTCCATGATGCGCTCGCCCATGTCGTCGATCTTGCGATGGACGTGGGTCTGCCGCAGCACGGCATCGACCAGGGTGGTTTTGCCGTGGTCGACGTGGGCGATGATGGCGATATTCCGGATATCGTTCCGGTGGTCGTGAGGGGCGCGTAACTGTGTCATGGCGTTCCGATCTCGCGGTCAAATAAAATGCGCCTCGACAGTGAGGCGGAATCGCGCAGTATAGCCGAAGTACATTGTCTCGCACAAGGCATGATCTGCGGGTGTGGAGGATTTATTTGAGAGTCTAGTTTGACTGCGTGGGATTGCCTACCGGGTTTGCCAGGACGCGCTCCTTGTCATGGCCCCCCAGGTCGCTTTCTTCCCGACGATCCAACGGTACAGCCCGATCAATTTCCAGAAGGAATTTAATTGCCGGTAGCCGAAGTTCTCCAGAAAGGCTCCCAGCAAGAGCAGCAGCACATGTTGAGGTTTGGGATAGACATGGAAGGACATTTCCTCCAAGAGCAGTGCACTGACCGAGAGCAGAATGCCGAGGCTAATCGCGGCCAAGAGCAAGACGAACCAGGCTTTAAAAGAGATAAAGCCCAGGATAAACCCGATGGTCATGAACACATAGCCGAAGACTTCGATGGCCGGACCCAGCCACTCGAACAAGGCCATGAAAGGAAATGCCAGCCATCCCACCGCTCCGCCTTTGGGGTGGCAGAGGAGGTCGAGATTGTGGGTCAGGCTTTCGCAGAGCCCGCGCTGCCATCGGATGCGCTGATTCTTCAGCGTGGCGAGATCCTCCGGAGCCTCCGTCCAGCAAACCGGGTCGGGCGCGAAGGTGATGCGATAGGGCTTTCCGGCGAGCCGCATGTGCCGGTGGAGCCGCACGACGAGTTCCATGTCTTCGCCGATCGTATCGTGGCGATAGCCGCCGATGCCGATCACGGTGTCTTTATGGAAGAGGCCGAAAGCGCCGGAAATGATGAGCATGGCATTGATCGGAGACCAGCCGAGCCGGCCGAAGAGGAAGGCGCGCAGGTACTCGACGATTTGAAACAGCGCAAGGAGATTGGTCGGGAGCCCCACCTTCGTTAAAAATCCGTTCTTCACTTCGCAGCCGTTGGCGACGCGGACCGTGCCGCCGCAGGCGATCGTATGGGGGTCGTCCAGAAAGGGCTGCGCGGCCAGCCGAAGGCTGTCGCGTTGCAGGATGGAATCGGCATCGATGCAGCAAAATAACGGATACAGCGAAATGTTGATGCCGGCGTTGAGCGAGTCCGCTTTGCCGCCGTTTTCTTTATCGACGACTCGGAGATTGGGTTGCGCCGGGGCGTGGTAGATCGTTCGGATCGGCTTCGTGGCCAATCGGGCGTCATAGGCTTCGGGAAACGGAATCAGGCCGAACTCCTCGATCAGGACCTCTAACGTCTTGTCCTTCGACCCGTCGTTGATGACCACAATTTCAAATTCCGAATAGCTCAGCTGGAGGAGGGATTTGACTGTGGTCGCGATGGTCGCCTCTTCATTGAACGCCGGCACGAGGAGCGTGATCTGCGGTTCAAATCCGGTGTAGCCATGCGGGAGGCTGTTGAGCGAGCGCTCTTCCATGTAACGCCGCAAATAGATCGCGGCGGCGACATCCAACATCAAGTATCCCGCGGTCAGGCCGAGAAGGTAGAGCAAGAACAGCCATTCGGATATCGATATGAGCGTGTCGAACCACATCGGTCAGCGTCTTTCCGCCCGTCGCAGGTGCTGCCTGCGACGGGGCTGCTCTTTCGCACGGTTGACCTGGACGCTCGCGGTTGCGGCGGCCGTGGCCCTGCCGTTACTCGGCCAGGCGGAAGATATTGCAGTGCCTCGCTCCATTCCCATCTCACCCGCTGTTGCGGAGATCGAGTTGTCGTATGTTGGTGAGCGCACGACTCCTGTCGTGACGCTCGGCGGTCCGCCCGCTGCCGAGCCTTCTCTTCCTTATCGACCGCTCGCGCCGATTCTTGATCTTCGCGGCCTGTTCGGCGAAGCCCAGGCGTTCGGCTCCTGCCAGGGCCAGGAGACTCGGCCGCAGGAGGGCATTGACCTGCCATGGATTGCCGGCAGCGGAATGCGATGCGGCCAGCGCATCCCGCTGCATCGGGCAGACGTTGCCCTGGACCTCTTGTCCTACGGGACGCTGCGGATTCGTGGGCACGCGACCGGCCAGGTTGTCGTGGCATTGGAAGATCGGGCTGGAGGGCAGCGCGAAGACAATCTTCCGCTCGCGACGGTGACGGGCCCATTCGATCTCACGCTGCCGCTGAAGAAGATCGGCCGGCGGCTGGATCTTCGGTCGCTGACCGCGCTGGTGGTGTCGGCGGAGACAGCTGGCGCGCACATTGCGTTTGAACAGATTGAAGCCGCGCAGCCGGCACCTGTGCCGGCAAAGCCTGCCGGAGTCGGCTTCTGGGTCTGGACCTATCGCGAGGCGATCCGCGATCCGCAAGCGCTGTTGGCCATCTGCCTGGTTCAGCGCTGTTCCAGAGTGCTGATTCAAATGCCGTCTCAGATGGACGACGACGAGATCTGGCGCCGCTATGCTGGGTTGCTGGCGACGATACAGGAGGCTGGCGTTGCGGCCTTCGCGTTGGATGGATATCCCGAAGCGATTCAGGAACCTCTCAAGCTTGCCGATAAGATAGAGAGACTGCTGGCCTTGGTGAAACCCGGTGGAATGTCCGGGGTTCAGCTCGATATCGAACCCTATCTCTTGCCGGGGTTTTTGCAAGACGAGGCCCAGCTCCGTCGCTACGTTGAGACGATTGAGACGCTGAAGGGCGCCATCGGTAACCGCGTTCGCCTTTCGATGGTGATTCCCTTTTGGCTGGCGTCGCCGACCCTGGCCGGCCGGCCACTGGCCTACGCCGTCATGGATCGAGTCGATGAAGTGGCGGTGATGAGCTACCGCACTGATTTAGATGAAGTGCAGGATATCGCCGAAGACATCCTGCGCTACGGCGACCTCGTCGGGGCGCGGGTCTGGCTGGCGGTGGAGACGACTCCGCTTCCGGTCGAGCAGCATGTGGTGCTGCGCCGCGAGCCGGACCCCGCCCGGGCCGACGCGATGCTGGACTACGATCGGCGTTTGTTGCAGTGGCTGCCGCTGGCAGAGGGCGTGAATCGCTCGACTCGGCGGGAGTGGTTTCGCATTCATCGCCGGTTCACGGTCAGGCCGGAGCGGCTCACCTTCGCCGGCCGTTCGCAGGCTGAGGTGTCCGCGTCGGTGAAGCGGATCGTCGAGATGACCGCGCATCCCAGTTTTGCAGGCGTGATCATCCACGATGTGGACGGGTTTCGAGCGCTGGCGGAGCCGGGCGTCAAGGATGACGCAAGAAAGCAATGACGAACGATTGGACGAGCGAGTGCATGTTGCGGACTGGTCGGATCCTGCGCATGGGGTGCCTTGCGATCACCGCATTCCTTGCGACTGCGGGAGGTGGCGGGTTCGCCCTCTCCGCGCAAGCGGCCAGCGCCGAGCCCTCGCCGCGCCGGCTGCTGGAGCAGGGAAAGTTTTTAGAGCAACAGAAGCAGTTTCCGGAAGCCATCGCGGCCTATCGCCGATATTTGGCGGCGCGCCCGGAGAATGACGAGGTTCGCGCAAGCTTGGCGAAGCTGCTCTCCTGGCAGCGGCAATGGGACGAAGCGAGCGCGCTCTATCGCGACATCTTGTCCCGCCATCCGCTCGACGACGACAGCCGCGTCGCGCTGGCGCGAGTGTTGTCGTGGCAGCAGCGCTACCCTGAAGCCACGCAGGAGTATGAGCGGGTGCTCCGCGATCATCCGCAGCATCCCGATGCGCTGACCGGGCTCGCCGATGTGCTGTTGTGGAGCGGGCATCCGGATCAAGCGATCCCATATTATCAGCGTGCCGTGGAGGCCACCGGCGATCCCGAGATCGCGGCGCGCCTGCGCTCGTTGACCGCCGAGTCCTCTTCGAAGAACGTCCCGCCGGTTCAACGCCCGACTTCTGCGACGGTGCCGGTTCAGGAAGCCGAGCCCGTCTCTGCCGATGCGACGCAGATATTGGAGAGCGGGCATCAACGTGAGCTGGCACGGCAGTATGGCGAGGCAGCCGCGCTCTACCGTGCGGGCCTGCAGCAGTACCCTGATCGCGATGATCTGCGCAGCGCGCTGGCGCGGGTGCTCTCGTGGCAGGGGGCTCATGCCGAAGCGACTTCATTGTATCGCGACGTGCTCGCGCGCCATCCCAAGGATCAGGATGTTCGCGTGGCGCTGGCGCAGGTGCTGTCGTGGCAAAAACAGTTTCCCGAATCGCAGGCCTTGTATGAACAGGTCGTGCAGGAAGCGCCGCAGCATAACGAGGCTCGCCGCGGACTTGCCGAAGTCGCGCATTGGCAGGGGAATCGGACTGAGGCGCTGGCGCGCTACGAGGCGCTGGTTGCCGAGACGCACGATCCGGAGATCGAACAGCAGCTGCGCAACGTGCGGTCCGAGCTGCTGGTGTCGCCGCGGGCGGCTGTGGGGCAAGGGTTGGCGGGGCTCCGGCTGCCCTATCGAGACTATGCGAAGCTCGGCTATGGGCATTATTCCTACACGAAGGGGATCCCCGATGAACGGGATCTCTTGTTCGAAGTGGCCAAGCCGATCGGCGATCAGACGGTCGTGGTGCGGGCTGAACCGATCAATCGGTTCGGCTCGCACGATACGCCGCTGTCGGCAGAGCTGTACAGCCCACTCTGGAAACGGGCCTGGGGGTATGTCGCGGCGCAGGGCACCATCGATCCGCACTTTGCCCCCAACTATTCGGTTGCCGGCGAGGTCGCGCAAGGGTTAGGCGGTATTCACAACGGGCTGGCCGCAGTCGAAGTGTCGTTCGGATATCGCCGGTTGAATTACAAGAAGGACGATATCGATCTCTTGATGCCCGGGCTGACGATCTTTCTGCCGTTCAATCTGTGGCTGACTGAAAAAGTCTATGCCATTCCCGACACCGGGGCGATCACGTTGTCCTCGCAGTTGACCTGGCGGCCGACGGATCGCGTCCAGGTGTTTGCCTCGGGGTCGTTCGGCACCTCCGGTGAACGGATCGTGGCCGCGCAGGATTTCACCCGGGTGCAGAGTCGAACTATTCAAGGCGGAGTGATCTTTCCCGTCAATGACCGCTTCTCGGTCGAGGCGTCGGGCTATTACGAAGACCGCGGCATTCTCTACGTTCGGCGGGGCGGCAATCTGAGCCTGCTCTATCACTGGTAACGCATGGAACGATCGACCCTCATTCGATTGACCGGAATCGCCACGCTCTTTCTCTCGGTCGTGATCGGATCCTGGATCCTGTTTGGCTCGCGATCCGTCCAGCCTACTGAGATTGCCCCGCAAGACTTCCACCGGTTTCCCGGCGTCTCCGGGCCCGATCATGCCACCGTCGTCCCGCCGCGCGTGCCAACCTCGTGGACTGCGTATGGAGAAGGTTCGAAGAGCCGCCTGGCGATCTTGTTGACCGATCCGGATTCCTCCTGGCTGGGACTCGCGCATGGGCTTAAATCCATCGGGATTCCGTTTCGCATTACCCGCGATGTCCGAGAGGCTCTCACGCATCAGGTGGTGCTGGTCTATCCGACGATTTCGGGGAAGGTGCTGCCTCCAGAAGCGCTTCGCGCGTTAGCAGAGTTTCCCAAAGCCGGTGGAACCTTGATCGGGATGCAAGTCGTGGGCGGCGGGTTGAACGAGGCCTTCGGTTTTCGCGAAGCGGTCGCCTCGCGGCAGCGGTACGACCTGCGTTTGGCGGACTCGGATCCGCTGCTGGCGGAGTTGACGGACCCGCGCGAGCGGCACCTGCGCGTCGGCATCCGAGACAAGGGTGTCGAGGTGATGGGGACGTACGGCTATACCGACAGCGCCGCCCCGCTCGCCCGATTCGACGATGGCACAGCGGCCGTTACGCAGAAAATCCATGGACAGGGCCGGGCCTATGCCATCGGGCTCGACCTCGGGTTTTTGCTCCTCAAGGGATACAACAATCGCGGAGAAGAACTTGTCCGGACGTTCGATAACCAGTTCGACCCGGCGCTGGATGTCTGGCTGCGGCTGCTGAAGTCGATCTATCGCACCGCCCAGGCCGGCGCGGTGACGCTGGGCACGGTGCCCTTTGGCAAGTCGCTGTCGGTCATGCTCACGCACGATGTGGATTTTACGCAGTCCATCAAGAATGCGGTGGACTATGCGGAGTATGAACGAAGCCAGGGGCTGGTGGGCACCTATTTCATTCAAGTGAAATACATTCGCGACTACAACGACGACATCTTCTTCAACGACGAGGGCGTCGCGTATGTGGCGCGCCTGGCGGAGCTGGGCATGGAGCTGGGGAGCCACACGATTGCCCATTCCCGCGTGTTCAGCGCATTTCCGATGGGCACGGGGCGCGAGGCCTATCCCGCCTATGCGCCGTTCGTGAAGGACCGGACGACAGCCGTGAACGCCAGCATCCTCGGCGAATTGCGAGTCAGCAAATTTTTGATCGACCATTTTTCAGGCCAGTCCATCGTGTCGTTCAGGCCGGGCGAGCTCTCCAATCCGTTCAGTCTTCCGCAGGCATTGCTGGCCACGGGGTACCGGTACAGCTCGACCGCGACCGCCAATAATTCGCTGACGCATTTGCCGTATCAGCTGAACTACGACCGGTTGACGGACAGTGAAGTCGAGCTGTTCGAGTTTCCTGTCACAATCGAAGACGAAGAGTTGCCGAAGATGGGCGACCGCCTGCCGGACGCGCTGGAGGTTGCGCGCCAAATCGGCCGGTACGGCGGCTCGATGGTGGTCCTCATTCATCCGAACATCCTCGATCATAAGCTGGCCTTCGAGAAAGGGTTTGTCGAAGGCGTGCGGCCTGTTGCCTGGTTTGGATCGGTCGGGGAATTCGGCCGTTGGTGGGCGGCGCGCAACCGGGTGCAATTGGACGTCGCGCCAAGCGGGCGGGGCGGGACCGTTACGATGACGGCTCCAGAGTCCGTGGCCGGGTTGACGCTGGAGGTGCCCGGTGGATGGCGACTCGACCCCTCGCACTCGTCGCTGAAGGACATTGAACAGCGTGGGACGACTGTGACGCTTCCTCAGCTGAAGGGCGCCCATACGCTCGCGTTTACCGCCGCTTCTCGGTAACGCTCCTGCGCGGTCAGGCGGCGGACAAGCCGGTTGCGCGAGGCAGAGACTCCTCAAACCGTTTGGCGACAAAGGGCGTCAGGATGTGGCGCTCCTCGCCCGGGGGCAGGGTTTGCACGAGCAGAGACAACTTCTCGTCGGTCATTGTGGGGAGGACGGACAAGGCTTCAGCGGCCCGGTAGCGCACCCACCAGTGAACGTCATTGAGCAGTCCGATTAAAATAGCCGAGTCTTCTTCCACTCCCATTTTCCCGAGTGCGGTGGCCGCTTGGACGCGGATGAACCAGGTTGGGTGGGCCGAGTACTGGCGAACGATCGGAAGATCGCGCGGGTCGCTGCATTGCCCAAAGAGCGACAGGCATCCGGCCAGCACGTCCTCATGCAGGGGCTGCCGGTCCAGCAGGGGGCGAATCAGCGGCAAGGCGCGATGGCTTCTGGTCGAGGCGAGAAAGCGGAGTAAGCGGGCGGCAATGAGCGGGTCTGCTTGTACGGCCGCTTCGCCCAGTGCGTGGGCGACGTGCTCATCCCCTGCGCCCTGTAAGATGGCGAGCACTTTAAGCGGGGACCAATCGGCGCGCTGGGATATCAATGGGACCAGCACCGGAATGGCCCGCGGGGTATCGATGCGCACAAGAGCGCGGGCGGCCTCCAGCGAACGAAACGCATTGGCATCGTGCGCCAGGTCGACCAGGTGCGGCCAGACCGAGGGGTCTTTCAAGTGGCCGAGCGTGACGATGGCCAGGAGTTGCTGTCGCAAGGTCCCTTTGGCCAAGTAGTGGCGCACGACCCGATCCATGCCGGTCCGCCGGATGACCGCGCAGAGCTCGTCCGACGACTCGCCCTTGATGGATTCCTGCAGATGATTCCAGACATAGAGAAACAGCACCCGGTCGCGCGGGTGGATCGGCGGCAGGGTGTCGGGCGCTTCGATCACGCTCTGGGCCAGGATCGGACGCCAGACGGTCATCATCTGCTGGCGGCGCCGGTCGGTCGAGACCCGGAGCCGGCGGATGATGAGCGTCCAGCCGAGGAGGAAGAGAATCAGGCCATGAATGGTGACGGTGGCCAGCCATCCAACGTCGATCATCGACTGGGAGAGGGTATGGTCGGTCACGGCCGTCATCCGCTTTCCCCCGCTAGGCCGCGATTTTGAGAAAACGGCTCAACCGCGCGGTGAGTTCCCGCGGGTTGAAGGGTTTCACCATGTAGTCGTTCGCGCCCGTGGCCAGGGCCTGTTGGATGTCGTGCTCGCTCGAATCCGCGGTGAGCATGATGATCGGCACCCGCTGCCAGTCCGGTTTGTTTCGAATATACGGGAGCAACTGCAGGCCGCTCATGTGCGGCAGCATGATGTCGAGCAGCACGAGGCTGGGCGGCGCCATCGTGTCGATCAACTGTTGCGCCTGGAGGCCATCGGGTGCATGGACGATGCGGTACCCGGCGCGTTCCAGTAGGAACTTCAGCAGGCTGGCGGTGTCTTCTTCGTCCTCCGCCATCAGCAGCGTGGGTTTGTCCGGGTGCGGTGCAGTATTCATGAGACCTCCTGTTCTCGTGTCGCGATCGATTCTCTGTCAGTCGAAAACCACCTGAACCCGTTCGAGATAGGTTGCCAGCGCGTCCAGCTCGGTCCGGATCGGGTCGGCCGCTCCGGATTTGGCCGCCTGTTCCATCGTTGCCCCCATCGTCGTAATGAGGTCGAATCCATAGCTGCCGCCGGCGCCTTTCATCCCGTGGGCGATCTTGCGGATGGTTTCAAAGTCGCGCTGCGCGAGGGCCTCGCGCATGGCGGCGACTTCCTTTTTCCGGTTGGCCATGAACTTCGGCAGCAGCGCCTCGAAGTCCGATTCGATATGGACGATCGGCGCCTGTGGGGCGCCGGAGGATTGATCGAGAGATGTATGGTTCATAGTCTGCGCTCCAGTTAGAGGCCTGAGGGCTTCGGGGTCTTGGCCAATCGCCTGTCTGGATTGTTCTGGCAGGCGGCCTTCTTTTTCCTGCGCCGGCCAGCGACGGTCGGCGAGCGGACCGAATCCGGTGCCGTGGCCGCCGGGGTTGCAGCCGGTACCGGCTCCAGAATGTCTTTCACGCATTGGACCAGTTCATGGAAGCCCTGCTGTTTGATGACATATGCCGTGGCCCCTTCGTTCAAGGCCCGCTGGATATCCGGCCCATGGGAATCGGCGCTGAGCATGACGATGGGAATGTGCTGCCAGTCTGGGTTGCGGCGCAAGCCAGCGAGCAGCTCGAATCCGTTGACATACGGCACGACAATGTCGAGCAGGACCAAGGCGGGCGGAAGAATTGTTTCGATCAGGCAGACGGCTTGCCGCCCGTCAGCCGCTCGCACGACCTTGTAGCCCTCGCGTTCGAGGGTCGCTTGGATCAGGCTGCCCGTATCGGGCTCATCTTCGACGCACAGAATCGTGTGGGTCATGATCGGTCCCTCCTGGAGGTCGAATCGTTATAGCGCCCGGCTGGATTCGGTTCATCGAGTTACGCGGCCTCCTGCCGCCCGGCGTCGTGGGTGTAGCGATGAATGGCGTCAAGCAAGACTTTCTTGGTGATGGGTTTGGTCAAGTGCGCCGTACAGCCGGAGGCCAGGCTCTTGTCGATTTCTTCCTGAAACGCATTGGCCGTGAGCGCGACGATCGGGATGGGCGCGCGGCGCTGCGCCCGCTCCCAGCTTCTGATCGTCTGCGTGGCTTCGTAGCCGCCCATCACCGGCATCTGAATATCCATGAGCACCAGGTCGTACGCATGGGCCTTGACCTTCTCGACGGCTTCCAAGCCGTGTTCCGCCATGTCCAGGGCGACGGGGCTGCGCTTGAGAAACAGGGAGATGATCGCCCGGTTATCTTCCAAATCTTCGACAAGAAGAATGCGGATGCGCGCCGCCGGTTGCGGCGGCGAGACGAGGGAGGTGCCCGGCTGTGTGTGCGGGCGCGGGTTTTCGAGCGGCGTGCGATTTACGGCGGCATGAATGGCGTCGAGCAGCGCCAGGCGGCGAATCGGTTTCGCGATGTCGTGCACGAGATGGCCGGCCGATTTCTCGGCCGTGTTGCGGTGCCGCGGATCGGAGATCAGTCGAAGAATCGGGAGGGCCTGCGCCGCGGCCGCCGTTTCGATGTGCCGAGCTTGATCGTGGTCGAGTCCGGGCATGCGGTTGTCCAGAATCAACAGGCCGAACGAACGGGATTCAGAGGACTGGAGCAGCAAGGCGTGCGCGGCGACCGCATCGGCGGCTTCGATGCATGTGCCTCCTGCGCGGGCGACAATGTCCCGGACGATGTGCCGGTTCAGGTCATTCCCGGCGAGGAGCAGCCGCTGCCCCGCGATGCTGGGCGCCGGCGGCCTCGCCGGTTCGTCCGCGCCAGTCGCGGCAGGGAGACGGAGCAGCACATGAAAGGTGCTGCCGGCTCCTTCCGTGCTCTCGACCCAAATGCGCCCGCCCATGAGCTCCGCCAGACGTTTGCCGATCCCGAGTCCGAGCCCCGTGCCGCCGTACTTGCGAGTGGTGCTGGTGTCGACTTGTGTGAAATTGTCGAAAATGACGCTGAACTTGTCTTGCGGAATTCCAATGCCGGTGTCGGAGACGGCCAGATGAATGCCATCCTCAGTATCGTGGCCATGGGCAGGTTCCACCCGGACGAGCACATGCCCGCGATCCGTGAATTTGACGGCGTTGCTGAGCAAGTTCAGCAGAATCTGCCGCAGGCGCGCTGGGTCGCCGCTGACGTATTCGGGCAGGGCGGGATCGATATGGACAAGCACATCGAGGTCCTTGGCCTGGGTGCGCACGGCGATCAATTCGGCAGTGCTTTCTACGAGCTCGCCCAAGTCGAATCCGATCGCTTCGAGTTCCACCTGGCCGGCTTCGATCTTGGAGAGATCGAGACTGCCGTTGATGAGTTCCAGCAGTGCGTCGGCCGCGCGGCGGAGCCGGTGGACGTAATCGACCTGCTCGGCGGTCAGGGCCGTCTCGCCCAACAGTTCCGCCATCCCGACGATGGCGTTCATCGGGGTGCGGATTTCATGGCTCATGATCGCGAGAAACTCGCTCTTGGCCTGCATGGCCGCCAGCGCTTGATCGTGCGCGGTCACCAGCTCCGCGTTGCGCTGCGCGAGCTCCTGCACCACGTTGGCGAGCGCTTCCTGCGCGCGCTTCGACGCCGTGAGATCTCGCAAGAAGGCTGTGAAAAAGATGTCGTCGCCAAGCGCGTGATGGGTAACCGTCAGCTCCACAGGCACTTCTTGTCCGTCTATCCGCAGCGCGTACACTTCGATGCGTTTGTTGAGCGAGGGATCGGCTCCCGTACCGGCCAGGCGCCGCAGTCCGCTTCGGTGCGCGTCTTGGAAGCGCGCGGGAATAATGCACTCCGTCAAGTTTTTTCCCAGCACGTCCGCCCGGCTCCACCCAAACATCGTTTCGGCCTGCCGGTTCCACTCGCGAATCAGGCCCGCCTGGTTGATCTCGATGACCGCATCCAGCGCGTTGTCGATGATCAGCTTCGTTCGTGCTTCACTATGGCGCAAGGATAGCTGCACGGCGCGCTGCCGCTCAAGGTTGCCGGCCAGCGTCTGGGCGCGCTTGACGAGCAAGGCGGTCATGGCGAGGGCGATGAACCCCACAATACTCATCATGACCAAGATCGTGTTACGGGTCAGGCTGAGGCGGTGGTACGCTTCTTCGGCATCGACTTTCGTGATCAACCCGATGCCGAGTTCTCGATCCCAGAGCCAGGCTCCCACTACGGGCACCCCCCGGTAATCGCGGTGCCCTTCAAGGGAGATGCCGGAGCGGCCTTGCACGGCTTCGTGGGCCATGTGGGTCAGCGGCTGCTGGGTGCGCGTCGCGGTTGATCGATGCTCCGTTAATAAATTCGCGCCAGGGTCGCGGAGTTCAACGGAAAGAATGCCTCTGCTATTGGGGGAGTTTTCAGGAATGAGTCCGATCGTCCGCAAGTGGGCGTCGAAGCGGCTTTCGGTAAGCAGGCGGCCGGCGCGGTCTAAGGCATAGGTCTCGCCAGTCGCTCCCAGCCGTCCGAGCTGGGTGATTTTTGTGAAATCCTGCAGGGGGTTCACGAAAAATACGAGGAGGGCGATGATCGCTCCGTCCTTGCCCCGGATGGGCGCGGCCGACGCCATGAGCGGGCTGTCCGCGGCGACGGTGTTGCGGTCGTCCAGATCGATGTCGGTGAACGCCAGGAACGGCAGCCCGATTATCGTCGATCCGGATAATGCGCTGGCGACCATCTCGGAATCGTGAAAGCCGACGGTGTCGTATTGCCCTAAGGCCTTATCGATGATGGCAGCGATCTGAATGCCGTCGGGCGAGAGGATGGAAAACCCAACCGTATTTTTCATCTTCCGCGTGAGCGGGGTCAGGATCATTCGAATGTGCTGCAGCGCCGCGCTGTGGCGGAGCGTCTGGGGCGTGCGCTTCACATGGAGTTGAGCGGCGACGGCGGTCCGGAGCTCTTGGGACTCGGCCAAGGCGTTGAGCTGGTCCTTGTGGGCGGCTGCCCAAATCTGCAGCCCTCGCTGCGTCGTTTCGAGGACCGTCTGCAGATTGTTGGAAAGATCGGCCCGTTCTCTTTCCTCGATCTTGGCCACGGCTATCCAGACCACGAAGGCGAGTGGAAACAAGAGGAGCAGCAGCAAGTATTCTTTGCCAGTTTTGGCCGGAGGATGATGGCGTGTTCGCATGGGCTCCTTTCGTACGAGTTGCTCTTTAGGCGGCGTCGTGCAGCGGTCTACCGGCATAGTCCGCAATCGCCGTTAACAGCGTTTTTTTCTTGATCGGTTTTGTGAGATGCGCAGTGCAGCCAGCCGCCAGGCTTTTCTCCAGCTCTTCCGTAAAGGCGTTGGCGGTGAGCGCGAGGATCGGTGTGGGCGCGCGCGGCTGCTCTTTTTCCCAGGTTCGAATCAGACGGGTGGCCTCATACCCATCCATGACAGGCATTTGCATATCCATGAAGACGAGATCGTAGGCGCCCGCTTTGAACTTCTCCACGGCAACTGCCCCGTTTTCAGCCATGTCGAGCGTATAGGCGGTGGCTTTTAAGAAGAGCGCGATGACGGCGCGATTGTCTTCGAGATCCTCGGCGAGGAGAATCCGGCCTGTCGCAGACAGTCGAGTTTTGGCGCGCGCGGGTTCGAGGGAGATAGCGAGCGGAGCAGGTGCTGGAGTCTGGGCGGAGCGAGGCTGCGGCGTTTCGGTCAGCGCGTTGTGGACGGCGTTGATCAGTGCGCTGCTTCGAATGGGCTTGCTGAGGTGCCGGTGAATACCCAAGGCCTGCGCGGCCGCCGCATGGCCTCGGCCCACATCGGACGTCAGCATGATGATCGGCGTCTTGGATAATTCCGGGGCTGTGCGCATTGCTTCGGCGACGGAGAACCCGTCCATTTCCGGCATGCGGCAATCGAGGATGACAAGGTGAAAAGGACTGCCGTCGGCGTGCGCCTGCCGCAGCGCCGCCAACGCGGCGGGGCCGCTGCCGGCTTCGCCGATTCGGGCGCCTGTCCGGCCCAGGATGTTGCGGCAGACGAGGCGGTTGGTGTCGTTGTCGTCGACGACGAGAATGCGGGTGCCGGTCAGGGTTGGGCCGGTCTCGCCGGGGGAGAGCTCGGCGGGCGTTTGCGGCAGCCGTGCGATGACATGCATGGTGCAGCCTGCGCCGAGGGTGCTTTCCGCCCAGATCCGCCCGCCCATCAATTCGGCGAGACGCCGGGAGATGCTGAGTCCGAGCCCGGTGCCGCCGTATTTTCTCGTGGTCGAGGAGTCCACTTGCGTGAAGTTTTCGAAGATGGCCGTCAGCTTGTCCTCGGGAATGCCGATGCCGCTGTCGGTCACGCTGAAATGCAGCGGGCTGTCCGGAGAGGCGTCGTGCCGCTGCACTCGCAGGACGACGTCGCCCCGCTCGGTGAATTTAATGGCATTGCCGAGGAGGTTGATGAGGATTTGCCGGAGACGCGTGGGATCGCCTTGCACGGCCTGGGGGACATCCGGAGCGACGTCGGTGATAAGCTCCAGCTGCTTCGTTTGCGCGCGCACCGCCAGGAGCTCGCCGGTCGATTCCACGAGCTCTCGCAAGTCGAACGAAACGTGCTCCAGTTCCAGATGGCCGGATTCGATTTTCGAGAGGTCGAGAATGTCGTTGATGAGCGCGAGCAGCGCGTCCGCGGCGCGGCTGAACCGGTTGACGTAGTCCTGCTGCTCGTCGGTGAGCGCGGTGTCCAGCAGCAGCTCGGCCATTCCGAGAATCGCGTTCATGGGCGTGCGGATTTCATGGCTCATGGTGGCGAGGAAGGCGCTCTTGGCATGGGTGGCGGCCAGGGCCTGATCGCGCGCCTGCGCAAGCTCGCGGTTTTGCAATTCGAGATGCTCGGCGGCGACCCGTGCGGCCTCCTCCGATTTCTTGCGCGCGGTAATGTCGCGGACGAATCCGGTAAAGAACCGGCTGTCGGCGAGCCGGATTTCGCTGACGGCGAGTTCGAGTGGGAACAAGGTGCCGTCCTTTCGGATGCCGAGGACTTCCAGCTCTTTTCCGATGATCTTGGCGTGGCCGGTCAGGCGATAGTGCTGGAGATAGCCGTCATGGGCCGATTGGTGCGGTTCCGGCATGAGGCGGGAGATGTTGGCCTGGATAATATCCGAGGCGGCATAGCCGAAGATGCGTTCCGCCGCCGGATTGAATGAGGTGACGATGCCGCTCTCGTCGATGGTGATGATGCCGTCGGCCGCATGGTCCAGAATGGCCCGCATCCAGGCGGTATGCCGGGTCAGCGCGCGCTCGGCGGTTTGCCGCTGCTGGGTATTCCGATAGGACCGCAGAATCTGGCCGCAGGTTTGGAGGAAGGGATTCAGATAGTCGATCAGCGCCGCGTGATAGCCTTCCGGCCGCCCTGCCACGGCCACCGCGCCGATCACCTTGTCGCCTTCCATCAGCGGGAGGCCGAGGAATGCCTGAAATGACGAATGGCTGGAATCGTTAACCAGAAGGGGCTGCCCGGTGGAAAAAACCCGGTTCAGATATTGGTGAAGCGTTTGGTCTGGCCGGTCCGGCGCGGGGCCTGACGCGGCCGCAATCGTGTGGGCATGAATGCAGAGCATGGGGGGCGCATCGGCGGGGAATTCCGCTTCCCCGACGATCCCATATGGGCTTCGTGTGAGGATTTGCAGCTGGGCAAGCAGTTTGGCAAACATCTCGTCGGCCCGGAGATCCGAGATGCAGGCTTTCTGCACGTCGGAGATGGCGGATAACAATTCTTGCTGGGCCTCGGCCTGGAGCGTCGCCTGCTTCAGGGCGGTGATGTCTTTTGCAATCCCGAGGAATCCCGTCAGTGTGCCATTGGGCCCGCGCGTGGCCGTCACGACCAGATTGACGGTGATGCGGTCGCCGTCTTTGCGAAGGTAGGTCCATTCCCGCTCTTCGTATCCTCCCATGCGCGCGGCTTCAACCAAGACATCGATGCCGGCCAGCGGGCGCCCGAATCGTTCGGACAATTGCTGTCCGCGCACGGCTATTTCCTCCGGAAGGTGGAACGAGTCGAGCGTGCGCTGGCCGATCACTTCATCGGCTTGGTAGCCCAGCAATCGCTCGGCGCCAAAGTTAAAGAGGGTGAGGGTGCCTCGCGGGTCCGTGGCGATAATGCCGATTTCCGTAGCGGAATTGAGGACGGTTTGCAGGCGCGCCCGGGTGTCGGCGATTTCCTCCAGCGCCTGTTTTTGTCCGGTGATGTTGCTGCAGGTCCAGATCAGCCATTGCGATTCATGGTGCCGTTCCGGGAGCGTTTTCAAGGCGGCTTCGACCCAGATGGACTCGCCGGATTTGGTGCGGCCGATCAGATCGCCCCTCCAGGCGCCATGTTGCCGCAGGAGGGGGAAAAAGATGTCATCGAGTTTGGCGATCCATTCGGGCGGATAGAGCATGGTCCAGGACTGCCCGATGAGATCGATGGGACGGAAGCCATGCATGGCGGCAAAGGCCTCGTTGACGAAAGTATAGCGGCCGTCTTTGGTCAGGAGGGCGGCGCCCTCGGTGCTATGCCCCAATGCCAGCAGCAGGCGTTCATGCATCGCTTCGGTTTGCCGATGGGCCTGCGCGCTTTGGGCGAGTTGCTTGGTGCGCTGCCTAAGGTCCAATTGGCTCATGACTTGCCGGGCTAAGGCGGTGAGGGCCTGTTCCTGTTTTGGGCTGACATGGCGGGGGTGGCGGTCGAGCACGCAGAGCGTGCCGACCGCCTGGCCATCGGCCGTGAGGAGTGGAATGCCTGCATAGAAGCGAATGAACGGCTCTCCCGTGACGAGCGGGTGATTCGCGAATCGCAGATCGGCCAAGGCATTGGGAAGTATGATGGAGCGCGATTGCGCGACGGTATGGGCGCAGAGTGCGCGCGCGCGCGGCAGTTCGGCGTCGGGGATCCCGATGCGGGCCTTGAACCAGAGGCGGGTTCGATCCATGAAGCCGATATAGGCCATGGGCGCTCCGCAGATCTGCGCCGCCAGCTGGCACAGATCGTCGAAGGCCGGCTCGGCGCCGGAGTCCAGGATGCCGTAGCGCAGCAGCGCGTCCTGGCGACGGTATTCATCTTGCGGTTGCAGCGAAGGGTGCATTGGGTTTAGTGGCATCCGGTTCCGAGTGCGAGGGCTTCGTGCGTTAGACGATCGCTCTTAAGGCAAAGATGGTCCTTAGGAGCGCAGAGCGGTCCCCTATCTCCAGGTATCTTTTCGGTAAACTTCGGCGCAGCCTTGAGCGATTCGTGAGTGGCGCGGCCTGTATGCCGCTGCTTCACGCGCGTATAGAAGGGCGGCTATGACGGGATGTCGAGGCTGATTGACTGGTCTGCTTGAGTTTTGGAGGGATGCATTGTAAGGTGACGGGGCGACCCTGCCGAACTCTTTTCCCCTTATGGAGCGTGCCTGAGAATGCCTGGTGACGACCGGTTCGTTGAAATACAGCAGCCTCCGCGTCGCGCTTGGCGGTGGTGGCACATCGCCCTGTTGACGGTGTGCGCCCTTGGCATTGTGGGCGTGACGGCCGCGGCCGGCGTGATCTGGCAGCTGGCGCAAGATCTTCCTCCCTTGGATCTTTTGCAGGGCTATCAACCGAGTTTGGTCACGACGGTGTATGCCGACGACCGGCAGCCGATCGGCCAGTTCTTTATCGAGCGGCGGACGCTGACTCCTCTGGACCGCATTCCGAAAACGTTGACGCAGGCGGTGATTGCCACGGAAGACGTGCGGTTCTTCGAACATCCGGGATTGGACTACATTGGGATTCTGCGGGCGGCCTGGACCAACCTTCGCCACGGCGGCAAGAAGGTCGAAGGGGCGAGCACGATTACGCAGCAACTGGCGCGGTCGCTCTTTTTGTCCGCGGAACGCTCGTACGATCGGAAACTGCGGGAGCTGATCCTGGCCTATAAGATGGAAGCGGTGTCCACGAAAGAGCAGATTCTGGAAACCTATCTGAACCAGATCTATTTCGGCCAGGGGGCTTACGGCGTGGGGTCTGCGGCGCAATCGTATTTCGGGAAAGAGATTGAAAAGCTCACGCTTGCCGAGTCCGCGTTTCTTGGAGGCCTGCCGAAGTCGCCGAGCCGGTTCTCTCCGTTCACGAACTACGAGCGGGCGAAAAAACGCCAGGAGCATGTGCTGGCGCGGATGGAAGAGGCGGGATTCATTTCCGCCGCCGAGCGCGATGCCGCGATCGCGGAGGAGTTGAAATTCCGCCGGCCCGGCAGTGAGCAGATTGCGCCCTATTTCGTGGAGCATGTGCGGCAGCAGCTGGTCGCAAAATACGGCGAAACCATGGTGTACAAGGGCGGGTTGCAGATCTTCACCACGCTGAACCTCGAAATGCAGCGCGCCGCGGAACGCGCGTTTCTTGCGGGCGTGCGGGACCTCGACAAACGCCAGGGGTGGCGCGGGCCGAAGAAGTCGGTCGATCTTGCGACGGTGCAGGTTCCGGGGGCGGCGCTTTCCGATCAGCCGATCAAGGTTGGGGACGTTCTCGAAGGGATCGTGCTGAAGCAGGCCAAGGATCATTATGTGGTCCAACTCGGAGACCAGGCGGCCAAGCTCCTTTTCGATGACATGGCCTGGGCCAAGCGGGTGCTCAAGGGGACCGATCCGACGCAGGATGCGGTGTTGATGCCCGACGTCAAAAAAACCTTGAAGCCGGGCGATGTGATTGATGTCAGTGTCAAGAAGCTGGCGAAGGATGGGATGCAACTGACGCTGGAGCAGACACCGGTCGTGGAAGGCGGGTTGGTCGCGGTCGATCCGCGCACCGGCGCGATTCGCGCGATGGTCGGCGGGTACGATTTTTCGCGCAGTGAATATAACCGGGCGATGCAGGCCCATCGGCAGCCCGGTTCCGCCTTTAAGCCGGTGATCTACGCGACGGCGATGGCGCAGGGAATGAGTCCTGCGACGCAGATTCTCGATGCGCCGGTGGTGTACGAGCAGGAAGCCGACGACAAGATCTGGAAGCCGGAGAACTATGGACGGAAATTCCACGGGATGGTGACGTTGCGCGATGCACTGGCGCATTCGCACAATCTGGCCACGGTGCGATTGCTCGACAAGGTGGGCGTCAAGAACGTCATCGAGTTTGCGCGAACGGTCGGCGTGACGAGCCCGCTTCCCGCGGATTTATCCCTGGGATTGGGGTCGTCTTCTATTGGACTGCTGGAACTGACCTCGGTCTACGGCGTGTTTCTCAATAAAGGGACGAGGGCCGAACCGTTCACGATTAAGGTGGCGAAGGACAGCGCCGGCAATACGCTTGAGACGATGGAGGAGCAGCCGCACGAAATTATCGCGAAGGAGACGGCGTACCTCATCACGAACATGATGGAAGATGTGATCCAGAAAGGGACGGGCCAGGCGGCGAAAGTGATCGACCGGCCGGTCGCCGGGAAGACCGGCACGACGAACGAATATGTGAATGCCTGGTTTATCGGCGGCGCGCCGAATCTGGTGACGGGCGTGTATGTCGGGTTCGACGACCGCCGTCCCTTGGGGGAGAGCGAGACCGGCGCCCGCTCGGCGCTGCCGATTTGGATTCAGTTCATGAAGGACGCGCTGCTTCAGCTGCCGGTGGTGCCGTTCGAAATCCCCGAAGGGATTACGTATGTGAAGGTCGACTCCGCGACGGGACTGTTGGAGTCAGAGCAAGAAGGCGATGGGGAGAAAGGTTCCGTCGAGCTGTTCACCAAAGGAAGCGAGCCGACGCAAGCGGCGGTGCGCCGTCTCGGTCCGACCGATTTTTATAAGCTGGATCAGATTCCTGAAGGGGGGCCTGTCGGGGAGGGCGTCGTTGCGCCGTGATGAGTTAGGCTTGTGAGTCCTGGTACTCCTCGTGCCAGGCCATCTGAATCGCTTCGAGGATCTTCTCGTTCGACTTCTTCGGGTCGTCCTTAAAATCAGGCAAGGCCACGATCCAGGCGTGCATATCCGTAAAGCGGATGGTCAGCGGGTCTGCCTCCGGATGCTCTTCAACCAGACGAATCGCAATATCTTCCGTATTCTGCCACTTCAAATCCATCGATCATCCTCGTTTCAGGGGTTATGTAAGCTCAGAGACTTTCTTGCCTTGCAGCCCTTTCTTGAGGGAGTCGTCCAGCATGGCGACCGTCAGGCTTTTGGCCGCCTGTTCGAGCTCGGCCATTCGCGCCCGGATCGCCCGGGGATCGTTCCCATCTTTGGCGGCGGCCACCGCAGCGAGGGCGCTGCGAATAGCGGCGACATCTTCCGGCGAGACCAGCTGGCCGCCGTCGGATAACGATTTCTCCGTCGTCGTCAGCAGCGCGCCCGCGTCGAGCCGGGCCTCAATCAATTTTCTCGCGCTGACGTCGTCTGCGGCAAACTTGAACGAATCTTCGATCATCCGCTCGACTTCTTGATCGGAGAGTCCATAGGACGGTTTGACGTCGATGGATTGGGTGTCTCCGGTTCGCATGTCTTTCGCCATCACATTCAAGATGCCGTTGGCATCGATCAGGAAGGTGACTTCAATGCGTGGCACCCCGGCCGGCAGCGGTGGGACTTTCAGCCGGAAGCGCGCCAGGCTGCGGTTGTCTTTCGCCAGCTCCCGCTCGCCCTGGAGAATATGAATGTCCACGCCGGTCTGTCCGTCCACATAGGTGGTGAACATTTCCTTGGCGCCGGCCGGGATTGTGGTGTTGCGGCGAATCAGGCTGCTCATGACACCGCCCATCGTTTCAATGCCCAATGAGAGCGGGGTGACGTCCAGGAGCAGCATGTCGGTCGTGCCGCCGCTCAGAATGTCGGCTTGCACCGCGGCGCCGAGGGCCACGACTTCGTCAGGGTTCAGATCGCAATGCGGTTGCGTCCCGAAGAGGGCTTGGACGCGCTGGCGCACCAGCGGCATTCTTGTCGAGCCGCCGACCAGCACAACTTCGTCGATGTCGGTGGGCGAGAGCCCGGCGTCCTTGAGCGCGAGGCGGCAGGGGCCGAGCGTGCGTTCCACCAGGGCGGTGCAGAGGGCCTCGACTTGCTCGCGGGTCAGCTCCCGCGTGAATCGGCCCTTGCCTTCCGGCAGATCCAGCGCTGCCGTGGTCTTGAGCTCATCCGAGAGGCGTATCTTCGCGCGCTCGGCTTCGAGCCGGAGCCCCTGCATGTGATCGGGATAGGCATTGAGATCGAGGCCGAATTGTTGCTGGATATCCGCGAGAAACAGATCGGCGATCAGCCGGTCGAAGTCATCCCCGCCCAGATGGGTGTCGCCGTTCGTGGCGAGCACCTCGAAGATGCCGTTCTTCAGCTTGAGAATGGAAATGTCGAAGGTGCCGCCGCCCAGGTCGTAGACCGCAATCGTGCCCTGCGTTTTTTCCTGGAGCCCATAGGCCAGCGACGCGGCGGTCGGTTCATTGATAATGCGCAAGACCTCAAGCCCCGCGATCATGCCGGCATCCTTGGTGGCCTGCCGCTGACTGTCGTTGAAGTAGGCAGGGCCGGTGATGACGGCTTTGGTAATGCTCTCGCCGAGAAACGCTTCCGCGCGGAGCTTCAGCTCCTTGAGAATCATGGCTGAGATTTGCGGAGGCGAATAGGTTTTCTCGCCGAGGGCGATGCGGATGACGCCGCCCTTCTCGGTCAGGGTGTAGGGGAAGTAAGCGAGTTCGTTCTGAACGTCGGCCAGGGCTTTGCCCATAAACCGTTTTACGGAGTACACGGTGCGCTCAGGGCTTCTCGTCAGGTGTTCTTTGGCCGGATCGCCGACGATGAGGCCGTTGTCGGTCAATGCGACGACGGAAGGGACCATTGCCCGTTCATGGCGGCCCGCGATGACGCGGGGCGTGCCCTTGTCCATGTAGGCGACAAGGGAGTTCGTGGTGCCGAGGTCTATGCCGACGATGCGTGCCATGGTGATTACGCGATGGTGGCGACGAGGTCGTTAACGATGTTCTTCACGTAGGTGCGGTTGGACAGAATATCCCGCATTTCTTTCAGGATGCGGGTGCGTTCGGCGCGCGCCTGCTCGGTCGCGTCGCCGCGGTCCTGCAGCGCATCCCACTGGCCGAAGAGCTGCTGAATCTGGGCTTCCATGTCCCGCTGCCGCTGCTCCAATGTGGCGCGCTTGGATTGCAGCGCGGCGCGGAGGGAGGCGGCTGCGTCCGATGTCCGGTCGCTGGCGCGGACTTCATTGAGCGTGTCCTGCAGTTCGAGAATCTCCTCGAAGAGATCGGCCGGCGGGGTCGTCCGAATTTCTTTCACGGCGCCGGCTTCCAGGTCGAGCAGGTATTCGGCGCGCTGAATGGGGTCCCGCAGCGTGCGGTAGGCGGTGTTCAGCATGGCCGAGTTGCCGAGGCTGATGGTCTGCTCCGCGCCGCTCTTGTTTTGGTAGAAGTCGGGATGGAAGGCCCGGCTCAATTCGTAGAACTTGGTTTCCAGCTGCTGCTGGTCGATGGACAGGCGGCGGGGGATGCCGAAGCAGGTAAAGTAATCCAGCTCCTTCGACACCGGTTGGACTTTCACGCAGCGGTCGCAGAAATATTCCCCCGACACTTCGGACTGGCAGTGCCAGCACATGCTGCGCGCCATCTGCAATTCGCGCCGGTCGCTGGTGCTGTGGGTGTGGCCATCCATGCGCATTATCTCACTTAGGCTGAGAACGATTCCCCGCAGCCGCAGGTCTTGTTGGCGTTCGGATTCACGAACTTGAAATTCCCGCCCATCAGGTCCTTGTGGTAATCGAGCTGGGTGCCCTGCAAGTAGATCGCGCTCTTGGCGTCCACGATGATTTTCACGCCGTCGAAGTCGTAGACCTGGTCATGCTGGCCGATCTTCTCGTCGAAGTTGATGGTGTAGCTCAGGCCGGAGCAGCCGCCGCCCTTGACGCCCAGGCGCAGGCCGCCTTCTTCGATCCCTTGGACATTGACCAGCCGTTTGATTTCCGTCAGGGCTGCGTCCGTGAGCGTGATGACCGGGGTCTGGGTGTCCGTATTCGTGGCATCCATGAGAGCTCCCTTCTGCCGTTACTTCGAGTCGGCTTTTTTCTGATAATCGGCCAATGCCGCCTTAATCGCATCTTCGGCCAGGACCGAGCAGTGAATCTTGACCGGCGGCAGATTCAATTCCTGGACGATATCGGTGTTCTTGATTTTCTGGGCTTCTTCAATGGTCTTGCCCTTGAGCCATTCGGTCGCCAGGCTGGAGCTGGCGATGGCGGAGCCGCAGCCGAATGTTTTGAACTTGGCGTCGACAATCGTGTCGTTCTGGACCTTGATTTGGAGCTTCATGACGTCGCCGCACTCGGGCGCGCCGACCATGCCGGTGCCTACGCCGTCCTCGTCTTTCTTGAAGCTCCCCATGTTCCGGGGATTATTGAAATGATCGACGACTTTGTCGCTGTATGCCATGGTCTGTCCTCCTCGTGGCTATCTGAGAGTCAGTGGGCCGCCCACTGAACGGATTTCAAATCGACCCCTTCTTTCGCCATTTCGTATAACGGCGACATTTCGCGCAGCTTCGTTACGATTTCAATAACCTTCTTGATCGTATAGTCAATCTCTTCATCCGTGTTGAAGCGGCCCAGGCCGAAGCGGATGGAGGAATGCGCAAGTTCGACGCCCACGCCCAGCGCCCGCAGGACGTAAGACGGTTCCAGCGTCGCCGAGGTGCAGGCCGAACCGGACGACAGGGCGATGTCCTTCATACCCATCAGCAGAGATTCCCCTTCGACATAGGCGAAGGAAATGTTCAGATTGTGCGGCAGGCGCTGGGTCGGATGGCCGTTGAGATAGGCCTCGTCGATCTCCTTCATAATGCCGGCCTGCAGGCGGTCGCGCATCGCGGTGAGGCGCGCCGACTCCGTGGCCATTTCCTGTTCGCACAATTCGCAGGCCTTGCCGAATCCGACGATCAATGGCACCGGCAGGGTGCCGGAGCGCATGCCGCGCTCGTGTCCGCCGCCGTCCATTTGCGCGGCGATTCGCACGCGGGGGTTTTTCTTTCTCACATACAGGGCGCCGATTCCCTTTGGGCCGTAGATCTTGTGGGCCGAGAATGACAGCAGATCGATGCCCATCTCCTGCACATCGACGGGAATCTTGCCAACGCCTTGAGTGGCATCGCAGTGAAAGAGCACGCCCTTTTCCTTGGCGATCTTGCCGATTTCCTTTACCGGATTGATCGTGCCGATTTCATTGTTGGCGAGCATCACGGAAATCAGGACCGTCTTGTCTGTGATCGCGTTCCGCACGTCTTCCGGATTGACCATCCCGTACTTGTCGACGGACAGGTAGGTTACGGTCGCCTTGCCCTTCGCTTCAAGGGCTTTGGCGGTGTCGATGACCGCGCGATGCTCCGTGGAGGACGTGATGATGTGATTGCCCTTGTCTTTATACATCTCCAGCACGCCCTTGATCGCCAAATTATCCGACTCGGTGGCGCCGCTGGTGAAGACGATTTCCTTGGAGTCCGCCTTGATCAATTTGGCAATCTGCTTGCGAGCGTTCTCCACGGCTTCTTCCGCGGCCCATCCGAAGGCATGATTGCGGCTGGCGGCGTTGCCAAACTTCTCCACGAAGTAGGGCAGCATGGCGTCCAGCACTCGGGGATCCATGGGAGACGTTGAATGGTTATCCAAGAAAATAGGGAGCTTCATTGTGCGACTCCTTGTGCCGTGGGAGACTGGATGGTGATGAGGGGCGTGCCGCCCATCATGTCTTGCAGGGTCATGTTATTGAGGAGCTGGTAAATGCTGTCTTGAACTTTCAGCAGGGGTGTGCGGATATTGCAGTGTTCCCGCTGGAGGCAGGGTTCGCCTTCTTTTTCATGGGAGCAATCCGTAATGCCCAGCGGCCCCTCAATGCCTTCGAGAATCTGTGCGATCGTAATCTGTCTGGTGCCGCGGGCCAGAAGATAGCCGCCCTTGGGGCCATTGTGGCTTTCAATCAGCCCGTTCTTGGCAAGCGTTTGGAGAACCTTCGCCAGGAGTTCGAGAGGGATGTTGTATTCCTCCGCGATCTCTTTGGTATTCACCACGCGGCCAGGGGTAATATCGCCGAATTGCACCGTCGCGATATGTTGCAGCGCCATCAAGGCGTAGTCGGCTTTTTTAGAAATCTTCAACATAGCTATTGCCGATCAGTAGAGTCGGAGACTATAATGATCTCCGATCAATAAGGTCGGACAAAGAATACCACGCAGTTTTTCAGGCTGTCAACCACGGAATCCGCATTTTCGTCAGAGAAAGAAAGGATGAGGCGCAATGGGAGGCACCAATCCCTATATTGAGCAGACACCACACGAGCTTCCCCAGGCTCCCTATACCATCACCTATATCGAGCCTGATGGCACGGCGACTAAAGTTGCCGTTGACCCAGCGAAGATTCCCTACGGTCCAACCGGATTGCCGGGAAGCATTCTCGATGTCGCGATGGCGAATGGAGTGGATCTGGAACATGTGTGCGGAGGCGTATGCGCCTGTTCGACCTGCCATGTGATCGTCAAGCAGGGGCTTGAGAGCTGTAGCGAGGGGACCGACGATGAACTCGATCAGCTGGACGAAGCGCCGATGACCACGTTGCAATCCCGCCTTGGCTGTCAATGCGTTCCGAACGGGACGAAGGATATTGTCGTTGAGATTCCGGCCGTGAACAAGAACCTGGTGAGGGAAGGGCACTAGTCGAACGTTTCGGTTTTCACATCTTTCCGGTCATAGCCGAATTCCATCAACGCCGCGCGCAACGGCCGGACAAATCTCTTGGTGCCACTGATCATTGGGATGACTTTCGGCTGTCCTTCCACGAGGGGACGCAGCATTACCAGAGTTTGCGCAACAGCCTCTGTTTCCCCGCCCGCTACAACCAATGGCAGATATCGAAAAGAAGGGGATTGGACGGCCATAGTGAGCAATTCCTGATGAAACAACAATTCGTCCTCAGACGGAGCGACCGCAATGAGGAGCATCGAGGTAAGCGCATGGGCGGCGACCAGCTGCTTCAAGAGACAGCGAATCGGGACGAGGCCGGTATAGCGGGCGATAAACAAGAGTTCCCGGTCCAGCGGCATGGGCAGCACGAAGTTTCCATAAGGGCCTGAGACCGAAATTTCATCGCCAGATTTCAGCCGATAGAGGTAATTCGAGCCAATTCCCTCAGGGACTCGGTCGAAGACCAGCGTTAACTCTCCATAAGGAGAAGAAGGGTCGGCCATCGAATAGGCGCGATTGAGCGGCTGTTTTTCACCCACTGGCAATTTGAGCGAGACCCATTGGCCCGGTTGAAATGAAATCTTCTGCGTTTGGGGACGAAGCACGACCTGTCGTACATGTGGCGTGAGATCGAGCACTGAGAGCACGACCGCTGGTTGGGTGGGTTCTGCCATAGGCCTACGACATAGAGATGATGTCCATTCTCATAGCAGAACGAGGCCGATTCTGTACAACACTTTTCCCTGCGTGCTATAGATACCGGCCTTTCTACCCGCAGGATGAGATGAACCTATGACTCAAGTCCGTGTCCGCTTTGCCCCTAGCCCGACCGGCTTTCTCCATATCGGAGGAGTCCGGACCGCGCTGTTCAACTGGCTTTATGCGCGGCAACAGAACGGAGTCTTTGTCCTTCGCATTGAAGACACCGACCAGGACCGTTCGACCGACGCATCCATTCAGGCCATCATTGAAGGCATGAATTGGGTGGGGCTCGATTGGGATGAAGGGCCGTTTCGTCAAACCGAGCGCATGGAGTTGTATCGCGGCCATGCTATGCAGCTATTGGAACAGGGACAGGCCTATTGGTGTGTCTGTAAAGCGGAAGAACTCGAAGCCCGCCGCAAAGAGGCCGAGGCAAAGGGATTGTCGCCCCGGTATGACGGGCGCTGCCGGAACCTGGGAATTACGAATCCGCCAAGCGATGCCGCACTGCGATTCAAGGCGCCGCAAGCAGGGCAGATCGTCGTCGATGATGTGATCAAGGGGAGGATTGCCTTTGATAACAGCGCGGCGGACGATCTGATTATTCTCCGCTCAAACGGCTATCCGACCTATAATTTTTCTGTTGTGGTCGACGATGCACTGATGCATATCACTCACGTTATCCGTGGGGACGACCATCTAACGAATACGCCCAGACAGATCCCAATTTTTGAGGCGCTGGGTTTTCCCGTGCCGCAGTTCGGCCACCTGCCGATGATTCTGGGGTCGGACAAATCCCGGCTCTCCAAGCGCCACGGCGCCACATCCATCATGGCGTATAAAGACATGGGTTATCTGCCCGAGGCGATGGTGAATTATCTTGTGCGACTCGGCTGGTCGCATGGTGACCAGGAAATCTTCACCCGGCAGGAATTGATCGACAAGTTTTCGTGGAAACATGTGCAAACCTCGGCGGCGGTTTTCAATGCGGACAAGCTGCTCTGGATCAACGCCGAATACATCAAGACGAGTCCGCCGGTCCAGGTCGCGCAAGCCTTGATTCCCTTGCTGGAGGCGGCCGGATTGAAGGAGCAGGTCAGAGTCGTGTCGCCAGAGTGGCTGGCGCAGTTAGTGGTGTTGGTCAAGGAACGGGCGAAGACTCTGGTCGAAATGGTGGATTGGGTGCGGCCCTACTTCGGCGAGTCGGTCGCCCTGGACGAAGAGGCGGCCAAGAAATTTCTCACGCCGGCTATTGCGCCGGTGCTTGGCAAGTTGCTCGCACGGTTCGAGGCGCTGCCCACATTGTCGAAGCCAGTGTGGGAAGAGTCGTTCAAGAAATTCGTCGAAGAAGAACAGATCAAGATGGGCCAAATCGCGCAGCCAGTCCGCGTGGCGTTAACCGGCAGGACCGCCAGCCCCGGACTCTTTGAGGTCATGGAGATCCTCGGCCGCGACCGGACGCTTCTCCGCCTTCGGCAAGGGCTTGAGCGGGCCACGGCGTAATCGGCCGAATTCTGGCAGTCCATCCGCAGGGATTTTGCCGCATCGACCTTGACGAAATCACGATCCGTATATTACTGTGTCCGTCGGTTGGGGGATCGTCTAGCGGTAGGACGTCAGTCTCTGGATCTGACTACCTAGGTTCGATTCCTAGTCCCCCAGCCAAAAAACTCCGCCTTCGTCTCAACGCCACCATTCGCGTTCGCACCGCGCTGGGGGATCGTCTAGCGGTAGGACGCCGGCCTTTGGAGCCGGCTACCTAGGTTCGATTCCTAGTCCCCCAGCCATTTTTCGTTCCCTCTCGAAATATCGGCGGCGCGCAGTCGATCGATTGCCGGAGTGTCTGGCTGGCCGGTTGGCGGACTACTGCCCGCCGTGGGGCGATTGGCGGTTGCTGCTGCTTTGCAGATCCATCTCCAACACTACCGGTCCGTTCGGATTTTTCGGATCCAAGCGATGGGGCATCTGGTCGACTGCCAATTTACTGAGCGGCACGGCGACGATGTGCGGGGCGTTCGCTGTTTGATTGGAATAGAGCGCCAACCGGACGTTCTTGGGGCGCAGCTGCGGCGTCAGTTGCGGCTTCAGATCCGCGCTCGCGAAGCCAACGACCAACGCGCTGCCATCGGCTAGCTTATGAATTTCATAGGCATTGGCGGCCGGCGCGGTCCGTTCCAATAGCATGTCCGGGCTCTGCGACACCAACGCCAGTCCAAGCCCTTGCTGAGGCGTGAACCCAAAGCTGCCGACCGGCGCCACGGAGAACCGGGTTTGCTGGAAATCGGCCCCCATTTCTATAACGCCGGTTTTAAGCCGCAGTTGCCGGCGCAAGTCGGCTTCAGCCCCCTGCGCATCGAGAAACACGGCAGCCGGGGCCGCTTTCTGGGACGGCAACACTTCCATCTTCCCGCTATTTCCACCGCGCGGCGCGGCATGGAGCGAAGCAGGCAGCAGGCTCAGAAACAACAGGCTCAACAAGGCGTGTGTCAGAAAACGGCGGTCAGCGCAAACGGTCGGTCGGGATGACATAGTCGTGCGTGCTCCGATAAAGACTAGACTAGTCTTATCAAGCCTGGCCGGTCCGGCGCAATGGGCATCAGGTGGGTTTTCCTGTTGGGCGGTGCATGGGAGCGTAAGATTGTGGAAGGCTAGGGGAAAGCGAAAGAGGCACGCCGAGGAGCGACTAGTGCTTCCGGGTTCGTCTGATGAAGAGAATCGCGATCACGGAAATCACTGCGATCAATGGACCGCCGACAAACGCGCCAGCCATGGCGGCCTCCATGGACTTGTCATGGGTGTTGGACGAGAAGATCTCAATCGCAGCCATCGTTCCGAACAGGCCGACGATATAACCGAGGATTGCCGCCAACAGAGCGATCCCAACCGTTTTCATAGCGCCCTACGGTACGGCGGCAAGCATACAGAGTCAATTGCCGCGTGCCACGAGACCGGAACCGGTGCCCCTTGCGTCCCCGCGCGATTCTTGACAGACTTCCTAAGGTGTCGTGAACGAGGGTCGTCAACGAAAGGAGTCTTGCAATGCCGGAGGCGCAATGGACCGATGTGGGGTCGGTCGATACACTGAAAGACCGGCCGCTCCGGCAGCTAGTCTTCGACAAAACCAAGATCGCACTCGTCTATAAAGACGGGGAGTTCACGGCGATTTCCGGCGTCTGCAACCATGTGGGAGGACCGCTGGGCGACGGGACATTGGATGGCGAGTATGTTGTCTGCCCCTGGCACTACTGGAAGTTTCACCGGCAGACCGGCCTGGGCGAGCCGGGCTACGAGCAGGATTGTGTGCCGGCCTATGCCGTAAAGGTCGAGCGCAATCATGTCTACGTCGACCTCGCGTCCGCCACGAAACGAAAGAAGCAGCCGCACGCGCCGCACCCTTTGGCCCGCCCCGCTATCAGGCAAGCAGGCCCCATTCGCGTCGTGGGCATTTCCACCACCGTCATGACCGCCCAGCATCCTCGTTACAGCACTTCCGACGCGTTGCTTGAAGTGGCCTTAGAGCATGCGCGTACGTCGCTCACGCTCGACACGCAATACATCAAGCTGCGCGAGCTGAACTTCCGCCCCTGCGAGGGGTACTACTCCAAATCGGCACAGGCCTGCACCTGGCCTTGTTCCATCACGCAAATGGACCCGGCCGACCAGCTCGACCGGGTGTACGAAGCCATCGTCCATTGGGCCGACGTGATCTTGATCGCCACACCCATCCGGTGGGGCAATGCCAGCAGCTTGTATTACAAGATGATCGAGCGGATGAACTGCATCCAGAATCAAGAGACTATCGCCAACAAACATCTGCTCAAGAACAAAGTGGCGGCGTTCATCATCACCGGCGGGCAAGACAACGTGCAGGCCGTGGCGGGGCAGATGCTTGGATTTTTCTCTGAAGTGGGCTGCCAGTTCCCGCAGTTTCCGTTCATCGCCCACTCGCGCGGATGGAGCGCCGAGGACATGGAGCGGAACACCAGCTATGTGCAGAACAGCGCAGAGCTGCGGGAGGGCGCCCAAGGGCTCGTGCTTCGCGCTGTGGATATGGCCAGGCTCATGGTCTCGGGCGAAGTGCCGGAACATCCGCTTCAGGGCGGCGGGCGAAAAGGCCATCAACTCGACGTCAAAGCGCAACTTTGACGATCCGCCGCGCGTTTTCTTTTACGCCATGGATGGTGCTGTGAGGGATTTGTCTCGCTGGTTGGATAGGAGGAGAGGCAATCTCGGCTCTCGTCTCGAATAAGCCGGCGCTCTCGCTAAGAATCGTTGCCGCAGTGCCATGCGGAATATTAACGGGAGGCGCTGTAGAGTGTTCGTGCTTCCGGTAGATATTCCCGTAGTGCATCGAGACGAGGCCCGGGTTCGAAGATTTTCGCCCACACATTTGAAACGTATCGATGGAACGCGGTGGTTCCTACGCCTACTTCTTTCGACTGGGTCACGAGCATGGGACGAGACCGATCGGTGTAGGGGGCCGTTGAACACCCGAGGAGCATGACAATGGCGCCTGTAAGGAAGAGAACGAAACGACGCGCGCTAGTGGTATGGGCCATAGGCCAATCCGTTTTCCGAAGACGCGAGAGCTTTGTGCGTCAGCTGCCCGGCATCATCTTGTTCACAATAGATGCCCTACTCCTGTGGAACATTCCAAAGCGCTCCTTGCAAGACCGAATCGATTTCTCTCGTCACTTCAAGATGACTTGGGTAGCTGATTCGGAACTTGATGGCCCACTTGCCGCCCACAAAATTGAATAGGAAGAGATGGGACCGAAGCGATTGTTTCTTCCCCAGAAAATGCTCGTCATATTCAAACGTGGCCATTCTGCCGGTACGGACGATGCCGCCAACAGGGATTGAGATGTCGGTATCTTCAATCAATCGTGCTCCAGGACGAGGCTGAAGGACCTCGCGCTTCCGAGTCTCGAATTCTTGCTTTGACAGATGGGTTCTGACCGAAGCCACCGTTTCGGGTGGCGATCCAATCGAGACGAGCGGAGGAGCCGGATAGACATAGACCGTTGCAATGATCTGCCTGCGATCATCCAATAGATTGTAGCCCACACTAATATCCTGCCCATCTTGGTCGTACCGTTGAATGCCTGCTCGGTGAAATTCACCCACGGCAATAGGAAACGTCATGCCGGATTTCTCATGCGTATAGGCTCCATAGGCAATAATTACTTGCGGTTGATGGAGCGGACGCGGACGCGTCGGACAGGCTGCAAGGAGGAGAGCAAGGGGAGCGATCAGGAGAACCGTCAAAAGCCTAGTCATTGTGAGGGATTCTAATCAGGTATTTTGCAGAAAACAACGGGTGAAGCGGTGCGAAACAAGAACGGATCAAGCAGCCGAAACATACTGGCAAGCCATATGAAAAATACTCATGTGCGGTTGGCCGGTCAGCCGTGCGGTTCGTTCTTCGTTGTATGATGCAGCGGTGTGGCGCGATTCGATGGAGTGTCTGCAATGCCCATGAGTTTTCAGGATGCGCGGCATTTGTTGTCACGCACGGGGTTCGGCGGCAGTCCTGCCGATATTCGCGCGCTGGCTGGGCTTGATCGCGAAGCCGCCGTCGATCGGCTTCTTGCGGGAGTCGGCACTGCAGCGAGGACAAGCCCTCCCGTCCATGTGCTCAATGCATTGCCGCCTGCTGAGGGGATGAAGGGATTGAGCGTCGAGAAGAAGCAGGCGGTCAAGCAAGAGCGGCGAGAGGATGCCGTTGAACTGAAGGGCTGGTGGTATCAGGAATTGCTCACCACGCCGTCTCCGTTGACCGAGCGGATGACGCTGTTCTGGCACAATCACTTCACGTCCAGCGTCCATAAGGTGAAATGGCCGACGCTGCTGTACCACCAGAATGCGCTGCTGCGCCACCATGCGCTGGGCTCGTTTCGAGATCTCCTGTTTCAGATTGCGAAAGATCCGGCGATGGTGCTGTATCTGGATACGCAGACCAACCATAAGGATCACCCCAACGAGAACTTCGCCCGCGAATTATTCGAACTGTTTACCCTTGGCGAAGGGCAGTACAGCGAGATCGATATCAAGGAAGCGGCGCGCGCCTTTACCGGCTGGCATGTGGCCGCGCATCGTGGCGGCGGGTTTGCGTTCAACCGGCGCCAGCACGATGACGGGGTGAAGCATGTGTTGGGCAAGACCGGCGCCTTCGGCGGCGAGGATGTTCTGGCGATCGCGCTGGATCAACCGGCCTGTGCCAGATACCTCACGGCAAAGCTGTGGCGGGAGTTTGTGTCGGATGAGCCGGACGCGCGTGAGATCGACCGGCTCGCGGCGGAATTTCGCAATAGCGGCTATCGAATCGCGCCGCTCTTGCGCGGATTGCTGATACTGCCGCAGTTCTGGGCGCCCGAGACGCGCGGGGCGCTGGTGAAATCGCCGGTTGAATTGCTGGTGGGGACCATCCGTCTCCTGAATCTGCCGATCTCAGACACAACCGTGCTCACGAAATATGGGACACGCCTGGGGCAGGATCTCTTCGATCCGCCCAACGTGAAGGGCTGGCTGGGAGGGACTCGCTGGATTACCAGCGCGACCCTGCTGAACCGGTGGCAACTTCTCCAGCGGAGCCTGCGGGGCGCGGACATGGGGGGACCTCCGCATGCACATGCGGCGATGAGCGAGATGCACGGCGCTACCTGGATAATGGAAGAAGAGGCAGAGACGGTGCAGGCGGTGTTGGTCCCGGTCCCGCCGGTCAATCCGATTCCGCCTGGGATAGATCGATGGCAACTGGTCCGTCAGTTGGTGATGGACCCGGCGTTTCAACTGAAGTGAGGGGGCGAGCGATGCGTCGTCGAGAGCTGTTGAAATTCGCTGCGACGCTGCCACTCTTGTGGCTGGCCCCCAGGCCGTTCGACCTGTTCGCGGCGCCGCCCGCGCCGGTCCGGGGCCGCTGGGATCGCATCCTGGTTCTGGTTGAATTACACGGTGGCAACGACGGGCTGAACACCCTCGTGCCCTATGCCGACGAGCGGTATTACCAAGCTCGGCCGCGTCTGGCGATTCCCCGCGAACGGGTGTTGCAGCTTTCGCCGTCGGTTGGCTTGCACTATGCGCTAGAGCCGCTCATGGGCGTATGGCAAGGAAAGGAACTGGCGATTGTGCAGGGCGTCGGGTATCCCGATCCGAACCGGTCGCATTTCCGATCCATCGAAATTTGGGACACGGCGTCGGCCAGCGGGCAGGTTTTGGATGAGGGCTGGCTGGCTCGGTTGTTTGAGGCGCATCCATTGCCGGCTGAGTTTGCCGCCGACGGCATTCTCCTTGGCCAGCGGGATGGCGGGCCGCTGAGTGGCAAGACGGTCAGGACGATTGCGCTGAACGATCCGCAACAGTTTCTCCAGCAGGCCGGCCGCGTGAAGCCCGTGGAGCAATCGAGTCCGAATCGAGCTCTGGCGCATATTCTCCAAGTCCAGCGCGAGCTCACTCACGCCGCCGGCGATCTGGCGGCGCGTCTGCAACAGGCTGCGCCGTTGCACACGACGTTTCCGCCATCGCCGATTGGCCGCCAGCTCGAAACGGCGGCGCAGTTGTTGACCGCGAAGGTGCCGGTCGCCGTCATCAAAGTTTCGCAGACGGGGTTCGATACCCATGCCGGTCAGCTGGGGCATCATGAGCGGTTGTTGAAAGAGCTGGCCGCAGGGCTGGTCGCGTTTCGCCTGGCCATGGTGCAGGCTGGGCTGTGGGATCGTGTCTTGCTGATGACCTATTCAGAATTCGGACGGCGCGTCGGTGAGAACGCCAGTGCCGGAACGGACCATGGCACGGCGGCGCCGCATCTGTTTCTGGGCGGATCTGTGAAGGGTGGATTGTATGGCAGCGCGCCGTCGCTGAGCGATCTCCAGGAAGGAGATCTGAAATATCGGGTCGATTACCGGAGCCTGTATGCCACGGTGATGCAATCGTGGTGGGAAGTTGCGGGCCCCGAGATCGTGGGGCCGGACTATCCGGCGATCAATTGTCTGGCGTGATGGATTCGGTCGGCGAGGCGTCCGGCTCCTCGTCCATTAGGCGGTCCGGGCCGATCGACAGCGGCGTCCCTGGGATGCGATAGCCTCCCGTCGCCCAGGTGCCTAGATCCGTGAGCTGACAGCGTTCCGAACAGAAGGGGCGCCAGCGATTGCCGTTCCACTCCGTGGGTGTTTTGCAGACCGGGCATGTCATGCCGGAAGTCTATCATGCTCCCGGTTCGGGGAGGCAAGAAGAGTGCGGGCGTGGCTAAGAATGAGACGGCGGTGCGGTGACGTGCAGAAACCGTTGCAGGCGGCTGCGATCCAGGTCGGACAGATTCAGGAACTCGACGCCGAATTCACCATGATTGGCCCAGCGGACGGCGGCTGAATGGACCGTAATCGGCGAACCGAGATCGGTGGCCCGAATGAGGAGGCGAAGCCCTGCTCCAGGATCGATCGGGGCCGCGCTGGTCACGGCGCAGCCACCGGCGGAGAGGTCGAACATGGTGCCTTCGCGGATCTCGGTCCGATTCGTGGTGGAGAAGAAGACTTGGAGTTCGACGGGAATGCGACGATGTTCGCGGCACTCGATCATGACGGCCTTCCGGTGGTGAATGCGTGGCGCGGGGCTCATGGCGAACGGATTCTGCGCTGAGGACAGCGTAGACCAGAGCCTCATCCGTTTGAAGCAATATTCGAAAACCCGCCTCAGACCGGCGAGATCGAGAGGGAGGAGGCAAGGGGAGAGAAGGGACGGAACGTTAGCTGGATTTTTGCCCCTTTTCGATCTTAGCCCAGGCGTCTTTTAACGACACCGTTCGATTGAAGACCAGGCTGTTTGGCGAGCTGTCCGGATCGACGCAGAAGTAGCCGGTTCGCTCGAATTGATAACGCGCGCCGACCGGCGCCTGTTTCAGGCTGGGTTCGACCAGGCATCCGGTCAATCGCTCAAGCGACTGCGGATTGAGCGATTGTGTCCAATCTTGGTCCGGGGAAATATTCGTTAGATCGGTCGTCAATAACGAGTTGTATAGGCGCACTTCAGCCGGGACGGCGTGCGCGGCCGACACCCAGTGAATAGTGGCTTTGACCTTGCGCTGTTCCTGCGACGACCCGCTCTTGGTGTCGGGGTCGTAGGTGCAGCGCAGTTCGGTGATGGCGCCGGTCTGAGGGTCTTTCACGACGCCGGTGCATTTCACAATATAGGCATAGCGCAGACGGACTTCACGCCCTGGCGCCAGGCGAAAGAATTGCTTGGGCGGATCTTCGCGGAAGTCGTCTTGTTCGATATACAGCACGCGCGAAAATGGCACGCGCCGGGTCCCCGCGGCCGGGTCTTCCGGATTATTCACGGCCTCCATGTCCTCGGTCGCCCCTTCGGGGTAATTGTCGATGACGACTTTGAGCGGGTGCAGGACGGCCATCACGCGCGGCGACCGCTTGTTCAAGTCTTCGCGAATGAAGAATTCGAGCAGTTGCATCTCCACGATCGCATCGCGCTTGGACACGCCGATGTGCTCGCAAAAGGCGCGAATGGCTTCAGCCGTATAGCCGCGCCGCCGCAATCCCTTGATCGTGGGGAGGCGGGGGTCGTCCCAGCCCGCGACCAATTTCTTGGTCACCAGCTCCAGGAGCCTGCGCTTGCTCATGACGGCGAAGGTCAGGTTCAGCCGGGCAAATTCGATTTGTCTGGGCCGGTGGGCCGATCCGGACTCGGCGACGACCCAGTCGTACAGCGGGCGGTGGTCTTCAAACTCCAAAGTGCAGAGCGAATGTGTGATGCCTTCAATGGCGTCCGACAGCGGGTGGGCGTAGTCGTACGCCGGGTAGATGCTCCATGCGGTGCCGGTCCGGTAGTGAGCGGCATGGCGGATGCGATAGAGCACGGGGTCGCGCAGATTGATGTTCGGCGACGCCATGTCGATCTTGGCCCGCAGGACATGTGTGCCGTCAGGGAATTCGCCTGCCCGCATTCGGCGAAAGAGATCCAGGTTCTCATCGACCGGCCTGGTCCGATAGGGACTGTTCGTGCCGGGCTCAGTGAGGGTGCCCCGATACTCGCGCATCTGATCGGCCGTCAGACTGTCGACATAGGCGCGGCCTTTTTCGATCAAGCCGACGGCGCGTTCGTAGAGTTGCTCGAAATAGTCCGAGGCGTAAAACAGGTTGCCCTGCCAGTCGAATCCCAGCCAGCGCACGTCGTCTTGAATGGACTCGACGAATTCCGGGTCTTCTGTCGTGGGGTTGGTGTCGTCGAAGCGCAGGTGGCAGGCGCCGCCAGGATTTTCGTTGGCGATGCCGAAATTGAGGCAAATGGATTTCGCATGGCCGATGTGAAGATAGCCGTTCGGTTCCGGTGGAAAGCGGGTTACCACATGGCCGTCGTGTTTGCCGGCGGCTTGATCGGCGGCGACGATCTCGCGAATGAAATCCGAAGGCCCTGTCGAGGTCGGTTCAGTCATCGGTTGTGTGCTCACGGTGCGGACAGTTGAGAGGTCGCTCTAAGAATGGGCGTAGTTGTACCATAGTCCGGTGTGCGCGAGAAACGGGGAAGGGGAGAGTCGGACTAGGGGAGCGGTTCGGAGGACTCAGGGGCCGTGCGGGGAGCCATCTGCACGACGTTGAAGTCTTTTTGTGCGATGAGGTGCCCATCCAGTCGGAGCCGGAATTCGTACCGGCCGGGAGCGGGAAACAGCAGCGCAGGAATATTGATGCCGAAGTCGGAGATCTGCAACCGGTCGGCGATGACGATATTGGGAAGGGCGGCGCGGCAGACCAACTGTTCGGTGTTGATGTACGCCAGATCGATGTCGAAATGATAGGTGCCTTCCGCGTCGGTGAGGCAGAAATACAGGCCCATCTGATTGTGCTGAAACGGGAAGGCGGCGGCCTGCAAGTGGGTGAAGAGGCCGATGAGGCTTTTCTTCTTGGTCTGACTGTCTTCGATGACTTGGTCGCACACCAAGAAGGCTTGCACGCTGGGTGTGTGGATGTCCGGCATGAACGTCATTCTACGAGATGCGGGGCGATTCTCAAAGGACTCTTCCAAATCGAGGATGGACGCTGCGAGGCCAGATGGCACGGCCCGCGCGACACGGAGTCTTGCGCAACCTCAGCCAAGCACGGCGGTTCCGCCTTTGTTTTCGCTGACGTCGCCGAAGAGGGCGGTGCCGGAGCCAATGCGGCAGTAGTGGGGCGTGATGTTCACGAGAATGCCTTTGTGCGAGTAGAACTTCCCCAAGGCCACCTGGATTTTCTTGTGAGCCGCGACGCGGACTTCCAGCACCGTGTGGCCGGTGGATTGATCGGTCAGGCGGACCCATGGCAGATCGGCGGGCATGCTGTCATCCGCGCGATGCACGTCGACGCTGAATTGATCGGCCGGATTGAGCGCCAAGACATTGCGGCGAAGATGACCAATGCGCGCGCCCGCGTCGCTGTAGAGGTCGATCGTCACGAAGAGCATGCCCTGCTCCGGTTTCGATTCCAAGAACAGCTGTTCTTTCCCCTGGATTCGGACTACGCCGTTAGTGTTGCGAAACTTATTTGATCCGATGAGCAATTCGAGGCCCTGCCTGGAGGATTCCGTCTCAATGGGATCGGCCATGGACATGCCGATGGTGCGTTGGGGGGCAAGCGATTCAGACATCGTGATCCTCGTTCCGGTCTATCTGCTAAATGGGTGTATGTGCGGTGCGATTGGAAGGTGAAAGGCTAGGCTTTGCGGGCCCCTTCTGTCAAGGCTTTCTATGGGGAAATGGGAGAAATATGGGTGTCCGGCTTGAATCAAGCGATGTCTGAATCGTTTCTGAGGAATGGAGCCCTGTCCCTCACGGCTGGGTATGTTCGCGAGGCGGTGCTGGTGCGTGGAGGCGCCGGGTGCGTTTGCAAACCAGAAAGTCTCTGTGGTACCGTTCCTCCCTCGATTTGGCAGTCTGCAGATGCGTGCTGCATTTTTTCCAAAGAGCGCAGCCTTCAGTTCGCCGATTGTGTCTCGGATGGTCCCATCGTCTAGCCTGGTCAGGACGGAGCCCTCTCAAGGCTTAAACACGGGTTCAAATCCCGTTGGGACCACCACCCCGAGTTTGCTTGGCTAGAGCCACTCCCTGCGGCGATCCGCGAAATCCTGAACATCCTCTTTCCCCTCTCTCTTTTCCACGTTCAGGTGTGCTGTCCCTGAGAGTGGCGCGCGGAGAAATTTTTTGGGATCTCTCGTTCCTGCCGCGCGTGGCTCTTCCCAGTTTGTGTGGGCGGAATTTCTATCTGCGTCGTGCGATTTGAATCGCATGCCGTTGTGCTCGGCGCGCGCTTCATTGACGCCTCTAGCGACGGTTGTGTATAAAGAATGCGCCTTTTGTCATTATTATTTTTGGATGTTGATGGGCTATGGCGACACGTGAATTTCATGATGGCGGGAAAGACGGCTTAGAAGCCTTGGAGCCGCTCGACCCGGAGAAAATCGGGTCGTTCAACGAGCTGCTGGTTGCGATGGGGAAGACGGCGTTCGGCGGCCGCCGGTTGGGCGAAGCATTCGACGTGCTCGATGCGATGATCGAGGATGCCGACTGCAAGGTCGTGTTGACGCTTTCTGGCGCTATGACCATTGCCAAGATGGGCAAGATCATTAGCACGATGATCGATCGCGGGATGGTCCATTGTATTATCTCCACCGGCGCGCTGATCGCGCATGGCCTGAGCGAGTCGATTGGGAAGACGCACTACCGCGTCAATCCGGCGATGTCTGATGAGGAGTTGTTCGAGAAGGGCTACAATCGCGTCTACGATACGCTGGAGATGGAATCCAATCTCAATTATGTGGAGCAGGTGGTGTCGCAGACGCTGAAGCGCGTGAACTACGATATGCCGCTCTCGTCTGAAATTCTGACGCGCGAGCTGGGTAAGACGCTGGCTGAAGAGTACGAAGGGGACGGAATTCTCAAAAGCGCCTATCTGAAGAAGGTGCCGGTCTATATTCCTGCATATACCGATTCAGAAATGGGGCTGGATGTCGGGACCTGGGCGATGGGCAGGGCGATTGCCCAAGCTCGTTCTCAAGCAAAGCCTGGAGACGACTTGGCGCTGTTGCGCAGTATCCATCAGTCCCTCCCGTCGTTTAATCCCTACCTGGATCTCAATAGCTATGCCGGCCAGATTTTGTCTGCCAAGAAGATCGGGATCTTTACGATCGGTGGCGGCGTGCCGCGAAATTGGGCGCAGCAAGTCGGCCCCTATATCGAAATCGGCAATCATCGGCTGGGGCTCAATGTGAAGCCGCCGCGTTTTCAGTACGGCGTGCGGATCTGCCCCGAACCGGATTATTGGGGCGGCTTGAGCGGCTGTACGTATCAAGAAGGCATCTCGTGGGGCAAGTTCGTTCCGCCGGCCGACGGGGGGCGGTTTGCCGAAGTGCTCAGCGATGCGACGGTGGTGTGGCCGCTGCTGATGATGGGGTTGTTGGAGCGGCAGCGGGCGCGGGGGCAGCGGCCGTCATGAAGAACCTGCAATCCAGCATGACGAGAATAGGTTGGATGGTGGCGGTTTGCCTCGCACTGCTTCCGTCCCTGTCCGGCGCCAAGGATGAATCCGGCCAGGTCGAGACGCGCATGCGGGGCCAGGCCAGCGCGCCGCTGACGTTGATCGAGTATTCGGACTTTACTTGCGGCTACTGTGTGAAATTCTTCCGGGAAACCTGGCCAAAAATCCAAGCGCGCTACGTGGATACCGGCAAAGTGAAGTTTCTCTATCGCGACTATCCGCGCGCCGATCAGGGGCCAGGCCTCGATGGGGCGCTGGCGGCGCGTTGCGCTGGGGTTCAGGGAAAGTATTGGCCGATGCACGACCGCTTGTTTGCGGAGGGGGGGCGATTGGATCAAGCCGTCATTCTCCGCCATGCCGCCGCCGTTGGGCTGGCTCAACCGGCGTTTGAGCGCTGCCTCAAGGAAAAGTCTCACGTCGCATCGATTTTTGAAGATCGGGATGAGGCCAATCGGTGGGGATTTCATGGAACCCCTGGATTCATTCTGATGCGGACGGCGACCGGGCCTACGGAGAAAGAACCCGCGGTCGCGATTCCCGGAGCGTTTCCGTTCGAAATGTTTGCGGAAGAAATCGACCGGCTGCTCGCGAGCGCTCCGCATTCACGCGGAGGGACAGAGCGCGAGTCCCTCATCCGGCCCGTGCGGTCCGGTGACGGTCCGCCGCCGCCTGTTCGTGCCCCACACGTGCCGTAACGTAGGAGTAACTATGGCGTCCACGCAATCATTTTGGTCGGTTCCCCAGCATGAGGGGACGGCTGAGTTTTGGGTCTGCATGTCTTGTCTGGGAGAGGTCTTTTACCGAAAAGTGCCGATGCCAGACTGTCCGTCATGCCACGGCGTGTCCACGTACGAGAGCTTTACGCTGGACGCCGTCCGCGATTGGGGAACGGACGAGCTCATTGCCAAAGCGGTTGCCGAGCAGCAGGCTGCCGAGGCGGCTCAAGCGGCATCGGCTCCGACCGCCTCCTAGAGGGAGATCGCACGGTTGCAGGAAGCACGTCCGTTTCTCGTTCATGGAGTTTGGAAGCGTAGCGCCACCACGGCCGTGGTGACCAATCCCTTCACGGGAAACGTCTTTGCGGAAGTCTGCCAGGCTGGCGAGAGCGATGTCGAGGAGGCGATGGCCTCTTCAGTGGCCGCCGCGCCTGTCATGGCCAAGCTGGCGTCTCATGCCCGCTATAACATTCTTCAGGACATGGCGGCGCTGCTCTATCGCCGCCGGGATGAATTCGCCAAAACGATCACAGCGGAGGCCGGCAAGCCGATTGCCGACGCGAAGCGCGAGGTCAATCGCGCCGTGCAAACGTTGACGATTGCGGCGGAAGAAGCGAAACGCATCCCCGGAGAAGTCATCCCGCTCGACTGGACGCCGCAGACCGAATCGTATCTGGGGATGGTGCGCCGGTTTCCACTGGGCCCGATCCTCGGGATCACGCCATTTAATTTCCCGCTCAACCTGGTTGTTCACAAGGTCGCGCCGGCGCTTGCCGCCGGCAATCCGATTCTCATCAAGCCCGCTCCGCAGACTCCGCTGACGGCGCTGTTGTTAGGTGAAGTGGCGTTGGAAGCCGGGCTTCCTGCCGGCGGGCTGAATGTGGTGCCCTGCGACAACGCGCTCGCAGAACGGCTGGTGATCGATCCCCGGTTCAAGTTGCTGAGTTTCACCGGCAGCGCGCCGGTCGGCTGGATGCTGAAAGCCAAGTGCGGCAAGAAGAAAGTCACGCTCGAACTCGGCGGCAATGCCGGCGTGATCGTCGAGCCGGATGCCGACCTCGATTTGGCCGCTAAACGGTGCGCCAGCGGCGGATTTGGCTATGCCGGGCAAACCTGCATTTCGGTCCAGCGCGTGCTCGTGCATCATTCGGTGGCGGATGCGTTTACGACCAAGCTGCTGCTGCAAGTCGCCAGATTGAAAGCCGGCGATCCGACGGACGAGACGACGATTGTCGGCCCGTTGATCGATCCTGCGGCCACCCAGCGCGTTGAAGGATGGATTGAAGAGGCGGTGTCGCAAGGAGCCCGGGTGTTGCTCGGCGGAAAGCGCTTGGGAACGGTCTTGGAAGCGACCGTGCTCACGAATGTGAAGCCGGAGATGAAAGTGTCTTGCCAGGAAGTGTTCGGCCCTGTGGTGACAGTGTCGTCCTACCGGCAGTTCAGCGATGCCATTGCGGCGTTGAATCAATCCGACTACGGATTGCAGGCCGGCGTCTTCACGCAGGATATCAATAAGGTCTTTCACGCTTTTCGGCATCTCGAAGTGGGCGCGGTGCTGGCCAACGAGATTCCCACGTTTCGAGCGGACCATATGCCCTACGGGGGCGTGAAGGATTCCGGGTTGGGGAGAGAAGGCGTGCGAGCGGCTATTGAGGATATGACCGAGCCGCGGTTGTTGGTGCTGAATCTGAGCGAACCGGGCGGGGGCGCGTAGAATAATCCGCTGAGGATATTGCGAACCACGGACAATCTTGGTACAACAGCGGCCCAATATAGCGTATTGGGCAATGCCGTATGGTCGGGTTGCGGATAGACAAGGGAGAAGGCGACGATGGTACCTACACAGATGTTCCTGACAAGAGGGGTGGGGGTTCACAAGGAGAAACTGGCTTCTTTTGAGCAAGCCCTTCGCAGTGCCGGCGTGGCCTACTGCAATCTGGTGACGGTCTCGTCGATCCTTCCGCCGAATTGCAAAATTATCCCGCGCAAGCGTGGGGAAAAACTGTTGAACCCCGGCGAGATCACGTTCTGCGTCATGGCTCGATCGGAAACCAATGAGCGGAACCGCCTGGTGTCCTCTTCCATCGGCCTTGCGATTCCCACCGATCGCCAGACCTACGGCTATCTCTCCGAGCACCATGCGCACGGCGAAACCGATGAGGAGACGGGCGAATATACCGAAGACCTCGCCGCGCAAATGCTGGCAACGACATTGGGGGTTGAGTTCGACCCGCATATCGCGTGGAAAGAGCGCGAGCAGGTCTTCAAGATGGGCGGAAAAATCGTGCGGACGTTGAATATCACGCAGTCGGCCGTTGGCAAGCCTGACATGTGGACGACCGTCATTGCCCTGGCCGTCTTTATTCCAGAAGAAAATATCCCCAAGTCCTCGCGCCGTTGATCCGCGTGAGCCGATTGCCCAGCTGCACGCACGCGATGCCAGCGTCTGAGGCGGAAGAACGGTTATGACACTGCCTGCCGGCTGGGAAGGCCCGGATAGTAATTTCCTCGGCATCGATGAGCCCTGGTGCCATCCCGATCAAGCGGGCGTCTACGTCCTGCCGGCTCCATACGAGCATACCTCCAGCTATATTCTCGGATCGGACCGCGGACCCTCCGCTATTCTTGAGGCCTCCGCACAAGTCGAATTTTACGATGAGCAGCTTGGATGCGAACCATTCCGCGAATGGGGCGGCATTGCGACCGCGACGACACTCGATCTGCAAGGGCGGGTGGATGGGCAGGCGGTCGACGCGATTCAGTCGTATGTGGCGCCCCATGTCGGGACCGGACGGTTTCTCGTCACATTGACCGGGGAGCACACCGGTGCGCTCGGGGCGATCCGGGCGCACGCGAAACGGTATCCCGATTTATGCGTGGTGCAAATCGACGCGCATGGCGATCTGCGCCAGGCCTATGGAGGAAATCCGTTTAGCCACGCCAGCGTGATGGCGCGCGTCGTGGACGATGGGCACCGGCTTGTCCAGGTCGGAATCCGGTCGATCTGCCCGGAAGAAATTGAACGGATCAAGACGACCAAGAGCATCGCCACGTTTTTTGCCGCATCGATTCTCGATCCATCCGGCCCCTACGAGGGCCGTGCCGCGCGCTGGGTGCCTGAGGTTGTGGCCGCCTGCACGGGCCCGGTGTATCTGACGTTCGATTGCGACGGGCTGGATAGTGCCATCATTCCCGCGCTGGGCACTCCAGAACCGGGCGGGCTCGGCTGGTACGACACGCTGCATCTGATTACCGCGCTGGCCAACGGGCCGGGGATTGTCGGCATGGATATCAGCGAGATCGCTCCGATTGAAGGCTTTGTCGCGCCGCAATTTGCCATTGCCCGGCTGATCTATCGCATGCTCGGCCGAATTAAAGCCGGGCGCCGGGTTCATTAAGGCGCTCGCCTGCGATGTCGCGCGATGCTCAGCCCGCGCCGGCTCCTCCCATCCGCATCAATAAATTTTTTACCGAGCAGGGGATTTGTTCCAGGCGCGAGGCGGATCATCGCGTCAAAACGGGCCGGGTGACCATCAACGGGGTGGTTGCCACACTCGGGGACCGAGTGAGCCGGGCGGATGTCGTCGCCTGCGATGGGACGGTTATTCCCTGGGGCCAGGCGTTCATCTACATCAAGTATCACAAACCGGTCGGGGTGACGACGACGAGCGAGTCGCATGTGCCGCGGAATATCATCGCCGAAATCGGACATTCCGAGCGGATCTTCCCGATCGGGCGGTTGGACAAAGATTCATCCGGTCTGATTCTGCTGACGAACGACGGAAATATCGTGAATGAAATTCTGCGCGTGGAATTCGGCCATGAACGGGAATATGCGGTGGATGTCGACCGGCCGTTCGACGAGGCGTTTCTCACGCGCATGGCGGAGGGAGTGGTTATTCTCGGCAGCCGGACGAAGCCGTGTCGCATGGAGCGCGTGCGGCCGAACCGGTTTCGTATCGTGTTGACGGAGGGGCGCAATCGTCAGATCCGGCGGATGTGCCAGGCATTGGGCTACCGGGTGACGGGGTTGCACCGTGTCAGGATCATGCACATCGGCGTTGCGGGGTTGGGGCCGGGAAGCTGGAAGGAACTCTCAGTCGATGAACGGGCTGAACTTCTTCGAGGCGTCGGGCGTTCGCCCGAGTGAACATCCTGTTAGTGGGTCTCGCTCGGGATGGGCGGCGCGGGGGATTTGCCGAGATGCTCCAGGTTGTCCGTGCCGGACGGCCGGTCTTCAGCCTCGTCGCTGGCGCCATCGACCGGCTTTCGGCGCTTGCCGAGGAATAGATTGAGCGCCGCGATAAAGAAACTCCCGCCGACTAAGGTCATGCTGCTGGCCTGAATCGTTTTTGTCCCTTCGTCGCGCATGTCCTTCGCCACATCGGCCACGGTAATCAATAAATGGTCGAGGGACAAACTCACTTGAATCATTTTGGGGCCGGCATTGTCGGAGGCATGTTCTTCCGCTTTTCGGCGCAAGGCTTCGCGCGCGGCCGGAGAGGTGACCGTCCATTCCTGGGTCAAG
>JADLEJ010000029.1 GCA_020846195.1 Nitrospira sp.
ACTTGGACTCGCCTCTGGCCGTTGCAATCTGCCCATCCAACGTCATGCCAGCCTTGAGCGTCACGTACGGCCGCTTGGTGACCATCCAATGACTGTAGGCCAGATTCAAAACCTCCGCTTCGTTGCGAGCCACACCGACCGTGACGGAAATTCCGGCCCGGCGCAGTTGCGCCAGGCCTTTTCCGCTGACGGCTGGATTCGGGTCGCGCATGGCGGCCACGACACGCCGTATGCCCGATTGAATGACTGCCGGAACGCAGGGAGGCGTGCGCTTCTTCAGATGACTACAGGGTTCAAGCGTGACGTAGAGCGTGGCCCCGCGCGCCAGAGATCCGGCCTGGCGAAGCGCAAGCGCTTCCGCATGCGGTTGACCGGCTGCGTGGTGGTAGGCTTGGCCAACGATGCGGCCTTTTGAGACGACGACTGCCCCAACCATCGGGTTGGGGCTAGTCTTTCCGCGGCCCTTCGCGGCAAGGCGAAGGGCCAGTGTCATGTAATGGAGATCCTGCTGCTGACCGATCTGCGCCACGTCCGATCTTACCTGCGGCATCATTCCGCCCCACGGCGCAAGGCCCGCGCCATGCAATAAAGATCGTGCGCGCGGACCGTCACCGTTTCTTGCGAGTGGTTGAGGACGGCCGGCGCGCGGGCTTTGCAACCTTGGCGGCCTTCGCCGATTGGGCCGCCTTCTTCACAGGGCGCGCGGGCTTCGCGGCCTTCGTAGCTTTTATAGTCTTCACAATCTTCTGCGCCTTCGCTTTCGCTGGAGCGGCTTTCTTCCCCGCAGATTTCGCATCGCTTTCGGCGATGGCGGCCTGAGCCGCCGCCAGCCGCGCGATCGCCACACGGAACGGCGAGCAGCTCACATAGTCCAACCCAAGCTGATGGCAGAACTCGACGGAGCTCGGATCGCCGCCGTGTTCGCCGCAGATCCCGAGCTTGATCCCAGGCCTTGCCTGACGTCCGCCGGCGATTGCCGTCTTCATCAACGACCCCACGCCTTCGCGGTCGAGTGTGGCGAACGGATCCGCATCCATGATTTTCGCGGTCTTATAAAAATCGATAAACTTCGCAGCGTCGTCGCGGGAGAATCCGAACGTCGTCTGAGTTAAATCGTTCGTTCCGAACGAAAAGAACTCGGCTTCTTCCGCAATCCGTTCGGCGGTCACCGCGGCGCGCGGCAACTCGATCATGGTGCCGACGAGATACGACAACTTCACGTTGTACCGCTTCATCGTCTCTTGCGCGACTTCGCGAATGAGATCTTTCTGCGACTTCATTTCCGCCACCATGCCGACCAGCGGAATCATGATCTCCGGAACGATCTTCTTGCCTTCCTTCGCCAGCTCGCAGGCCGCCTCGATAATGGCGCGCGCCTGCATGCGCGTGATCTCCGGCATCGTAATGCCCAACCGGCAACCGCGCAGCCCCAACATCGGATTGAATTCGTGCAATTCCTCGACGCGGGCCAGCAGCCGGCGCTGTTCTTCCAGCTTCACGGCGTCCGCGCCGGTCAACTCCAGCTGGGCGATTTCCACCATCAGCTCTTCGCGTTTCGGCAAGAATTCATGCAAGGGCGGATCGAGCAAGCGAATGGTGACCGGGAATCCTTCCATCTCGCGATAGAGCCCGATGAAGTCCTGCTTCTGCAGCGGCAGCAACTGCTCCAGATATTTTTCCCGGTCTTCTGTCGTCCGGGCCAGAATCATCTTCTGCATGATCGAGATGCGGTCTTCCGCAAAAAACATATGCTCCGTGCGGCAGAGGCCGATCCCCTCGGCGCCGAAGCCACGGGCGATCTGGGCTTGATCCGGCACGTCGGCATTCGCCCGCACCTTCATCGTCCGCACATTGTCCGCCCAGGAGAGAATGGTCGCGAACAGCTGATACTTCTGCGACTGCTTCGCATCCAGCTTGCCCTGCACCACCTGAATGATTTCGGACTCCATGACGGGAATATCGCCGTCATACACATTGCCGGTGGAGCCGTTCACAGACAGATAGTCGCCTTCCCGAAACACCTTCGAGCCGATCCGCACCGATTGATTGTCGATGACTTCGACGGCTTCGCAACCGGCGACACAGACTTTGCCCATCTGCCGCGCCACCACTGCCGCGTGCGAGGTCATGCCGCCACGCGCCGTCACAAAGCCGGTGGCGGCGTTCATGCCGTGAATATCGTCGGGGCTGGTTTCGTCGCGGACCAGCACCACCCGCTGCCCAGCCGCCTTCATCTCGACGGCGCGATCCGGCGTCAGCGCGATCTTGCCCGCCGCCGCGCCAGGCCCGGCCGGCAGTCCTTTGCCCAGCGGAGTTGAACCCGCCTCAGCTTGCGTGTCGAAGATCGGATAGAGATACTGCGCCAGTTGATCCGGCCCGACCCGCTGCACCGCTTCACGCTTGGTAATCAACCCTTCTTTGACCATCTCGACGGCGATCCGCACGGCGGAAATGCCAGTGCGTTTCCCAACGCGCGTCTGCAACATGTAGAGCTTGCCTTCCTGGATGGTAAATTCCAGGTCGAGCATGTCGCGGTAATGCTTCTCGAGCCGCTTGTAGGTATGTTCCAGTTCTTTATAGGCGGGAGGCACGGTCCGGCCGAGTTCCGTGACCGGCAGCGGCGTTCTGATTCCAGCCACCACATCTTCGCCCTGCGCGTTCATCAAACACTCGCCGAAGAACTTGCGCTCGCCCGTATTCGGATCGCGGGTAAACGCGACGCCGGTGCCGCTGGTATCGCCCATGTTCCCGAAGACCATCGCCACGACGTTGATAGCCGTACCCCAGTGATCGGGAATGCCGTTCAACCGGCGATAGGTAATCGCGCGCGCGCCATTCCAGGAGGAAAACACCGCATCGATCGCCAGTTTCAGCTGATCGTTGGGATTATCGGGGAACTCTTTGCCCGTCTCTTCCCTGACCAGCGACTTGAATCGCTCCACGAGATCGCGCAGCGCGCTCGCATCGAGCTGCGTCTCGTGCTTCACGCCCATTTCTTCTTTTTTGTGATTCAGGATCGCTTCGAAATGCTCGCGCGGCACGCCCATGACGATACTGCCGAACATCGTGATGAACCGGCGATAGCTGTCCTGCGCAAACCGCTCGTTCTTCGTCTTGGCTGCCAGACCTTCGACCGTCTTGAGCGTCAGGCCGACGTTGAGGACGGTGTCCATCATCCCCGGCATCGACGCGCGCGCGCCGGACCGCACGGAGACCAGCAAGGGCCGCTCGGGATCGCCGAATCCCATGCCCATCGACCGTTCGACTCGCTTCAGCGCGGCAAGCGCCGTATCCCACATCCCCGGCGGATACTTCTTCCCCAGCTTGTAATACTCCACGCAGGCTTCTGTCGTGATGGTAAATCCGGGAGGCACGGAAATGCCCAAATTGGTCATCTCAGCCAAACCGGCGCCTTTGCCGCCCAACAACTCTTTCATGTTGGACGTGCCTTCCGCCTTGCCATCTCCGAAGTAGTACACGTATTTCTTTGCCACGCCAGCTCTCCTTTGCGATCGACTCACTGCGCCTAGACGACTGATCTGCTTGCAGCCATTTCGAGTTGAAGCCGGTATCGATTGACCAAATACCGCCGCGTCAGCATCCCGAACACGATGACCGCCGCGACAAATCCGACCACCCCCACGAGGCGGTAATCGGCCTTAATGCCTTGATCCACATAATAGCGCCCATCGGAACCCTGCCGTACTTTGGTGTTTTTGTCCAGCACATGAGGCTTGCCGGTCGGATCCGAGAGATTGATCCATTCGGAGCAGAGGCGGATCGGCTCAGTCGATCCGGCGAGACGCTGCCAGCTGAGACGGAGGCACACGTCGCTTTGAGCATTGAACTGATCTTGCGTGTTGGCCAATTCATCGAGGTTGACCCCGCTCGCCCACATGCCGAACAGGAAAATCCCGTTGCAGAGTACGATCAGGACAATCGTGACGATCCGCGCATACCGCTGAACGCGAATGGCGCGCCGCGCCTCATTCCCCGGTTCTTCCAGGCCAGCCTGCGATGGGAAATCCTGCGCCATAACGCCATACCCCGACTAGCTCCCTTGTACCACAATCTGGGAAAAGTCCGCGAACGACAGAAAGAGCCCATCCACTTCCTGCAAGAGAGACAAGCGGTTGCCACGCACGGCCTTGTCGTCGGCATTCACCATCACTGCGGCAAAAAATGCATCGATGGCCGGCTTGAGACGGACGAGGGACTCCAGCGCCTTGCCGTAGTCGCTCGCCTGCATTGAGGCCTTCATTTTCTCGCGTTCCTCGGATACGGCCTTATGCAACGCCGACTCGGTGGCATCTTGAAAAACCGCTGAGGCGACCGGCTGACGATCCCACTGTTCTTTCTCCACCAACCGATGGGCGCGTTTGAATCCGACGATCAACGGGTCGAATTCCGCCCGGCCGGTCACCGCTTGCAAGGCCTGCATCTTCGCCAGAAGGTCGCGCAGATCGAACGACTGGCGATCTGTCACACTGACCACGGCATTCACCACATCGTCCCGTAATCCGTGAACGGTGCGCGCATAGTGGCGGACCCGCTCGAAGATAAACTCGACCAGCCGCTGCTGGCCATCGCCTTGCGTCGAACCGGCCTTGACTCCCGCCGCCTCCACAATCGTACGGGCTTCACTGATGGCACGGCCCAGATTCGCCCGGACAGCCCCTTCCAAGAAAATGCGCACGACGGCCGTGGCATGGCGGCGCAAGGCGAAGGGATCTTCGGAACCCGTTGGCACCATGCCGACATGAAAGAAGGACGCGAGGCTGTCCAGCCGGTCGGCCAACGACAAAATCTGGCCTTCCGTCGATTCAGGGATCGGCCCTTCCATCGACTGCGGCCGATACTGCTGGAGAATCGCCTGACAGACAGCTGGCGCTTCCCCGTCGTGTCGCGCATAATACCCACCCATCACACCCTGCAATTCAGGAAACTCTCCGACGATGCCGGTCAGCAGATCGGCTTTGCACAACGCCGCCGCCCGCTCACAACTCTTCACGACGGGCTCGTCCAGCCCCGCCAGTTTTCCAAGCGAGCCCGCCAGCGTCACGATACGCGCCTGCTTCTGTCCCATGGTCCCGATTTTTTGATGAAACGTCACGCCGTCGAGCTTGCCGACCCGGTCTTTGAGCGGCGTCGTCCGGTCATCGTCATAGAAAAACTTGGCATCGGCCAGCCGCGCGGCCAGCACCCGCTCATTGCCCTCGCGGATAAGCCCCATGTCCTTGACGCGATTGTTCGCCACTGCGATGAACTGCGCCGCCAGTTTCCCGGTCGTCTTATGACGAAGCGAGAAGAATCCCTGATGTTCTTTCATCGACGTGATCAAGATTTCTTCGGGCACATTGAGATACAGGTCCTTGAACGATCCGACGATCGCGACAGGCCACTCCGTCGTATAGACCGCTTGATCGAGCAGGGCGGCATCTTGATTGAGCACAAATCCCGTCTTCTGGCACAAGGTCGAAATCTGCTCGGAGATGATCGTCCGACGGTGTTCAGGATCAGGAATGACGCCCTGCTTTTCGAGCGCCTTCACATAACTGGTGGAATCCCTAACAACCACGCCTTGCTTCGCGCCAAGCACCCGATGGCCCCGCGTCCGATTCCCCGCCTTGATTCCGGCCGCCTCAATGGGCAGAACCGCACCGCCAAAGAGGACAACCAGCCAGCGCACCGGCCTGGCAAACCGAACGCCGGCCTCATTCCATTTCATCGCCTTTGGGAAAGAGAGCTTGCCGACGAGTTGTGGCAAGAGTTCCGTCAATACTGTTTTAGACGGACGTCCGTCTTCGCGCTTCACCGCAAAGAGATATTCGCCTTTGGGGGTCTGGCGGACCTGGAGGTCTTGCACAGCCACGCCCTGCCCGGCGGCAAATCCAACGGCGGCTCTGGTCGGCTGCCCTGCTTGATCGAACGCCACCGCCTTGGACGGCCCCATCGCCTCCTTCATGACGGAGGCCTGTTGCGCGACCAATCCCTCAACAATCAGTGTCAGTCTCCGGGGAGTCCCGAGTGTGCGTACGGTCTGGAACGTGAGGCGCTGTTCGGTGAGCAACTGCTCGGCGGACTCTTTCAAGCGGGCCAGCGCGGGAGCGATAAACTGATAGGGCAGCTCTTCGACCCCGATCTCCAACAACAACTCTGCCGTCGTCGGAACAGACCGGCCGGCACTCTTCTTCGTGGAGGTCTTCGCGCGAGATGGCTTCTGATTGTTCGGCATAAATAATTTGTGCCCGGCTATGACCGTTTGGCTCCCGCAGCTGATCGTGCGCGGCCAGCCGATGCAGCTCCCTGATTTGCCGCACGCGCGAGGAGCGGATGCCCCATAGCGGCTCGCTCTTCGATGTATCGTTCCGCGCATTGCCGGGCCAGCGCGCGAACCCGCGCGATGTAGCCGGTACGCTCCGCCACACTGATGGCGCCGCGCGCGTCGAGCAGATTGAAGACATGCGAGGATTTAATACAGTAGTCGTACGCTGGCAACGTCAAGCGCTTCTCTGTCTGCGCGAGCAGCCGCTTGCACTCGGCCTCGTGCGATTGAAAGGCCCGCATCAACATCTCGACATCGCCTTCTTCAAAATTATAACGAGAGCCCTGCACTTCGGTTTCGTGATGGATATCGCCGTACTTGATCTGATCGGTCCAGGCCAGGTCATAGACGTTATTGACCTGCTGCAGATACATCGCAATGCGTTCAGTCCCGTAGGTGATCTCGCCGGTGATGGGCGCGAGTTCGATCCCGCCGATCTCCTGAAAATAGGTGAACTGGGTAATTTCCATTCCATCGAGCCGGACTTCCCAGCCCAATCCCCAAGCCCCGAGCGTGGGAGACTCCCAGTCATCTTGGATGAATCGAATGTCGTGCTGCTTGGGATCGATGCCTAACTGAGCCAGACTTTCGAGATACAGCTCCTGAATATTGTCAGGAGCCGGCTTCAGCACCACCTGGTACTGATAGTAATGCTGCATGCGGTTTGGATTTTCCCCGTACCGGCCGTCGGTTGGCCGGCGGCAAGGCTGCGGATAGGCGGCGCGCCAGGGTTCAGGCCCAAGAGAACGCAGGAAGGTGGCCGGGTGAAACGTCCCCGCCCCCATTTCCATGTCGTAGGGCTGATGGATGACACAGCCTCGATCTGCCCAAAATCTGCTCAGCGTAAGGATGAGGTCCTGATAGTTCACGAATGATCCAACGATTGATTCTAGTAAAGACTCATGCATGGCCGATGGAGAAAAACAGGGTGCCAAGCTAACAAGAATGCTTTCGTACTGTCAAGCAACATTCCCTCATGGATCAAAGAGTTGCATCGTGTTTCCAGAAGAGTTTCCAGAAAAGAAATGAAATGACGCCTCAACAGACTGCCTGAATAATACCCTCATCCTGCGAGTGGCCAGGAGCTTGACGAATCAGGTCAGCCTCGATTACTGTGCGCAAACTTGACTAAGTCAATTCATTTTAGAAAGACAAGGCGTGAAGCTTTCCAAAAAAAGTGAATACGGGCTCCGCGCACTCATTGAGCTTACGCTCGCCTACGAGCAGACGACGCTGCAGCGTCATCAAATTGCAAAGCGCCAACACATTCCTATTGAGTTTTTAGAGCAAATTCTCCTGGCATTGAAGCGAGCGGGATTGCTGGCCAGCCGGCGCGGCCTCAAGGGCGGCTACACCCTCATCAAGCCCCCCGGAGCCATCACCGTTGGCCAGGTAATCCGCATTCTGGATGGTCCGCTGGCTCCGATCGGCTGCGTGAGTAAAACCGCCTACCAGAAGTGCCGGGACTGCCCCTATGCAGACAAAGCGCAGTGCCCCGTTCAACATGTCATGGGGCCGGTCCGCGACGCCATCGCCGACATCCTCGACAATTGCACGCTCAACGATTTTGCGTCGAGTCACCGCCAGGGATAACCCAAGAGACACCCCACCAAGAGATACCTATGGATCAGATCGTCCTCGTTCTTATTACCTTCGTCGCGGCGACCGTCAATGGCGCGCTGGGCTACGGCTTCTCCTCGATTACGATGCCGGTGGCCCTCATTTTCTATACGAATCGCATCTTGAATCCAGCCATGGTGCTGGTCGAACTGGTCCTGAATAGCTACGTCCTTTTTCTGAATCGCCAAAACATCCCCAATATTTTCCGCCGAGTGGTGCCGATCCTGATCGGCCTTGCCGTGGGGGTGGCCATTGGCAGCTACATCCTCTCCCTCGTGCAACCGGCTTGGGTGAAGCTCACCACCTACGCCATGCTATTACCGCTGATCCTTCTGCAAGCCGCCGGCATCCGCAAACCGATCAAGGCAGAACAAGCCATTGGCGTCCCGTTCGGTGTCGGCATCGGCACCCTCTATTCCGTCACGACCATCTCGGGGCCGCCGCTGGCGCTGCTGTTTAATAATCAGGGATATGAAAAGCAGGATTTCCGTGCGGCGCTCGGCGTGATTCGTGTCGCGGAAGCGACCCTGACCGCCATTGCCTACGGCATCATCGGGTTTTACAGCGTCGCGAGCATGGAGGTGATGCCCTACATCGTGCCGAGCGTCTTACTGGGCATTCCGCTCGGCGCATTCTTGATCCGCTGGATGGATCCGGAAACATTCCGGCGGCTCTGCATGAGCTTCGATGCCGTCGTCGTCGGATTCGGACTCTCAAGAGTTCTTGTTGAGCTGAATCTTGCCAGCGCCTTCACCACGTACAGCATTCTTTCAATTGTCGTGCTGCTCAATGCCTTCCTCCTATATCGGTACTTTCAAGGGCGGGCCACTCCATAAGTCCTCTACTTTCAAATCCTCTACTTTCTTGAGCCAAACCCATACCCGCCTTTAAAAATCTCTCGCCGGTCATCTTCGATGACGTCTTTACGCCTCTCTTCCCGAAGAGGCATGTATGAAGCGAATGCTTCTGCCTACACCATCCATTGGTTCCCTTTTGTTAAAAACCGGTACATCGCTCAGCCATCTGAAGGTCTTATCCTTCAGACCTCCCAACGCAAAAACGAAATTTCTTTCAGAACATCAATATTCATGGTTGATTAGCGCTAGCATTCATCTTGGTCCATATATTGCTTTAGTACTCCCAGTAAATGGAGTACCTGCAATGATCCTTTTTATATTGCTCATCACAGCGGCTGTTGCATTGAGCGCTAGCTCAACGCCTCTGGTAAATAGCCCGCACCATTCGACACTTTGAGGCTGTAGCTCCAGACTCCCGCCAAATAGAAGGAAATCCGTTACATGAGAAATGAACTGAGAAACCAATCCATTCGTGCGTTGTCCACGTGCATGCTATTGACTATCTGCACACTACTAACCGGCTGTGGCGGTGGTGGCGGGGAAGGAGCACCCGCCGTCTCGACGTCTTCGGGCTCAGCGCTTCCAACAGCCTCACTTGCATGGAATCCGATATCGGATTCGTCGATCATCGGATACTACGTCCACTACGGACGCCAGTCTCCCGGACAGTCAGGCTCCTGCTCGTATGAAGCTGCTCAGTTTGTCGAGTCGCCAAACACCACGATTTCAGACCTCCAACCCAATACCCGCTACTACTTTACCGTCAGCGCTTACAATGGCCTTGAAAGCGCCTGTTCAAGCGAAGTCTCAACCGTGACGCCTTCCTCTCAAGCCTAGCTGGAACCAGCCGCCCCCATCCGAGATCTTCGTCCTTGAGATTCTCAAGACTCAAAGACGAAGATCGCGAGAGTCCCTTCATTGACTCCCTCCCATCGTTTTGTTAGCCTCAAGTCCCGCTGCGTTCCTGCCGATCTCTGATCTATAGAGAAGCATGCGCCGGCAATCTAACTACGCGTTCCATTTCTGAAAGGAGTTCCGATGGCCAGTGCAGCCCTATCCACAGAAACCCTCAATGCTCTCTATAACAAGGCCACGCAGCTCCGAATTGAAAGTGTTCGCGCCACATCTGAAGCGGCCAGCGGCCACCCATCCAGCTGTTGCTCCGCTGCCGACATCGTGGCGGCGCTCTTCTTTTCCGTCATGCGCTACGATCCGAAAAATCCTAAAGCCACGAATAGCGATCGATTCATCCTGTCAAAAGGACATGCCGCCCCTCTGCTCTATGCAGCCTGGGCCGAAGCAGGACTGTTCCCCAAGAGCGACCTGTTGAAGTTGCGGACATTGGCTTCCGATCTCGAAGGCCACCCGACGCCTCGGCTTCCCTTTGTCGACATGGCCACAGGCTCGCTCGGGCAAGGCCTCCCCGTCGGAATCGGCATTGCCCTGAATGCAAAATTCGTCGACAAATACGATCATCGAACCTATGTGCTGATGGGCGATGGCGAGTCCGTCGAAGGATCGAATTGGGAAGCGGCTGAAGTAGCCCGGCATCACGGCCTGGATAATCTCTGCGCCATCGTCGATGTGAATCGGCTGGGACAAAGCGACCCCACCATGCTGCAACACAACATGGAAGGCTATCGCGCACGCTGGTCCGGGTTCGGCTGGCATGCCATCGTGGTCGACGGCCATGATATCGCCGCGCTCCTTGCCGCCTTCGATGAGGCCGCCCGCACAAAAGGAAAGCCAACAGTCTTGCTGGCGAAAACTTTCAAGGGGCATGGCCTGTCATTCATGGAAGACAGCCCCAGTTGGCACGGGAAACCGGTTCCGAAGGGCGAAGAGACGCAAAAGGCCATCGAAGAGCTGACCAAGCAACTCAAACCCGGCAACGGAGCGGTGCAGATCAATCGCCAAGCTCCAACGACCGCCGTGCCGGTGACAAAAACCGCAATGCCGCCTTCCCCCTATAAAGTGGGCGATGCCGCCGCCACGCGGGAAGCCTTTGGCGTGGCACTTGAGGCCTTGGGAACCGCGAACTCCTCCGTCGTCGGCCTGGACGCGGACGTAAAAAACTCCACCTATACGGACAAGTTCGGCAAGAAATTCCCGAATCGATTCTTTGAAAACTTCATCGCCGAACAGAATATGCTGGGCGCAGCCGCCGGCCTCGCCGCCTGCGGAAAAGTTCCCTTCGTCGCCACCTTCGCCGCATTCTTTACGCGCGCGTACGACTTCATTCGAATGGCGGCTATCAGTCAATCCAACATCAAGCTCGTCGGCACCCACGTAGGAGTCAGTATCGGCGAAGACGGCCCCTCGCAAATGGGACTTGAGGATATCGCCATGATGGCGGCACAGCCCGGCGTCGTCGTCCTCTATCCATCGGATGCCACCTGCACCTATCGCCTTGTCGAAGCAGCCGCCAACCATAAAGGGATGGTCTATATTCGCGCAGGACGCCCGAAATCGTCAGTGCTCTACGGACCGGACGAAACCTTCCCCATCGGAGGCAGTAAGACCATCCGCCAAAGCGCCAACGATGCGCTGACAATCGTCGCGGCCGGAGTCACGCTGTTTGAAGCTCTCAAAGCCCACGACCAATTGAAGGCCGCCGGCATCGCCGTGCGGGTAATGGACCTCTACAGCATCGCACCCATCGACCAAGCCGCCCTCATCGCCAACGCGCGCGCCACCCAAGGCCGCCTGCTGACCGTCGAGGACCACTACGCCCACGGTGGGCTCGGCGATGCCGTCCTGGACGCCGTCAGCGCCGAAGGCATGAAAGTCCACAAGCTCGCTGTCCGGGTCATTCCCCACAGCGGCAAGCCGGATGAACTCGTCGATCATTTTGGCATCGGAGCGCGGTCCATTGTCGAAGCGGCCAAACACATCGCCCGGTAAACAGCTGAGTTCATCGCCCGCGGATGAACTCAGCCATATTCCCCTGCTCAAGATTCTTTCCAGCACAGACCGCCGGCGCGTGCTTCAAGACTTGACCGAGCGGCACTATACGAAACGCGATGTCATTTTTCGGGAAGGCGACCCGACCGAATACTTCCACATCGTGAAGGAAGGCACGGTTAAGTGCGTCAAATCGAGCCCGGAAGGGAAAGAATGCACGCTCAAAATGCTGATGCCTGGCGACCTCTTTTGTTGCGACGCAGCGGCGTTTGAAGGAGCGTTCCATCCAGGCACCGCGCAGCCGATGGGCGATGTCAGCATCCTGCGCATGAACAAGAAATCCTACTTCGATATGCTACGCCGCAATCCCGACGCTGCCATTGAAGTCATCAAGCATCTCGGCACCCGCCTCAACGAAGCCCAAGAAAAGGCCAAAATCCTCGCGCTCGACCGTACCGACCAGCGACTGGCCTCGCTTCTAGTAGATCTCGCGACTAAAAACGGCGTGAAAGACCCGCAAGGCATCGCCCTCCCGATGCGACTGACCCGCCAGGACATGGCCAACATGGTCGGCACGACGACGGAGACGGCGATTCGCATCATGAGCCGGTTTAAACGCGATCGTCTGGTGTCCGGAACAGCGACCCGCCTCATCATCCGCGATCTCGCCAGGCTCAAAGCCCTCGCCTCTGCCTAATTTTCCGGCAAACCCCTACGCTTCCTAGATATTTTCAAAACATGATGCGCGTCATGTTTTTTTAACCGCATCCTCCGTATCCTCTCACGCACAGTCGACGTGTCTCTGCGCCCGTTACATCACGGACCATCGGCACAGTCGACGGCAGAAGTTCGACCAACCATTCAAAGAGGAGTCCGACCATGATGAGAAGAGGATCACGACAGGCACTCGCAATCGCAGGCACCACTGCCATTGCACTCGCCGGCTTGCTAGGACAATCGTCCTATGCATCCGCGAAAACCCATGACGTCCATATGACGGCCGTGGAGTCCGACATCGTCATCGATGGCGGTGGCGAAAAATACGCCGCATGGACGTTCAACGGCACCATGCCGGGCCCGGTCGTCCGCGTGACCGAAGGCGATACGATCAACTTTACCCTGACGAACCCCGCCACGAACAAGAACCCGCACGCCATGGACTTCCATGCCGCGGAAGTCGACTTCTTGAAGAACTACAAGTCCGTCAATACCGGCGAAACCATCAGCTATACCTTCGTGGCGAAGAAGCCCGGTATTTTCTTTTACCACTGCGGCGCGCCGCCCATGATCCAGCACATCGCCCGCGGCATGTTCGGCGCCATCATCGTGGATCCGAAAGACGCCAGCGCCTTGCCCAAGGCGGATCGCGAATATGTCCTGGTTCAATCCGAATATTTCAAGAACCCAGGCGACGTGCAAGCGATGTTCGACCGGAAGTTCGACGGCATGATGTTCAACGGCGGCATCTTCAAGTATCACCCGTTCGTGACGGGCGGCGGCAAGCTCGATGCGAAGCCCGGCGAGCGCGTGCGCATCTATTTCGTGAATGCCGGACCGAATGAATTCTCCTCCTTCCACCCCATCGGGGAGATCTGGGACAATGTGTATGAAAGCGGGAATCCCGCCAATAAACTGACCGGCGTACAGACCTATGTGGTCGGACCGGGCAGCGCCGCGACCTTCGATGTGGTGGTCGAATCGGCCGGAGCCTATCCGCTGGTCACGCACTCCTTGACCGGCGCCCTCCGCGGCGCCATCGCCGTGCTCGTGGCATCTCCCGATGCCAAGCCCTCGACGAATTTGATGCCCATGGTTCCTTGGGAGCTTCCTGCAAAGAAGTAAGGGTTTTCACGCGCGCCGGCTGGTCTTTCAACCAGCCGGCGCGTATCATCCCGTCACAATGGCTCAGGAAAGACCCATGCTGAACGGATCCACCATTCGTCTGGTCGGTCTCTGCCTCCTCCTTGCTACACCCGAAGCAGCTCGCGCTGAACCGGCACAGGACCGAATCGCGCTCATGCTGAGCGGCTCCGACTGCTCTTCCGTGCTGGAAACCGTAACGGTAGCTCTTCAACAGCACAATGGCGTCCTCCATGTGGATCCAACCATGATGCCAGACCATCTGCTGGTCGATATGGCCCGGCAAGAACATGCCGAGGACAGGCTGACCGCGACTGCGAATGCCGCGATCGCCGGAAGCCAGTGCCGGGCGGAAGTTATGAAATCGTGCATCACAGCAGAGCTGTCGCCTTCTCATCCCAACCACCCGTAATCGGCCGACGGACAGACATGCCGATCAGAAACCGAGACTCCGTACTGCGTGGCGCGTTACTCCAGCTCTGCCTATGCGCCATGGCCCTACTACTTCTCACGCCCCTTCACGTTCACGCTCAAGAAGCGCTGCTGGAGATACTGCCCATACGGCCATTCAACTTCGACATCGCATTGCGCCAGCAAACCTTTGCGCCGAAGGACCGGGAAGTCACCCTCCAGGCCGGCATCACCGCGCTGCGATATGGCGACGGAGAACTGCGGGCCGGGTATCAATATTTCAGCGTTCACACCGACGAATTCAAAACCGATCAACATGCCGTGTTTCTGAATCCCCGGTGGAACAATGTGTTGGACCTCCTGAATTTTCCGTCCAGCATGCCGCTCGGAAGAATGCTCAAGCATCTTTTTTTCGGTCCGCTCGAAGACCGTGCCGTGCCCTATGTCGGTGCGATGATCGGCACCGTTGTCTCAGGGCAAGGGCGCCCCTCGCCGGGCCTGCTCTACGGCGGTCAGGCCGGCGTGCGCTTCCCGGTGGCTCGCGGCATCTCGCTGGACCTGAGCCTGCAATTCACGCAATATGACGTCCATTTCCGAGGCGAATCGGGGGAATCCCAGCAATGGCTGTTTCTAACCGGATTCCGATATTGAACCGGCTTCTGCGGATAATCCGTCAGCATGCCATGCGAGCGCAGAGCCTGCCCTGCCTTGCAGCCTTCTTCCGACAAGGACGGCACTCGACACTCTCTGCAGCCGCCCTGCTACTCATGCTTTCGCTGCTAAGCGGCTGCGGCTTGCTCTTCGACGCCGTGCAAAAAATTTATCCCGTGACGACCGACGAGCTGGATAAAATCTGCCGGCGGCAGCAAGTCCAGGTCGGTATGGCCGTGGAACCATTCCGCCCGTTCGTCTTTCCCGCCATCTGGACCGACGAAGGCGCCCGGGTGACCGGACTCGATGCCGAACTGGTGAGCGCCGTGAGCGACGCGCTTTCGATTCATTGCGGCACCCCTGTGGTTCCCACCTTGCACCTGATTCGTTTTCGGGATCTCTTTCTTCTGTTGAACGAAGGGCAATTGGATTTCTTCGTCTCCGCCGTCGCAGCGGGCGCACCGGCGCCGGGCCGATCCGGATTCGCCTACTCCTCACCGTATTTTTCTCAGGGAGGCATCGGCGCCATCGCCACACGCCCAGAGGTCATTGACCTGATCCAGACACGCCTCGGCACCAACAAAGGCGTCATATCGAGAGAGCGGCTCCTGGAGGGCCTTGTCGTCGCCGCGCAGGACAACACCGACGCGCATCTATACGCCGAATCTATACCCTCCGCCGCCGCGTTGCTTCTCTGCGACTCTCTCCCCGCGGCCTTCGAACATGCCGCCGCCGGCACCTCGCCGCCTATCGATGTGATCGTCGGCGCGCACCCGGTCCTTGAGTTCATGGTCAAAACGACCCAGCGAGACTGGCGGCTGCTGACACGGAATGACCACGCGCCACTCTGGTTCACGCAAGCCGATTATGCGGTAGTGATGGCGGAAGAAAACTATAAACTACGCTGGTTCATCAACGGCGTGATTCACGAGCTACATGAATCGGGCCGACTTGAGCGCATGCGGCACCGATGGATCGACGAGTCCTATGCCTATCCACGACGGGCCTCGGCGGAAGGGCTCCCGTTTGACGTGCAAAAGATGCCGGCTCATTATGTTCAGGGCACCTGCAGAAAATCATCCACGCATTAACCCCGAAAGGGAGATGGCATGCTACGCAGCATAGGGCTCGCACTCCTCATCCTGTCCCTGTCGACCGGCGTGGTTCCCGCGCAGGCCTCGCCGCCGGAACAACTCCGCGCCGAGGCGGAAGAAACCGCACGGCTGCTGGCAAAACTGCTCCAGGCCGGCCGTCTGGCGATCGAGCAGAATCAAGCGTTGATCGACGATATCCATAAAGGAGAGAAAGGGTTTACACCGGAGGTGTTCGAACGACAGATGTTCGACATCTTCCGAACACGAACCGGCATCGACCTGAGCGCAACGTCTGGAGGAAAACAGACATCCGTTGCCATCCCGCCTCTCGCGCGCACTCTTCTGCCGGCGCTCATCGATGCCAGCACCGCTGTCGTCCTCGACGCCCAAGTCGTCATCAATCAACGCGGAATCGGATACAAGAATTTCATCCCCGCCACCTTCGGCAGCCAAGCAGCCGCGCGGTTTTCCAAACAGTCCCACGTCCTGCTCAAACAAACCGCCCTGCATCCTCGCAATCTCAAAAACGAGCCGGACGAGTACGAGGCCTCCGTCCTCCAGTGGTTATCCGGACGGCCGAACAGCGAAACCTATGTCAGCGAGTTGACCGAAGCGGGCAAAACATTGCGGGTGATGATGCCGATTTACTATCGGCAGGAATGCCTTGCCTGCCACGGAGGGCCTAAAGGTGAATGGGATATCTCAGGATACCCGAAAGAAGGCGCTCAAGAAGGAGACCTCGCCGGCGCAATCAGTGTAAAAATCCCCCTGCGAGCCGAGTGAATAGACTCAGACCTGCTCGCCGGCCGCGCCTATGGATTCGGGGCCACAAACACGAGAACCTTCAACCGTTGCGCCGTATGATTCTTGACCCCATGCTCTTCTCCAGCCGGAGCCATGGTCCCCTGCCCAGAACCCAACACCTGCTTCTCTGAACCGACCTGAAAAGTCCCCTGGCCTTCGAGCACAAGATAGACCTTGTCTTGATCGCCGTGGATATGTCCCTTCTGTTCCTGCCCTGGTTCAAAGCAATAGATATCGCAGAAGAACCGCTCCGACTGGAACATGCTGTTCTTCTTCATCTTCTCTTGGCTAAACTGCTGATAATCTGAAAGAGTGACGACCTTCATATGCGTGACAACCTCCTAAACTAAGAATGATGAACCGATGCCTCAATACGTCTGACAATCGAATCAACCGGGATCAAATGGCGCGCCAGGCCCAACTCCTTGGAAGAAATCCCCATCGCCAAACCAAGGAGCTGCGGCAGATGGAGAATCGGAAGGTCCAACGCCGTATTCACCGCTTGTCCCGCCCGATCCTGATAGATGTCCAGACTCATATGGCAGAGCGGACAGGGCGTCACCATACAGTCAGCCCCTTGCTCCTTCGCGTCCTTCATATTGGCTCCGGCCATCGCCATCGCCACCGCTTCCTTTTCAAGGATGATCGGAAACCCGCAACACTTTGTGCGCCCCGCATACGCAACGGCCTCGCCGCCCAACGCGCGGATCACCTGCTCAAGAGAGGCCGGGTTCTCCGGATCGTCCACCCCAAGATCCCATGAAGGGCGAAGAATATAACAGCCATAGAACGGCGCAATCCGCAGGCCTTGCAACGATGTCACGACCTGCGCGCCGAGCTGGCGGAGCCCGATCTCGCGCACGACAATCCAGAGCAGGTGCTTGACCTGCACAGTTCCTCGGTAGGCGATGCCCTCTGGCTCTAACAGACGATTGATGCGATCAAGCAGTCCCGGCTCCGTCTTCAGGCGTTTGTTCGCCGCCCCCATCACGCCCTGACAGGTCCCGCAAATCGTCATCACATCCAGCCCCAGCTGCTCAGCCTGGGCAAAGTTTCGGGCATTCAACGCCAAAGCAACATCCGGCTCCGCCTCCGTTACGACTCCGGCGCCGCAACAGGATGAGGCCGCCAGTTCGACCACCTCAATGCCCAATCGACCGACAATGGCCATCGTCGATTGATACAATTCCGGCGTCGCGCCTTTCGCCGCACACCCTGGATATAATGCGAATCGCAATGCCATGCTCCTCCCGTGGCGGCCTACTGGAATTGGGAGCGCAGCCGTTGATACGACTGATTCAACTCTTCCATCGCGGCATGCGCCCCGGTTTTCATCTCATTCCATTTTTCATCGGTGGCAGACGCGAGTCCGTCGAGCTGCTTCCTGGCCGCCTCTTTTTTCACCTCAAGCTCATGAATAGACTGCTGCAACTCCGCTCTGGCCGACGCCGAGGCCTTGTCGGCCCTGGCCTGCAACGCCGCCATCCGCTTCTGCATCTCGGTGAGCTTTTCCTGGGCCTTTCGCTGAAACGCTTCTTTTTCCTGAGCGGTGTACTGCACCGTAGCCTCGACCGTCTCACGAGCCTCTTTAGCAATCGCCCCCGGGGTCACTGGCTGTTCGCCAGCCTCCGCACACACTGACATCATTCCAATGCTGACGGCCAGCAGCTTCATAATCCATCGGTATTTCATAGACCTATCCCCTTCACGTCCTCACAATGGCGGCATTCCCAGCCACAGTATAGTCAGGCCCCCATGGGCTTGTCACGCCGGGCCAGCCTCCGCTTAACTTTTCAGCGATACCAACCGACAAAGACACGTCACAGAAACACATCGACGACAGCCAACAGGAGCGCCAGAATACCAATGGCCCCCGACACACACAGCTCATCCGCCACGATGGACAACATAGAACAGGCCCTGATCCAGAAACTCGACAAGGGCGAAGTGGAGCTTCCACTGCTGCCGCAAGTCGCCAGCCAAGTCATGGCTCTGGCCGTCGACACCACGGCGGATGCCGCGAAACTATCCGCGCTGATCCACCAAGATCAAGCCTTAGCCGCGCATGTGCTGCGGATCGCGAATTCACCGGCCTACATGCCGCGCAGTCCCGTCGTCTCGCTCCAGCATGCCGTCGCGATGCTCGGCATCAATCTGCTCTCGGAAATTGCGTTTACCGCGTCATTGAAGACCGGCGCCTTTCAAGTGCCGGGCCACGAAGACCACATCAAGCTGCTGTGGCGGCATTCCCTTGCCAGCGGAGCCTTCGGCAAAGAAGTCGCCCGGATGCGCCGCGTGAACGTGGAAACCGCCTACCTCTGCGGACTCCTCCATGGCATCGGAAAGCCCGTGGTCCTTCGCACCGTGGCCAACCTTGGCAAAGAGCTGAATACTCCCGTCGACAAAGCCTCCATGGAGCAGCTTCTCGCCGGTTACCACACCCGCGTCGGCTCTTTGATTGCGGACAAATGGGGGCTTCCCAAGCAGGTGGCGGAAGCCATCGCCTGCTACCAGGAATACGATCACGCCATCGCCTTCAGACAAGACTGCTTGCTCACCTGCGTTGCAGACCGCCTGGCAACACACCTCCTGGAACCGGAGACGCTTCCCGAAGAAGAATTGCGCGAACATCCCGTTTTTGCCGATCTTAACCTCTACCCCAACGACATCGACCAACTCCTGGCCGGCAAAGACAAGGCCATGGCGATGGTCAACGCCATGAACCTATGAACGCACCAACTGCTTTCGACATCGTCATCATCGGGGCCGGCCCCGCCGGTCAAAAAGCCGCGATCCAAGGCGCCAAATCGGGCAAGCGCGTCGCGCTGCTCGAGCGCGAGCGCGGTATCGGAGGGAGCTGCGTCTACCGCGGCACCATCCCCAGCAAAACCTTGCGCGAGAGCGCCCTGCATCTCGACCGCTTACGCCGGGCCAGCGCGGCGTTCGAATTCAAACTGAAGCCGGACGCGGAAATCTCCGCCTTGCTCAGCCGCCTGGAAGAAGTTGTCCAGACGCACGACACCTATATGAGCAAGCAATTGCGGCGCAACGGCATCTCGCTCTTTCACGGCCGTGCGCGTTTTCTCAACAACCGCACCGTGGAAATGCAGGCCGTGGATGGGGCTCGCCAGCAATTCACCGCCGAGCATTTCGTGGTGGCTACCGGCTCACGTCCGCGCAACCCAGCGGAGATCCCGGTCGATCATGAACATATTCTCGACAGCGACTCCCTCCTGTCGATGATCTATCTGCCGAAATCGCTGGCCATCATCGGCGGCGGGGTCATCGGATGCGAATATGCCTCCATCTTCGCGTTACTCGGCGTCGAGGTCACCTTAATCGACCGCGCCAAATCGCCGTTGCAATTTATGGATCCCGAATTGGTCGCTCAATTCGTCGCCAGCTTCCAACAACACGGCGGACACTACCTCGGCGGACAATCGATCCAGAGCGTCCAGTGGGACGGCGCGGCCAGCGTCGTCACCCTGCTCGGCGACGGCCAATTCATCAAGAGCGAGAAAATGCTGGTCGCATTAGGCCGCCAGGCCAACATCGAAGACCTGAATTTGAGCGCTGCCGGCCTCGCAGTCGACGCGAAAGGCAGAGGTGGCTCCGGTTAGTTGGACAGCCTAGGTCCGTTCTTAAGTGGCGCCTGGCGGATTACTGACTACGCGGCGGTCTGCCGTGTCGTCAGATGGTCATAGTACACCTGGTCGGGCGTCTGGCCG
>JADLEJ010000030.1 GCA_020846195.1 Nitrospira sp.
CAAGTAACCGTGGCCGAAGATGCCCGCGAGTCGAGAGTAGCGCCCGTCCTGCGGGGCGGGCGAGGATTGAAACTTCTGGATGCAACCCGACAATCACCTTGACGATTGGTAGCGCCCGTCCTTCGGGGCGGGCGAGGATTGAAACGCGATAGGTGAAGCCGTTACCCTGGGTCTTGCCCAGTAGCGCCCGTCCTTCGGGGCGGACGAGGATTGAAACGAGATCGATTGGATTGCGGCTAGTGGGACGAGCATGTAGCGCCCGTCCTTCGGGGCGGGCGAGGATTGAAACGCGACCCAGGCTTGCTTGGCTTCGTTGGACTTAGTAGCGCCCGTCCTTCGGGGCGGGCGAGGATTGAAACAAGATGACACGAATGCAACGAAATAACTACGACGAGTAGCGCCCGTCCTTCGGGGCGGGCGAGGATTGAAACCGAAATTATTCCGCGTGGCAACTGTATGGGGAGGGTAGCGCCCGTCCTTCGGGGCGGGCGAGGATTGAAACACGCCGGACAACGCGCAGAAGTGCCACGACGGCGTAGCGCCCGTCCTTCGGGGCGGGCGAGGATTGAAACAGCTCATCGAAGCACTCCAGCGGATCGAGCGTAGTAGCGCCCGTCCTTCGGGGCGGGCGAGGATTGAAATAACGTTTGATAAGAAAGATTCCCATAACCAGTAACGCAGTGCCCACTCTTCGGATGAGTGAGGGGATTTCTGGATTGGCGCAGGCCGATGGCTGATCGGATCGCTTCTAGTTTTTTACGACAATGAGGGATTGGGTTTGAGCCTCGATCTCGTGTACTGTTGCTCTTTGGCTGGTTTGGGTAGCGGACGACAGGTCTGATTTTTTGGAGGTAGGGCGATGCGGTTTACTGTGACAGGGTGCGCGATGGTGATTGGAGTTGTGCTGGCGGCTGCGTCGGCGCATGCCGAGGCGACGGCGCCGCGGGAGTATGCGCTTGGTCAGCATGGCAGTCTGCACCTGACGGTGCCGGTCTCTTGGAAAGACAATGTGACGCAGCCGCTGAACGGTCTTCCGCCGACGATTGCCTTCGTTCCGGAACGCGGCGCGGCGTTTCGCGTATTGCTGACGCCCATCTGGTCGGATCGCTCGGGGGCGGTGCTCCCGGTCGCGTCGGATATCAGAAAGAAGGTGGAGCAGGCGGCGGCGCAGGCCAAGGCGCAGGCGGTCGAATCCGACGTGGCGGTGCAGGAGATGGCCGGTACGACGGGTGTCGGCTACTACTATGCGGTGACTGACCGGGCGTCGAAGCCAGGCGAATTCAAACGGATGAAACAGGGCATGTTGCGGGTGGGGGATTTGCTGGTGTCGTTCACGATTCTGTCTCAGAATGCGTCGGATCAGGCCGTTCAGCAGGCGACGGCGATGCTGGAAGGGGCGTCTCATAAGGCGGTTGCGCAAGGCCGGCAGGCGTCGGCCGTTCGCTCCGATGCGCTTCAGATTACGCCGACGGAGCAGGCCTATCTGCTTACGGTTCCGGCGAGCCGGCTGGTCATGCGCCTTCCCCTTGGCGGGTTGTCGCTCACGAACAGCGCGATTGGAGGCTCGACGAATAACCCGCGCTACTTTCATTTTCGCGACGATGCCAAGCAGGTGATTATTTCAGGCTGGTTCGAGTCGGATCAGGCGTTCCCCGGTCTCCAGAAAATCTGGGATGACGAGGTCACGGTGTCCAAGAAGAATGGGCTCCCCGATGCGCAGCGTGTGGTGTTTGGACGGCTGGGCAACTGGGAGACGATCACGTATGAGCGCGCGGTTCCGGCCGTCACGAATTCTCACGTGCATGCGCATTGGGTGCAAGCGGGAACTTGGATCGATTTGCACGCGTCGTTGACGACGAACGGGTCTGGCCAGGATGCTAGAGCGAAGCTCGAAGCGCTGCTTCGCACGATCACGGTGACGCAAAAGACCCCCTAACGCGAGATCCATTAACAGGACAGGTTTATTTCTGCGCCGGGCGAGCGCCTCTACTGCGAGAACTGCACGGCGTAGAGTTCGCGCAGAGTGGCTTCAATTTGCGTGCGGCGGTCGGCCTGTTCCGGGGTCAGGGGGAGGTGCTCCAGGGCTTGGCGGTATTCGCGTTCCGCTTCCGACGCGCGTCCGGCTCGGTGTAAGAGCGCGGCATATTCGGCGTGCAGCGTGGGGTCGTCTTGATGGAGGGCCATCGCCTGGGCATACTCGGAGACGGCCGTTTCGATATCTCCTTGTGCCAGAAGGACCATGGCTAGATTGCGGCGGGCCATCAGGTGGTCGGGCGCGGCGAGCAGGGCGGCCCGGTATTCAGCGGCGGCGCGTTGAAGCTCCTGCTTGTCGTGCCAGATGTTGCCCAGATTGGTATGGGCTCCGGCGTGAGCCGGATTCTGTGCCAGCACGAGTTCAAAATGGCGCTGAGCTTGATCGGCTCGGCCGATTTTCTTCAGCACGAGTCCGAGATTGTATCGCGCCGCCTGATGGACTGGATCGATGCGAAGGATCGCGCTGAAGGATTGAATCGCCCGGCTCGGGTCGTCTTGGTACGCATGCAGCAGGCCGAGTTGAAGGTAGGCGTCGAGATGTGTCGGCGCCAGCCTGGATGCGGTTTCAAGCTGGGCAATGGCTTGTTGGGGATCGTGCAGTTCTTCAAAGGCAAGCCCGAGTCGATAGTGCGTTTCGACGAGGTCGGGGGCCAAGGCGGCTGAGCGTTCCAAGACCGCAATCGCTGCTCTCGGGTTTTGCTGGTTCAGGAACACGATGCCTTGTTGCAGAAGTGCGGCGGCGGGATCTGTGCCGGGCTGGCCGTCTTTCTGCAGCTCCTGCTGCGCCGATTCAGCGGCTGGGGATGCGAGCGAGGCGGCGCGAGCGCTCCAGCCTGCCGGAACCTCCAGGACGGCAAACGCCAGGAGTGCGGCGACTGCAGGGCGAAATGATTGAGACGAGCCTGGCATGGCGATGTGTGCTCTCGCGACCGTTCGCTAGGGGGTTTCCTTCGGTGCAATGAGGATTTCGACCCGCCGGTTTTTTCTGCGGCCCTCTTCGGAGTCGTTCGGCAAGAGGGGCTGGCTCTCGCCGAACCACTGGAGGGTCAGCCACTGCTGAGGGATTCCGCTGCGCGCTAATATGGACGCGGCATTCGAGGCTCTGGCTTGCGACAGTGCTTGATTATCTTCAAACCGCTGGCGGAGCCGGTCGCGAATGGGTTTGTCGTCGGTATGCCCCTGAATGGCAATCTGAATATTCTCTTCGTCTTTTAAAATTGCGCCGAGCCGCCCGAGGACGGCGATGCCGTCTTCGCTGATGCGGTCGTCTCCGGATGCGAAGAGGACCCGGTCGGAGAACCGGACTCGACTGTATTCGGCGGCCGATGTTTTGGCGGTCGATATGTCGGCGGGCGATGCCTTGCTGGGGAGAATCATGGATGTCTCTGGGGCATGGCCGGTGGCGGACATGGTTGTGGGCTTGACCGGCGGAGTGCCGTCGATGGGGGGCTGGACGGCTGAGGGCGGGCGGACATCGTGCTTTGCGATGTGCGATCCGGCCGGCGATAGGGACGGGGTGCCGGCGTTTCCGCGTTCCACCACGATGGAGCCGTTTTGAATTTCTGGCTTGAGGCGTTCGTAGATGTCGTCCCACATGGTTTTAAATTGAACGTCTTGGCTGACCGGCGCAGGAGTGGCGACGGGAGGCGGATGAGAACTACAGCCTGAGAGCAGGGCGCTGAGCGCGAGGACTGTTCGTGAGAAGCGTGCGGTGCGCAGAATAGCCATAGCGACAGACTCCATTCCGTAGGGGCAATCGTCTATCCGGTCAGGCATGCCGAGCCTGCCAGCAGGTGGATTATGCGGAATGGATTTCGACCGGCACAATAGTACCTTCGTATGGGGCGCCGGCCGTGCGCTTAAAACTCGCCCGCCTGCACCACATCTTCCAGACTGTTGATATCGAGCCAGTGGCCGACGGTATAGAGGACGCGGATCGGCTGTTGCCGCTTGAGCAGTTCCTGGAGCAGCTGGGGAATGCCGGCGGTGCGATTGCCGGGCTTGGCGAGTAATTCCGCAATGACCTCGGCGATGAGTGTCGCGGCCGCCGGCGAGACTTTGAGGAAGCCCATCCAGACGCCATGGATGTCGGCCTCGGGGATTTCGTTGCCCAGGTGCTTGAGATAGACCTTTGCATTGAAGGCGCGCCGGGAGTTGGGGATGCTGCATTCGGCGAAGCCGCCGAGCCTGGTGTAGCTGAGCTGATCCCGCCAGTTGCTGTCGAGGAAGATGACGCAGTCGTCCGGTTCCTGGCAGAGGGATTGGGGAATGTAGGTGTTGAACAAGACGTCGCCATAGGAAATGAGGGTCTGTTGCGCGCGGCCCTTGCGCGACTGCAAGGCTTTGAGCAGAGAGGCCAGTTCGCCGGTATTGGCATAGTCGTCGTTATCGACGTAGGTGAGATTCGGGAGATTCACGGTGTCTTTTTTGTAGCCCCGGACAACGACGATGTCTTTCACGCCGACGGCGTTGTAGGCATCGACGATGCGGGCGAGGATGGGCGCGCCCTGGATCTTGACCATCGTCTTGGGCTGGTGTTCGGTGAGTTCGCCCAGTTCGCTGCCGCGGGAAGCGGCCAGAACGATGGCGCAGGTATCTTCAGCGCCTTTGGGCAGGTAACGGTCTTCGGCCTCTTGCAGCTCCGCGGCGTTTTGCAGCCGGAAGATTTCCGCCACCGGCGCGACCTTGTCTTCGATGGACAGCAGATGTTCCTGCTCCTTGAGCGTGCGCGCGGTTTTTTGCATGGCGGCGACGGCGCTGCGCAGCAGATGGTTGGCCCAGATGACCATCGAGAAGTTGTGCTGCCGAAAGACATCCGTCGGCGTGGCGTAATATTTTGTCGGCACGATGACGACGGGGCAGCGATTGCCCCACTCCTGCTTGAACGCCAGGATTTCATCGGGCACGGCCAGGGCGCTGTGGATGAGGATGCTGTCGGCGCCGGCCTGACGGTAGGCTTCGGCGCGGCGGAGCGCTTCGGCGAGCCCCCAGCCGCAGATGAAGGCTTCGACCCGGGCGATGATGGAAAAGTTCGGGTCGTGCTGCGCGTCTTTTCCGGCTTTGATCTTGCCGCAGAACTCGTGCATGTCTGCCATGGGCTGGGCGTCGCCCTTGATGAAGCTATTGGTTTTTGGGAAGAGCTTGTCTTCGATGCAGACGGCGGCGATTTTGCGCTGCTCCAGCTTGCGGACGAGGCGCTGCATATTGTTGAAGTTGCCGTAGCCGGTATCGCCGTCGAGAAGAATCGGAATGGTGGTCGCGTCGGACATGAATTCGAGCGTTTCCAGCACCTGCGTCCAGCTGGCTTCATTGTTGTCGCGCACGCCGAATTGGGCCGAGATCGACAGGCCGCTGGCCCAGATGCCCTTGAAGCCGGCTTCCTGGACGATCTTCGCGCTCAAGCCGTTATGGGCTTCGCAGATGAATTCAAGCTGGTTGGACAGGAGGAGATTGCGGAACTGTGCCGTAGTGCTGAGACCGGGTGTCGAGCTCATGACGATCCTTCCTTGTGCCGGCTGGAAAATCGCGCCAGCATTGAGCGGAGAGGATACCGGTTTTGGGGAGAGAAATCACGCGGCCTTTTGCGGTGGCCTGTCTGCGCAGCGGGTTCGCTTAGCGGGCTGTCCCCTCGCTGAATTCCGCCCGGTCCAATTTCTCGAAGAACGCGCCGACGCCGGGCCCTAGCTGTTCTTCGAGCTGCGCGTCGTTATCCAGAACGGTTCTCGCAAATCCCACGATCACGAGAATCCGGCGAACGGCTTCCCGGGGCGTGAGGGTGAGATCGGATCTGACGGCGCGGGTGTGAATCGCGATTTCGGCGAGGAGGGCGTCTTGCTCTTCCTGAATAGCCGCGTAGGTTCCTGAGGCCTTCGCCTGGTGATGCTGCTGCATCGCCACTTCCGAGAGGGCGCGCAGGGCCCGTTCGACGGCTTGCGCGTTGTCTTCATCCAGGCGGTCGCGCAGGCGGGCGGGCACGACCGATCCCGGTTCCAACAGCGACTGAACGATTTTTGAAAGCGAGAGTAAATACGCCATGTCGGGACTCCTGGTAGACGAAGTCAGGCTCAGCATCCAGTGTCTTTCAGCGATTGAGCTTCGCATTATGCCATGGATCGAGGCGCGTCCATAGTGTTCGATGAGTATTCAATGGCAGTTGTGCGCGCGCTCAGGGATGTTGCGCATTGCCGCAGCGGTTCACGGGTAGGACGCCGGTATCGTCTTCTGTCCAATTAATGCCAGCTTGGCTGTTCGGGTGAGGGCTTTGATCGCGGCTTCCCGTCGCAAGGCCTCTCCTTTCGACTCTGCCGTTTCAGTATAGCGCAGCGTGAGCGGTCTGCGGTGCTTGGTGTATTTGGCGCCTTTGCCGGTTTCGTGAGCCGCCATGCGCTGCGTCAGATCGTTGGTCATGCCGGTATAGAGACTCCGGTCAGCGCATTCGACGATATAGACGATCCACATGTCTGCGGTTCCTCAGCCGGTCTCGATGCCGTCTTACGTTCTGCGCATCTTGCCTGGTGCCGGGCTTAAATGGAACCCGGCCTTGGGTTGGCTGGAAATTTTTTCGTGAACGGTGATCTCAAGCGCGAGCGCACCCGGTCTCGATGCTATACTCCGGTCCTATGACGAACGCGGCGACTCCCGACACAGAGATTACATTGTCCTTCGGCAACCAACGGGCGGTGGTCTCGCCCTGGGGCGCATCGTTGCGCCGGTATGCCTTGGTGGAGGCTGGCGGCAGCGAGATCGATATTGTCTGGGGTTATTCGGGCGGCAAGCACAAGAAGGGCGGGCAGGGGGATGTCTTGATTCCGTTTCCTGGCCGCGTGGCCGAAGGCCACTATACCTTCGACGGCGAACCGTTCCAGCTCGAACGCAACGACAAGGAAGGCCCCAACGCGATTCATGGATTCGTCCGGACGCTGCCCTGGCAGGTCTCTCGCGCGGAGGCGCACTGCGGCAGCTTCGACATTCATCTTGAGGCGACGCAATACGACAGCAAGGGCTATCCGTTTTCACTCACGATTCAAGTGACCTATGAGTTAGGCGAAAAGGGATTATCCTGTTCGTTCGACGTGCGGAATGCCGGGACGCGGCCGGCGCCGGTCGGAATCGGATTTCATCCCTACTTCACCGTGGGCACTCTGTCGATCGATGAAGCCGACGCCAGAATTCCTGGCGCCGGTGTTCTGGAGTTCAACGACAAGCTCACGCCAACGGGAAATATTCTCCCCGTCGCAGGCACGGAGTGGGACTGCCGCGCGTTTCGCCGGATCGGCGGGAAGAAGTTCAACCACTGTTACGTGCAACTCGATCGCGATGCGGAGGGGATGGCGACGGCCTCGCTTCGCCATGCCGCGAGCGGCCGGGTGATCGAGGTGGCGATGGATCGGTCATTCTCCGCGATTGTGGCGTACACCGGCGATGCCATTGCCGATGCGCCGCGCCGCGCGTTCGCCATCGAGCCGATGACCTGCGCGTCGGATGCCTTCAACCATCCTGAATGGGGTTTGAAACGGCTGGCTCCGGGAGAGCGTTTTTCCGGCCGCTATGCGATCCGGCACCGGATCGAGTCCTAAGCCACGCTGCGATCGCCTGCCTCCTGCATTGTCCGACTGTCGATCCTGCGCGGCGGTCACCGCGTTCCGTCGGTCGATGTCTTTCCGGTGCGTTCCGTGAATTCCTGCTGAAGCATGCCGTAGAGTTCGAGATCGACGAACCGGTCGAACCGGATATAGTGCGCGCGCATCCGGCCTTCGTAGCGCATCCCCACTTTCTGAAGAACTCGCCCTGATGCAGCGTTGCCTTCGAAGTGCGGGCTGTAGATGCGATGCAGATTCAGTTGTCTAAACCCATAGCCGAGGACTGCGCGCAGGGCTTCGGTGGCGTAGCCCCGATTCCAGTAGGGGACACCGAGCCAGTAGCTGAGCCGCGCGTGCCGGTGAATTGGGACAATGTCCAGGCCGATAGAGCCAATGAATGTTGCATCGTCCACTAGGGTGATAGCGAAGCTGACGGCGATGCCTTCGTCAGAGGCTCGTTGCCGATCCGCAATCCATTGCTCGGCCATGCCGTGGTCGTATGGGTGTGGGAGGAATGTGCCGACGGCGACTTCTTTGGTTCCCGCAAGCCGCTGGATGCCGGCCGCGTCCGATGGTTGAAACGGGCGGAGGAGCAGGCGTGTTGTCTTGAGGGAAGGGGCGTCCGGCATGTCGCGCTGGATTCAACGATATTGGAAAGGAGGCCTCTTTGCGGCCGAGTCCCTGTTGTCCTGCTAGGACTGAGAGAGACGCATGAACGGCGCGTGAACAATGAGCGAGGCGGCGATAGGGACGAACAATGGCGGCTAGAATCCCAATTCCTTTTCGAGGTCGGCCTTCTTCTTATCGAACTTTTTCTGATCCGCCGCACTCTGTTCGGTGATCGCCCCTCTCAGGTTGTCGCCGGATTTTTCCAACGCTTTCTGGGATTCCTCTCCCTTTTTCTTGATCTGGGCGGCGATCTCTTTCCCTTTGGGAGAACCGGAAAATTCGTAGTAGGCGGAGGCATTCATCTGGGTGAAGGTGGGGTCGGGGCGCTTCATGATGGCATCGCCTCGCAGGTCGGCTCGATCTTTCGCTGGCTTGTCGCCGCCAGGCAAATACTTCATCCATTCCGCGGCGGTTTTCAATTTTTGAAGCGAGCTCATTGTCGAGGTCGCAACGGCCATGGCATTGCCGGACAGGCCCGGCGCATCTTTCTCTTCGGCCTTCATCAGCCGGTCGGCATTCGCGGAGGCGAGCTTGGCAAGTTCCTGTCGATAGGCTGGCGGCGAGGTGTAGGGTGCGCGTTCGCCTGTTTTGCTGTCGCGAAGGCCGGCACGGCCCTGGTCGACGTTCCAAGCGGCCTTGAAAAGGGCCAAATTGTCTGGCGTAGCCTGCGTGGCTTTGATCATCATCCGGTTGGCTTCGGCGTAGTCTCCAATCGCTTCAAAATAGACGAAGGCCGAGGTGGTTCCGTCCGGTCGAACGGGTTCGGATGAATAGAAGAGTCCCTTCGCTTCGGCCGCTTTCGCGAGATCCCGGCCGAGTTTCGAGACGTTCGCTTTTGCCGTGGCGAAGGCCGTTTTATCGTATCGGTCGATGCAGTCGTTTCCCACGACGGATCGATAGGCGGCGAACAGGGCGGCCTGCGAGCCGGCCTGTTCGGCTTTGCGCAGGGCCGAGACTTGGGCCTTGGCCGATTTCTCTTCCTCATCGCCGAGGCAGATGTCGTCCGCGTGGGCGGCGGTGGCGGTCAAGGCCAAGAGGATGACGGTCGAGCCGGCGATGCTGCGCATGTTCATGCTGCGATTCTCCATTATCGGCCGAAAATGCCCTTGAGCATCTTATTCATGTCCACGGGGCTGTCGCTGTCGGCGGGTTTGCTCCTGGTGCTCTCTCGCGCCGGACGTTTCTCTTTGGGCCGGTCTTCTCCCGTGCTCTTCATCATCTCATCCAGGTTGGGCATGCCGCCCTGGCCCATCATGGCGCCCATGTCGTTCTTGGTATAGCCAGCGGGGATTTCAAAGAGAGCTGGATCCTGTTTTTCGATTTTGAGATTGGTCAGTTCGCTGGCCATGCGGATCTTCTTGTCGCCTTCCTTCGAGAGGAGCTCCATCTTGACCGTGATGCCATCCTTGCTGGTCCAGAAGAACCCGCCGAACTTTGAGCCATCCTTCTTTTTGACCGCGATGATTTTGGATTTGGTAGTCTTGATCCCGTTGACCGTCTCTTCCCCAACGTCTTTCTGTTCAAGAATGTCCAGGTCTTCCATGCCGCCAGTGTTCGACTGCGTCAGCGGCATTTCCATATACATATCGCCGAACAGCTGCCACATCACGTTTTTATCCCGGCGCATGATCATGATGCTGCCTTCCGCGCCGCCCATTTCCGTCCGGTCCTTGTCAGGGACGTGGTAGATGCGGGATTTCATGCTCACGCCGCCGTCCGTTTCCATCGTGCTGTCGGCCGAGTACTCGACTCGCGATTCACGGGACGGGGCTGCGGCGATGACGGTCGAGGGCAGCAACAGGCCGATCAACAGCAAAACGGTAGAACGAGACGGTGTCATAATCATTCCTCCTTATCGAGACGCGGGGCTTCAAGGCCAAAGAGGCTAGCGAGAATCCGATGATGAGTCAATAGGGAGAACGTAGGAATGCTGGGGGAGCTTCCCATCGCTCGGATGCGGCCATTCATGCCATGTGAGGGGAGCCGGTCTCTGACAGCGTTTGCCGCACGCGCTTCTCGGAAGAAATTGCCGGGTGAGAGGCCGTTCTGTCGTCAGGGTGAGCAATAAATTCATGCTCTGATGAAATCGCTGGGGGAACGGGCGTGCGATGCATGTCGCTTTTGAGCTTGTGGAGAGGAGGCTCTCAAGTTCGCCGTCTTTCCAGCCGAAATCGGAGCCATATCAGCGCCAGCTCATGATGGGCTTACTGCGTAGACGTGCCCTGCTTCACGGTTGACTCGTGGGGCCACGGGATCGAGTGACAAGCATGGTCGCCGAATTGCCATGAGAATTCTTCATCTGGGAAACGCCTACTTTCTGGAATCGTTCAGGCTGCTCGGCCATGATGTGAAGTGGGCCGGGTACCATCGGACGGCCGATCTTCCGCTCACCCGCTCGCTTCTCGATGTCAGAAGCCTGTTGGCGCAACTCCCACCCCATTGGTATCCAGACCTGATTGTGCTGGGCGATGAGAGCACGCAGCCGCTGGTGCTGGGGCTGGAAACGCTTCCCGTGCCGGTGGTCTGGTATGCAATCGATTCGCATATCCATGCCAATTGGCACATCTACTATGCCGCGGCCTTCGATGCGGTCTTTGTCGCGCAGAAAGACTGGGTGCCTGCCTATCGGCTCGACGGAGACCGGCAGCATGTCTCCTGGCTGCCGTTGTTCTGCCACCGGTCTAACGATCGGGATCTTGGATTCGCCAGAGAGTTGCCGCTGTCGTTCGTCGGCACACTCGATGCCGCGAGAAATCCAGACCGCGTCGACCTGATTCAGCGTCTGCAGGCGCGATACCCGATTGTGACGCAGTCAGGGCCGTACCGTGAGATCTTCAATCGATCGATGATGGTGTTGAATCAATCGGTGGCGAACGATGTGAATTTTCGGACGTTCCAAGCCATGGCGTGCGGCGCATTGCTGCTGACGGAGCGTGTGGGGAACGGGTTCGACGACTTGTTCCAGGACCGGACGCATTGCGCGCTGTATGAGAAGGGGAATGTCGAGGGCATTATTGAGATCGCCGACTATTATCGTGCGCATCCGGCCGAGCGGGAAGCCGTCGCCCGGCAGGGGTACGAGACCGTCATGACGGCTCATACCAGCTTGCATCGGGCGCAAGCGCTGCTGGATACGGTCGCCCGGCAGCCGCTCCACGAGTGTGTCGCCAAGCGCCAGATGCGCCAGGCGCCGATTCGCTGGTCGATGGCGGCTGTCTACGAGAGCGCGGCGCGTACCTATGGCCAGGCCGGCGCGCGGGCTGAAGAGGGCATTCGAAGGCAGCACTTCATGAAGCTGTCAGCGCAATATCGCTCCCTGGCTCTCGCGATCCACGGCCAACTCGATCCCCTCGTTGCCGCGTAGTCCATCCATTCAGGGCTTCAATCTGTCTGGTGTTGGCTGGACTATTCGGAATCGCACTTCGTCGGCTTGCGTGTAGGCGGAGGTGCGTTCGCCGGCGAATAACCCGCAGCGATACAGTCCCGGAGCCCATCCTGCCGTGGGAGCCGTGAGCCGGAAGTAGCCGGATTGGTCGTTCATGGCCAGCATGACCTGGTCTTGCGCAATAGGCGCTGCGCCGCCGGCGACCTCGGCGATTTCCTGAAAGCATTGGGCGGAGAGCGGGATGGCGTCGTACGAAGCCGATACCAGTCTAAACACCAGGTAGATTTCCGGTTGTGTTATGGGGAACGTATCGTTCGGATTCAGCGGAATGAATTCGTGCGCGCCGGTTGGAAAATCGTCCCGCATAACCTTACCGGCTGGAATGACGAAGCGAAACCAGCTGAAGTCGGCGTCCCGGCCCATGAGCGAGGCTTGTGGGTCCAAGGCATTCTGCGGGGTCAGCCGTTCCAGCGCCGGTTCAAGCGGCGCATCGTCTGCCGGCGCCGTGGCCGGGGATTTCTCGTTTGATGAAGCCGCGGCTGCGGCGGCCGCTTCCTCCGCCTTCATCTGCGCCGCTTCAGGGACATGCGGGCGAATCTTGTCGAGCCAGCGGGCTAATTTGTCTTTTGCGAGGACGCGGGTGCCGGCGGGCAGCGGAACGTCTTTATTGTTCTCCTCAAACTCCACGGCGGAGTCGTACAGCGTTTGAAAATGGACGAACGCATCTTCCCACTGTTCTAATTCCACCAGGCACTGGCCCATTCGAAAGACTGTATCGGCATAGTCCTCTTCGCCGGGATTCATGTTGAGCACGCTGCCAAAGATGGCCACGGCTTCTTGGCACCGGCCAAGCTGCATGAGGGTCACGCCGAGCTGATGCCGAGCGAGGGTGTCTCTGGGGTTGAGCGCCGTAATCCGCCGGTAGATCGGCTCGGCTTCCTGGAAACGGCCAGTGGAGAATAGTTTCCAGGCGTCGGCGCGAATGGCGGCCCATTCTTTCAGCTGTTGCTCGGTCGCGCCCGGCGTGAGCGCCGGGGTAAAGCGGCGGCCTCGTTCCATCGATTCATAATGCTGCGCGAGCTGGTTTTTAGCGGAGAGTTTCAGCGGAGAGCCCGCAGGCACATGGGCAAGCACGTATTGTACGTCGGCATCGGCGCCGCGATAGTCCAGAATATCGAAGCGTGCCCGCGCCATCGCGAGTCTCCAGCCGAGCAGTTTCGGCGCCAGGGTTACGGCCTGGCGATAGGACGCCAGTGAATCGTCCAGGCGGTCGAGCTTGCGAAGCTCTTGGGCCAGCCGCAGGTGGACCAGCGGATTGTTCGCGTCGATTTCCGCGATGCGGTGCAGCTCAGCGAGCGCTTCTTCGGCCTGGCCCCAATGCAGCAGGACGCTCCATTTTGCCCAGCGGATGTCCAAGGCGGCCGGTTGCTTGGCGAGCGCGGTGTCGTAGGCGCGCACCGCTTCTTGCGGGCCGCGGCCGGCGGCGAGAATGTCCCCGCGCAATTTATGGAGCAGGAGCGCCTGCGGATGGCGCTGTAGGCCTGCCTCAAGCACATCGAGCGCCGGGGCGATGGCGCCGCTTTCCCAGATGGCTCTGGCCTGCTCCGCCAGGCGCTCCGGCGGCATGGACGCCTGATCTTGCGCCCAGGCTCCGGCGGTGGCCGAGAGCAATATGATGAGCCAGACGGTCAGCCGTCCGATCCCGTATCGGCGTCGGAGGAAGGGGATTGTCCGAGGCCTGTGCAATCCGGCGTTGTTTTCGAACATGTCGTTCCTTTAGACCGGAGGTTGTCCGTTCACGATACACGGGGATTCTAAAATTCACCACTGGGGGCTATTGGGGCGGGGTGCGCGGGATGGCAGGCATCGGTTGACCCTGACTCTCAGTTTGATAAGCTGGTCACGGATTGTGGGTGGGGCGTGAAGAGGCGTTCCAAAAGGTAACGCAACAAGGTTGATCGAGGGGAGGCTTGGCCATGATTCTGGTCACTGGCGGGGCGGGGTATATCGGGTCTCATACCTGCGTGGAATTGCTGCAAGCGGGATTTAAGGTCACGGTCTTCGATAATTTCAGCAACAGCCACCCTGAAGCGCTCGCCCGCGTGCAGCGCATTACGGGAAAGCCGGTCCCGCTGATTCGAGGCGATTGCCGCGATCGCGCGGCGTTGGTCGCCGCCTTGCGCGGGAGCAAGGCCACGGCGGTAATCCATTTCGCCGGCCTCAAGGCGGTGGGCGAGTCCGTCCAACAGCCGCTCTCCTACTATGACAATAATGTGGTCGGGACTCTGCGGTTGCTGGAGGCCATGGGCGAATGCGGCGTGAAGCAGCTGGTCTTCAGCTCGTCGGCTACCGTCTACGGCGATCCGCAGCGCTTGCCGTTGACAGAGGATCATCCGTTGTCCGCGACCAATCCCTATGGCCGGTCGAAGCTCATGGTGGAAGAAATCCTGCGCGATCTCCAGCGCAGCGATGCGTCCTGGCGGCTTTGTATTCTGCGATACTTCAACCCAGTGGGCGCCCATGCCAGTGGGCTGATCGGAGAGGATCCGCAGGGGGTGCCGAATAATCTGCTGCCCTTTGTCGCGCAGGTTGCCGTGGGGCGATTGGCCAAGTTGAATGTCTGGGGCGGCGATTATCCCACTCCTGATGGCACCGGGGTGCGCGACTATATTCATGTGGTGGACTTGGCGCTCGGGCATCTCAAGGCGCTGCAAGCGCTGGAGCGATCGACAGAGATGACGGAATGTTTGACCGTCAATTTAGGGACGGGGAACGGATATAGCGTATTGGATATCGTCAAGGCCTTTGAACAGGCGTGCGGCAAGTCGGTGCCCTATCAGATTGCGGCGCGCCGTCCGGGCGACATTGCGTCCTGCTATGCCGACCCGAAGCATGCGTTGTCGCAATTAGGGTGGCAGGCAGAACGGGGGCTGGCCGCGATGTGCGCCGATGCCTGGCGCTGGCAGAGCGCGAATCCCAAAGGATATGGCGGATGACATTCCCGTCTCAGCGACGGTCATGATAGACTGCGCCGCATCGTGAGAGCTTGATTAGCCAGTTGCGCGCCGCATGTTCGACCTCATTCTCTACCAGCCAGAAATTCCCCCCAATACCGGCAACCTCATCCGGCTCTGTGCGAACACGGGTGTGCACCTCCATCTGGTGAAGCCCTTGGGCTTTACGCTGGAGGACAAGCAACTGTTGCGCGCGGGGTTGGACTATCATGAATTCGCGACGATCGTCGTGCATGAGAGCTGGCCGGCCTGCGCGGAGCAGTTCGCGCATCGCCGGATCTTTGCGGCTTCGACTAAGGGGACGCGCCGCTACGACCTCAACGCCTATGTGTCTGGAGATGTTTTCCTTTTCGGTCCTGAAACCAGGGGCTTGCCGGTTGAGCTGATCGAAGGTGTTCCCGAGGAGCAGCGCATTCGCGTGCCGATGAGGCCTGACAGCCGCAGTTTGAATCTTTCGAATGCGGCGTCGGTGGTGTTGTACGAAGCCTTGCGGCAGACGGGTTTCGAGGGCTGCCGATAGCCAGCGGGCGCTGCCGGTCAGACGTCGTTCTCAGCCAGGTAGCGCCCGAGTCCTTCCTGCTCCGCGTAGTAATAGGCATAATGAAGCGTCGCAAGGTTCGCGACGCGTTCTTCCGCCTCGTCCCGATTCTCTGCGTAAATGACCTGCAGCCCATACCGCGCCGTTAGGGCATCGAGGAAATCCAATAAACCGGTCTTGTGGTACTGACCCAGGCGTCCGCTGGCGAGACGCTGGAAGAGCGCCCCTTCGATCACCAGAAAACGATGGGGAATCTTGAGGAGCGGTTCCAGCTCGCGCATGAACCGCTGACGGTTCTCCGAAGGATTGGAGAAAATCGTATTCAGCTCTTCCGCGCGTTTGCGCTCGACGCGAAAAATGTCCGGCGCTTCGACGATGGCATAGTCGCCCGCAGTGAGCGTCTGGCGGCTGGTGCCGGCGATTCTCGTCAGTCCTGAAAAAATATAGGGCATGTGCTCTTTGGTATCGACGGCGATATGAATGGCCGGCACTGCGATCTTGGGCTGATTTTTTCGGGACAGCATGATGGGAAGATGCGGCCCGCGTTGTTCGGTGCGGGATCTGGGCGGCGGCGCCTGCGGCTGTGCGGCGGTGGTCGGGCGCGGCGGCGGCGTGGTGGAGGCGGTGGTGTGCGGGCGCACGGGAGTGGTGCTTGTCGTGGCGTCGTAACGCTGGCGCGCGGTCGGATCGTTGAGCGTCTGGTAGGCCTGGTTGATTAACGTCGTGCGAGCCTCGGCTTTGCGATGGAGGGCCGTCGCATGGGTGAATCGGTCCGGATGCCAGACTTGCAACTGTTCGTGCCAGGCTTTCTTGATGTCCTCGCTGGTCGCCGTCGGCGATAGTTCGAGCACTTGATAGTACGTGAGCATGCGATTCTCCTGACTGGCGTTTTTCTCTTTCGGAGTGTAGCGGAGTTGAGGCGTGGAGTGCTACCGGGCGAGTGGCGTCTGGAGCTGGCGGCACAAGTTGCCGAGAAGAGAGGCATCTGATAGATTCGCGCCCGGTTATGTACGCGCCGGTGTGTCGGCCGATAGGATCTCAACGGTTTCAATAGACTCGATTCCACCTCCACCATCAAACAGAGGAATGTGTGCCCGGTGTTGGCGTCATGCGCGCCACGACTTGGCCGATTCCGGAAAGCATTGTCAGATATTGCTATGGCTTCTTCATCTAAGACGGTTGTGTCGGATTCAGCGGAGGAAAAGATCGGCCGCCTCATTGCGGCGGAGCTCGGTGTCGGCGCGCATCAAGTGGCGGCGGCGGTGGCGTTGTTGGATGAAGGCGCCACAGTGCCGTTTGTGGCGCGCTATCGCAAAGAAGTCACCGGCAATCTGGACGACACGCATCTGCGCACGCTGGAAGAACGGTTGCGTTATCTCCGCGAGCTGGAAGAGCGGCGGGCTACGATCCTCGCGTCCATTGAGGAGCAGGGCAAGTTGACGCAGGAATTGCGCGGGACGATTGACGCGGCGGGTACGAAACAGGCGCTCGAAGATCTCTATTTGCCGTACAAGCCGAAGCGGCGCACCAGGGCGCAGATTGCTCGCGAGGCGGGCTTGGAGCCATTGGCCGACGTGCTGCTGGCCAATCCCATGCTGGAGCCGGAGCAGGAAGCCGCTAAGTATATCGTTGTGAAACCGGCTGCGGATGGCATCGAGGCGGTGAATGTGCCCGATGCCAAAGCGGCGCTTGAAGGCGCGCGCGACATTCTGGTCGAGCGATTTGCTGAGACTGCCGAGTTGCTGGCGGCGCTTCGAACCAGGCTCTGGGATCAGGGCTATGTCGCCTCGACCGTGGTGAAGGGGAAAGAGACGGCGGAGGAAGAAAAGTTTCGCGACTACTACGCCTATTCAGAAACCATCCGCACGATTCCTTCGCATCGCGCGCTGGCATTATTTCGCGGCTGGGGGTTGGGGGTTCTGAAGGTGGAACTGGGGTTGGGCGAGGAGCTGGAGGCGGTCGTGCCGCATCCCTGCGCGGCGATGATTGCGGCGCAGGCCGGGATCGAAGACCGCGGCAGGCCTGCCGACAAGTGGCTGGCCGATGTGTGCCGCTGGGCCTGGCGGGTGAAGATTCATCTGCATCTCAGCACGGAATTGCTGCTCCAACTGCGCGAGGCGGCGGAAGCGGAAGCGATCAGGATTTTCGGCCGCAACTTGCACGAATTGCTGCTGGCGGCTCCCGCCGGTCCGAAGGCCGTACTCGGCCTCGATCCGGGGCTTCGCACTGGCTGCAAGGTGGCCGTCGTCGATGCCACGGGCAAACTGCTGGAAACGGCGACGATCTATCCGCACCAGCCGCGCAATGAGTGGCAGGAATCGCTGGCAACCTTGGGGCGTTTGGTCGTTCAGCATAGCGTGGAGCTGATCTCCATCGGCAACGGCACCGCGAGCCGTGAGTCCGACAAGCTGGCGGCGGAGCTGGTCAAGCTGATAGCGGCAAAGAAGCCGGAACAGAAGCTGGCCAAGATTGTCGTCAGTGAAGCCGGCGCATCAGTCTATTCCGCGTCGGCCTTTGCGGCGGCGGAATTTCCTTCATTGGATGTGAGTCTGCGCGGTGCGGTGTCCATTGCGCGGCGTCTGCAAGATCCGCTGGCCGAATTGGTGAAGATCGAGCCGAAAGCGATCGGGGTCGGCCAGTATCAGCACGATGTGAACCAGCATCTGCTGGCGCGCTCGCTGGATGCCACGGTGGAAGATTGCGTGAATGCGGTGGGTGTCGATGTGAATACGGCGTCGATTCCGCTGCTGGCGCGCGTATCCGGGCTGAACCAGCTGCTGGCGAAGCACATTGTCGAATACCGCGATGCCAACGGCCCGTTCAAGAATCGCACGACGATGCGCAAGGTTCCGCGTCTGGGCGAAAAGACCTTTGAGCAAGCGGCCGGATTTTTGCGGATCAATGTCGGCGACAATCCCTTGGACCGTTCTTCGGTCCATCCGGAGGCCTATCCGGTCGTCGAGCGCATTCTCGCGCGAGTTGGAAAAGGCATCGCCGAGGTGATGGGGCAGCCGGCCCTGCTGAAAGGATTATCGCCGGCGGATTTTACCGACGAGAAATTTGGAGTGCCGACGGTTCGCGATATCCTGACGGAGCTGGAAAAGCCCGGCCGCGATCCGCGTCCTGAATTCAAGACCGCCACATTCCAGGAGGGAGTTGAATCGCTGGCCGACCTGACGCCAGGCTTGGTTCTGGAGGGCGTCGTGACAAATGTTGCCGCTTTCGGGGCGTTCGTCGAGATCGGCGTGCATCAGGACGGTCTCGTGCATGTCTCGGCGCTGGCGAATAAGTTTGTCAAAGATCCGCACGAGGTGGTGAAGCCGGGGCAGATC
>JADLEJ010000031.1 GCA_020846195.1 Nitrospira sp.
GGGACAACGATTCTTGGAAAGTACACCTTGCTGATGAGATTCGACTCCGCAACCATACTGAAGCTGCTCTTGTCGAGACTGCGAGCAAAGTACCCCCACGGCAAAAGTCCCACATAGACAAAAAGTGGATACGGCACTCCGTCCGACGGAAGCTTGGCGAAGTTACTGAAAACCAGTGTGAACAATAGCATCATGGCAACCGGCTGAATGATTGCCCAGGCAAATCCTATGGCGGTCTGTGCGTATCGTGTCTTCAGGTCTCTCCATGCGAGAAACAGGAGCAATTCCCGGTACTCCCAGATCCCTCCGAGATTCAGATAGAATCGCCTCTTACTCGGTTCAATTATCGTCCGACGCCGGGGTAAAACTCCTCCCGCCACGCTGATCTGAGAACTACTTTCTGACATTCTTATCCACCCGCCGCCTTCCCTCAAACCCCCTCTGGGATAAACTCCACATACCGCTAGCTCCTAACAGCTTACTTTTCGCCAACGCTTAGAACCTCTTACCTACAATCACCAACGTCCAGCCTCAACCTTCGCTGCATCCAGAACCATTGCAAACACGAAAACATCGCACCCAGAATGATGGCAATTGACCCTCCAGGCCTTTGCAGGATCCGTCCCATAATTTTGACATCTCTTTGAAAGGCAGACTTGGAAGGATGTCTTTCCTGGATAGAACTCTCTTCGCTGATCGTTTTGCACGAAAGAAAGGGCAGAAAACTGGAACTTCTATTTCGCCTTCGGCTGACGTACTGTAAGCGGTCTGCATGGTGTAGTCAGTGTATCGAAAAATATTCGATGCTCCGACTAATTTCGAGAAACCCGCAACTAGCTACGGCATTCCAAACCTTCCGATGCCATCGTTTTGTGCTCTAGCAACCAGAGCGGTCGCATGACTTGAGCAATCGAACCGAAGTGAAAATCTTGAAGCAGCTGGCTCAAGCGGTCCTCAGTCTTATGCAGGTTTAGATAATGCCGAAACTGTGACAGCCATGACCCGTTCATACGAGGCTGTTGAGGGTCGAATTCCCAGGGGTGAAGGTACATCACAAGCTTGGCTCCTTCACGTTCAAGGCGCCGCAGGAAGCTCTTCGATGCTGCGTAGGGGAATAGCCGAAAATACCCACCACCAGCCACTGGAATTTGCAGCCCAAGCATTTGAAGCGTTGAGGGGGGCACTTCCCATATTCTTCCAGCGGGAGTGCCGATCTCAAAGCCACAGGCAGGTCGTCTCTCTGTGTCTGTCCGACGAAACCGATCATAAATACTGGAATCGTAGGTATACCCTTCCTCAACTAATATCGAGAGCGCCCAGGCCGTCTTGGACGTGATGGAAAAACTCGGAGCCCGATAGCCGACCACTGGGCTTCCCGTTAGGTCTTCCAATATTCTCTTCGCAGCTCTCACATCTTGGCGGAACCGCTCTGGCGACTGAGCAGTCACTAATTCGTGCCCATATCCATGAGACGCTACCTCATGCCCCTGAGCCGACAACGACTTAACTAGCTCTGGATGTCGTTCCGCAATCCATCCCAGGATAAAAAATGTGGCCTTGATTCCATGCCGATCAAGCAATTCGACCAGCAATTGCGTATTTCTCTCAACTCGGCTTTCGTACTGATCCCATCGTTGCCTTCTTGCCTCAGACCAAAATGCTGAAACCTGAAAGTGCTCTTCCACGTCGAAGGAAAGACAGTGAATGGGTTTCCCCTCGGACATACTCATCGAGCGCCTTCTCCCCGCAGGATGACACGTATTGTTTCAATCAGAATGCGAAGATCTAAACGCAGTGAGAGGTACTTCACGTAATAGAGATCGTACTGCAACTTCACATGCGAATCCTCGGCCGAGGCCCCATATCGAAATTGAGTTTGTGCCCACCCGGTAATCCCAGGTCGAACGACATGCCGAAGATCATAAAATGGAATGACTGATCGCAATTCCTGCACAAAAACCGGCCGCTCAGGACGTGGCCCCACCAAACTCATTTCTCCATGAATCACATTAATGAGCTGTGGCAATTCATCAAGTCTCCACTTCCTCAAATACCACCCCACCCGCGAGATCCTGGGATCCCGCTCCGATGTCCACCTTGCACCGCCTTTTTCCGCATCCGTAAACATGGAGCGAAACTTCCATATCATATAGGGCTGCGCACGAAGTCCGACCCGAACCTGGCGATAGAACATTGGCCCGGGGGAATCCAGCTTGATCAGGATTCCAATTACAGCTAAGAGAGGGAGGATAATCGCCAGCCCCACCAATGCAATGAGGAGATCAATTGATCGCTTTATCGTTCTGACAACGATGCCTCGTTTGAACTCCCTGGAGAAAATGATTGCACTGGGCTTCAGATCATCGATTGAAAGCCGACCGGACTCTTCTTCATAAAGATGATTCCCATCCCAGATATCGACTCCCATTCCCTTCAAATCGAGCAATACTTGGACGGGAAGTACGGCCCGGCGATCCTCCAAACACACCGCAATGGTATCGACTCGATCGCGTTCAACAACCGGAAGAAGTTGATCTATCGTCCCGAGAATCTTCACACCTGACAACTCTGTACCAACCTGGGAATTTTCCTTGGCAAGAAAGCCAATAACATCGGTAAACACTCTGCTCCTCGATACCAACACCGAGCACAAATTGTTAGCCAGCGATCCTACCCCTAGAATCAGGATTCGCCTTCGCGCCCCTGGCACCCTAAAGATCGCCTTGGGAGCATGATCGACAGGCAGAATCACCAGCTTCTCCGTGCGTGATCTATCTGAGTTGGGTACGGTGAGGTTCATACGCCTTATTGCCATAGCTATAGTATGAGTACGGCGAATCTTGTTCTTCCACTCCGTTCAGTATCACGCCCATCGCCCGCTCTTGCCCGACCATTTTCATGGCATTCATGACGGCGTCCCGAGGAGTGGTTCGAGCGCGAATCACCTGTGCCACGACATCTGCCATTCTTACAATTAAGAGAGACTCGGCAACGGGCAGCAGCGGCGGTGCATCAAGTACAATACACTCAAACTTTTCGCGCAAATTACTAATAAGCTTTGACAACCGATCTACGTGGGTTAATGCCGCAATGCCTGACTGAATAATCCCCGCAGGGAGAATCCAGATTCCTAGTTGTTCATGATACTCAAGACATTCCTCGAATTGCTTTTCTCCGAGCAGCACTTCACTCAAACCAATACCCAGCTCCATGCCAGCATACGCATGAACCATCGGACGCTTCAGGTCACAGTCCACCAGCACTGTTTTCTTATTGAGATCTCGGGCAAGAACATGGGCAAGATTGAGCGAGGTCGATGTCTTTCCCTCTCCCATCAGCGCACTCGCCATCACGATTACAGTGCTTTCCTGCTGGCCTGCCATCAATCCAATTCTCGTTGCCGCAACTCGATACTGCTCGGCTACTGGAGACCTTGGGTACCACATCGCGACAAGTTCTGGCCCGACGGATACCTGACCACGCCCAGCAGCAGGTCCACCGTTTGCCACCAGCAACCCCTCTTTCCGAAACCCTGGAAGCGCTAGCAACCGATCTTTGCGGCGAGCTGCTTCTGCCGTCAGCTTCGCCCCCCCAGGCCAAGCCGACTCAAAGTGAGAAATAGTCGCAAAGACCGGCACCCCCAGCGTGACTTCGATTTCTTCGGCGGAAACGAAACCTCGCCGCAACATCTCGATGCCGAAAGCGCTCCCGAATCCAAGCGCACACCCCACGGCCAATCCACCGAACATGACGACCATCAGATTAGGTTTTTCAGGCCATGACGGCAGACCCGCAGGCTCGACGATTCGCATTTGGGTCCCTTGCTGTTTCTGCTCAAGGTTCCCCGCCATTCCAACCGCCAACTTCTTTTCAAGTAATGACTGATAGTTCTTCTGGAGGTTTTCATAATCGCGCTGAATCGACATGAGTTCTTGCTGGTGCACTGTGGTACCCTGAATTCTCGATTCATACTTTCTGATATCTTCCGCAATACGAGCTTGCCGGCGGTGAACCAGCTCAACTTCGCGCAAGACATCTTCACGCTGCTTTAATAATTCCATTTTGTATGGATCAAGTTGCTTGCGTTTTGATTTCTTCGGCCCCTCGGCCTCAGACGCTTCCGGTTCAATATAGAGCGCGATATACTCTTCAGTGGTCATCGATTGCAGTTGACTCAGTTCATTCTTGACACGAGCAACATCTGGGTATGTTTCCTTGTACATTGACCGAAATCCAGCCAATGTCCGCTCAAGCTCGCGAATTTTTACCAACCGTGGATCCTTTTCTGCGCGCTTGGGGCTGACATCGCTCGAAGGGTCTTCATACTCTCTGAGCGCTTTATCCACAGACTCGAGACGAAGACTTAACGTCTTTTCCATTTCTTGCTGTGCCGAGACTTCACCTTCCAACCGATCAATCGCACGCATATTCGAGTCCATTTGCTCAGGCAACTGACCGAGATGCGATTGCTTAAAATGCGCGATGGCTTGCTCTTTAGTTTCCAATTGCCCCTTTAAAGAATCCATCTCGTGCTGAAGAAATTCAGTGGAGCTTTCAGCAATCGCCGTTCGAGACTTTGTATTTTCTCGGACAAAGAGATCCGCTAGCCTCGCAGTCACAGCTTTGGCAATTGTAGGCTCTGCGTCAGAAAAGGAGACTTTCAGCAACCCACCCGCCTGCGGCTCGATTGCGACTAAGCTTCGAAGGCGTGAGGCAACACCATTATCAAGAGCAGGAGTGGCATTACTTTTATCATAGCCATACAGATGAAACTCTTCGGCCACCTGTGTCAGCAGTTCCCGCTTATAGAGAACCTCTCTCAGCGTATCAATGCGCATTCCCATTGCGAGATCAGGCCGCTGAGTATCGCCGCCCGATTCCGGAGCATCAACACCTTTGACCCCTCGAACCTTTTGCTCTTGAAAGTAAAGTAATGTGCTCGACCGGTAGCTCTTAGGCAGCCAATAACACACCAACGCAGCCACACCGACACATACTACAATTGGGATGACGATCAGCCACTTATGATTTTTTATCGCTCTGAAGTATTCTTCGGGAGTACTCAATCCAGTAAACAATTCCTTACTCCTTCTTTAATACGCCTGACCCAACAGAACTGTTGCCTGTCCCAGAGCCTACCGGAGTGATCGAACTCTCGCCTGCATCCTGAGACAAGAAGCTGCCTAACCCACCCATTCTGAAGAACGACTGGCTCGTAAAGGCATAGGAGAGAGATAACATCACCATTTTCTTCGAGAAAGCATACTCACTCTGAGTCGCTGCAGACTGCGCAAATGAACTTGAGAAATACAGCCAGTTATAGGTGAGATTGACCAGTACTGGCCCCAAGAGATAGCTGGCCCCTGCCGTTGCCCCAAGGGTATCGAAGCTGGAGGCCGGAGTACTGGTTGTTCCATGCGAGAAATTCAATCCGGCTTGGGCCGTAAGGTTCGAGGAGATTCCTCCACGCGCATTAATACCAACAACATGCGTCTTCATAGGACCAGCAACAAGCGCATAACTCGGGAAAATACTAAAATTGTAACTTACGGATGTGGTAAAGGCTCCCGGCGCAATAACACCGCCGACGCCTAAACTCCCAGCCAACCTCGGTAAATTATCAAATGGTCCCGGGGCTGATCCTGCGGCTCGCAGCCCCTCTGAAAAAGAGCTATACGTCATACTTACTGTACCCGTCGGGGCAAACTGCGCTTTAATAGATTGCCCGGGCACCGTCGACTCTATAGGAAGAGTAAAAATACCCCCGCCTCCGATTGAACTACTTAGTTTTTGAGTCCAAAGCTTTCCATAGTTCATCATCCCTGAAATAGTTGTAAATGACCCCGACCCACCTCCGGAAGCCCCACTCTGAATATAGTGAGACATTGTTGCAATTGTTCCAACTGTGTCCGTCGGCGTAATCCTTGTCGTTAGAGCAGTTGTAGTTACATGTCCGTTGGTGTCGAACAACTGATTACTAATTCCACCTGACTGGTTACCGAATGTGAGCTTGGTGTAGCTGTAACTAGCCGTAAGGGTCGTGTTTCGCGAAAGGTCATATCCCCCCGTTACCCCCAAATTCATATTATGCATCGACACACGGTTTGTGATTAGACCCGTGTCAATCGGAGAGGTGATACTGGTGGCCCCATAACCCGCCCCCAATGCCCCACCTGTCGTTGCTCCAAACCCGCTCAATGACGGCGTAAATTGATACGTTCCTCGAACGGACAATGCTGAGATGCGCTGAGAAAAACTATTGGCCCACCGCTTCAAGTCCAACTGACCAGCGGCATTAACTCCGGTATAGTCGAGACTGGGATTATTCACATATTTTGCAATATTAGCTCCCACTGAAAAGCTGCCATTTACGCGTGGGCCAGCGTGAGCGAAATTGATCTGAGGAATCACTGTGGTCATAAAGTCTTCGGGTTTAAAACCTGGACCCAATAATGTTTTCGGAGTGTAGAATACGTTCGAATCATAGGTCTCAGAAACCGACAACGTTGGAATAATAATCGTTTGGGCCAACGCTGACGTTCCCGTCGCCCACCCTGCAACTACTGTTAGAAGAAGAACGGTTTTTACGATTCGCAGGCCAGCATTACGGTACAACAATGACATCACCAGCCTTCAGAATGAAATTAGCCTCCAAATTCTTCCCTTGCACAATGTCCATATACGGCACGGGAATCATGATCTGCTTGGTCTCACCTTGTGCATTCTTCACCATGCGGAGCACATGAACGTTGTTGCGGGAAGCAAATGTCGTAAACCCTCCGGCGTATGAGATCCCTTGAATCACACTTGTAAACGACTTAAGCGGAATCTTCCCAGGCTTTCCAACCTCACCGACCGCAAAAATATGGTAACTATTGATTTCTTTTACTTGAACCGACACCGTCGGAGTAGACATAAACTCAGCTAAGGCATCAGCCACATGTTTTGAAAGGACCTGCGCCGATAAACCCGCAGCCATAATATCCCCGATAAGAGGCAGAGAGATCTTTCCATCAGGCCGAACAATCACCTCTTTCGACAATTCTTGATTACGCCAGACAGTGACAAGCAAAATATCTTCTGGACCGATAAGAAACTCAGTGGGCGGAAGAGACATTCCTGGGTACTGAACATTCTGCGAAGAACAGCCCTCTACCGCACCACCGGTACAGATCAATGCACCGACAATCACTAAACGTCTCACCCACTCCCATATCTGAACGATCATCGTCTTCCTACCTCTCCCCATTACCACCTTCAGCCGATGCCTTTTCTTATCACTATTTTTAAATTTCTGATTTTTTGAGCAACCGAAAGGCCATAAGTACCGGCTTAACGGCTTGGCAGCACCACCATTGTTTCCGATGGCACAACAATCTGGTCGCCAGGCTTCAACTCCATGTTCTGAATCGAGCCATCACGAACGACAATATCGTCATAACTCGCCTTAAGTTTCGTCAGTCCCTCCCCGTCTTTTGAGAAACGAAAGATGACAATCTTATTTCTCGCCGCCATCGGCGTAAACCCGCCAGCCACCGTAATCCCTTGTAACAGCGTGGTCTTACTCTTGAGAGGATACTTGCCCGGCTTATTGACTTCCCCTAACACATAAATCTGATAGCTATTGACCTCTTTTACTAAGATCGAGATGGTTGGATTCTCCATATACGCCCTGAGACCGACAGAAATCTCCTCTGTCAATTGAACAGGAGTCTTCGCAACAGCGGAAATGTCCCCGAGTAAGGGAAGGGAAATTCGGCCATCAGGCCTGACCTGAACCTGCTTAGACAAATCGGCATTCTTCCACACCGTGATCTCCAGAATATCCTCTGGACCAATAATATATTCAGGTGTCACAATCAACAAAGATTTATCCGACGTGCCAGCAGGAGCTTTCATGGAAGAAGAAGACACTCGCTTGATATCAATCTCTTGGGTCAGCGCCATCGTAGGTCCCAGGAAAACACTCGCTGCCAGCCCCATACTTATTACCAGACACTTCATGATCCGCATATCCTAAACTCCTCTAAGAGAGAGACAACGCAGAACGAGCCACCACTGGTTGATTTGAACCGGTATAGTTGCTTTCTGACCAATGTTTTCTCAGATTTCTCCAGGCAGAACCAGACTGACTTCGGTTTGAAAACTTCTGAACACTACAAACTCAATCAAGCGTCCAGGGAAGATCACACTCATGGGCTACGCCCGACAAAAACGACCAGGGGAAATGGCTGCGCATCGGAAAGAGCATTCGCTTCTAATAAAGGAGCATTCACTAACCAGGTGGGAATATGTTCTGATTCCCGCTCGAATCGAAAAAACAATTGAGGCCTGTTCGCGGTGAGACTTAGTCATCACTTCATGCCATTTCTGTATTCTTTCGTCTTCGAAGACTCCAATATCAGCCTAGGCAGCACTTTACCAAGAATCGTCCACTCTCCCTAGCACAATCAATATCTCTGAAGTTTATTACTCAGGCTTGCATGCTTGCTCGCTTAAAATATAAACTTGAGCCCAACTAAATACGGACCGGCTCCTTTCCCGAATGGGATCCGTCGAGCCCAACGAACTTCAGCAAGAGTGGGGGTATCCGCAACTGCAACCGGAGTCGGCACAAAAATCTTCAGCACCTGATCGACAGGAGGGGCCTGCTCCATTAAAACAAGCATGCCCCCACTGCTGATATTCAGAGAGAGTGCCCTGCCATCACGGCCTGAAAAAGCAGGTTCATCAGCAGGTTTCGACAATTGGTACGGGATGGGCCGTAGCATTGCAACTCGATCCCTATGGCTTTCTCCACAATCAGTCATCGGCCATTCCCAGCTTATCTGTCCCACATCACGCCTCCCCTCTTAGGATTAATTCCCTTACTCCCCTATCCGCAACTTGAAAATTGGATTCTCAGAAGGTAGCCAACCAATCTGTACTACTCTTATCTCCAATCATGCTGGACTATAGGGAAGGCCTCAGAGGCGAACAATACCGATGATGTAGGCCACTATTCTCTAACGTAGGTGTTGACTCCCCCTAAAGGGTTAGGTACTCTTTCTAGTATCGTTTCACTCGCTGCACTCTATCAGAGTTTGTTCAATTGTCTAGCAATACTGCCAGGCCTATCGTAAAAAGAATCCATGACTGAATCAACTCAGCACGCCGATCAATCAGATGGCCTTGCCGATCAACGCGCAGGCTCAGGCATTGTGGTATTAACAGCCGCTATGCAACTACTCCATATGAATCGCCAAGCAACAGAGCTGGCTAAAAAAATCAACGCCGCGGAACAAGCCGGATCAGCAGCCCGATCAGCCCATGGCGTTTTGCCAACGGCCCTTACGGAACTCTGCGGGGAAATTATTAAAGCTCTCCACGTTCGCACCGAAGCAAAAGACTGGGAGCAATTTGAGCTCAAGCGGGTAAGTGGGGACCCCAGCCAGCCCATTTTGCTTCGAGGGTTTGGACTGCCGGATCGTAACGGCGTGGAGCATGCTCGTCTGGTGGTCACCTTGGAAGAGCTCGGAAGAAGACAAAACCTCAATACCGATCATGCCCGCGAAAAATTCCAGCTCACGAATCGCGAACAAGCCGTGGTGGAAAACTTGGCCAAAGGGTGGACCAACAAAGAAATTGCAAATGCGCTCCTCATTACAGAGCAAACGGTTAAAGAACACATCAAACACATTATGAGAAAGACGACAGCGACAACCCGCACAGGCATTCTCGTCCAAATCTTCAATTCCTAAGCTGCTAAACCCTCCCTGTTGCAAAGACACCACACTGAGCGATCTTCACAACATCTGAGTCACGCTGAATTTATCTTAGATCAATAAATTCATTTACTTATGGATTCGAAGATCTAGGTCTATTGATTGCAAAACATCTCCAGTGACTGACGTTATGTGAATTGTTCACCTGGAGAACATAGATTTGAAACAGCCATTTTCCAATCTATCCATCAGTAGCCTACTATGCATGGCCCTCGTTATTTCAGGGTGCCAGACCGGTACATCTCTTAAGACAGCGGGCCTCGACAACCCTGGATTCATGACCATTTTGGAAACATATACGCACTGCACGTCTACTTCAGACATTGGCGAGACTCAGCAAGATATGGGAACGCTGAGCATGGCCACTCAGGCCAATGAGAGCCATGATGGCTTTGTGCTTCCAATGCCACAGCAAATTGAGCGGTTCGTCTCGACACCAGCCAACCGCCTTGCTGTGGATATCCACGCAATGGCGGCCTCTTGCTCACTCCATGCAGGACAAGTCGCATTCAGCTCTGGAAGAATTGATTTAGCCCGAGCGGCTCTAACGAAGATCGTCACACTTCACAAAGAAAACCAGGAACCAACCTACTACCTCGCACAAGCCCACAAGCTGCTCGCTGAAATGGACAACGGGGTTCAGATCTCGCTTCGGACGCCTTAAATTATTACCTCGCGTGTAATCTCTTATACTCTTCAACATACAGCGTAGCTGAATGCTTCCACGAGTAATCTACCTCCATGCCAGCTTGCTGAATTGACGTCCATATCTCCCCATCTCTATACATCTTCAAAGCCAGCAGTATTGTGGCCAACAGAGAATCCGCTGAAGCCTCAGAAAACTGAAACCCCGTCGCGCGTCCCTCCAGCGCTGTCGAGGGCCGATATGGAATCACTGTATCTGCCAGTCCCCCGGTCTTTCGCACAATAGGAATTGTGCCGTACCGCAGGCTATAGAGTTGAGTCAGTCCGCAGGGTTCGTATCGCGATGGCATGACCAGCATATCCGCCCCCGCCTCGATTCGATGGGCTCTCCCCTCATCGAATTTCAGCGCCACACCGATTTGCTGCGGGTATCGCTCCCTCAACGAATGAAACCGATCTTCAAGGATCCGATCTCCTGTACCCAAAATCGCAACCTGAACCCCCTCCGCCATCAACTCCGGAATAATCTCCGCCAGCAAATCAAACCCCTTCTGTGGCGTCAACCGCCCGATAACTCCAATGAGTGGAACATCACAATTCGGCAAGCCCAGTTCGAGCTGAAGCGCCCTCTTACAAACTGCTTTACCGGACAGGTCCGTCCGTGAATAGTTCGCCGCGAGATAACTGTCCGTCTTGGGGTTCCAGGAGACCACGTCTATGCCATTGATAATCCCGATCACGCCATCTCGGCGACTTGCCAGCACGCCCTCCAAACCAAATCCGCCATCAGGGCTCATAATTTCTTTTGCATAAGTCGGACTCACCGTCGACACCTTATCTGCAAAGAGAATTCCTCCCTTAAGCAGGTTCACCGACCCATAGAACTCCAGTCCGGCGGGAGTAAAAAGATCTGCAGGCAGGCCGGCCTCAAAGAACTGAGAGCCGGGAAAGATACCCTGATAGCCTACATTGTGCAGCGTTAACAGCGTCCTGATATCGCCGATGGTCGCCCGATCATACTCGGCGGTTTTGAGATACACTGCCGCAAGAGCTGTCTGCCAATCGTGCAAGTGCAAAATCGAGATCGGCTCGCGGCGGCGACTACCAAGAAATGCGAGCACTTCAATAATCGCACGGCTAAAAAAAGCAAATCGAGCAAGGTTGTCGCTGAAATCCCCGTCAGGGCCTTGGTACAGCCCAGCCCGGTCAAAATAGGGATCATATCGAACGGCCACCACATGAACCGATCGTCCAGCCTTCCCTACGGAAATCACGTCTTCCTCAAGCGTCGCATCGACAAACCCCGCGGCAGTCCTGACGCGAATCGTCCCAATCTCCCGTAGAGACCGTCCCTCCGTCTGAAACCCGCGATAGCGCGGCACAATCAAGGTCACCCTATGGCCCAACTTGGCAAGTTCTACTGGAAGCGCGCCCGCGACATCGGCCAATCCGCCAGTCTTGACGTAGGGGACCGCTTCCGAAGCGGCCATCACAATGTTCAATGCATCAATGTCGTGAGACTTCGCCATGATATATAGAATCCGCTCATCCTAGCGGAGCGGCGCCCCTTCCAGACTCGTCTTAAACCGGTCATCGAACTGCCACGTCTTCCCAAGCGCATGAACTTTATCTGGCTTCAACTCTTCTCGATACACAAGCCGATCATCTAAAAACACTAACATCCAGCCTTGCTCAGGATAGCCAAGAAACACCCCTTCCCCAGCCTCGAAACTTGCCTCCCAGCCCTCCGGCGCTTCACCGATAGGCACCCGTGAGCGGGGAATCATCGACTTATCCGGCATCACAAAGAACTGCGTAAACTCACTATGGTGATAGACCGGCTTGCCCCAGACATTCACAAATGCTTTGGGAGAAATCTGATGAACCGTGAGCTGCTTCTTTTGCACCAGGCGCTCCTGCTCTCCCAATGGCGGCATGCTCTGGCATCCCACCATCACAAGTACACACACCAGACTGCTAGCCGCATACAACATGCGCCCCCAAACTCCCCATTCCCTGCGTCTGCAACGCTCCATAAATGCCGGCCCCTTTCTCTCGATTATAAAAGCCGCCGACTTTTCTGTTCAGCCGGCTTCACCGGCACACAGATATCGCACTGGCACAACTGCCGCAGCAGCCCGTAGGAATAGATGCCGCTGTCATGCCCATCGCTCCAAGAAAATTGAAGCGCATACCGCCCGACCGGCTGAATGTCCTGCGCCATAATAAACATCGGCACATCGTCAGACTTCAACCGGCGCACCCCCGTCCACTCATCGACGCAGGCGGCGCAAGGGCAATGCAATCTGAGCACACGAACAGGATAGACCCCCTTGTGGCCATCGCTCCACTCGATGCCCAACACGCCCTTCTCCAACCATTGCATATCGATGGGAACCAATGCCGCGGCCATAGTCGCTCCCTTCATGCTCCATTGACTCAGACCGAAGACATCGACGCCAAGAAATCGACCGGCGGCAACCGGCGGCCAGCCACCACCGTCACATAGCCTTCGATCGCCTGCTCGACTTCAGTCCGCACCTGGCCAGTCGCCGACAGCCGTACGACCAGTTCAGGATTCAACCGAATGGCCTGCTGCAAAAACGACAAGCTCCCGCGAGACATCGCCACACACCGGCTCAACTGTCGTGCAGCACAGGGAAAACAGACGAACCCGCCCGCCTGCGGAGAAAACTGCGGATCGCCAATTATACCGACCTTCCCGCACGTCGCGCAGTGATCGGTCTGCGGGCGAAACCCCGTCAGCCCCAGCAGGCGAATCTGAAACAGCAACGCCATCAAAGCCGGATCTCGGCTCCCCTTCAATAACCTCAACCCCTGACCCAACGTCTCGAAGAGCCGGGCATCCGGATCCCCATCCGGCGTGACCGCCCCCACCACATTGACCATCCGCGCCGCACAAGCCATCAGCAACAATTCTTCCCGCAGCGGCTGAAAGGATTCGATCAGATCGACATGAGAAATGCGGTAGAGAGAATCGCCTGGCTTTTCGAACAAATCCAGATGGCAGCGGGTAAAGGGCTCGAGCGTGGCGCCGAAATGGCTCTTGAACCGCCGAGCCCCACGCGCCACCCCACGGATTTTCCCGAGCTCCCTGGAGTAGAACGTGACAATTCGGTCCGCTTCGCCCCACCGGCGGCTTTTGAGGATAATCGCGGACGTTTTTACGAGAGGCATCGCGCCCAAGCCCTTTTCACACGCGCAAGACACCCGCTGCTTCGCAACGATACCGCTTACCGCAGACGGTCTAAAAACAGCGTGGCCAGCGAAAGATAGATCGTGATGCCGGTAATATCGTTGGCCGTTGTCACAAAGGGACCGGCGGCCACGGCAGGATCGACCCCCATCCGCTTCAACACAACCGGCATGATCGTCGCCAGACTCGTCGAAACCAGGAATGCGATCACCAGCGATGCCCCGACCACCATGCCCAAAAAGGCTTGGTGCCAGGCCCATCCGACCAGCGTCAGCATCACACCGCAGGCCAGGCCCATCAAGAGCCCCACCTTGACCTCACGAAAAAACACCGTGCGCACGTCCGACAATTCGACCACCCCTGTGGCCAGGCCGCGAATGATCAGCGTCGACGACTGCAATCCCACATTGCCGCCCATCGCCGCAATGACTGGAATAAAACTGACGATCGCCGCCACCTCTTGCAGCGTCAGTCTGAAATACCAGAGAATCGCGCCGGACAAGAGACTGCCGACCAAATTCGTAAACAGCCAGGGCAACCGCAACTTGGCCGCGCCGAAACTGGACGACTTCGAGACCGAGTCCTCCTCGATCGCGCCGGCCATTTTCAACATGTCTTCCGTGGCCTCTTCGCGAATGACGTCCACCACGTCATCGACCGTGATGATCCCCGCAAGCTTCCCGCCTTTCTCCACCACGGGAATCGCCAGCAAGTTATAGCTCGCGACCTGGCGCGCCACTTCTTCCTGATCCATATCGACCGCGACGCTCATCACATCGCGCGTCATAATGTTTTTCAGCGGCGTGCTCGGGGGAACCGTCAAGAGCTGGCGCAGCGAAAGCACGCCGACGAGATGCTCCTCCTTGTCCGTCACATAAATGTAAAACACCATTTCGGCATCGGTGGCCTGCTGCAACCGGCGAATGGCCTCTTGCGCCGTCGCATCTTCCGACAGCGAAAAGAACTCCGTGGTCATGATGCCGCCGGCCGTATCCTTGGGATACTTGAGAATATCGGCGACTTCTGTCGAATCTTCCGTCTTCATCAGGGCGAGAATGTCTTTGCCCCGCTCCTCAGGAAGGAATCCGAGAATATAGGCGACATCGTCGGGCCCCAGGTCCTTCAAGAGCCAGGCAATGTCGGAGTGCAGCAGATCGGCCAGCACTTGCTGAATGCTGTCGCCGTCCAGCTCGCTCAGGACCTGCCCGCGCTTCGCTTCGCCGCGAACCAGCTCGAAAACTTCACGCTTTTCTTTGGGAGAACTTAGGTGGGTGATGACTCTGGCGGCATCGGCCGGATGCATTCGGCCAAGCATCTTCGACAAGTTCGTGATCGCCCCGCGCCGCAACAGGCGCTGCACGGACAGCAAAATAATGTCAGACTTCGTCTGCCCGCGCTCCGACTGGTCCCGAAGCGCATCCCGCAACACATCTCGTTCGGACGCGCGCAGACGAACATCGGACGATTGCGGATCGGCTGGTTGTTCCGTAGGCAATACGTTAAATCCTTAGTAGCCGAGCTCCACGAGCGTGCGCTCGTCTTCGCGCCAGTCTTCCCGGACTTTGACCCATACTTCCAAAAACACCTTCATGTCGAATACGCGCTCCATATCCTGGCGCGCCTGCGTGCTAATCAGCTTCAGGCGCTCGCCATGCTTGCCGATCACAATCCCTTTCTGAGTGTCTCGCTCGACCAGAACCGTCGCCCGGATCCGCGTAATCTTGCTTTCCTCGACAAACTCTTCGATCTCGACCGCAACGGAATACGGCACTTCCTGCTCCGTCGCGGCAAGAATCTTCTCGCGAATCAATTCAGCCGCCAGCGTGCGCATGGACTGGTCCGTGAGCATATCCTCGTTATAGATGCCTTCGCCCTCAGGCAAATGAGCGACCGTCACCTCCAGCAAACGATCGATGTTATCCCCGTCCTCCGCCGACACCGGCACCACCTCGGTCCAAGGAAACAGCCTTCCGTAAGCCTCCAGCACCGGCAGCAACTTGATCTTGTTGATTGCATCCACCTTCGTCACCACCAAAATGACCGGGCGAGGGTGTTTGGCCAGTGCCGTTTTCACATGAGTCACCGCGGCCAAATCGCCGGGCCCTGGCAGATGAAGCGACTCCATGAGCACATACAGCAGATCGGCATCATCCAACGCTTCCACCGTCGTCCGCACCATCCGCCGGTTCAGCAAGTGATCCGGTTTATGCAGCCCCGGCGTATCCAAAAACGCAATCTGCGCGCCCGGCACATGCGCCACCCCAAGGATGCGTGTTCTGGTCGTCTGCGGCTTATTCGAGACAATCGCTATTTTTTCTCCGAGCAACCGATTCAACAATGTGGACTTCCCCACATTGGAGCGGCCAATGATCGCGACCGTTCCGAATTTCATGGCGTCTCCTGGAACGATCGATCTTTTGCAGGGTCGGGAGACAGCTGATACACCGTCTCTCCCTTGCGCACATACCCCAATCGCTCGCGCGCGAGTTGTTCGATCTTGGCTGGATCGTGCTGCAACCGGGTTATTTCTCCGCGCAACCCACCGTTATCTCGTCGCAACGCCAGCAGATCCCGATCCAATTGAGCCACCTGCTCGCGCATCGCCAGATACCGCGGCAACCCCATGTTGCCAAAGCAAAAGGCAAACAGCAGCCATAGGCAAGCCCCGACACCGGCCACCTGGCCCACCGTGCCCATGCGGCGCTGCCAATCCAGCCACACCCGCCCGCGATTTTGTTTAATGATCATCCTGCGTCAACTGCCGCTACGCACGCCCAGGCACCGCATCGCGGCCGAAATACACCGCCGCACTTCCCAGCTCTTCTTCAATACGCAACAACTGGTTGTATTTCGCAATCCGATCAGTCCGCGACAGCGAACCTGTCTTAATCAAGCCGGTGTTCATCGCGACCGCCACATCCGCAATCGTCGTATCCTCGGTCTCACCGGACCGGTGCGAAATGATCGCCGTGTAGCCGGACCGCTTCGCCAGCTCAATCGCGTCCAGCGTCTCGGTCAATGTCCCGATCTGATTCAACTTGATCAGAATCGAGTTGCCGATGCCTTCCTTGATCCCTTTGGCAAAGATTTCCACGTTCGTCACAAAAATATCGTCGCCGACCAGCTGGACCCGCTTGCCCAGCTTCTCCGTCATCAGCTTCCAGCCCTTCCAGTCCAGCTCACTCAAGCCATCTTCAATGGAAAGAATCGGATACCGGTCCAGCAGCTTGCCGTAATACGCGACCATCTCCTCGGACGAGCGCTCCGGGTTCTTTTCTGCCTCAAGAATGTAGCGACCCTTTTGATAGAGCTCACTCGCCGCGCAATCCAGCGCCAGCGCAATGTCCCGGCCAGTCTTGTAGCCGGCGTCTTCGATGGCCTGCGAAATTAAGCTGAGCGCCTCTTCGTTCGACTGAAGATCCGGCGCGAATCCGCCTTCGTCGCCCACCGCCGTATTGAGCCCCTTCTTCTTCAGCAAGGCCTTCAACGTGTGAAACACTTCCGTGGCCATGCGAAGCGCGTCGCTGAACGTCTTGGCGCCGACCGGCATAATCATAAACTCTTGGAGGTCCAGCCGGTTGTCGGCATGCGCGCCACCGTTAATGATGTTCATCAGCGGCACCGGTAGGACCCGGGCATTCGTCCCCCCGAGATAGCGATAGAGCGGCTGGCCGGTTTCATTCGCCGCCGCCTTCGCCACCGCGAGCGACACGCCGAGAATCGCGTTGGCTCCCAGTTTGCCTTTGGTCTTCGTCCCATCCAGCGCGATCATGGCGTGATCGATGTTGGCCTGATCGAGCGCCTCGCATCCGAGCAACTCCGGCGCGAGTACTTTTGTGATATTGGCCACCGCCTTGGAGACGCCTTTTCCCATCCAGCGCTTCTTGTCGCCGTCCCGCAGCTCAATCGCTTCCTTCTCGCCGGTGGAGGCGCCCGACGGCACCGCCGCCCGGCCGATCGCGCCGCTCTCCAGCATCACTTCCGCTTCCACCGTCGGGTTGCCGCGGGAATCGACAATCTGTCGCCCCTTAATTTCTCTAATCGCGCTCATTACTTTTCCTCCGTCTCTTTTTTGCTTCTCGTTCAATCTCGTGTGGACACTTTTTCCCAAGCTTCGTAGCAAAGTTACAATTCATACACAACAATCTATGGTTGCCCTTTGGATATCCTAAGTCGCGAAGCGCTCTATATTCAGCATGCGAGCCATACCCATAACTGGGAGAGACCAGCTTGGGAGTCTTCCGAACTCCACCAATATGATCAAGAGACAAGAACTCTTCCCGCGATTCCCCGCAACATGCACAAACGCCTCCATAGGCCTTGAAACATTCCCTCTTATTTTTCAAGAGGCTCCGCTTTACAGACTGCCCCTTTCTCGTTTTTTGAAACGCTTCATTTATTTTGGCACTCTGGTCATCCTTAGCCATCTTAGCTTTAAGGCTCATGCTCAGTTCCCCCCAAGCAAAATCAGCTCATCAAAACCCTTATGCCTCTAGCTCAATACTGATCGAACACTACCTGGTCAGTGGCATCCCATCTGCACCCTAAAGAATGACCCATTGGGGCTACAAATATGTGGCGGCATCAAGCACCGCCTACTTCGATAGTAAGCTGAGCTTTCTTGCGCTGTACAGAAAGTATCTTCTGTCTCATCCTAGCTTTTTCTTCAACAACTCATTCACCTTGCCGGGATTGGCTTTCCCGCCGCTGGCCTTCATCACCTGCCCGACCAGGAAGCCCAGCACTTGCTGCTTCCCTTCCTTGAGCTGCGCGACCTGCGCCGGATTTTCCGCCAGCATGGCGTCGATGATCTTGTCGAGCGCGCCTTCGTCGGAGACCTGCGTCAATCCTTTTTCCTGGACGATCTGCTCCGGTGTTTTCCCACTGCGATAGAGCTCGGGAAAAATCTCGCGGGCCACCTTTAAGCTGACCGTCTCTTTTTCCACCAACAGCAGCAAATCGACCAACCGCTCAGGCGGCACCGGCGAAACCGCAATATCGGTTCCCGAGAGGTTCAATTCCCGCGTCAGCTCGCCCATCACCCAGTTACTAATCGTCTTGGGCTGATTGAAGAGTTTCACGCAGGCTTCAAAATAATCCGCGATGCCTTTAGACACCGTCAGCACACCCGCATCGTATTCGGGCAGCCCATACTCGCGCACGAACCGGCCAACTCGCGCGGCCGGCAACTCCGGCACGCTGCCACGGAATCCTTCAATCCATTCCTTCTCAAGCTTCAACGGCACCAGGTCTGGATCGGGGAAATACCGGTAGTCGTGCGCCTCTTCTTTCGAGCGCATTACCGCCGTCTCTCCCCGTTCAAGATTCCAGAGGCGCGTTTCCTGAAAAATCTTTCCGCCTTCGCTCAGCACTTTCGTCTGCCGCTTGATCTCGTATTCCACGGCATCCTTCACGAACTTGAACGAATTAATATTCTTCAGCTCAACCTTCGTGCCGAACTCTTTCTGGCCCAGCGGACGAAGCGACAAATTCGGTTCGCACCGAAAGCTGCCTTCATCCATGTTGCCGTCGCAGACATCGAGATACATCAGAATGTCCCGCAAGCCTTTCAAGTAGGCGACGACTTCGTCGGCCGACCGCATGTCCGGCTCCGTCACAATTTCCAACAATGGCGTCCCAGCGCGATTCAAATCCACCCGGCTGCCACTGGTGCCGGTCTCATGCACGTTCTTTCCGGCATCCTCTTCCAGGTGAGCCCGCCGGATCTTGACGCGCTTCTTGCCGTCGCCGACCGCGACTTCGATCCAGCCATGCTCGCAAATCGGCGACTCGTACTGGGAAATCTGGTAACCCTTGGGAAGATCGGGATAGAAATAGTTCTTCCGGTCGAATTGATTATTCGCGCCGATCGTGCAGTTCAATGCCAGGCCTGCGCGCACAGCCATTTCAACAGCGGCTCGATTGATGACTGGCAAGGTGCCGGGCAGTCCCAGACAGACCGGACAGGTCTGGCTGTTCGGCGAACGGCCGAACGCCGCGCTGCACCCGCAGAACATCTTGGTCTTCGTGCGCAACTGCGCATGCACCTCGACCCCGATCACCACTTCATAAATCATTCTCAGGCCTGTTCCTCTCCACGGATACGGTCGCGCTCGCGCTTCATCGCCTCCCGGCCGGCCTCGAAGGCCTCCCGCAGCACCGACTTCTTGGCGTCGACAAATTCCTTGCCCTGCTCAACCGCTTCTTCGAGCGACTCCCCGGCCCGGCCGGCAAAATCACGAAAATTCTCCTCAGCGCGACCGGCAAGATCCCGCAAATTATCCTCGGCACGGCGCGCATAGCCCCGAAGCTGCTCGCGCGATTCACGTCCCGATTGCGGCGCCAGCAACAGCGCTGCGACCGCGCCGATTGCGGCGCCACTCAGAAAAGCGACCAATACGTTTGCTGAAGATCCTCGTTCATCCGCCATTGTAGGGCCCTCCTTTATCATGATGGGGTTCTCCGTCCTGTCTCGACCGCTCACGCACCACCTGCGCGGCGGCCTTGAATCCCGCGACCAGACTCGCCGCATTGGCCAGCAAGGCGCCGGGCGTCCCGCGCACGATGCTATGCACTTGCTGCACCGATTCGCCGACTTCACCCACCGCGTGCAGCAAGACCGCGGCGTGCTCGACCCCGCCGCGGGCCCGATCGGCTAGATCGTTCAAATTCTGGCTCATGCTGCGCAGATCGACAATGAGCGGCGGCATATCGGCGTTCATCTTCGCCAACAGCTGTTCGGACTCGGCTGCGGTCTTCCGAACCTGAATCAGCACCGGAACGAGATAGCCCACCAGCACCGCGCAGGCGATGGCAATCACAATAGCGACAATTTCAACGATGGTCATGGATCCTCCTCGCCCTTCTCGGCCCTTTACCGAACCGCCGGTTTCTTGGCCCGCCACTGCGTGGACTGTTCGTACGCATGCGCCGCGCGCAACAGCGTGTCCTCTTGAAACGCCCGGCCGATGAGCTGCATGCCGATCGGCAAGCCGGATTTGCTGAATCCACAGGGCAGCGCGATGGCCGGCAGGCCGGCCAGATTGACCGAGATCGTGAAAATATCAGACAGGTACATCTGCAACGGATCGTCGCTCTTCTCGCCCAGCTTGAAGGCCGGCGTCGGCGTGACTGGCGTCACAATGAGATCGACCTCCTTGAAGGCCTCGTCGAAATCCTGCCGGATCAATGTCCGCACCGCCTGCGCTTTTCCATAATAGGCATCGTAGTACCCGGAGCTCAGCGCATACGTGCCCAGCATGATCCGGCGCTTCACCTCCGGACCGAACCCCTCCTGCCGGGTCTTGGTATAGAGCTCCAGCAGGTCCTTCGTATCTTTTCCACGAAGGCCGAACTTCACGCCATCGAAGCGGGCCAGATTCGAGCTCGCTTCCGCAGTCGCAATCACGTAATACACCGCCACCGCCGCATCGGTTCTCGGCAGCTGAATTTCTTTGATCTCGCCGCCCAAACTCTTCAATTCCTCGATCGCGGCGCGCACCGCCTGCTCAACTTCCGGATCGAGCCCTTCGGCAAAAAACTCCGCCGGAACCCCGACCTTCAATTTCTTCAAATCCTTCTTCTTGAGCGCCTTCGTGTAGTCCGGCACCGGCACATCCGCCGACGTCGAGTCCATCGGATCGTGGCCGGCGATGACGCCCAGCAGGAATGCGGCGTCCGCCACGTCTTTTGTGATAGGACCGATCTGATCGAGGGATGACGCAAACGCAATCAGCCCATAGCGCGACACGCGGCCATAGGTCGGCTTCAGACCAACCACGCCGCAGAACGCCGCCGGCTGCCGGATCGATCCGCCGGTATCCGACCCGAGCGCCGCCGCGCACTCGTCCGCCGCCACCGCCGCCGCCGACCCGCCGCTCGATCCGCCCGGCACACACTGCACATTCCACGGATTGCGGCTGGGGCCGAAGGCCGAGTTTTCCGTCGAGGAGCCCATCGCGAACTCATCGAGATTGGTCTTTCCCAACAGCAAATACCCCTGCGCCCGCAACGTGGCGATCACGGTGGCATCGTACGGCGGCACAAAGTTCTGGAGCATGCGCGAGCTGCACGTGGTCGTCACGCCCTCGGTGCAGAGGTTATCCTTGATCGCCAGCGGCATCGCCATCATCGGCTGCGTTTTCCGCCAGCCCTTCAACGAGTCGTCAATGGCCGCCGCCTGGATCATCGCCTGCTCTTTCTGCGTCGTCACATAGGCCTTGACCTTCGGCTCGACCTGCCCGATCCGCAGAAAATAAGCGCGCACGATTTCCTTGGCCGTGACTTCCCCGGCCGTGAATTTCCGCTGCAATTCACACAGTGTCAGCTTATGCAGACTCATGGGCGTTTCGCCGCCGCATCAACGATGCGGTTTTTCCCATCCACACGCACGATCTTGGGCGCGTGCCGCTTGATCTCTTCTTCGCTGTAATACTCGTAGCAGAAGATGATGATCTGATCGCCGGTCGCCCCCTTGCGCGCCGTCGGCCCGTTCAAGATAATCTCTCCGCCACCCCGCTTGCCGGTGATCGCGTAGGTCATGAACCGTTCGCCGTTATTGAGATTCGAGCAGACGACGGCCTCATACGGAAGAATGCCGGCCGCCTCAAGCAGCTCCTCATCGACCGTCAGGCTCCCCTCATACTCCAAGTGCGCGCCGGTGACGGTCGCACGGTGAATTTTCGATCGCAACATCTGTCGAAACATGAGACTCCTTCGTATGACGAGATCCCCGCCATGGCGCGGATCTTACTCGATAATCTTCGGCACGCAGAATCCGTCCGCTTCACGCTCCGGAGCATTGGCGAGCGCCTGCTCCACCGACAGCGACGGCCGTACCACATCGTCGCGAAACACATTCACCTGGCCCAACACCGTCGCCGTCGGCTCCACTCCGCTCGTCTCGTACTTCTTGAGCGTTTCGACATGCGTCAGAATCTGGCTCAATTGCTTGGTGAAGACCGCCACCTCGCTCTCCGTCACCTGCAATCGAGCCAGCTTGGCCACCTTTTCGACTTCCTGCTTGGTAATCTCCACGACTTCCTTTCCTTCTCTTTTCTAAGAGGGGTAGCGGTAGGATCCCCCACTGCGCGCATTCAACGAGGACCTCTCTGAGGTCGCGCGTTGAGCGAGCACGGGGACCTACCGCTGCCCCTCACTCCACCGTCACGCTTTTCGCCAGGTTTCTCGGCTGATCCACATCCGCCCCGCGCAACACGGCAATATGATACGCCAGCAACTGCAACGGAATCGTGAACAGAATCGGCGACAGCAATGGATGCGTGTCCGGAACCGTCAGCACCGCATCCGCGATTTTCCCAAGCTCGCGCTCGCCTTCAGCGACGAACGCGATCACCGGCGCATGCCGTGCCTTCACTTCCATCAGATTGCTCACCGTTTTTTCATACAAACGGTCGCGCGGTGCCAATACCACCACCGGCATATCCTTGTCGATCAGCGCAATCGGCCCATGCTTCATCTCGCCCGCCGGATATCCTTCGGCATGGATATACGAAATCTCCTTGAGCTTCAACGAGCCTTCGAGCGCGATCGGGTAGTTGATTCCACGCCCCAAGAACAGAAAGTTTCGCTTTTTGTAATAGCGTTTTGCAATCGCCACCACTTCCGCTTCCCGGCCCAGTACCTGCTCGACGAGAGAGGGCAATTTCACCAATCGATCCAACCAGGCTTTTCCGTCCGTCACATTCATCACCTTGCGCACGCGCGCCAGATGAAGCGACAACAGATAGAGCGCCGTGAGCTGCGCCGTAAAAGCCTTTGTCGAGGCCACCCCGATCTCCGGCCCGCAGTGGGTATAGAGCACGCCATCCGACTCACGCGCCAGCGTGCTGCCGACGACGTTGACAATCGACACCACCTTCGCACCTTTTTCTTTCGCTTCACGAGCTGCGGCCAGCGTATCGGCCGTTTCGCCCGATTGGGAAATCGTAATGAACAGATCGTTCTTCCCAACGAGCGGATCGCGATAGCGGAACTCGCTCCCGATATCGACTTGCACCGGCGTGCGCACCATTTCCTCGAAGAGGTACTTCCCGACAAGCCCAGAATGCCAGGAGGTCCCGCAGGCCACGATCCAGATCCGCTCCACCGCGGCAAATTCTTTCGCCGTCAATCCGATGTCCGGCAGATCGGCCTCCCCGGTTTCGTAGGAATACCGCCCGCGCATGGTATCGAGAATCGTCTGCGGCTGTTCGTGAATCTCCTTCAGCATGAAATGCGGGTACCCGCTTTTCTCCACGGCGGAAGCATCCCATGTGATTTTCGTCGCCTTCCGGGAGACCGGCAGCCCGTCCGTATTCGTCAGATGCATCTCGTGCTGCGTCACCACCGCGACGTCGCCCTCTTCCAGGTAGGTCACATCCCGTGTGTGCGCCAGCATGGCCATCACATCGGAGGCGACAAACGACGCCTGCTTCGTGCGGCCAACCACCAGCGGACAGCCGGACCGCGCGGCAATCAACGTACCCGGCTCCTTCTCGGAGATCACCGCCAGCGCATAGCTTCCGCGCACATCCCTCGTCGCCGCGCGAACCGCATCCGCCAATCCCTGTCCATTCTGAAGATACTTATCGATCAAATGGGCCAGTACTTCAGTATCGGTCTCCGACTGAAACTTATAGCCTTCTTTTTCCAACTGCTGCTTCAGGTGCTGATAATTCTCGATAATGCCGTTATGCACCAGGACACAGCCCTTCGATCGATGCGGATGGGCGTTCTGCTCGGACGGCTTGCCGTGCGTGGCCCAGCGGGTATGCCCGATGCCCACCATGCCGCTCAACGCTTTCTCTTGCAGCGACTTCTGAAGATTCACCAGCTTGCCGACACTGCGCCGCACATCGATTTTCTGCCCCTGCTGGATGGCGACACCCGAAGAGTCGTACCCGCGATACTCCAGCTTGGCCAGCCCGCCGATCAGAATCGGAACCGCCTCTTGATTGCCGACATATCCAACAATTCCACACATCGATTGTCTACCTCCGCTTCTTCTTGCTGGACGCCGTAGTGGCCGCCGCTCGTGTACTGGCCGGCTTCACCGGAACCGGCTTCTCATTCGCCAGCAACGCGCGCCTCCTGGCCGCCCATCCAGCTCGATTGACTTGCGCCGCCCGGCCAATCGCCAACGCATCCTCCGGCACATCCTGCGTCACCGTCGTTCCTGCGGCAATGACCGCGCCCGCCCCCACCGTCACCGGTGCGATCAACTGCGTATCGCTCCCTAAAAACACATGGTCGCCCACAACCGTCTGGTACTTATGCACCCCGTCATAGTTGCAGGTAATCGTTCCGGCGCCGATATTCACACCCTTGCCAATCGTCGCGTCTCCGAGATAGCTGAGATGATTGGCCTTGGCGCCTTCGCCCAGATCGGTCTTCTTCATCTCGACAAAATTGCCGACCTTCGCTTTTTTACGCACCCGCACGCCGGGGCGCAAATGGACAAACGGACCGAGCGTCGCCTGCTCATCGAGCTGCGAGTCGGCGCACACACAATGATCCAGAATCGTCACCTGGGATCCGACTGCGCAATTCGTGAGTCGCGTGAAGGAGCGAATTTCACAGCCCTCGCCGATGACAGTCTTGCCTTCCAGAGTCACGTTCGGATGCAAGATCGTGTCTTTTCCAATCACTACCTCGGCGTCGATCCATGTGGAGGCCGGGTCGATCATCGTCACACCGGCTTCCATCCAGCGCCGCCGGATCTGCTGGCGAATCACCTGCTCAGCCTCAGCCAACTGCAATCGCGAATTGACCCCCAGCCCTTCATCCGGATTCATCAACGGCAGCGCCGCAACCCGATGCCCCTGCATGACCGCCATATCGACGATATCCGTCAGATAATACTCGCCCTGTGCATTGTGCGGCTGCACCTTGTCCAGCGCCGCAAAAAGAAACGCCCCATCGACGACATAGGTCCCGACATTGATTTCGCGAATGGCTCGCTCATCCTGAGACGCGTCCCGATCTTCGACGATCTTCACCACGTCGGCGGACGCATGGACGGTGCCGGACGCGCCTGCCTCGGTGCGGCGGACCACCCGGCCATAGCCTCCAGGGTTCTCCAGAATCGCGGTCAGAAGAGTGACGGTTGCACCGGCGACCCGGTGCGTCTGCAATAAGGCACGCAATGTCGATTCTTGCAGCAGCGGGGTATCGCCGTTGAGAATGAGATAGGCCGCAGGGGCCTTGCCCTTGCCGGACGCAAACACCGGGCGCGTTTGCAAGACGGCATGCCCCGTGCCCAATTGCTGCACCTGCTCGACGATATGCACCGCCGCGCCGCCCGGCTGTTCCGCGAGCGCGGACTCCAGTACCGCGCGCACCTGTGCGGCCTGATGCCCCACGACGACGACGACAGAATGTCCAGCGACCGCACAGGCGGCATCAAGCGCATACCGAATCATCGGACGCCCGACGATCCGATGCAGCACTTTCGCCTGCTCCGATCGCATCCGCGTGCCACGCCCGGCTGCCATCACCACCACACCCAACCCATCCACAGCCATGTCCTGTTTATGCGGCATCATCCGATGGTCACCCCCGCGTCCGGTTGTTTCACGCCACTCCACTTGGCATCGGCCTGTAACACCGACGCCATTGAAGTGGCCGGCGTATAGAGCCCTCCTGAGACGATCAGCTTCATCGCTTCTTCGACTGAAATATCCACCGACATGACTTCACGTTCCGGCACCAAGAGAAAATACCCGGACGTGGGATTCGGCGACGTCGGCACATACACATGAATCAACGGCTCCTGCGACAGCGAGGCCGTCTCGGATTTCGTCACCCCTGTCACAAACGCAAAACAATAGTGCCCGTTCTTGGGAAACTGAATGAGCACCACCCGATGATAGGAACCTCGATCGGAAAACGAGAGAATATCCATCATCGATTTCAGTGTCGAATAAATCCCGCGAACCAGCGGCAGGCGGTTCAGCCAATCCTCCCAAGTCCGCACAATCTGCCGGCCGATAAAATTCGCGGCAAACAGCCCGACGGAACAGATCAGCAAAAGGAGCGCCACTATCCCCAGGCCCGGCACGTAATACTCCGGCACCCACCGGGCCACCGCTTCGCCCAAAATGCCATCCACCGTGACAAAGAGGGCTTTTAGAATAAGGATCGTGCCCCAAATCGGGGTAATGACGAGCAGACCCGTCAGGAAGTATCGCTTCAACGAGGTTTTCAGCATGCCAATCAGATCGTGAATGAGGCTTTATAATTTATGGTGGCTCATCATACAGAGATTCCCCAAGTGCCGCAATCCATTTTGGGCTATTTTCAATGGGTTACACGAAAAACATGACGACGGTACGAAGCGAAACGACCCCGGCTCGATCCAGGCCGAATACCACGATGGCAGCCCCGTCATTCTTGCTATTCAATTGAGCTTGGCATTACGATTCGCGACGACTTCTAAATCCGTACACAGGACCCACTCGTGGCAAAACAACGCAGTCGCACAGCCGGCATCTTCATCACGCTGGAAGGCACCGAGGGCAGTGGCAAATCGACCCAAGCGGCGCACCTCGCCCAGGCGCTTCGATCCGAAGGTCACACAGTCCTTCTCACGCGAGAGCCGGGCGGCACGCCCGTAGCCGAACAGCTCCGTGCCGTGCTGCTCAAAAGCCATGCTGAGACACTGGCCGCGGAAACAGAAGCGTTCGTCATTCTCGCGGCGCGCCGCCAGCACATAGACCAGATCATCGCACCGGCGCTGCAGCAAGGCGCCATCGTGATCTGCGACCGGTTTGTCGACTCGACCCTGGCCTATCAAGGGTACGCGCGCGGGCTGGATCTGAAAACCTTGCGCATCATGAATACCTGGGCCACCGGCGGCTTGGCGCCGAATCTGACCCTGCTTTTCGATCTACCCGTTGCCACCGGCCTACGCCGGCGGCAACGCGACGCCGCTGGACAAAACCGGTTGGATCGGGAGACCAAACGCTTTCACGAAACCGTGCGCGCCGGATTTTTGGAACTCGCGCGCAAAGAGCCTCGGCGCATCAAGCCGATCAATGCGGCACGGACACCCGGCAGGATTGCGGAAACCGTGCGCGCGTTCGTATTCGATTGGCTGAAAACTAGCCGGACGAAATCCGACCGCAGGAAGTAACCATGCCCTTTCGAGACATCACCGGCCATGAACATCCGATCGCGGTTCTGCAAGCCGCCGTCTCGCACAACCGGCTAGGCCATGCCTATCTGTTCCACGGCGAAGACGCGATCGGAAAACGCCTGACCGCAATCCATCTCGCCCAGGCTTTGAACTGCGAGCAGCCGCCATCGCCGGATGCGCTGGACAGTTGCGGCGCCTGCCGCTCCTGCCTGCAGATCGCCGCGCGAACCCATCCGGACTTCATCACGGTCGATCCTGACCGCGAACTGGCCAACCCCGCCATCAAGATCGAGCAAATCCGTGAGATCGAACAGCAGTTCGTCTATCGCCCGCTCATGGGCGAACGAAAAATCTGCCTGATCGACGACGCCGACCGCATGACCATCGGCGCCGCCAATGCGCTGCTGAAAACGCTGGAAGAACCGCCGGGGCACGCGCTGTTTCTCCTGATCACCAGCAGGCCCAACGCGCTCCCCATCACCATCCGTTCGCGCTGCCAGCAACTCCGCTTCGCGACTCCAGCGCGCACGCAAGTCGAAGCGGCCGTGATCCTCAAACGCGAACTCCCACCGACGGATGCGCGGCTCCTGGCTCTCGTCACGGAAGGCCGTATCGGCGAAGCCCTCACTGCCGATGTCGCCGCGCTGCGTGAATGGCAACAGGAATGCCTGGCCATCGTCGCGCCCACCACGCTCCGGTCGATCTCCGCAATTCTAACTCTGTCGGAGAGCCTGGCGAAATCCGATCGCGGCGTTGAGACTTTGACCTGGCTCAGCCGCTGGATCCGGGATCTCATCATCGTCCACGTCGGCGGCGATCACGATCAGATTCTTCACCTTGAACAATTGGACCAACTCCGGGACTATGCCGCCTCTACCGATCTCACGCTGCTCCTTGACCTAGTGAAAGAGATCGAACGCTCGCAACAGAACGCCACCCGCAACTTGAATCTCCACATGACGCTAGAGTCCTGCCTGCTCAAACTCCGCGAGGCCCTCGGGCTCGCGCCGGTCGGCAGCCCCGCCTAGAAATCCCGTCGAGCAACCTGCTATCTTCTCTCTCGCTATGCGCGATCAGAATGCGTTCTACATCACGACGCCGATTTACTATGTGAACGATGTGCCGCACATCGGCCACGCCTACACCACCGTCGCCGCCGACGTCCTCGCGCGCTACTGGCGCTTGCGTGGCCGCGACGTCATGTTCCTGACCGGCCTCGACGAGCACGGGCAGAAAGTACAACAGGCGGCGGCCAAGGCGGGAATCGATCCGCAGACCCATTGCGACAAGCTCGCGCCGCAGTTTCAAGACCTCTGGAAGCGATTGAATATTTCAAACGATGCCTTCATCCGCACCACCGATGCGCCGCACAAAAAAGCTGTTCAATCATTCCTTCAAGAGCTATACGATAAACAACTGATTTATAAAGATTCATATACAGGCTGGTACTGCACATTCGACGAGCGGTTTTGGACTGAAAAAGACGTCGTGGGAGGCCTCTGCCCCGACTGCAAACGCCCCATCGAACAGCTCAGCGAGTACAACTACTTCTTCAAGATGGGGCAATATCAAGAACGGCTCATCGACCACATCAAGCAGCACCCGAATTTCATCCGGCCCGAGTCCCGTCGCAACGAAGTCCTGGGATTCCTGACGACCCAGAAGCTCGGCGACCTCTCGATTTCCAGGCCCAAATCACGCCTGTCCTGGGGAATCGAACTCCCCTTCGATCAAGAGTATGTCACCTACGTCTGGTTCGATGCGCTGGTAAATTATGTGTCCGCGCTCGACTATCTCTGCCCCACTCCGTCGCGCGAACGCTACTGGCCGGCGTCAGTCCATCTCGTCGGAAAAGACATTCTCACGACCCACGCGGTCTATTGGTCGACCATGTTGATGGCGCTGAACCTGCCGCTGCCCGAAACGATATTCGCGCATGGCTGGTGGACCGTCGATGGCGAGAAGATGTCCAAAAGCCGCGGCAACGTCGTCGATCCCAACAAGATGGCCGAGACCTACGGCATCGACGCCTTCCGGTACTTCCTCTTGCGCGAAGTACCGTTCGGACAGGACGGAGACTTCTCGCAGACCGCCATGGTCGCCAGCATCAACAGCGACCTGGCCAACGGCATCGGCAATCTGCTCAGCCGGACGCTCACAATGATCGAGCGATTCACTGACGGAAAGATTCCAGCCAGCGGCCCGCCCGCGCTCCCAGAACTCGAAGAAAAGATTGCCCAGGCCGCCACGCAGCTGCCGGCTATTCTTGAACGAGGCTTCACCGCGCTGACCTTCCGCGACAATCTGCAGGCGATCGGCGAACTCGTCAGCCTCTGCGACGAATACATCGACAAGGCCGCGCCCTGGAAGCTGGCCAAGAATCCCGACGACACGCCGAAGCTGAAAACGGTCCTCAATTACTCCGCCCGCGCCCTGCGCCTGCTGGCCGTCTCGCTCCACCCCTTCATGCCGCAGACGACGGAACAGCTGGCCCAGCAACTCGGCTATCGCTTCGACTTTTCCAAAGCCATTCCGGCCTCCGCCTATGAATGGAACAGCCCCGTGGCCGATCTTGCGATCGCGAAAGGAAACCCGCTGTTCCCGCGTATTGAAATCGCCGCAACTGCCCCGACGGCAGCGCCCAAAGCACAGAAAGATTCATCGAAAAAAGGAGCCCAACCAGTGAGCGACACCACAGCAACCCCGCAGCCGGTTCCTCCCGCAGCTACTACGACCCCAGCCGCGACAACGGCAGCTCCGGCGACTCCCGCAGCAGTAGCAGCACCCGCACCGGCTGAACTGGCGCAGATCACCATCGACGAATTCTTCAAAATTCAGCTCAAGACAGCCAGGGTCATCAGCGCGGAACGCGTTCCTAAATCTGAAAAGCTGTTGAAGCTTCAGGTCTCGCTAGGCACGGAGCAACGGCAGATCGTGGCAGGCATCGGCAAGAAGTATGAGCCGGAAACGCTCGTCGGCAAGATGATCGTCATCGTCGCGAATCTGAAACCGGCCAAACTGATGGGCATCGAGTCGCAGGGCATGGTCCTCGCCGCCGGCGACAGTGACGTGCGCGGCCTCGCAACGATCCTCGAAGAAGTGGAACCAGGCACCAAAGTGAAATGAATCGAGCGGGTATCAGGCTCCGCCTTCTCCTCCTCTCGCTCCTCCTGATGCCCCTGCCCTGCCTCGCGCTCCCCGCGCCGGAAAACCCCTCGCCAGACCTGCATCTGAACGATCCGAAACCCACCACCATTCTCGTGCGCGTCGTCGCGCATGGCTCGATGGTGCTGGGGAAAGATGTCGGCGGCGCGCGCGTCACCATCACCGATGTAGCTAGCGGCCAAATCCTCGCCACCGGCGTGCAACAGGGCGACGCCGGCGATCAGAATCAGATCATGCGCACCCCGCGCCTGATGGAAGAGGCCCACTACAGCAGCCGTCCCGCCGCCGTCTTCACGGCCACGCTCGATCTCCTGGCGCCAACGCTCGTCGAAATCGCCGCCGAAGGGCCGCTGGCGTTTCCCGCCGCGACTCAACGCGCCTCCACCCGCGCCTGGCTGATTCCCGGCCATGACCTTACCAGCGACGGCATCGTGCTGACGCTCTACGGCTTTATTGTGCAGATCGAACATCCGAAATCCGGCGGCGCAGGCCTGATCGCCAAAGACGACGTCATGCTTCGCGCCTCTGTGCGCACCCTTTCAGGCGCGCTCGTCCGTCCGCATGGCGATTGGGATTCACGGAAAGTTCACATCTACGGCGAGCTGCTCATCGGCACGAAGGTCATAGAGCGACTGCAGATGTTCTACAGCGGCGACAACACCGGCTTCGAAGCGCCCTTCTTCGTCCCGCTTCCGAGCGATGCGCCGGATGGCATCACCCTCCGCGTCGTCGCCGCCGATCCCTTCAGCGGCAACTTCGGCGTCGCCGAGGCCAAGTTTCCGGTCCTAAGCGAACGGCTGCCGCCGAAATCGACGAGGTAGCGCCCTGCACGCTCACGGAGCATTTTCCATCGCGAATACTGTGGGCACTGCAACCGTAAACAAGCAATGCCTCACATTGACCAGCTTATTGCACGGGCAACACAAACGGCGCGGCGGCATCTTTCACAAAAAACACCACAAACTTGGCGCGCTCAGTGGCGCTCGTATTTTTCGATACCGCATGGATGTCGTTCGGCGATTCATAAAACGTCTGGCCTGCAACGAGCGTCACAACCGGGCCGCCTTCAACCTGCATCGCAATGGAGCCCTCCAGCACATACACGAATGTATGCGCGCGATGCCGATGGGGAAGCGACGACGCCCCCGGCGCCAATTCAACCGTCAGCATCGCCCCTTCTTTTCCAGGAATCTCTGGAAAGGGTTGGACCGCCAATGGCACAACCTGAATATCGCTGGCGCCTTGGCCTCCAGCAGTTTCAGCACTTGCCCCCACCGGCAGTACCGCACCGGCCGTCGCGAAACACAGTGCCATCAACCACAGCTGTATCTTCATACGATTCTCCTTAATAAATCCGAACGACATCGATAGCGTTCCCATTGTCCACCGCGCCCCTAGACTGCTGGTGGCCACACTCCGTCCAAATCCGCCGCGGCCAGAATCGACTCGCGACTCCCGGAGGGTGGATAGATCCATTGCGTATTGATCGTCTGCTTGAGTTGCTTGCCGACCGCGCCGGACTTTTCAGGCTTGCGCTCCCATCCGACCGTGAACAAGGCGCCGGACTCGCCCAGATCCAAACAGGTCACATAATTCGGCTGGCTATAGGGGCGCAGCGGCGTTCCCAACACATCGTGCGCCGCATTATAGCCAGCATACTTGCCCATCGGGATGGCATGCTGGCAGGACATCAACGCCGCATGCTGTTCATCGGCCTTGGCGCAAGCGGCATCGCCGGCGGCGAATATATCGTGTGCGCCGTTGACGCGCAGCATCTCATCGACAATGACACGCCCATGGTCGTCCGTGTTCGCGCCCAATTGCGCAACCAGCGGGTTCGCGCGCAACCCCGTCGTGACAACGACGGTTGAGGCGTCGATGTGCTTGTCGTCGGTAAGCCGGACGGCGTCGCGTTCGATCTGCGCCACGCTGGCACCGAAATAGATTTCAACTTGCGCCTCCCGCAGAGCCGCCTCAATAGCGGGGCGAGGATTCGCTCCCAAATGCCGGCCGATGACATTTCCCCGTTCGATGAGGATGATGCGCGCTTTACGCGCGGTGGCGGCATCACTGTGGGCACGGATGCGCGTGCGCATTTCCGTAGCCAATTCGATGCCGGTAAAACCGCCGCCCACGATAATAAAGGTCAGCCGGCCTGGCCGGTCAGGCGCACGCAAGACATCCTGTAGATGCCGGTCGAACGTCTGCGCGGCCGCAAAGGTATCGATGTTCAGCGCAAACTTCGCGGCGCCTGGGATCTCGAGCGGCCGCTGTTCGCTGCCCGCCGTGAAGATCAACCGGTCATACGGCAATGCCAGGGACTCGCCGCCGGCCACGGACAGATGAACGGATCGCTGCTGACGATCGATGTCCTGTACCGTGCCGAGCTGCAACTGAATGCCCAGCGGCTCGAGCACCGGGCGCAACGGCGCCCGCAGCCCTTCGGAAAACACTTCATAGAGCCTCGGCCTGACCGTCAGATACTCATCCTTTGTGACCAGCGTGATGCGAGCCGCACCTCCATGCAGATCAAGCTCCCTGGCCGCCGTAAGCCCAGCCCACAATCCTGCAAATCCGCCGCCGACGATGACGATATTCTTCATGAAACCCTCCGAGGTGTTACTGCTATGGAGACTTTGGACGCCGCGATTTCAAAGCCCTGCGACCTGCAAACCACACATTGATCTCAGCCGAAAACCCTTTTGGCGCTTTACGCGTGACCTGGTGCGAAAGATCGGCCAGCGTGTGGCCGGCCAGGCTCTGCTTCATCTGCTGCTCAGCTTCCAGCATTACGGCATGGATGCCGCAGACGCCTTTCGTGGCCCACGCAGGCGGCGCATCGTCGAAGAGCGCACACTTGCTTCGGATCTCCCGGCACTGAAACAGCGGATTGCCGCCTTCCAACGCTTCCACCACATCGAGCACCGTAATGTCTTTCGCCGGACGCGCCAGCCGATACCCGCCGTGAGCCCCTTCAACCGCCGTCACCAAGCCAGCCGTCTTGAGCTGGCCAAACAGTTTGGCGACGTAGGAGGGAGAGACCCCCTGGAACTCCGCCAGATCAAAACTGCTCGCCTTGGCTTCGCCTGAAGCATCCACCAGGTACAGCAGGCAATGAAGACCGTATTCAACGCTGGAGCTATAGAGCGGCATCGTTCTCAACTAAGAGTTAATAAGTCTTAGTTAAGATAGCAGGACTGGGGTGATAGCGCAAGTCCAAATGTCACTCGCGTAAACCGCCCGGCGGTGCGACTTGACTGTCTCGAACCGCTGAGACTCCCCGTGGCGGAAGGAGCCAGCGCACTGGATGTAGCACGGCAGGCCATGAATGATCTGGTCAGCGGCAAAGCAGGAGTTTCAGCAGAGATGACGATCCGCCAGGGAAAGTCGTTCGAGGGCGAAACACCCTACAGCAACGGCTTGGCGGCTCTTGAAAGGCCGGCAATCACTGCCCGCGGAGTTTTGGGATGATTCCGTTGGCCAATCCGATGACGTTGGGCTTGATGGAGTCGGCTTTGCCGCCGACCGGCACGCTGAGCTGAAGAGTGAAGTGATGCGGGCCCGTCCAGACCATCAACTCCGCGTACTCGTCCCTGTTATTGCGGAAGAACGCGGTATCGCCGACGCCCGGAACCGGCTGCCAGTCTCTCCCAGGAGATTTGCGCAATTCGTTGGCCTTTGCGAACGGGTTGACCTGCAAACCGATCTGGCCATTGTCGCAGTACGAGCCGTTCAGCCCCACCGGTTCCTCGGTGAACTTAAACTGCTTGAGAACCTTGGACTGGCGTAGATGAGGCGGGGTGGGATCGAACTTCGTGATCAGATCGTCTGTCAGCAAAGCGCACGCGCCGATTCGAGACTGCCCGGCCTGCGCAGCATGGTGAGGCTCTGGCGCAAAGACCCAGATCGACGTGCATGCAGCCACCGCTAGAAACGCGAGGCTCTGGCGCATCGCTCCCTCCTGATGAGTGGGCTGTATGCTATGCAGCCATCAGTACCTTGTCAACCTTTGACTGGCGCATGCGGCCTAATCTCACCGATTGCCTGAGTGACGACACCGGTATTTGGTCGTTTGCTTCCTCGCTGCGCTCTTCCTTCTCTCCTCAAATACTTGCCGCGTGCGTTGACCGTCCTCCGTTTATTACACCAACGCTGAGGAAGTTAGCTCCTGAGATGCATCTCCCTCGTCATACCGTGCGTCCACTCCTCGCTATATTCCCGCTGCCACGATTCAACGCCTCTCTACGCTCAGCCTCCGACAGCCGAGTCTGCGCGGACCGCCACCACGCGAACGGGAATGGACTTCGCGGCGGGTGTCCCGCTGATCCGATCGCAATATTCCAACGGCAACAGGGGATTCAGTTCCGGGTAATATCCGGCGACGGCCCCGCGCGGCATCGGATAGTCGATGACCGTCAGCCCCTCGACACGCCGGGTCACGCCATCCTTGCTGATGGTCTCCACCGCAACCTGAGCCCCGTCGCTCAACCCTCGTTCAGCGCGGTCCTCGGCATTGATAAAGAGCACCATCCGGTTGTTGTAGACCCCGCGATACCGGTCATTCATGCTGTAGATCGTCGTGTTGAACTGATCGTGCGAGCGCACCGTCGCCAGCCGCAGCATCGATGGATCGGCCACTGCCGCATTCACCGCCAGGCCGGGAAAGAGCAGAAAGTTCGCCTTGCCGTTCTCTGTGGGCCACACCCGCCGCCTCGGCGGCACATCGAGGTGAAAGCCGGTCGGGCTCTTGATCCGTTCGGAGAAGTCCGCGTAAATATCCGGATACACCGCCGCGATCTTGTCGCGGATCAGATCATAGTCCTGACTGTAGCGTTCCCACGGAATCCGGCTGTCCGGCAGAGTGGCCATGGCCATGCGGCAGACGATCTCGACTTCCGAACGCAGGTCCGGGCTCGCCGGCTCCAGCACGCCACGCGAGGCCGTCACCTTGGACACTGAATCCTCAATCGTCACGAATTGCTCACCCGACGATGTCCGAATGATCTCGGAGCGCGAGATCACGGGCAAGATCAGAGCGTCGCGCCCATGGACAAGATGCCCGCGATTGAGCTTGGTCGAGATGCCGACCGTCAGGGCCAGCTGGCGCATCGCCGCATAGGACCGTTCCGTGTCGGGTACGGCCCGGACGAAGTTGCCGCCCATGCCGACGAAGACCTTGGCCTCGCCCCGCGCCATCGCCTCAACGGCGGCCACCGTATGGTGGCCTGGTGCTCGGGGAGGTTCGAAGCCGAACACGTCGCGGACTCGATCCAGATAGGCCTGCGGCGGCTGCTCATCGATGCCGACGGTGCGGTCGCCTTGCACGTTGGAATGACCGCGAATCGGCGCGATCCCCGCGCCGAGCTTTCCAAAATTTCCGCACAGCAACAGAAGATTCACGACCTGTTGCAGCAACCTGGAACCTTCCTGATGCTGCGTAAGGCCCATCCCATAACAGATCATCGTGGCGCGCGACCGAATATAGATCTCGGCGACACGGCGAATCTGCGCCTCGCTAATCCCTGACGTTTCGACGATCTCAGCCCAATCATGAGTCAACGTCTCGTCGCGGATCGTCTCGAATCCAGTCGTATGCGCTCGGATGAACTCCTGGTCGAGCACAGGCTCGCCAGCCGCCGCTCGTTCGAACAGGACCTTCATGAGGCCTTTGAATAACGCGAGATCCCCGCCGATGCGGACATGAACGAATTCGCTCGCGATCTCGGTCGATCCAAACGTCGCCATCTGAATGACATCTTGCGGCGCGGTAAACCGGATCAGTGCGCGCTCCGGCATAGGATTGATGGCCACAATCGGCACGCCGCGTTTGCGCGCCTCGACCAGATTGGTCATCATGCGCGGCGAATTGGTGCCCGTGTTCTGCCCGACCACGAAGATCGCCTCCGCGTGGTCGAAATCTTCCATGACCACGGTGCCCTTCCCAACGCCAATCGCGGGAGGCAGCCCCCGGCTCGTCGGCTCATGACACATGTTCGAACAATCGGGAAAGTTATTGGTGCCGAAGGCCCGGACAAAGATCGCATAGAGAAACGCGGCTTCATTGGGAGTGCGGCCCGACGTGTAAAACTCCGCCTGGTGCGGACTGTCGAGCGCCTTCAAATGCCGGCCGATCAGCGCAAAGGCATCATCCCACGTGCAGGGAACATAGCGGTCGGTCGAGGCATCGTACCGCATCGGCTCGGTGAGGCGCCCCTGCATCTCCAGCCAATAATCCGACTGCGCCATCAATTCCGTCACGGTATGCTGCTGAAAGAACTCGCGCGTGATTCGGTGCTTGGTCGCCTCGAAGGCCAAGGCCTTGGCGCCATTCTCGCAAAACTCCAGGGTCTTTCGGCACTCAGGATCGGGGAACGCGCAACTCGGACATTTAAAGCCACCCGGCTGATTCATCGAGAGCAAGGCGCGCGACCCGGTGGTCAGCACGCTCTGCTCCAGCAAGACCTTGGCCGTAGCCGCCGCCGCGCCCCATCCACCGGCAGGATGAGTGTATGGCGTAAACCGAGGTGCGTCGTTCGCCATGACAAATTCCTCCTTCTCCACGCTCGCAGACGGCCTACTGTCACATAACTGAAAGACTGAAGTCACGCCGGCTTCATCCGATACAGCCCTGTTCTTGACCGGCGAGCACAGCGCCACATCCGCCGCCTTGACAAGCCTGGAGCGCGTCATTACGCTCCACGCCATACAGAGCACAACGGAGCACGCGCCATGTCATTACTCTCGTTGCAGCCTTCATCCCGCCACTATGCAATCCGGCAGCTGCGGTTCTCGGACGCGGGTGACGAGGGTGACACGCAACGCGCCGTCCCCATCGAAGCTCCTATTGCAATTGAAGTGTGCGGCATCAAGTACGCCGTCATGATGGCGACCCCCTCAGATCTTCGCGAGTACGCCGTGGGCTTTGCCTTAAGCGAACGGCTTGTGCAGCGAGCCGATCAGATCCGTAACATCGACATTCTTTCAGCCAACGGAGGGTGGGTCGTTCAGATATTGTTGCCTTCCGAGCTAACCGCGACGGTCTGTACTCGAGCGCGCACGCGCGTATCCGAAAGCAGCTGCGGCCTGTGCGGGCTGGAAAGCATCGAGCAAATTCTTCGCCCATTGCCGCCGGTCACGGCCAGGATTCAAACCGATCGAGCGGCCATCGCGCAGGCACTCTCCACACTGGAAGACCATCAACCGCTTGGGCGGGCAACAGGCGCGGTCCACGCCGCGGCCATGTGCGCGCCGGACGGACGGATTCTCCTCGCGCGTGAAGACGTCGGACGGCATAACGCCCTCGATAAGCTGATCGGCGCATTAGCGCTGAAAGGAATCGATCCCTCGTCCGGCTTCTTCGTGCTGTCCGCCCGATGCAGCTATGAGTTGGTTGAGAAAACCGTACGGGCAGGATGCCCAATGCTGGTGACCGTCTCCGCGCCGACAAGCTTAGCCATCGACCGCGCGACCAAGGCAGGACTGACACTCGTCGCATTAGCCCGACCGGATTCAGCAATGATCCTGTGCGACGCCCTTGGAAATATCGCCTGAGGCTTCTTACACATCGTGGCCTGCGCCTACAAGACCAAGCCTCAATGACATCAACGAGCATCTTGGCTATACTTTCTCTATCGTAGAGGAAGGGAGGGCATCGTGGACTACCAACAGTACATCGTACGTAACCCACAGGTATGCGGCGGTGAGCCGGTGGTGAAAGGTACCCGCGTCACAGTCCGCACCATTCTGGCGAGCTTGGCCGAGGGAGACAGCACCCAGGAACTACTCCGGGACTTCCCGACCTTAAAGGAAGAAGATATCCGGGCTGTCGTCGCATTCGCAGCAGCTTCGGCAGAAGAAGACCTCCCGCTTCAGAGCGTGCCCAACATTTCGTGAACATCAAACTGGACGAAAACCTCCCCGTCCGCCTGACCCGATTCCTCAGCGACCTCGGGCACAATGTGGACACCGTGCCCCAAGATGGGTGGCTGGCCTTGACTATTCAACCGTGTGGCACGCCGCCCAGCAATCGGGACGATTCTTCATCACGCAAGATCTCGACTTTTCCGACATCCGCAAGTATGCACCTGGCAGCCATCACGGGCTGATGCTGCTGCGCCTGCGCGACCCAAGCCGGCGCGCGCTCGCACACCGAATCCACACTGTGTTTGGAATGGACGAGGCTCAAAGATGGGGCCGCTGCTTTGTCGTGGTGACAGACAGGAAGATTCGCGTGCGCCGTCCTCCACAGCCTCGATAGCACCACTATCCGCTATCGGAGCATCTTCCATCACGCGCGCAGACATGATTGACTACCATCACAGGAGCCCACGATGCGAATGAAGAACCCTCCCCATCCAGAACAGTCGGTGCGCCTGGACTGCCTCGAACCGCTGGGGCTTTCCGTGGCGGAAGGAGCCAAAGCGCTGGGCGTGACCAGGCAGGCCATGAATAATCTAGTCAGCGGCAAAGCCGGAATTTCAGCAGAGATGGCGATCCGTCTGGAAAAAGCGTTCGGGGGCGGAGCCGAAACCTGGCTGCGGATGCAGGCCGCCTACGATTTAGCACAGGCAGAGAAGCAAGCTGGAAAGATCAAGGTCCGGCGCGTCAAAGACACCTTGCTACCGGCCTGAGACTACCTCAAGAAAACCCGCCTCAAGCCAGATGCGCGCATCGCCTTCATCGACTTCTACCCCGCGAACGCTCCGGCAACCTCGGCTTTCCGAAACACCACCTCGCCTCACGCGACACCGTCATCGCCGAAATGACCGCAGCCAGATACCAGCTCACCTGCGAGCACGGCTTTCTGACGAAACAATATTTTCTGGAATTCATGCAGAAGTAGATGGGATAAGAACCTAACTCAAGGAGACTTTTTATGCAGATCGACCTAAATAGAATTAGGTATCGAGACCATGAGCGTTGAATACATTCAACTTTTGCCCGGCGCAAAGTTTCCACGCATCACAGAGAACGGCCCATTTCGGGCTGTAGTGATCATTGAAGAAGACGTAACGCCAGAGTGGCAAGCATCCGTTTGTACCTGGCTAGTGCAATCGGGATGTCTTTACATGATGGCTTGGGGGAAGAGCTGCAGTTCCTGGGACGACTCAGTCGACCATGCCAACATGAAAGAATTTGCATTTGGGGAAATACCTGAAAGCAAGTTCGTCATGACAACGTGGCACACAGATGATCCGCTGAACGAAGTCTTCTGGTTTTCGAAGAACAACGCTGATCATCCCTCGGTTGAGCTTGAGCGTAGCCTGCTGGTTCACATCAGTTCACGCAACAAATCCGAAGAACTTCTACGGGCGTATGCTGATGTATAACCTTGAGTTCAACAAGATCCCCTGCGAGCTGTACTTGCAGGATCTTCCCTCCGCTTTCGGCCCCGACGGCCATTAGCTCTACGTTAGCTCACATGAATATAGGGGGAACAAAATGGTCCGGTAGTCTTTTATCACTTTATAAATCCGTCTCAAGACTTGTGCGCTTCCATGTAGGCCCTGAGGAGCGCATTGATGCGCGTCTGATAGTCGGGGTCTTTGGCTTTGAACCGCTTCAATACTTGCTGATCGAGCCGGATGGCGACTGTCGCCTTCGGCTCAGGCAACCGAAGTACCGCGCGCTTAAAGAAAGCCTTCCCCTGCTCCGGGATATCGAAGGCATCGATGGCCCTGTCTTTGAGCGAATCATGTGTACCAACTATGCCTACTAAGAACCGTGCCCCATACCCCATCGCCTTGGAGATGCCCTTTAGGCCATCTTCCTCCTCGCTTATCATTCCTTCGCTCGCTCAACCCGTGTAGAATGCCTGAGTATATAATACGACTTCCCTGACCTCCCGATGCTGTTGAGGATGTCTGCAGAATGGCTGCTGATCCCATCGCCAACTATGTCATCACGGATCATGCACGAATAGAGTTATCTCGCCGTGGCTTGAGCGAAGAGATCACCCATGCAATACTGTCTGCACCTGAACAGCGTTGTGCCGTTCGCCCAGGGAGAGTAGTACTGCAATCGCGACTCCCCTTTGGAGAGTCAGCAACGATGTTTCTCGTTCGGGTCTTTGTCGATATCGATCGACACCCGGCTGAAGTAGTGACCGCGTATCGGACAAGCAAGATTGAGAAATACTGGAGGAAGACATGAAGGTCTCCTACGATGAGAAAACCGATACGTTAAGCATGATCCTCAAAGACAACACCCCTGTCGCCGAGAGCGATGAAGACAAGCCTGGCATAATTCTGGACTACGATGCCGTCGGCAATCTCGTCTCGATCGAGATTCTGGACGCATCCAAACGAGTAACCGAAACCCGCAAGGTCGAGTTCCAAACCACAGGCTAATTCTAACCGGAGCCTGCATCGCTCTATGATCGAACGACTTCTCGCTCGATCAGACAGCCGCCAATAGCCGCCCTCTCATCTTTCCAACGCTTGCCGTGATGCGATGACTGCCTGGAATGGAGCAGGTCTCTCGTCCCGCGATCCGCCGCTCGATTCTCGCCGCTACAAGTAAGATTACCCGGCGCGCGCGCAGAACTTGTGCGCTCCCATGGAGCGTCCTGAGAAGGACATTGATTCGGATCTGAAGCTGGAATCACCGTTCAGCTCTGCTACGGATTAGCCGGAACTTTCCAGATCTGAGTGATCGGTGCAGCATCGGCGCTGGCGCCGGAGTGAGGCAGTCCGTAGAGGTCTTCGATTGTGCGCAAGACGTTGTAGTGGGTAATGCGCTGGTCGTAGCGGCCGGCTTTGACCATGGGGCCGATGAAGAGCGTCACAATTCGGTTGTTCTCTTTGGCGTTGTCATTATCCTCATCCCACGTCACGATCAGAAGGCTATTGTGCTGCTGCGCCCACTGCACATACCCATCCAGATGTTCCCGAAGCCAGCGGTCGCCCGTTTGGATGGTCTCCGGATCTTTTCCGTGATGCATGTCGTTCACCTGATTCGGCACAACGATGCTCACTGTGGTAAGCGTGGAGAAATCGGCGGGGAAGCTCGTCAGAGGCGCATTGGTCTCTGCCGGAAGTCCATTGGCCGCGCTCTCCTGCCAATTGACCCAAGGATTATGCTTGCGGGCGTAGCTCCCCTCTTTGCAGATTAGCGATCCCACTGAAGGCAGATCTTCCGAATAGCCAATGAACGTCAGTCCTGCAGCCAGCAACGCATGCCCGAGATTCGGCGTCATGAACGTATGCGGGCATGAATTATCGGTGACGCCCTGCATCGACCCTGAAAACAGCGCGAGGTAATTCGGCTGGCTCGGATGGATGATGCCGAAGGACTGCGTGAACAACGCACCCTTGGCGGCTAATTCATTGATGTAGGGCGCATGAGCCGAACCGATGATCTGGCTATAGGAGTGATTCTCTTCGATCACAAGCACAACGTGATCAGGTCTGGACAGAGAGAGAGGTTGCGTGCTCCCGCCTTGCGAAGACGACGCAGCCAATACACAGGCGCCCATCGCCAACGGCAAAACCATTGCTCCGAGAATGAGTTTCCAACGCATGGACATGGGATGGTGTACCACTCTCCCTACTGATTTACCATCACGCACATTCCGATTGTTGCAAATAGTACCAGCCGGCCCCTCATTCTTCCAACGCTTGCCGTGATGCAACGACCGTGCGACACTACATCTATGACCGGCCTTGCCTCATTTGAGCATTTGCGCTCGCGGCTGTACCTTTCACTTGCGCTGAATGCCCTGATCATCACCGCCGAATTCATCGGCGGTTTTCTGCTCGACAGCGTCGGCCTCATGAGCGACGCGGGGCATAATCTCGTCGATCAAGGCTCGCTCTTCCTGGCGCTCTACGCGCACATTCTCACCAGGCGGCCGGCCAGCGAGACCCGCACGTTCGGCTACCATCGCGCCGGCGTCATTGCCGCGTTTCTCAACTCATTCATCCTGGTGCTGACGGCAGCCGGCATCGCGTTCGTAGGCCTCAAGCGATTATTGCAACCGGTGCCAGTGGACGGCGGATGGATCATGGTCATTGCCGCCGTAAGCTTTGTGGCCAACCTCAGCGTCGCACTGCTGCTTCAACAAGGCGCGAAAGACGATCTGAATCTTCGCGCCGCCTTCTGGCACATGCTCGGCGATGCCTGGGTCTCGCTCGGCGTCGTGCTCAGCGGCGGGGCGATCTTATTGACAGGCTGGACGGTGCTCGATCCGCTCATCAGCCTCCTCGTGGTCGGCGCGATTCTCCATGGAGCCTGGCCGCTGTTCAAAGAATCCCTCGACGTGCTACTGGAATCCACCCCGCCGACGATCAGCGCGTCGCGCGTCGTCTCGACGATCGAAGCCATGCCCGGCGTCAAGAGCGTCCACGATCTCCATATCTGGGCCGTGGAACCGCGCCTCATCATGCTCACCGCCCATGTGCTGGTGGACGGCGATGACGCCACGCTGACCAACGCGCTGCTCCGCTCCATCCACGACCGGATCGCCGCCGATTTCGGCATCACGCACATGACGATCCAGATGGAAACCCATTGCCTGGATCCGGACGACGTCCATTGCGACCTGACCAAGCTCGCCGACCGACAGCCCGCACTCGAAGCCCTCACCCACCACCATTGAGCCTCTGAGCCTCGCCTTACTCGACGAGGCTGAATTCATAACCGGAGCCCGTGAGAGCCGCCAACAATGTCGTGGAGTGATCGCGCCCCCGCGTTTCCATGGTGACGTCGATCGCGGCTTCGCGCGGCCCCACTCCGTAGTGCGCGCGGTTATAGGATGTTTCCACAATGTTCGCCCCTTCTTTCGCGATCACCGATGCCAGCCGTTCCAATGCCCCAGGCTGATCCGTCAGACGCACACGGAGACGCAATCGCCTTCCGTCTCGCACCATGCCCTGCTCAATAATTCTCGATAGCAGGTTTACGTCAAGATTGCCGCCGGACACCAAAACCGCAATGTTCTTGTCGCGGTGACCGGTTCGAGCCCGCAGCACCGCCGCGAGCGCAATGGCACCGGCCCCTTCCGCCAGCGTCTTCTCGTTCTCCAGCAACATGAGAATGGCCGCGGCGATATCGTCTTCCTCCACGGTAACAATCCGATCGACATAGGCCTGGACCAATGGCAAGGTGCGCGCGCCGGCCCGCCGAACGGCAATGCCATCCGCCAGCGTCGACTGCGCGGCCAGCTCGATCGGGCTGCGCTGCTCCAGCGCCGCTTTCATCGACGGCAATCGCGCGGTTTGCACGCCCACGATCTCGACCTTGGGATTCCGTCCTTTCACAGCGCAGCCGACTCCACCGATCAACCCGCCGCCGCCCACCGGCACCACAATGACGTCCAAGTTCGGGTTCTGCGCGAGCAGCTCCAAGCCCAGCGTGCCTTGTCCGGCAATGACCTCGTCGTCGTCGAAGGGATGGATGAAGGTGGCCTTTCTCTCAATGCTCCGTTCGACCGCCGCCGCGCAGGTCTCATCATAGTTGTCGCCGTGGAGCACGATCTCCGCACCATAGCCGCGCGTCGCGATAAGCTTGATGAGCGGGGCCGAGCGGGGCATCCAGATTTGAGCCGGGATCCCGCGATGCACGGCATGGTAGGCCACCCCCTGGCCATGATTGCCCGCCGAGGCCGCGATCACGCCCTGCCGGCGTTCGCTCTCGGTCATCGTGAGGATGCGATTCAACGCGCCGCGCTCCTTGAACGACCCGGTCATCTGCAAGTTTTCAAGTTTGAGAAAGATCGCATTGCCCGTGAGCCGGGACAATGTCTTGGAATGCACCAGCGGAGACTCGTAGATGGACGGCCTGATACGATCGGCCGCCCGCTCGATCTGTGCAAGATTCAGCATGCCTTCCCCCTCCAGTTCAACGACTCTAGACTCTGCGTTCACTCCGTGAAAATAAAAAACCCCTGGCGGATTCGGTTCCGCCAGGGGCCTTCTTGCTTGTGTCGATAACGCGCGACGGGCAATCAGGATTAGGCGGAGCGGGCGATGCTCATCGCCGCCGCCATGTTAATCCCGATAGCATTCAGCTTCTTCGATGTCATGTGACCGGGGATACTCCTCAATGCTCCGAACTGTCAGCCTTGTACCACGCACGCAGCCTCGCGATCAATCATTGTCCGCTATGCACCCAGCCGACACCGAATCATCCTGCCTTCAATCGAGCCGCCATCATAACGCTGTGCATCCTCCGTTTATGCGGTAGAATGCCGCTCACGACCGTCACGCAACCAATCGACAACCAGGAATGACTATGCCAGTCCCTTTCTATCTCCTGTGCGGTTCCCTCGGCGCGGGCAAGACGACGCTGCTGATGCGTTTGCTGGAATATTGGAAGAGCCAGGGCCTTCGCGCCGGGGTGCTGATGAACGAAGCGGGCGAGGTGAGCATCGACGGCCCGCGCGCGGGGACGATTGCCGAACAGGTGATGAATCTGGCGGGCGGCTGCGTGTGCTGCGACACGAAGGAAGATCTCTCGTGGGGCATCGCGCAGCTCGTGAACGATGCCGCCTCCGATGTCGTCATTATCGAATGTTCCGGGCTGGCCGACCCGGCTGAAGTGATCGACGCGGTGACCGACCTCTATACCGCCCGCCTCGCGCGGTTGGAGCGGGTGATCGCGCTGCTCCACCCCATCGCCAGCGACACCAGTCACTCCAGCCAGTATGTCACCGCGCAAGCGATTCGCTGCGCGGACGAATTGATCCTCAACAAACAAGATCTATATGTGCCAGGCCATTGGGAGGGATTCAAGAGCGGCATCGTGAAACAAAACCCTTATGCCCGCATCTGGGAAACCGCCCATGCGCGCATCGACGCCGCCGCGCTCCTGGCGCCGGTGCAGCCAGTACGGCCGCCTAAACAAACCAATGTCGTCTTCGGCGAACCCCGCCCATCCGGCTCGCACAAGCGGGCGGACTACCATCCCATCGCGACGACGGTGAAACTTCCCGCGCCGCTGCACCGTCCACGATTTGAGGCCTGGACCAAGTCCTTGCCCAAAGAACTCGAACGCGCCAAAGGCTTCTTCCGCTTCGCCGGCGAGCCGGAGTTGCAGGAATTCCAATACGCCCCGCCCGGCGAACCCACCATCGCCCCCATCATGCTCCTCGACGAACCCAGCCCCGCCCTTGTTCTGATCGGACGAGGCTATGACGTGGAGAAGCTCCGAGCAGCCTTGCTCGCTTGCATGGAATCGTAGAAACAGAGCGAACCGGAGATCCCGGCCTAGATTGATGAAGAGACAGGAGCTTGCGCGGCCGCGCGAAATCTCGGCCATTGCAGCAGCGCCCAGGCGATGCTGGCGCCGATGAGCCCGCCCAAGACCCAGGCGCCCAGTACATCGGTCACATAATGGGCGCCGACATACACCCGCGAGAATCCCACCAGCGCGACGATGGGCCAGCTGATCCAGCCAGTTCTTGGATAGAGCACTTGCAGAAAAGCGGCAGCGGCAGCCGTGTTCATCGCATGGTTGGAAGGAAAACTGAACAGCCGGCCGCAGGCACCGCCCCCGACGACGATGGCCTCGTGAATCGCATGACAGGGCCGCACCCGCGCGAAAGCCCATTTGAGCTGCCCACCGAGAAAATCCGACAACCCAATGGCGCCGGCTAAAAATGGACTGCCCAGCAACGCCTCCCAGCGCCGCCGCATGATCCAATAGCCTGCCGCCAAAGCCACCGGCAGATAGAGCGTGCTGGTCGCGCTCAGGCGCAGAAACAGATGGTCGAAGAATTCCGAACGGCCGGCCAGGCCATTGATGGCGAGAAAGAGCGATTCGTCGAGACTCATGGAAGGGACGATACGGCGTTGTCCGTCATTCGTCAATCTTGAAAGCAGTCGCTGCGGCCACCTGGCGTCACACTGGCCCGCGCGCTCAGCGCGTGCGGAAATGGATGCGAACCGTCAGCTCCCCGTCGATGACCTCATCGCCTTTCATCTGCGGATCGAAAGTCCACTTGCTGAGCGCGACGATCCCAGCCATAGTCAGCTCGCGATGCTTGGCCGGCTCCAGCACCACCACCGTCACTTTGGCGTCTTTCGACACCAGCACCCGAGCCTTCATCCAGTCGTCGAGTTCCTTGCCATCGAGCGAGGACGGAATCCCTGGCCAGGGCGTCGCCTTCGCCACCGGCCCCTGCTGCTGATCCTTGTTCAGCGACAAGCCGTGAACATGCACCTCCGGCAGCTCAAGAATATCGTCATGGTGATCCGTCTCGTGCGTCGCCTCATCCCCGGCCGCCGCATGCGCGGCAGCCGGAAGGCACAGCAATGAACCTAATAACAACGTCAGAATAGTTTTCATATAGATCTGCATCCTACCTCATCATTACCGGAGGCTCAAACGGGCCAGCCAACAAGGCCGCAGGTGAGAAAGGACCGCAGGCGCACCCTCGGGGGTACGTTGAGGACAGTTTCGAGCCGAGAGCGCCGTTGATGGCCCGTTTCAGCCTCCGGTTATAAGAACCACGGAGCGCGGAAGAAGAACGACCGTGGCATCCCCGCATGCGAGACGCCCAAGCCGATGCTCCCCTCACCGCGATTGATGTAATACTTCTGATCGAACAGATTCACCACATCGAAGCCCAACAACATCCTCTGTCCGTCCCACGGCAAGGGAATCACATGGGTGACCGATGTATTGAACACCGTATAGGACTGGCTATGCGTCGAATTCGTCTTCGCCTGATCGTCCGCCGCTGTTCGCAAACCGGACCCGAACAACATCTGCCCACTGAACGTCGTCCGCTCCATCAGCCGGTAGCTGACCAGCGCCGAACTCGTGATCATTTGCGTATGGTCGCAGAACACTCCGCCTGGTGAATTGATGTCGCCGATCTCTTTCGCCTCCAGCAAGAAATGCCCCGATTGGAGGCCGTAGCCTTTGCACTGGCCCCAGGCAGCATTCAACCGGGCCGTGAGATCGTCCAGGATCTGCAACTTCAGCGCGCCGTCGACCCCACGCTGCCAGCCATAGTTAAACGCGAAGTAGTTCAAGAGCGGCGTTGTGCCGAACTGCCCGGCGTCGGATAGATTGCGGGCCAGTTTGTAGTAACCCGTCAATTCAAACGTCGCCCAACTCGAAAGGGCATGGTAGCTGCCCACCTCGAAGTAATGCGCCCGTTCAGATTTCGGCGCGATATTCGTCGTATCTTCCGGCGCGGCCTTCGTGCCCGCTGTATTCAGCTTCGCAAAGGAAATCGCTTCCAGGTTCGGCGGCGTGAACATCCGGCCGTAGAACGCATGGAACACATTCGATCGGTTGGCCTTGTACGTCACCCCAATGCGCGGGCTGAGCTGCGCTTCGTCGCGGGTGTACTGAATCACATCCCCCCGCAAGCCGAGATTGAACGTCCACTGATCGTTGAGGCTCCACTGATCCTGCACCCAGAATTCCTGCCGGTAGCCGATCAACCGATTGTCGGCGTTCAGACCGATGACTCCGCCGGTCGGATTCCCCGCGCCGTCATCCAGGAAGGTCGAGAGCCGGGTCTTGTTGATGGCTTGCGTCCGGTCGACTTGGAACCCCGCCTTGATCAGATGTTCCTTGCTATGGACATAGGTATAGTCCAAGCGCAGCCCGCCCGAATAGGCCGTGCGATCCTGGCTGCCGGCGGAAAACGGTTCGGCTTCGTCCGGCACATAGGCCAGCACATTAAAAGGGTCCGTCTTGAACGTCGCCCGACTATGGCGGAAATAGCCGGCCAGGCTGAAGAACTGGTTCAAGGTCACATCGTGCCGCCACACGAGGTGCGCATACTGGCTCTGCTCTTTCTGATTCTCGTCCACCCGTTCCGACGGCACGGCCGAGAATCCCGCCGGCAGCAGCCCTGTGATGGCCGCGTTCTGCGTTTGGCCCGGCAGCGTGGGGATCTGATACTTCGCCACTGAATTCAAAAAAAGCAGCGTGAAGTTGTTCGTATTGTCGTGCTGGTAGTCGCCGCGGAACATCGTCTGATTCCGCTCGCTCTGGTCGTGAAAGACCGAATGGCCGAGCGTAGGCGGCTCGATGCCCCGGTTCGTCGAGACGTAGCTGTTGAGGATGTAGTAGCGGACTTTCTCGCCGACCGTCCCGCCGTATTCGAACGACGGATTCACGGTTCGATTCGAGCCCCCGAACATCTGCACCGAACCGAAGCCGGGCTTCGTGCCGCTCTTGGTAGTGATATCGATCAGTGCCGCCGCTTTGTTCCCGACGTTCGCTTCCATGCCGCCGAGCACGATGTCCGCCCGTTCCCAGGCCCGCGGCGAAATGACGTCGGAGAATGTGGACGAGACGGCATCGGGAATCGGCACGCCGTCGATCCGCAATTGCAGATTCGCATGGTCCTGCCGGATATGCACCTGCTTCAACGAGCCATAGGTGGCGCCGGGAATCGTGAGCAGCACATCGTGCAGCTCGTTGTTGTTCCCGCGCGGCAAAGCTTCGATGTCTTTGCGGCTCACCGCATAGGTTTCGCTCGACGCTTTGTATTGAATCGGCGCTAGCGGCGAGACGACTTCCAGTGCGATCTCTCTGGTGTTCGCCAATGTCAGCAGCACCGGGCGCGGCGCCTCGCCCCCAATCTGTAACACCACATATTCGCTTCGATAGGTGTCCTGCACGGCGCTGACCGAGTACGTCCCGTTCACCGGGACCGCCGCGGCAAATTCCCCGGCATCGTTCGATACCGCCGTGACGACGACCGTGCCTTCCTGATCCTTCACCTCCACCACCGCCTGCCCGACCCGGCGCAGGTCTTGATTCTGAACCGACCCGCGAATCGTATTCCGGGCCTCTTCCTCCGCTGCGCGAACCGCCGGCGGCTCTGCACACACCCCTATTAGACTTCCGGCAATAAGGCCGGCGCACATATGGCACCACGCACGTCGCATACAGATCCTCCACGTTCAACGGATGAATCGCTCAATGAGCAGCGCTCGGCACCGGAGGGAGCCGATCACTGCTTAACCGGTTGAAGCAGGACTAGCGGCGTGGAGGGGCGCGGGAAGAACCGGCGAAGGGACCATCGAAGGAACGCACGACCGACTCGGCCGGAAGCGCTCGATGCCAGACCAGCTCGCAGAAAGCCAATCGAGGGGCATCGAAATCCAGCGAACCGGCCGTATGGTGTTGAACCCACTGACAGAGGTCGGTATCGGAATGCTCGTGGCCATCGTGATCGGCGGCCGCCAGCTCATGATGGACATCCTGCGCAACGGCGAACGGCGCCAATCCAAGCAGGATGACGATCATCCCCAGAGAGATGACCCAGCAGAGCAGCGCGCGCGAATAGGCGGAACGGAACATCGTCATAGGAGGCAGCATCCCGAGAAACTCACTCCAACGGCATAGAAAAACCGCGTCAAACTATCGAGGGGCCCCCGCTCTTGTCAAGCCATATGGACTTTTCCCTGTATTTTCGCATATCCTAACGAATCCCAAATCGACCCATGCAACTAAATCTGAGTGGAAGGGCCGCGATCCGCTCGCGGGCAGACACCATGAACAGACCCATCGATAACCAGCATGTCTTAGAAATCAACGCGCTGCCTTCGCCCCGTACGATCAAAACGAAGCTGCCGATTACCGATCAGGCTGCCGGCCTGGTGCTCGACACCCGTGAAGCCATCCGGAAGATCCTGCACGGACAAGATCGCGAGCGGCTCCTCGTCATCGTCGGCCCCTGCTCCATTCACGATCCTGAAGCCGCCTACGAGTATGCCGCCAAGCTCAACCCGCTGGCCAAGGCTCTAAGCGACCGCCTGCTGATCGTCATGCGCACCTATTTCGAAAAGCCCCGCACGACGGTCGGCTGGAAGGGGCTTATCAACGATCCCCATCTGGACGGCACTTGCGATATCGCCACGGGAATGGAGCTGGCCCGCACCATCCTCTTGAAGATCAATCAATCCGGCATGCCCTGCGCCACCGAGCTGCTGGATCCGATCAGCCCGCAATATATCGCCGACCTCATCAGCTGGAGCGCCATCGGCGCCCGCACCACTGAAAGCCAGACCCATCGGGAACTGGCCAGCGGCGTGTCGATGCCGGTCGGGTTTAAGAACGGTACAGAGGGTAGCCTGCAAGTCGCCGTGAACGCCATGACCTCAGCCCGCGCGCCCCACCACTTCGTCGGCATCAATGCCGAGGGGCAGACGTCGATCATCCGGACCGCTGGCAATCCAGACCGCCATATCGTCCTCCGCGGCGGCGGCGGCAAAACCAATTATGAAGCGGAGCATGTGGCCAAGACCGAAGCGGCGGTCGCCGGAGAAGGCCTCGCCCGCCCGATCATGATCGATTGCTCGCACGACAACTCCAGCAAGGACCATCACCGCCAGAGCCTCGTCGCCCGCGATGTGCTCCGCCAATTCCGCGAAGGGCGCCAGTCCATCATGGGGTTGATGCTCGAAAGCAATCTCAACCCAGGCAAGCAATCCTGGAAGCAAGGCGTGACGCTCGCGCACGGCGTCTCCATCACCGATGCCTGCCTCGGCTGGGATGAAACCGCCGCGCTGCTGAACGAGCTGGCCGAATCCATTACAAAAAAACCGGCCTAGCGCATCGGATGGTTAGTCTGGCCGGTCTAGGCTATCTAGCCGGTCTTGTTTCTCCCACACTTGCCCATTGAGCATGAACCATTTCCCATTCCCCTTATCCACTTGAGTCCCCCATGCTGATCGACACTCACACCCATCTCGACGATGCGCGCTACAACGATGACCGCGACGCCATGATCGCCCGGGCGCGCGAAGCCGGCGTGGACCGCTTCATCACCATCGGCTGCGATCTCGCCACAAGCCAATCCGCTGTCGCCCTGGCCGACCAACATGATTTCGTGTATGCCGCCATCGGTGTGCATCCGCACGCGGTGAAACACATTCAGGACACCTGGTACGACGAATTCCGCCGGCTCGCCAAGAACAAACACGTCGTCGCCTATGGTGAGATCGGGCTGGACTATCACTACAATCACTCGTTGCCGAAGGAACAACGCGACCGGTTCCGCGAGCAGATCCAGCTTGCGCACGAACTCCGGCTGCCCATCATCATTCACACGCGGGAAGCCGACGCGGATACCGTATCGATTTTGAAAGAAGAGAAGGCGTCAGAAATCGGCGGGGTGTTTCACTGCTTTTCCGGGGATGCGGCACTCGCGAAGGAAGCGCTCGATCTGGGGTTTTACCTGTCGTTCTCCGGCATTGTGACTTTCCCCAAAGCCTCGGCCCTGCGCGACATCGCGAAGACCGTTCCGCTGGACCGACTCTTGATCGAAACCGACTGTCCCTATCTGACGCCGGTGCCCTATCGCGGGAAGCGCAACGAACCAGCCTATGTCGCGCATGTCGCCCAACAGCTGGCGGCGATCCGCGCGGACGAACCCGGCATGTCGCCGGAAACGATCGCCCTCGCCACCACCGGCAACGCCAAGCGGCTCTTCAACCTGGCGTGAGTCTGTCAAAATCGCTTGAGTTGGCGGTTCCGTTCGCGCATGGCCTTCGGCAGTTTCCTCGGGTTGCCCTTCTTTTCCGGCCCCCGGCTGGGCCGCTCGTCCTCTCCTGAATCCAGTTCTTTGCCCTGAATCGAACCTGGCGATCGCCCGATCGGCACCAGCTTGCTCATAAACAACTGCGCGGTCATGACTGTTGCGCCATGCGCCCGGGCTGTCGCAACGATCTCATGATCGGAACTCACGACGGCGCAAGCCGAGCCGTACTCGCGCGCAAGCCGCTGAATGACCTGGTCCGCCTTCTCGCCTTTTCTTGAATAAATCACCTGGACACCGGCCCGATGCTCGCGATGTTCAACTGGATATCCCTGTTGCCAGCCGTCGAACACGACGGTTACAGCATGGCCTTTGCGATGCCGATAGGCCGCCAGATCGTGCAACAACGCCTCTCTGGCCATTTCCGACTTTGCCGCGGCGAACCCCGCAGCTTTCACCCCAAGCAGGTTATAGCCATCGATGATAAGATGCGTCGCCATGACGACTACGCTACCGGCGCGCTTTCCTCGCTGTCAATGCCGAAGAAGAACCGCCGCAAGCGCTTGACAACCGGGGGAACATCTGAGAAAAGTTTTTATCCTCTGCACTTTCAATGGACCCATGCGATTACGATTCTGGCAGACTTTCCCGTTCCATGTCTTTCTCGCATCCCTGTGCCTGCTTGCGCTCACGCTGAGCCTCCCGCCATTAGACTTTGACAACGCGCTGGCCGCCGCAGCCGACACCCGTTCCCATCGCCCTCATAAGGACAAAACTAAAGGCACGCCCGCCTCGATGATGCCGGCCACAGTCCAAAACTTTCGCATATTCTCAACGCCTGAGCGGACAAGGCTCGTGCTCGATCTGGATCGCCACACGAAGGTCACCGAGCGCAAATCGGCGGATTCCGATGCAGTCGTCATTCGGCTTCCTCACGCGGCCATGAGCCAGTCGGCCAAACACCGGCTCGACCGCGGCATTATTCCCGCCCCGTTTCAGGTTTCACAGACCGCCGACGGCGCAGTCACCGTGACCTTGCCGACACAGGCGATCCGCAGTTACAAACAGTTCTCGCTCGAGAACCCTGCCCGGCTGGTGGTGGATGTCATTCCTGGCATCGCCGCGCCGGAGGCGCTCGCACCGAATCAGACGCCGCCCTCACCAGCCGCGTTCGAGCCGCCGCCGCAGCCGACGATCCCGCAAGCAAAGTCGTTCAAGACCATCGTGATCGACCCCGGCCACGGCGGAAAAGATCCCGGCGCGCGCGGCGCGCGCGGCACGGAGGAAAAGGACATTACGTTGAAAGTGGCCTTGCGGCTGCGCGATCTCCTCAGCAAACAGCCCGGCCTGCGAGTGCTCATGACGCGCGATCAAGATGTCTTCGTCGAGCTGGAAGAGCGAGCAAAATTCGCCAACCGCCACGATGCCGACCTCTTCGTCTCCATCCATGTGAATTCCCATCCCTCGCGGGCGGTCAAAGGCATCGAGATTTACCACTTCGGAGAGGCCAAGGATCAGCGGGCGCTGGAAGTCGCGGCGCGCGAAAACGGAACGCCGCTGAATAGCACCGGCGCAGGCGTGGAATATTTCCTCGCGGACCTGCTCACGGCAAAGAAAATCGAAGAGTCGATGGAGCTGGCCTGGACCGCAAAAGAGTCTCTGGTGGCCCATATGAGCGGCCACTACCACATTACCGACCATGGGGTGAAGACCGCGCCGTTTTACGTCCTTCGCTACACCAGCATGCCGAGCATCCTGGCTGAAATCGCCTATATCTCCAATCCATCAGAAGAAGACTTACTGCGGAAGACCTCGTTCACCCGCGATGTCGCCGACTCGCTGCTGAGCGGCGTGACATCGTTCCTGGCCGCCAGCAAACCGACCGCGCGGTAACGCACCCCGATCCGGGCACGCTATGCCGACGATCAAGCTCACGCTCGAATATGAAGGAACGCACTACGCCGGCTGGCAGCGGCAACTCAACCAGCCCACGGTCCAAGCGGCCGTCGAAACTGCGATCACGCGCGTGACGCAGCAGACCATCTCCGTCGTCGCCGCGGGGCGCACCGACGCCGGTGTGCATGCGCTGGGACAAACCGTCAGCTTTCGCATCGACCGGGAGATGACCGCCTATGCCTGGACGATGGCGTTGAATGCCCACTTGCCTCCCGATATTGCCGTCCGCGCCGTCGACTTTCCAGCCGCGGAATTTCATGCCCGCTACGATGCGACAGGCAAGCTCTACCGATACCGGATCCTCAACCGCTCTCCCCGTCCTGCGCTGGACCGGCAGGTGCTCTGGCATGTCTATAAACCGCTGGACGATACGGCAATGAACCGCGCGGCGATGCACCTCATTGGCTCGCACGATTTCTCTTCGTTCGAAACGCAACCGACCGAGAACGAAGACCCGGTCTGCCACCTCCAGCGCCTCGCCGTCATTCGCGAAGGCGACGAGCTCCGTATCGACGCCTATGCCGACCGGTTTTTAAAGCAAATGGTCCGCAGCCTCGTGGGCACCTTAGTCGAAGCCGGCCAGGGGAAACGCGACGCCACCGGCTTTCCAGCCATTCTCGCCGCGCGCGACCGCCGCGCAGCCGGGAAAACCGCTCCGCCGCAAGGGCTCTACCTCGTCCGCGTCGATTACTGACGGACCGGCCACCTACAGGCAAATTCTGTAGTACTTTGCTATAGTGCGGCAGTCACTCGCTTACCCACCCGCATAAGGAGAATCGCTATGAAAATTGCCAGCCTGGTAGCCCTCTCGCTCTTTTGGGCCGCGCTCGTGCTGACTCCGATATCCAGCGACGCCGCAGGCCAGCAAAATAAAATGACCGCGTGCAACAAGGAAGCGAACGAGAAAGGGTTGGGTGAGGGAAAGGGTGAAGAACGGAAGGCGTTTATGAAGGAATGCCTCTCTGCCAAGCCAGTGAAAAATGCGAAGACGGCTCAGCAGGAAAAGATGAAGGCCTGCAATAAAGAGGCGGGCGAGAAAACGCTAAAGGGCGACGAGCGGAAGAAATTCATGAGCACCTGTCTCTCGAACTAGCCTAAACCTGCATCGATATTCCGGCGCGGCTCCCGCCGCGCCGGAATCCACTCTCTCTGATTTATTCGACCAATTCGTCTGACAATGAATGCAGCAGGATGATCAAAAAGGCGGTTCAGCAAGGCCGCAGGATCATTGCAATCGGAGGCGTGCCCTCTGGGCATGTAAGGATTTCAATGATCCGAGAACGCCGCTAACAGCCTTATTCGGCATCTTGCTAGAACGGCAGCTGGGAGTCGCGCGCCTCGAGCTTCTTGCGGAGCTCGATCAGTTCTTGTTCGAGCGCGATGAACCGGTCGCTGATGGGGTCGGGGAGGTTGGTTTGATCCATCGTGACATCGGGCAGCCGCTCGCCCTGCGTCTTGATGACGCGGGCCGGCACGCCGATGACGGTGGAATTGGGCGGGACGTTTTTGATGACGACGGAATTCGCGCCGATCTTGACGTTGTCGCCGATTTTGATGCCGCCGAGAATTTTCGCCCCAGCGCCGACGACGACGTGATTGCCCAGCGTCGGATGCCGCTTGCCGCGTTCTTTGCCGGTTCCACCGAGGGTGACGCCTTGGAACAGCGTCACAGAGTCACCGACTTCAGCGGTTTCGCCAATCACGACGCCCATTCCATGGTCGATGAAAAACCCGGTGCCGATCTTGGCGGATGGATGAATTTCGATGCCGGTCAGCCAGCGGGCCAATTGAGACAAGGCCCTTGGCACAAACGGCACGCTATACGATTTCAACCAATGGGCGATTCGATAGATAAGCAGCGCGTGGAAACCGGCATAAGTTAAAACGACCTCCAGCCGGCTAGTGGCAGCCGGATCCCGATCGAAGATGGCCTGAAGATCCTGTCGAATGGCTTTTAGCATCGTGCGCTATCCTACGACGGTCGCAGGGATTCAATCAATCCGGCCGTCAGACCGCCTCGATCAAACAAACGGCATGGGCCTGCATGCCCTCTTCCCGTCCCACCGCGTCGAGCCCTTCGCCGCTTTTCACCTTCACATTCACTTGATCGGCATCGATTCCCATCGCCTGCGCCATCTGTTTCTGCATCGCAGCCAAAAAGGCACTTAGCTTCGGCGCCTGCGCCACGATGATGGTATCGACATTGACGACTCGATACCCTTTCTTCGTCAACTTGCTCATGACATCTTCGAGCAGCTTCAGGCTGGAGATCCCTTTGTACTTCTGATCGGAACTGGGATAGTGCCGGCCTAAATCCCCTTCGCCCATCGCGCCCAATAAGGCGTCGCACACCGCATGGACCAGGACATCGGAATCGGAATGGCCCAGCAGTCCTTTGGAATGGGGCACCTCAATCCCGCCAAGTATCAATTTCCGCCCGGCCCCAAGGGGGTGCACGTCATATCCACAACCCACGCGAATCTTCGCTGCCATTACGATCCTCCCGAACGCGCGGCGGTACGGGAAGCTAGAATCGCCTCTCCGATGACCATATCTTCCGGCCGCGTCACTTTGATGTTTTCTCCGCTGCCTTCCACCACGACCACCGGATGCCCGGCCCATTCGAAGAGAAAGGCGTCGTCCGTCGCATGAACAGCTTCCGCATGCGCCTTGCGGTGAGCCGCTTGCAACCGGGCGCGCTGAAAGGCCTGCGGCGTCTGCGCCAGCCATAATGGCTGGCGATCAACAGTGCGTTCGATGCGATGCTCAGCTCCAACCTGCTTGACGGTATCGCGCATCGGCAGCGCGATGATGGCGCCGCCATGCTGGCGCGCCGCCGCCACCACGTCCGCCACCATTTTCTCCGTGAGAAACGGCCGAACCGCATCATGCACAACGACAATCTCTGTTTCATCCGGCACATGATCGAGTGCATGCCGCACGGAATCCTGCCGCTCGCGCCCACCCGCCACCACTTTGGTGATTTTCGAAAATCCGTACCGCACCGCCAGATCGTTCAGACAATAGTCGAGATCGGCTTGCGGAACCGCGAGGATGATCTGATCGATACAAGGCGAGGATTGCAGCACGCGCAAAGAATGCACGACGAGGGGCTCACCGCCTAGCGCGAGAAACTGCTTCGGAACTGAGCCGCCCATCCGCAGCCCCTTGCCGGCAGCGGGCACGACCGCGACCACACGTCTATCCACGAGCGACTTGCAGCTCCTCTCGCTCGGCCTCTTCTTTCAGCCTGGTGAAAATCATCCGCCCGGCGGTCGTCTGCAAGACGCTGGTGACGACCACATCGACGTTTCGGCCGATGCACCGGCGGGCATTGTCCACAACGATCATGGTCCCGTCGTCGAGATAGGCGACGCCTTGGCCCGCCTCTTTGCCTTCCTTCAAGACAAAGACACGGATCGTCTCACCCGGCAGCACAACAGGCCGCAAGGCGTTGCACAACTCGTTGATGTTGAGCACCCGCACTCCCTGCAACTCGGCCACTTTATTCAGATTCAAATCGTTCGTCATGATGCGCGCGCCTTTTTTCTTGGCAAAGACGACCAGCTTCGCATCGACTTCCTTCACATTCGGAAAATCCTCTTCCACAACCTGCACATCGATATCCGCCATTTTCTGAATCTTGTTGAGAACGTCGAGCCCCCGTCGGCCGCGAGCGCGCTTCAAAGAGTCCGACGAATCGGCGATATGCTGTAGCTCGTGCAAGATGAACTGCGGAACGAACATCGTGCCTTCCAGAAAGCCTGTTTCACACAAGTCCGCAACACGGCCATCGATAATGACACTCGTATCGAGCACTTTGAGACTATTCGAACCGCTGGGGAGATCGGAGGGCCGAGGTCGAGGCATCGGGAACCGCTCCCGCCCAAACCGCGCCCCGAGCACCAGTCCTAGATAGGGAAACCCGAGCAGAAAAACCAGCCCACCGATATGAAAGAGGAAGGTTTGGACATCGAAGATTTCACCGCCGACCCACTCGACCAAGCCGGTCATCAACAACCCAACCGCCAGACCCGCCGTCGCACCGACAATGATGCCGAAAGACAAGGTTCGCAACGCGTATTCGCCCATGACGATCAACCCGCCGGTGACCATCCCGATTCCGAACCCGTATAGCCAGAACGAACCGCTGGCATTTTCGGCCCGTAGAAACAGAGCCATGCCCGCCAGCGCACTAAGAAGGATGAATAGGGCTCGCGATATCATACCGGAACCTCCTCTCCCTCATGGCGCCCCTCCGGGCGCCCTTTTATCGATTTATGGGCGGGAATATGCGAGGCCTTGTCCGCCCTTGCCTCCTCCACCATTTTCGTATGGACATCGGCGAGACAGAGTCCGCCGCTCACGCCGTCATGGACGGAGTGTCAGATAAATCGTCCGTCCCTGCCGTTTCAACAGCATGAGCACGGCCTCGTCTTTCGGCAGCTTGGCCGCGATGCGCTCGTACGTTTTCATCGATGTCACCGATTGCCGGTTGATCTCAATAATTACGTCGCCTTCCCGCACGCCCGTCTCCTCGGCGGTGCTGCCGGGCTTCACCCGCACCACCATGACGCCGCGCTCGCTGGACTTCAGGCCATACCGGCCGGCCACTTCATCCGTCAATTCCCGCACATCCAGATCCGACAGAATTCCGGTCGGCGCCGCCATTTCAGCCGACTCTTCCTCCCCCGATTGCGCCATGGACTTCGGCTGCTCGGCGATGGACAGGTCGATTGTTTTCGGCTTCTTCTCGCGGATCAATTTGACCGAAACCTTCTTCCCCACCGGCGTCTGCGCCACCGCATTCCGCAGATGGGTCGGAGAATCCATCGGCTTTCCGTCGTATTCAGTGATGACATCGGCGCGTTCGATCCCGGCTTTCTTAGCTGGGCTGTCATCCATGACATCGCTCACCAGTACGCCCTTGGTCTCGCTCACGCCGAACTGCTTGGCCAACTCAGGCGTCAACTCCTGAATCGAGACCCCCAGCCAGCCACGGACCACTTTCCCGGTTTTGACTAGCTGATCCATGATGGAACGGGCCATGTTACTCGGCACTGAAAACCCGATTCCCATATTGCCGCCGCTTTGGCTGAAGATCGCGGTATTGATTCCAGCCAGCTCGCCGCGCACATTGACGAGCGCTCCGCCGGAGTTTCCCGGATTGATGGCCGCGTCGGTTTGAATAAAGTCTTCGTACTCCGCAATGCCCGCCGCCCGCCCTAAGGCGCTGACAATACCCAGCGTGACGGTCTGCGTGAGGCCGAATGGATTACCGACCGCCAGCACAAATTCGCCGACTTCCAATTGATCGGAGTCGGCCCACGCGACGGTCGGCAAGTTCGCCGCGTCGATCTTCACAACCGCAATGTCGGTTTTGGGATCGGTCCCGATCAGCTTGGCTTTAAACTCGCGCTTGTCCGAAAGCGTCACTCGAATTTCATCGGCCTTGCCGACCACGTGGTTATTCGTGATGATCAGCCCATCCGACTCAACGATCACGCCTGACCCTAATCCACGCTCTTTCTTCTCTTTCGGCTGTTGCTGCTCAAACCGGCGGAAAAATTCATCCCCAAAAAACTTGCGAAAAAACGGATCTTCGAACGGCGCCGCCTGAGCTCCATCCGCCTTGCCGCTCTTGATCGCATAAATGTTGACGACCGCCGGCTTGACCGCTTTGGCGATCTCGACGAATGTCTGGCTCCCCATTCCCGGCAGCACAGGCTGCGGGGCCGTCGAGACCGGCCTCGCCAGCGGAGGTGCTGCGCTATCGGGAACGGCATGCCCGTTCGACAACCAGCCTAGATCGGAGGCCACCACAAATCCGATGATGATCCCCGCTGTGAGCAGCACCGCGGCAACCATCCAGCTGCGGCTCGATTCAGGCCCCTGACTGTGTGTGTTCATGATTCGTCTACCTTCGTCCGATGAATCGCCTGCAGGGCAGTTATTGAACCTCTCCCGAATAGATCCCCATAATCGTATGGAGAAATTTCACCGCCTCCGCCTTCGGACGCTGGAAGGAATTCCGCCCGATGATGCTGCCGAACCCGCCGCCGTCCCGGATGGCCCGGGCTTCATCGAACACGTTCTTGTCCTCGCTCTTAGCACCGCCGGAGAAAATCACGATGCGGCGGCCGTCGAACGAACTCTGCACCACATGCTTCACGCGCTCGGCCAGAGTTTTGATCGGAATTTGCGTCGTTTCATAAACCTTCTTGGCCGCCGCCTGTTCGAGATGGGCCGTCGGCAACTTGACCTTGATGATATGAGCGCCGAGTTGCGCGGCGATCTGCGCCGCATAGGCGCCGACGTCCATCGCCGTTTCTCCCTCTTTGCTGAGCGACGACCCCCGCGGATAGGACCAGACGACGACCGCCAGGCCGGAGGCCTTGGCCTCTTCCGTAATCGCCCGCAGCTGCTCATACATGGTATTGCAATGAGCCGATCCAGGATAAATCGTAAATCCCACCGCCGCACAGCCTAACCGCAAGGCATCTCTGACGCTGCTCGTCACCGACGGCAGCGGATCTTTCTCATCGTGCAACACATCGTGATTATTCAACTTGAGGATCAGTGGAATCTGGCCCGCAAAATGACTGGCACCCGCTTCAAGAAATCCCAAAGGCGCGGCATAGGCATTACAGCCCGCATCGATGCCCAGTTGAAAATGGTAGTGGGGATTATACCCGGCCGGATTGGGCGCAAAGCTGCGGGCCGGCCCATGCTCGAATCCCTGATCGACCGGAAGAATCACAAGCTTCCCTGTCCCGGCCAATTTGCCATGGCGCAACATGCGCGCCAAATTCGCCTTCGTGCCTGCGTTATCACTTTCATACCAACTGAGAATTTCCCGTACACGATCTGCCATGACAATCCTCCCGGAGAAAATGACGTGAAGAATGCGCGTTACGCCCGGCCCTGAGTAAAGGCCTCGGCTGTTTCGACATCGCCCCGACTGCCGATAATCACGGGGACCCGCTGGTGAAGTTCTTTCGGCTCAATATCAAGAATTCGCATCGCGCCGGTAGAGACCCGCCCCCCGGCCTGTTCCACCACCAAGCCCAAGGGATTGGCTTCGTAAAGGAGCCGCAGTTTTCCTTCCGGCTTGGCCACTTCATCTGGATAGAGGTAGACGCCTCCTTCCAGCAGAATGCGATGCACATCCGCAACGAGACACCCTGAATAGCGGCCGCTATACGGCCGGCCGGCCGCCTTGTCAGGAGTCTTCAGAAACTCGATATATTTCCGCATCCCGGGAGTCCACTTATGGCTGTTGCCTTCATTCGCCGCATAGATTTTCCCTCGCTCGGGAATCCGAATGCGTTCATGCGAGAGCAAGTATTCCCCGATGCCTGGATCGAGGGTAAACCCATGCACGCCCTGCCCGGTGGTATACACCAGCATCGTGCTGGATCCGAATAGCAAATACCCAGCCGCGACCTGCTCAATCCCTTTTTTCAACAGATCGCCCTCTGTCGGCGGGCGATCGGTCCGCGTATGCTTCAGCACGGAAAACACCGATCCCAAGGGCATATTGCAATCGGTATTGGACGAGCCATCGAGAGGGTCGAAGAGCAGCATGTATTTCCCCTGAGGCCAATTCTCAGGCAGAGACACCATCTGCGCCATTTCCTCGGAACCTAGCGCACAAACCAGGCCGTTGCCCTGGAACGCGCGAAGGAACGTCTCGTTGGCAATCTCGTCCAACTTCTTAACGGTTTCGCCTTGCACATTGGTGTGGCCGGTTGTGCCGAGAATATTAATCAGGCCAGCACGCCGCAGATCGTGCGCGATGATTTTCCCGACGAGTCCGATCTGACTCAGCAAGCTGGAAAATTCACCGGTCGCTCCCGGGTGACCAGCCTGATTGCGAATGATAAAGCGGCTTAATGTAAGGGGAAATTGGCCCATAGTGCAGGCAGTATAGCGGGTTTGTCCGATCCCGGCAATGAAAGTTCGCTCTCTTACTTCGAGCGGCTGACCTCTGGAATCCCACTCACTAAATCGGCCACGATCGACCCGATTATCACTTTGGCTTTCATGCGTAATGGAATACGCCGCTCGTCGGTTGTGAACCACACGCGGATATTCCCCTGATTCAGAAAGATCCCTTGAAAAGGCATGATCACAAGCACTTGCGCTGTTTCAAGATTTCCCCAAGGCCCATCCAGCATCTCAATCTTCTCAACCCGCACTTCAATCTGGCGGATCTTCTTATCGTGGTAGACTGTCAAGGCCTGGGATGCGCCTTGCTTCAGCGGCAACAGACTGCGCACATAATAAAGGCAGGAAATTAAATCCTGAGTATCGGCTGGAATCGGAAGCACTTCCGTGCTCCCACCTCGGGTGGCCGAGACGGTGCTGTCTTTCCGATGAAAGACGTACTCGATATCTTCCTTTTTTTTCCCCTCCCGCCTCCGGAAAATCATGTGCTCCGGTAGCAGCGTTGTCAGATCGGTCAGGGATTCGACACGATTATCCACGGGGAAAAATCTCGTGACCTTTGGGCTCGACACGGCTGTCGTGATAAATTTCCCCGACGGACGGCCACTCCCGGCATCGCCTGACCCAACCTCCATCACCGCCGTTCCCGCGCTGATGTTCAGGAACGTAATGTCGTAGGTGAGCCGCTCGCCCACGCGAAATGGGCGAGAAGGAGTGCTGGCAATCTCATCGGCATAGGCAAACCCTGGGCTCCAGGCTGCAAACAAACAGAACACCCAGGCTAAACCATGCATGGACGTGGAAAGGAGCATGCCTCGACGCGCATCGCGCACCCCCGGCACTAGCGTTCGAGTTCCCGGCGGACAGCGGCTAACTCGCCCTCCACAATCGCCCGAATCGCATTGAGCTTCGCAGGCGTCGCAGCTTCGAATCTGAGCACCAGCGCCGGCTGTGTATTCGACGCCCGAATCAACCCCCAGCCATCTTCGAAAACCGCACGCACACCATCGATGGTCACCAGCTCACGAACCCGGCGTTGTTCAGGCCCAAGCCCCTGCTTGGTCTTGGCATAGGTTTCGAACCGCTCGCGCACCCGCTTGACGACATCGAATTTAATCGCATCGGGAAGATCCACCCGAATTTCCGGCGTCACCGTCGTATCCGGAAGGTCGGCGACTAGCGCGGAGAGCGGTTTCACGCCCTTGGCGAGAATTTCCACAAGCCGGCAAGAAGCGTAGACCGCATCGTCATAGCCGAAGTAACGGTCGGCAAAGAACATGTGCCCGGACATCTCACCAGCCAAGACGGCCTTCTCCTCCTTCATCTTTGCCTTGATCAGCGAGTGGCCCGTCTTCCACATCACCGGACGGCCGCCCCGCTTGGCAATATCGTCGTAAAAGCTCTGCGACGCTTTCACTTCGGAGATGATGGTGCTGCCCGGCTTGACTGTCAAAATATCGCGAGAATAGATCACCAGCAACCGATCGCCCCACAATACCTGTCCCTGCTCATCCACAGCCCCGATCCGATCCGCATCGCCATCGTAGCCGATCCCCACATCCGCTTTGTGTTCTTTGACCGCTTGCATCAAGTCTGCAAGATTCTCCAGCACCGTGGGGTCCGGGTGATGATGCGGGAATCGGCCGTCCAACTCGCAATACAAGCCCGTCACCTTGCAACCCAATAGCTCCAGCGCATCTTTCGCAACCAACGCCGCCACACCGCTGCCGCAATCGATGACGACGTGCAGCCGCTTGGCATCGACGCCGGCGAAGCTCTTCTTAATATAGGCCAGATAGTCGGGAATGATGGGATGCTCCGTCAGCGTGCCCTGGCCGGAGACAAACTGCCCCTCCTCCATCACGCGCCGCAAGGCCTGAATCTCATCGCCATGAATCGCTTCTTTCCCGACACAAATCTTGAACCCGTTGTACTCGGCGGCGTTATGACTTCCTGTAATCATAATCCCGCCGTCGACCGGCAAAGTATGCAATGAGAAATAGACCAGCGGGGAAGGGCAGATCCCGATATCGATCACATTGAGGCCACCAGCAAGGAGTCCCTTGACCAGTGCGCGATACAACTCAGGAGAACTAAGCCGGCCATCGCGCCCCACCGTAACCGTCTTCGCGCCGCGCCCGCGCACATGCGTACAATAGGCGCGCCCCACTAGCTCGGCAATGTCTGCGGTCAGTTCTTTCCCAACAATGCCACGCAAGTCGTATTCGCGAAACAATCCCATAGCCGCTCCTCTATCTTCTATGCGTTAGCGGTTCGTCCGTAATCGTCTTTGAATCGCACAATATCGTCTTCCCCAAGATACGGACCGTTCTGAACCTCGATAATATGAACGGTCTCTCTCCCGTGATTCTCCAACCGATGTTTGGTCTCGACCGGAATGGCGGTGCTCTGGCCGACCTGGAGATCGAATACCTCTTCGCCCCTAGTCACCCGCGCGGTGCCGGCAATGACCACCCAGTGCTCGCTCCGCTTGTGGTGCAACTGAAGCGAGAGACGCCCACCAGGATTCACCGTCACTCGTTTCACCTTGAAACCGGCGCCCTCTTCAAGAATCGTATAGGATCCCCAGGGGCGGTGGACCGTCAGATGCTCCAAATGTTCCGGCGCCTTCTGCTGCTTGAGAATCTCCACAACCTTTTTGACATCCTGCGCGCGAGACTTCGGACAGACCAGCGTGGCATCGGGCGTATCCACCACCACCATGTCTTCCAAGCCAATCGTGGCCACAACCCGCCGGTCGGCATAGACAATCGAACGGGTACTTTCGAGGTCGATCACCCGCCCAACCAACACATTCTCCGCCTTATTCTTCTCGGCCACTTCATCCAAGCTTCCCCAACTGCCCACATCGGACCAGCGGAATTTCACCGGAACGACGGCTGCCTTGGACGAAAGCTCCATGACACCGTTATCGATGGAGACCGACGTTGCCCATCGGTAGACTTCATCGATCGTCTGCTTGGGAGCGCCTGAGGCCTGCAATTGGGCGATGCGATCCACGACTTTCCCAAGCGCGGGCTGATGCGTCCGAATTTCCTCGAGGACCGTCGCGGCACGCCACACGAACATCCCGCTGTTCCAATAATACTGTCCTGCCTTGAGATACTGCGCCGCCTTGGCCGCATTCGGTTTTTCCACGAATTTATCGACCCGATATCCTTTGAGCGTTCCCCGAGCGCCCAACAGCTTTCGTCCATTCGGCTTAATGTAGCCATCGCCGGTTTCCGGCCTAATTGGCTTGATTCCAAATGTCACAAGATAGCCTTCATCAGCCAGCTGGGAAGCCAGCGCCACGGCGGCGGAAAATTCCCGTTGCCCCGACACCACATGATCGGCCGGCACCACCAGCATCAGTCCATTCGGATCGCGCCGCAGGACTTCGAGCGCCGCCAATGCAATAGCCGGTGCCGTGTTCCGCCCCTCAGGTTCCAAAACGAATCCGTCCTTCAATTCGCTCTTCCACTCGCCCAACTGTCCCCGAATCAACTCCGCCTGAGCCGCGTTCGTTGAGATAAGCACCTGTGACGACGGCGCACACCCCAACACCCGCTGCATCGTCTGTTGAATCAGCGTCTGCTCTCCACCGATTTTCAGCAATTGCTTGGGAAACAACTGCCGACTCAACGGCCAAAACCTGGTCCCGCTTCCACCGGCCATAATCACCGGATACAGATTCTGCTTTCCTGCTCTCATGCCTGTTCTCCTTCATCTCCCCGCAGCATATTCTACGCTCGATCCTCTCGAGCGCTCAGAAGCATCTCTGCGATCTCGCGCACGGCTCCCTCGCCGCCTTTTTTCCGACACACATAATGCACGGCATCGCAGACGACAGGCATGCCGTCAGCCGGAGCAGCCGAGAACCCGACCGCGCGCAACGCCTCAAGGTCATTCACATCATCACCAATATACGCGACCTGGCTTAATGACAATCCATGGCGGCCGGCCATCTCGCGAATCACCGAAAGCTTATCCAGCACACCCTGGTGCAACTCTGGAATCGCGAGCTTTTCAGCCCGCCGCGCCACCATCTTCGTTCGCTCCTGCGTGACAATCGCCGTCACGTAGCCGGCCTTTTGCAATAGCTTGATCCCCATCCCGTCGCGCGTATTGAACTTCTTCCACTCATCGCCCGATTCGGAATAGTACATGCCCGCATCCGTCAGCACCCCATCGACGTCCGTCGCAAATAGGCGCACTTCGCTCAGCCGGCTTCGCTCGAAAGCCTTCTCTTTCATGGTGTTCGCATTCCCAGACATAAATTTTCTCTCACCTAGCCAAAGCTACGGATGCAAAAGCCTTACGCGCTATCTTACCGATTCACCGGTTTGACACAAAGGAAAAATGATTTGATCAGTGAAAGGAGGGGGGCGCCACCGGCGCTACGGATGAACCGGGGCCAATGCCTGCTCGGCCTTGACGAACTGGCTCAGCGCCTCATGCCAGTCACGAGGCACCAGATCCAGCCGCGCTAACCGCTGTATCCCAAGCACCGAATAGGGTGGGCGCGGCGCCAGTCGCCCTGCGTCCGCCGTCGAGATGGGAAAAACCGGAATGTCGAGGTTCATCTCCTCCACAATCGCCCGGGCAAATTCGCACCAGGTGCAATCGCCTCGATTTGTCACGTGCAGAATACCTTGCACCGATCCCGCCGCCATTACTTTGATGACTGCAGCGAGATCTTCAACGGAGGTCGGAGACCCGCGTTGATCGTCGACCACCCGAAGGGAGGGTTGCACCTGAGCCGCGCGCATGATCGACTTGACGAAATTTTTCCCCATCGACCCGTATAGCCAAGCCGTGCGAACGACCAGAGCATCCGCCCCGGACTCCGTCACCGCTTGCTCGCCTCGCCATTTCGACAGCCCGTAGGCATTGAC
>JADLEJ010000032.1 GCA_020846195.1 Nitrospira sp.
CGGCCAGAGGCGAGTCCAAGTGGATTACGGGGGCGCAATCGCGGCAAGAGGTGCATCAGCTGCGCAGCGCGATGGATGCCGTGATTGTGGGAATCGGGACAGGGCTGAAAGACAATCCCTCGTGGACGGCACGGCGACTGCCAGGTCTGACGTCCCTGGCGGCGACCCAGCCAGTGCGGGTGGTGGTCGATAGTCATGTGCGCATCGCGCGGTCAGCCACCATTCTCACGCAGCAATCTAGAGCGAAGACGATCATTGCGACGACGGAGGCCGCTCCGGCCGCGCGCCGATTGGCGCTTGAGCGACAGGGTATTGAAGTGCTGTCGTTGCCGAGCCGCGGCGGCCGCCTGTCGCTGAAACATCTCCTGACCGCCTTAGGACAACGCGGAATGCTGGCTGTCATGGTCGAAGGCGGCGGCGAGTTGAATGCCGCATTCCTCAAAGCCGGACTGGTCAATCAGGTGCGGTTCTATGTGGCGCCGACGTTGCTCGGCGGCATGCAATCGAAAGGCGTGATCGGCGGTGCGAGTCCGCGCCGGTTGGCCGATGCCTGGAAATTGAAACAGGTGCGGACCAGAGTACTAGGAACGGATGTTGTCGTCGAAGGCGACTTATAATCTAGCCATGGCGAATGTCTTCACAGTGAGGCGTGCCACTCAGTACGGATATGCTCTGCTGGTTTGTTGTTGTCTTGCCGCAGTAGGGGAGCCTGTCTGGACTGCTGAGCCCTTGCCTGCGAGTCAGAATCTCGACGTCGAAGTGATGTCGTATCTCGACGAAGCGGATAGCACGAAGGCAGAGGCTCTGCTGCAACAAGTGCTGGCCAACCCGGATGCCACGATTGACCAGGTCAGCCGCGCTATCCAGACCGGGCGAACGTATCGGCCCCAGCCTGTGGGGACGATGGCGGAAGAACGGATCGCGGTGCGAGAACGCACCTACCACTATGCGCTCTCGGTCCCGCTGACCTATCAGCCTAGCAAGGGCTATGGCCTGGTGGTCTGTCTGCACGGAGCGGGGTTTTCCGGCGATGCGTATTTGGAGCGATGGCAAAGCCGCTTAGGCGACGACTATATTCTTGTCTGTCCGACCTATCCGTCGGGTGCCTGGTTTACCAGGCAGGCGGAGTATCTCGTTCTGGCGGTGATTGAGCGGGTGCAGGCGCAGTATCACGTCGATCCCGACCGGGTCTTTCTGACGGGCATGTCGAATGGCGGGATTGGAACCTGGTTGATCGGGATGCATCAGGCGCCGCGTTTCGCGGGGATTGCTCCGATGGCCAGCGGACTCGACAGCGTGCTCATGCCGTTCCTGGCCAATCTGCGGACGACGCCGGTCTACATCATTCACGGCGCGAAGGATCAAGTCATGCCGGTGGAGTTGAGCCGGACGATCTCGCGCGAGCTGGCGGCCATCGGCTATCCGCACATCTATCGCGAGCATGAGCGCGAACATTCCATGGCCGGGGGGCATTTCTTTCCTCGTGAGGAGTTGCCCGATCTGGTGGCCTGGTTCAACGCGCAGCGGCGGAACCCCTTGCCGGCGTCGCTGACAGTCGTTCGCGAGGCCAGTCACTTTCACTCGTTCGGCTGGGTGCGCATCGATGCGACCGATCCGATTGCCGCGTTTGCGGACGATCTGGTATCCAAACGCGATGAGCTGACGAAGCAGAAACGCTATGCCCGGTTGGATGCTTCAGTGACCGCGCCCAACCGCATCGAAGTCGAGACGGGGCTGGTGCAACGCTACACGCTGTTTCTGAACGATCAATTGGTGGATCTTTCCAAGCCGGTCACGGTGGTGACGAACAAACAGGTGTCGTTCGAGGGGCCGGTCACGCCGTCGGTTGAGATTTTGCTTCGCCAGGCGCGCGCGCGCAAAGATCCTCGGCAGCTCTTCACCGTACAGCTCGCCATTCAGGTTCCGAAGTCTGTGCCATGAGCGGTGGCATGGTTAGTCGCTTTCGCGCGGTTTCTGCCTGCCTAGTTCTTCTGTTCATCGTCACATGGTCTGGGCTTGCTCAAGCAGAATCCTGTTACATCGCCCCGCAGCATGCGGGCGTCGCCTTTCCCGTCGAACGCATCAATCCCGCATGGGGATGCCGTCTTCAGCCGATCATCGACGACTTCACAACCGCCAACAAAATCGGACCGATCCAGACCCCGCTGGCTGAGTCGGTCTATGTGTATCTATTGGATCGTCCGCCGGTCGCCGCCGCGCTCGTCAATCGCCTGGAGTTAGGCTTGTACAAAGCCGAAACGCGCGGCCCTGGTCGCTATTGGGGAGACGATGGAGAAGGGACTGTGGGCTTGGTCGAGCTGGTCTATCAAGATGCGGCCCATCGTGTGTACTATCTCGAAGGAACACACCATAGTACGTTGTTGCCGAACGTCGCTGGCAAGGCAGTGGTGATGCTCCGCATGGCGACGGTGAAAGATGCTGCCGGTCAGGAGGCTGTCGAGACGACGCTGGTGTCGTATACGCGATTGGATAATCCTCTCTTGGCCGGACTCGTCTCGCTGCTGCGTCCGCTAGTTGGGCGCACGGTGTCGCGCAAATTGACGAGGGGTGTCGAGGCGGTGAATCGGCTTGGGGTGGAAATGCGACGGGATCCCGACCGTGTCTTATTTGAGGCGACCGATCCACCGCCATTGCCGCCTGAAGATGTGGCTTTCTTGAAGCAGGCGCTCGCGTCGATGCCCCATCTCAGCAACATTCATGACAAGGAACCGTCCGCGCGATGACGTCTTCACGCAGCTTTCTGTTGATCTGCACCGTCGGCATCTTTTGTTTCATCAGCTACAACATGGTGCGCATGCCGGTGCTGGCGCTGTTTGCCGAGCATCTTGGGGCGGGCCCAGAGCGGATTGGGCTGATTGTGTCCGTCTCGACGCTGACCGGTGTGCTGCTGAAACTGCCGTCCGGCGCCTTGTCCGATATCTACGGTCGGCGATTGTTGCTGCGTATTGGCGTTGTGGCCTTCGGCCTGCCGCCGTTTCTCTATCTCTTTATCACGGATCTGAATAGCCTGACGGCGTTGCGATTCGTGCATGGCTTGGCCACGGCCATCTTTGCGCCGAGCGCGCTGGCGACAGTGGCAGAACTCTATCGTGAACGCCGGGGGGCAGCGCTGGGGACCTACACGGCCTGCACGCAGTCGGGAGCATTGCTCGGGCCGTTTATCGGCGGATATCTCGCCCATGTCGCCGGTTTCGATGCGGCGTTTATCACGGCTGGAGTCTGCGGCTGTCTCGCGATTGTGTTGTTTTACAGTTTGCACCTGGATGTGGCCACGCCACTGGTGCAGCAGAAAGGCCTGCGACCGCTGCTGGCGGAAATGTGGAAGGGCTTCGCCATTGTCGCGCGCAACCGGAAGGTGCTGATCACCAGCGCGACGGACGGCGCGAAGATGATTGCCAATGGCGCACTCATGGCGTTTCTGCCGCTCTATGGCCTCACGGTGGGATTGAACCCTGGCGAAGTTGGGTTGTTATTTACGGTTCAAGCAGGCACGTCGTTTCTTTCCAAGCCAATTATGGGGCGCGTGTCAGACCGGGTAGGGCGTCAGCCGTTGATTATGATTGGCCTGTTGATTTGTGCGGCCACGTTTGTCTGCATCCCGCACGTTTCGACCTTTGCCCTCTTGCTGCTGCTCTCAGCCGGATTTGGGTTCGGCGAAGCCGTCGTGTCGTCCTCGTCCTCCGCCTTTGTCGCGGACAGTTCAGAGTTCAAGACACTAGGGGCCGGGATGGGCATGCAGGGCACCATCGGCGATATCGGCCATGCGAGCGGGCCATTGCTGGCGGGCATTCTGATTGCCAACATGAGTTATGCCGGAGCCTTCACAATCATTGCGAGTCTTCAGGTCGCCGCCGCCATGATGTTTTGGGTCACGATGAGGAATCGATAGGCCGATGTTATAATGTCGCCGCAAGCAGCAAATGTTGCAGACCATCATGAGGACTAGCTGATGTTCACTGGCATTGTCGAAGAAATGGGCGCGGTGATTTCGCTGGAGAAGACGCTGGCGGGGACGAGAATGACGTTGCTCGCGTCGACCGTCATGAGCGACCTCAAGATCGGCGACAGTGTGAGCGTGAACGGGATTTGTCTGACGGCCATCTCCAGGCACGAGAGCAGCTTTACGGTGGAAGTGTCGCCGGAAACGCTCTCCGTGACGACGCTAGGGTTACTGACGACAGGGACCCCGGTGAATCTCGAACGGGCCATGAAGCTGAGCGAGCGCATCGGCGGGCATCTGGTCGCCGGGCATGTCGATGGCGTCGGGACGATTCGCAGCCGGCAGCAAGACGGGAATGCCGTGGTCTTCACGATTGAAGCGCCGCAGGACATTCTCAAGTACTGCGTCGTGAAGGGCTCGATCACCGTCGATGGCATCAGCCTCACGATCAACGATGTGACGAATCATGGCTTCTCCATCGCCATCATTCCGCATACCGCCAAAGTGACGACGTTGGGCCTCAAGCAGGTCAACGATTCCGTCAATCTCGAATCCGACCTCATCGGCAAATACGTCGAACGCCTCCTCCAAGAGCGGGGCCAAGTGGCCCCGAAGCCGACACCGGTCATTGATAAAGACTATCTCCAGAAGCGGGGATTGATCTAGCCAGGAACAAGATCATCTAGGGCCCGGAGTCCGTAGGCTCGGGATCTGAACCAAAATAAGAGAATGGGTGTTATGCCGATCGGCCTAATCATTGTTTTGCCTGAAGGGAAACATAATGGCTCGCGTCCCTAGCTACAAGTCATTGCTCAAGATATATGAAATGTCGCCCAACGAGGTCAAAGGGCATTTTCAGCATATACCGAAATTGATCAGTGGACTGCCTTACGAAGTGGCTCTTGCCTACTCGTTCTTGAAAGTCGAACAGGCGCAAAACCGCGCGCTCTATGGCGGTGTGGTAAAGGTCCATCGTGGTGACGCTGAGTTCGTGCGTCGCGTAATGAATTTCCAGCATTTAACCCGAGACGGCTTCAAAGAGATATTTGCAAACGTTTTCGGGTCGCCATTGAGCAAGGCTACCGCAGCGAAACTCGATGAGGCTGAGAAGGTCCGCGATCGAGTTATTCATGGCAAGTCTGTTGATGATAACGATATGAGAGAAGCGATTGCAGACTGCCTTGAATATGGTGCTTTACTTAACAGAGATGTCTCCACTGCTGCAGGATTCAATCCATTTGGAGACATGCGAGGTTTTAAAGGCCGCGCTGATTCTCTGGACAAGCGAACCACCAAGTGGCTTATGAGGGGACTAGGCTTCGGTGTCAAAGCGTAATAATTTTCTATGGTCAATCCCTGCGAATGTTGCTGATCCAACTGAGCGACGGAGTTAGGCGTTACTTCCAAGAGGCAATCACATGGCAACTCAACCGTGGGCAGCTGGTCCGAAAGAGATTCTGCGTAGACTAATGGGGCCAGCGTAGACTAATGGGGCCAGGCATGCGTATTGACTTGTTGACGTATCGGACCGAAGTGTTGAGTGTCTATGTGGTTGAGTCGTGAGAGCTGGTGTGCAAGGTCGGTGCTGAATGGTTGCAGAGTGGCAATGAAGAGTGGCCCCATGACGTATGGGCGGGCGTGTTGCCTGCTATGCAGCGGGCTCAACTCAAAACCAGAATTTCTCCATTGAAATGGTCTTGTTGACAGAGAGGGATTACGTCAGCACCACAGCGTCATACGCTCACGTCGCAGTCTATCCACTACTCCTCAATCGTCGAAATATCTCCGGGGTCTTGCCCGAGTTCTTTGGCCTTCAAGACGCGGCGCATGATTTTGCCTGAGCGGGTCTTGGGGAGCGACGGCACGATGTCGATTTCCGACGGCACGCCGATTTTCCCCAGCTCCTTCATCACTTGATCTTTGATCGACTGAATCAGCGCAGGGCTGTCGGTCTCGCCTTGTTTCAGAATGATAAAGGCTTTGATGGACTCACCGACGAGTTTGTGCGGCTTGCCGATCACTGCCGCTTCGGCGACGGCAGGGTGGCTGACCAGGGCGCTTTCCACTTCGGCGGTGCCCAACCGGTTGCCGGCGACTTTAATCACATCATCGGCGCGGCCCATGAACCACATGTAGCCGTCGGCGTCTTTGTGGCACACGTCACCGGCGGTGTAGCAGTTGGGGATTGTGTTCCAATAGGTCTTGTAGCGTTCCGGGTCTTTGTAGATGGTGCGCATCATGGAAGGCCAGGGCTTTTTGATGACGGCAAAGCCGCCGGCGTTGGCGGGGAGACTGTTGCCGGCGCTGTCCACGACATCGGCTTCGATGCCGAGGAAGGGGCGTGTGGCGGAGCCAGGCTTCAAGGCTACAGTGGGCAGGGGTGTGATCAGGATCGAGCCGGTTTCTGTTTGCCACCAGGTGTCCATGATCGGTTTGTCGCCGCCGGTCGCGCGGTGGAACCATTCCCAGGCTTCCGGATTGATCGGTTCACCGACGCTGCCGAGGATGCGCAAGGTCGAGAGATTGTATTTCTTGGGCCAGTCTTCTCCATAGCGCATGAGCAGGCGAATGGCCGTTGGGGTGGTGTAGAAAATCGAGACGCCGTAGCGCTCGATCAGGTCCCACCAGCGGCCGGGATTCGGATAGTCCGGTTTGCCTTCGGCGGTGAGGATCGTGGCGCCGTTTAGGAGCGGGCCATAGACGATATAGCTATGGCCGGTGACCCAGCCGGGATCGGCGACACAAAAATACACATCGTCGTCTTTTAGGTCGAATACGTATTTCGTGGTGATGTAGGTGCCGACCATATAGCCGCCGTGGACATGCACGACGCCCTTCGGTTTGCCGGTGGTGCCGGAGGTGTACAAAATATACAACGGGTCTTCAGCGTCCAGCTTGACCGCGTCGCATTCAGTCGATTCGCCCTTGAGCCACTCATACCAATCGAGTTCCTTGGGCGCGGCCAGCGCGACTTCCGGTTTCTGCCTGCGCACCACGATAACGTGCTCGACTGTCGGGCAGGTCTTCAAGGCTTCATCGACCACCGGTTTGAGGGGAATGACTTTGCTCCGGTCGAAGCCGACATCGGCGGTGATGACCACCCGCGCTTCGGCATCGTGCACGCGACTGGCGAGAGCCGGGGCGCTGAAACCGGAATAGACGACGCTGTGAATGACGCCGATGCGGGCGCAGGCCAGCATGGCGACGATCTGCTCGGGGACTTTCGGGAGGTAAATGGTGACGCGGTCGCCTTTTTTCAAGCCCAGCTTCTTGAGGGCGTTGGCACAGCGATTCACCTCGCGGTAGAGCTGGCCGTAGGTGAAGACGCGCTCGGTATCGTTTTCGCCGACCCAGATGACGGCGACTTTGTTCTTTCGTCCGTTTTTGACGTGCCGGTCAAGGCAGTTGTAGGAGATGTTGCAGGTGGCGTTCACAAACCATTTGGCAAAGGGATAGTTCCATTCCAGCACCTTGCTCCAGGGCGTGAACCAGTCGAGTTCTTTGGCGACGCCACTCCAGAATGCTTCCGGATCGGCGATCGACTTTTTATATTCGGCTTCGTAATTCTGAATATGGGCTGCGGCTTTGGTCTTGGCGCTTGGCTGGTACGTTCGGCTTTCCTTGAGCAGGGTCTCGATATTATTGTCACCCATGACGCAGGTTCCTCCTGGATCGATAGTCTCACCGGCATTGATACGGTGATTATGGAGAAAGGGGGGACCCCCTGCAACTATACATTTGTACGGGGATTGATCTGTTGGACGGGCGAATTTTTATGGCCGTAGGGCAGGGGGCAGCTTTCTTGACAGCCGTCAGGGCGCAAGGGTAGGCTCACTCGGAGTCAATGTCGCCACTATTTTTTGGATGCATCATGCGCATGTCTTCTCGCCGCCTGCGTGCTTCGGTCCTTGGTCTCGGACTATTCGTGCTTGCTGGATTGAGCGGGGCGCCGTCCGCCTCCGCCCAGTTAGGGAAACCCGAGGGTCTTTACTATAAATCCTGGGCTATCGTCGTCGGGGTCGAGCACTATCTGCTGGCGCCGCCGATTCCCGGAGCCATACAGGATGCGAAGACGGTCGCTCAGGCCTTTCGTCAGATGGGCTTCGATGAAGTGGTCGAGGTCTACGACACGGATGCCAGTTTTCGCCGGCTGCAGCAGCTCTTGTCGAACATGTTGCCGCGCAAGGTCGGACGGATGGATCGCCTGGTGCTGTTCTATGTGGGACATGCCGGCGTGACGCAAGATGTCGATGGGAAGGACCTGGGCTACTTGGTTCCGTCGGATGCGCAGGTCAATAATGTCGCCAAGTCCATCACCTTCGACCAGCTCAAGGAAGTGACCCGGCGCCTGGCGGCGAAACACACGCTGTTCATTCTCGATACCGCGGTTCGCGGTTGGGAAGTCACGGCGCCCCAGCAGTTGTCTCTCGAAGGCCGGTTGTCCCCGGAGAACGACACGGAACGGCGGGCGATGCAGGTGATTACTGCAGGGGATAAGGGAGAAGCGTCGAAGCGCGTCGGGGATGCGAGTGTGTTCGTGAAAACGCTGTTGGCCGGATTGCAGGGTGCGGCGGATCTGAATAAGGACGGCTGGCTGATGGCCTCCGAGTTGGGAGCCTATTTAGAAAAGGATGTTTCAAAAGCGACGAGCGGACAGCAACATCCTATTTCCGCCAGGCTCGACGGAGATGGCGATACGGTGCTGATCGAAGGGCGCAAGGCGGCGTTTGTGCTTGGCGCAGGGCCGCAGACTCCCGCTGAACGGCAACAGGCGGCCCGGGCGCAATACGACCAGGCGTTTGTGCTGCTTCAGGAGGGGACGCGCGCAGAAGAGGCGCTGGAACGGTTGAATCGTTCAATCGAATTGAATCCGGAATTCGGCGATGCCTATGTGCTGAAAAGTTATATTCGGCTTGAGCTGTTGCCCAATCTTGACGAGGCCTTGGCCGCTGGCCGGTTGGCCGCTACGCATGCAGCCACGAATCCCGATTCGCACTACACGCTGGGGTTGGTTTATGAAAAGCGAGGAAACTTTCCAGAGGCCGAACAGGCGTTTTTGCAGGCGCTGAAGGTGAACGCCGCTTATCAGGACGTCTATTTTTCACTCGGCACGCTCTATGCGGATCGTCTGAATGATCAGGCCAAGTCCGTCGAGGCGTTTCGCCGTTATGTCGAGCTGGGCGGAACCGATTCCCGTGCGCGAGCGGCTGTGAGCCAGGCCGACGCTCAGCCGAAGCCCTAGCCCTAGTCTTTTCCCCCGCCCTTGAGATAGCCCAATCCGATTTTCAGCGCGCGCCGGGTGATTTCTGGCCAGCGCACTTGAGGATATTCCGCCAAGACCGCTGCGGCCTTGGGATCTTGAATGTCCAAGCTGGCGATCTTAATAATGCCGTCTTCTATTTGAACGTCGGCCACAGTGTGTCTCCTCTGTCATCGTGCATCGCGTGGATTGAATCGGCCTGGTCTCGTCAACCGTTTGCGCGTCGTTGCGTTGACGGAAATAATGACGCATGTTAGCATGAATTCACGCGAATTTTGAACCGGTTTGAAGCTCTACGTTATCATTGCCCCGTTGTGAAGGAGGATCGCATGGTTACATCGCAAGCGCGTGTTACGAGACTGGCGGGAGCTGGGCTTGCCGTTGTTCTCTTAGTCGGACTGGCCGCTTGCGGCGGTCCTCCCAAATGGGTGCAAAAGGGGTCGGGCGCGTTCAATGAAAAGGATAGCAAGGCCTTCTATGGGGTGGGGGCGGTAGTCGGGGTGAAGAACGAGCCGCTGGCATGGGATACGGCAGAGAATCGCGCGCGCGCGGAAATTGCCAAGACGTTTGAAACCTACACCGGCTATCTGATGAGAGATTACGCGGCGTCGACGACGGCTGGCGACTTCACCAGAAACACGGAAGAGCAGAATGTCGAACGGGCAATCAAGACGGTCACGACGGCGACGCTGAGCGGCGTGCGTCCGGTCGATCGATTTAAAGACGACAAGACCAATACCTATTATGTCCTCACCAGGCTGAACCTCGAAGAAATGAAGAACAACTTGGAGCAGGCGAAAGAGCTGAATGCGCAGGTGCGCGACTTTGTCCGAAAGAATGCCGACAAGATGTTCGACCGGCTGGAGAAAGAGGAAGACAAGCGTTTGGCGCGATAAGGCGGCCAGCGTGTTGTTCTCTCAAGATGTTCAGCGGAGGGTTGGTGCGATGGGGATGAAGTCTGGGAAGTCTGGATGGTTGGCGCTGGGGGCGTTGGCGGTGTTGACGCTGGCGGGGTGCGGGCATGAAACGAAAGTCACGCGGGTCGATGCCGGCGTGGTCACTGACCTCAGCGGGCGCTGGAACGATACCGACTCGCGGATGGTGGCTGAAACCATGGTCAAGGAATCGCTCGACTATCCCTGGCTTGGCAACTTTTCCCAAGCCAAGCATCGCCAGCCCGTTGTCGTGGTCGGCACGATCTTGAACAGCAGCCATGAGCACATCAGCATCCAGACATTTGTGACCGATCTTGAGCGTGAGCTGACGAATTCGCAGAAGGTGACGTTCGTTGCTGGCAAGGGCGAGCGCGAGGAGTTGCGCACTGAGCGCAAAGAGCAGGCGATGTATTCCCGCGAGGATACGCAAAAGGCTCCCGGAAAAGAGATCGGCGCCGATTACATGATGAAGGGGACGATTTCGACGATCCTCGACGAACTGGACGGGACGAAGGCGGTGTTCTATCAAGTGGATCTCCAGATGATCGATCTGGAGAGCAATGCCAAAGTGTGGTACGGACAGAAGAAAATCAAGAAGGTCATCGAAAAGAAGCGAACCATTTTCTAGGCTCCAAGACTCTGTTGAGCCCTCTCCTCTCACGTCTTGCCCACCGTTCTCTGGCGCCATGGCGCGCCGTTTATTTATCTCTTCGATTCGCGGTGCTTGCCGGGTTGCTGCTGACGACCGCGTGCGGCCCTTCCGTGAATCGCTATCTGCTAATCGAGCAAAGCCTTGCCGCAGGCGACGCCAAGCAGGCCGACGCGATTGTGCAACAAGCTGAAAAATCCTACGGAGAGAAGAGCCGCCTGTTGTACGGCATGGATCGCGGGATGACGCTTCAGCTGGCTGGCGACTACCAGCAGAGCAATGCGGTCTTGGAGCAAGCCGAGGAGGAAGTGGATCGGCTCTATACGAGAACCATTCGCTCCGAGGCCGCTGCGTTTCTCACCAACGACAACGCGTTATTCTACGAAGGCGATTCCTACGAGCATGTGATGATCAATGTCGTCAAGGCCTTGAATTACGCCGCGCAGGGGCAGCTTCAGGACGCGTTGGTGGAAGCCCGCCGGATCGATCACCGGCTTAACGTACTCACGGATAGAATCAAGGACAAGGCTGGCTATCGAGAAGATGGGTTTGCCCGCTATCTGACCGGCATTCTCTATGAAGCTGCAGACGATGTGAATGACGCGTTCATTGCCTACCGGAAGGCCTATGACGCCTACGAAGCCAACCGAAGTTGGGCGCATACGCCGGTGCCGGCGCAATTGCGCGCGGATCTGCTTCGGACTGCGGAGGCGTTGCATTTCACGAATGAGTTTGAGGAGTATCGGCGGCTCTTCCCCGACACGGTCTGGCAGACCAGTGCGGCGCAGCGGGGCCTCGCCCAAGTGGTATTGATCAGCTATAATGGCCGCGCTCCCTACAAGGAGGACCGCTTTCTCGACTTGCCGATCAGCTTGGATGCCTTGCAGCTCGTATTGTTGAATCGTGGATTCTCTCAGTCGTCGAACAGATATCAGAACCGGGGTGTCGACAGTGTCCTGTATGGCCTCAATGGCCGTGTCGTACGGGTGGCGTTACCGCGATTGATTCCACAGAAAACGCAGGTGCCCGTGGAGCAGTTGACGCTGGTTAGCGAGACCGGCCGGCAGGTAAAGGTCTCTTCGGAGTTAGGGCAGAACATTTCCGCGCTGGCCGATAAAAGCCTGTCCGATAGGTTGCCCGGCATCGCGGTCAAGGCCGTGGCGCGCGCTGCGGCTAAGTTTGCGATGGCGGAAGGAGCCACACGCGGCGCCCAGCAAGCCGCGGGGAAAGACGCGGCTCCATGGGTCGGACTGATCGTGAGCCTGCTGACCAAAGGACTTGCGGTGGCCTCGGAAGAGGCCGACAAGCGCAGCTGGCAGACGCTTCCGGATGAAATTCATATCGCTCGCGCGTGGGTGGAGCCTGGGCAGTATACGGCGTCGGTGCAACTGATTGGGCGGGGAAGCGGGCCAGCGGCGGAGAGTCGGCGCACGCTCACGCTCGCTCCGGGACAAACCGCGGTCATGATTCAACGGGTGATTCAATGAGGGCACTGGCCAGTCTGAGGCGCGAGGTGCTGTTGCCGCTGGGCATGCTGCTCATCGCAGGCGTGGCCCTTTCGAGTTGCACCTGGTTCGGAGGGAAGGCGAAGCCGGCGTGGGTGGATGGGGCGAGCGCAGAGTATTCGCCGGCTCAATATCTCTTGGGCGAAGGACAGGCCTCGAGCAAGAGTGCCGCGTCCGATCAGGCCTACGCCGCCGTCTCAAGGATTTTTAAGGCCGAAGTCGCTGCGCAGGCGAAGGATTGGGAATCGTATCTGCTCGTCGAAAACCGGGGCGCGACGAATACCGAACGGCGGCTGACGCTCGATCAGGTGACGAATGTGTCAACCGACAAGGTGCTCGAGAACGTGAAGATTCTCGATACCTGGTACGACCGGCATCAGAGGATGCACTACGCGCTGGCGGGAATGCATCGCGGCCAGGGCGAGGCGGCGATGATGGATAAGATGCGAGAGCTGGACCGGACGATTGAGGCCGATCTGCTCGAAGCCCGGCAGACGGCCGACAAGCTGGCGAAAGTGAGAGACCTTCGCCGTGCGGCGAAGAATTTGGTGCTGCGTGAAGCGTTCAACGCGGACTTGCGCGTCATCCGCTCTTCTGGCCAGGGGACTCCGGCGGCCTACCGTGTGAATGAATTAACGAACGAGCTGGATCAGTTTCTTTCGACGAACCTGGTGCTCGCAGTCGAGGTGGCGGGGGATCATGCGGAGCCGATTCAGCGATCGCTCATGGAAGGGCTGATCCGCGAGGGGTTGCATGTCGCCACTCAACAGGCCGGCAGCGAATTGCTGGTGCGCGGCACCGTGCATGTGTGGTCGATCGATGTGCGCGACCCGCAATTTAAGTATGTGCGGTGGTGCAGCGATTTCGATGTGGTGGAGATCGCGACGCGGCGCGTGGTCGGCGCGATGTCGCGCGGAGGGAAGGAAGGGCATCTCTCTGACCGCGAAGCGGCCGGGAAAGCCCTACGGGTTATCCAACAAGAATTTTCCGCAGACCTTGCCAAAGCGATCGCATCTCATGTATTTGGAGAGGCGTCATTACCGGGCCAGGCGCCCTCTCCGGCCGGATGCCCAAGAGAATCCACACCGGCGAACCCGGCGGGATCGAGCGCACGCCCATTTTAACGAGGAGGAACCCAGTACCGTGACACAGTCTACAAAAAAAGCGATGGGCCGCGCCCCACGGAGCCGCGGACGCGGACTGACGAAGACCGGACGGAAGGTGTCGAGCCGGCTGGCCAAGCGCAAGCTGGGCGACCGGCTGAAGGACGACACGGCGTCGTTCAATCAAGGCAATTTAGCCGATACCCTGCGCAAGCAGGGGTATGAAGATGTGCCGCTGGACGAGCTGCAAGACCGGCTCTCGAAACTCCAGGGGCCGCTGGCCGCCCTGATCATGAAGGGGAGGGTGTGACCGCATGCCATACTACTATTTCGATTCCACGGCGCTGGTGAAGCGCTACAGCATGGAACGGGGCACTCGCGTCGTCAACAAGTTGATGGTCAAGCGCGGGAAGGTCGCCATTCTGCCAACCTGGACAGTGACGGATTTTTACGCCACGCTGTCCAATCGCGCCCAGCAGGGAGAGATCACCCGGGACGATTGTTATTCGGTCTTGTATAAATTCGAGCTGGAGTCCAAAGCCGGCCTCTTTGAATTTATTGCGCCGACGATGGGGACCTATCTGGCCACCAAAGAGCTGGCCTTGGAGTATCCATTTCTTCGGACGCCGCAGGTCATGCATCTGGCATTGGCGCTGGAGTTGAAGCCGTTGCGACTGACGGTGGTGAGCGCCGACGCGCAGTTGCTGGCGGCATCGAAGACGGCGGGCTTGCACATCGTTAACCCTGAAGAGGACTAGCGGCAGGGGGCGCGGTCAGAGACATTGGTATTCGGCGGCCATGGCATCGATTATCTGGTGCCAGTTGTCGGAAGCTGCACGAAGACGCTTGCCCTCCTCAAGGAGGCGAGCGTCTTGCGAAGCGGGCAGATCCAGCTCCGTGACGTGGCTGAGGCTCGTGCGGGCGAGAGCCAGGCTGCCGCAGACTCCCGATGACGCTGGCAATTGGCCGCCGGCTCGTTGAAAGAGCGCCATGGCCCGGTACGCATGCTCGTGGGACCTGAAGAGCGCTTCCTGGCTTTTTCGGAATGCCGCCTTCTCTCCGGTCTCACGTTTGCTGAGTTGGGCGGCGAGCAACGCGGCCCGTCCCATCATCATCGCGGCCCCATCCGCATCGTCGTTCCCGATCGCATCTTCCGCTTTCGACTGAAGCCGGCCCAATTCAGCCTCGTCTCCCATCACCTGCGCCACACCGGCAGCGGAGTGTAGTGCCAGGCTGGTCAACAGCACCAGCATGAAAACCGCCAGGTGGCGCAAGCCGGTCATCAAGGACTCCTTGCACTACAGATGAACAGATTCCCACTCTACTCAGCTGCGGCCCCGGCTGGCAAGTTGCCACTGCCTTGAATGGATCAGTATAATCCGCCGTCTTTGGGGCGATCGTTGGCCTGACCGGTGGATACCGGTTTTTCGGGAAGGAGCTGCGCCGTGCATTATTGGGTAAAAATCGTGTTTGTGGACAATCAGGAGTTGTTAATCAAGGATGCGGTCAGCCATCGGCTGTCGGAAGACCAGGAGTTTATTTACGTGGAGTCGCCGCGGGAAATGATCCTGGTTCCGATCAAGCAGATTAAATATCTGTCCTGCGATGCCACGGTGTTTGCGTCGAAAAAGTAAACGCAGCGCATTGAGGGGCCTCTTGCAGCGGCGCTGTTTTCAGGCGGCGAGCTTCAGGAGGTCCAGCACCGCCTGATTCCATCCAACCGGCCCGATGCCCTGGGCGCGAATCAGCTGCGGGACATGGATGTCGCAATCGTACGATCCGTCCGGTTTCTGCACCAGCACCGGATGATCCACCGCGAGCAGAAGCGGGAGATCGTTCAAGCTATCCCCGATCCCTACGGTTTCAACGTCGTTCGCCGGTCCATCCAGCCTCCATTGGCGCTTGTAGTAGTGGAGCAGGGTCAGCGCGGCCTGGCCTTTGTCGGTGAGCCCGGTCAGATGAAAAAAACGCCCGCCCTTGGTCCATTGCAATCCGCGCGCGACGATTTGACGGCAGACCTCTGTGGCAATCGTGGCGGGGCCTTGCACGAGGTACGGTTCGTCGTATTCGCGAAGCGTGGCCAGCCGCGCGGCTTCTGGAGACAACCCGGTCAGCTCGATAATTTCATCGAGCGAGAGATCCCCGAATCCGATCAATGGCGTGCCGACGGCCTCCTCGATTTGCTTGAGGACGTCGCGCAGCATGGCGTAAGGCGTGCCGAGTTCAATGACGTGATAGGCGGCCCGCCGCCGCGCCCGGTCGAGCGGGAATCCAAAGGTGCCGAGCGGCACGAAGATGGCGCCGCCGTTTTCCACGATGAACGGGCCCTGGTGATTGAGGCGTTGCCGAAGCGGCTCGATTTCCGCGCGGGTTTTGCTCGACACCAGGACGATGGGAATCTGGTTCGCCTGGAGCCGTTCGAGGGCCGGTCGCGCCGCATCGAACGAATAGGTCTGGCTATCGAGCAGGCAGCCATCCAGGTCGGTAAAGACAAGGTAGTGAGGGCGCATAGAAGCCTTAATGGTGGCGCACATCATCGTGACTTGGCCCATGTCCTGGCGCAGTCAGCCGGCGTTCAAGAAACGACCGCGCCAGATCCTTGCCTCCCAATCCGAACGCCAGCGCAGCGGCGAAGACAATGCCGCCCCAGGTAATGCCGAACCCGACTGCCACAATGTGTTCCGCAATACCCAGTTGCTCAAGCGCCATGGCGACGCTCAATAACTGGATTGTCCAGCGGGCCGCCGAGGCTATCAGCCGGGCCGGCGGAAGTCCGGCATTCACCGCGGCGATCAGGACGCCTTGAGAGACGAAGTTGGAGATCAGGTAGCCTGTAATGCCGATCAATGTGGCAATAACAAGATGCGGGATATAGGCGACCGTGGCATAAGCCAGCCGGCTGAGGGAGTCGATATGCAACGCCTCAAGCGAGGCAATCGCCGCGAAAAACAGAATTAACCAGTGAGTCGTTCGCCCGATGAGATAGGAGGGAGCCGACTTGATTCCTCCCCGCAGGAAAGTGGCGGTCAGGCCCAGCCGGTCGCTGGCTCGGTCAAGCCCGACCACGCGGAGAAACCGCTCGACGGCGTGACCGGCGAACCATGCCGTGGCGGCTCCTACCAGCAGCAGCAACCCCATGGCTAATACATTGGGGATAATATCCAGTGTGTGCCGGCCGAGGACCGTGATGGGCTCCAGTAACGTCTCGATCCATTGTGCATTCATGATGGTCTCCTTTCCTCCTCATGCCGGGCGCAGCCGTGGCTCACGACCACCGCGTCACGAGATAGTCCTTCTGCGATTCGAAGGCTTGGCACAAGGCTTCGATATGGTGTTCCGCTTCGCGGGTCGTCAGTCCCTGCGTCTGCAGAACGAATGAGGCCGTTCGACCAAGATAGAGTGGGGTGAGCGCTTTCAGCAGGTGGTCTTTCGGCAGCACCCCGGCGTGATAGGCGAGGGCGGTGTCATAGATCACCCGGACCCAGAGGGCATCCGGCATCTGGAACGCCGACGGAGACATTCCTTGTAACGCGTGAAGTTGAGCCAGGCTCTCTTCCGATAGCATGCGGCTCCAGATGGGCTGCAGGTCTTGCAGCCCCTGCTCGAAGACTTCCAGCATCCGCTCGACTTTCACCTGGATCGGTTCCACGCCCGTTTCGTATTGAAAGCCGAAGAGCGGCACCGGTTGAGACGCTTTCACGGAAAGCCATGTCGAGGGATGGGTCTCCATCAGGCTGAACAGGGCGCCGGTGACTTGAGCCAGCATGGCGGAAAGATCGGATGCCGGGTCTTTGGGGTTGTGAATTTTTGCGCCCAGGAAACTTTGGCAGACGCGTGCGCCGCTGGTCAGGGCTTCGGTCGTCATCCAGATATCGATGCCGAAGCGGGCCACGTCGGATTCCCAGACATGTTTGTTCAGATAGTGCCTGGCCAGATCGCCGGAAAACCCGAAATCGCCTCCGATCGGCTGGCGCACTTGATAGCCGTACAGCGCGCGGGTTAACGGATACGCGATACTATTCGTAATGGTTCCGTCGTACTTATGGCGTTGATAGAAGGGCGCGACATAGTCGAAGCCTTCTTGCGCGATGGGGCTCAGGAGCAGTTCGATCCATTCGGGCGTGATGCTGCGAAGGTCCGAGTCGACCACCGCGCAGGCTTTGACATTCAGGCGTTTGGCGATCTCGAAAATCGTGCGGAACGCGCTCCCTTTGCCGGGAATCCCATGGTAGGGCGTGACGATGCGGTGGAGCGGGCTTTGCCGGTCGTCGATAAACAACACATCGAAATCGACGAGGGTGTCGGCGACAATCGACGGCGTGCCGTCCGTCGATCCGCCGTCGGAGTTCACTAGGACGGCCCGCCGGTCCGGGAAGTATTTCGCGAGACCCGCCCGGATGGCCCGTACGACATGCGCGATGGTGTCGGCATTGTTGAAGCTCGGGATGCCGACGAGCAGGTCCGCGGCGCCGATCTGGTCGACAGCGGATTCGGTCTGGGCCGCGAGAGGAGTGATGGTGGCATTCGTTATGGGTGTCGTGTGCATCGGGTTATACCGTTTTTGTGGCTGGGGTTTGTTGCTGGGCTTGGGCCAGCTCACTGGCCGGTTCCCATTCATGGTCGCTCTCGACGGCATCGATCAACAGCCCGAACACATCGGGGACGGCGGCGACGACGCGGCTCCAATTGGAGATCATCGGGACGCCCAGGGGGTCTTCGATGAAGCTCTGCGTGGCGAGTTTCATGCCTTTCAGAAACACCTCCACGGCGGTGCGTTCCAGATGGCGGTCGAACTGGAGGGAATTGATCGTCGCATCGTGCTCGTAGCGGCTGATCGCATCTTGCGCAGCTCGGAGATACGTGGCGCGGAGCGTTTTCAGCAGGCCATCCGAGAGGATGACCCCATCGCTGGCCAAGTTTCTAAAGAGGGCCTTCGTAATGTCGACCGACATTTTTAGCAGGCCGGCATCGGGATTATCCGCGGAGAGGTCTTGGTGTTTATGTTCATAGGCATCGGCAATGTCGACCTGGCAGACGCGGCGGAGCGCGCAGTTGCGGTACACCTCGGCGAGTACGCCGATTTCGAGTCCCCAGTCTCCCGGAATGCGGTTGATCCAGGCGAGATCGCTGACCATGGCAAATTCGCCGGCGAGCGGATAGCGAAAGCTATCCAGAAAGGTGAGGAGGGAATGGGTGCCGACCAGCTGCTGGAGGCTGCGGAGGAGCGGCGTGATGAACAGCCGGGTCACCCGGCCATGAAGCCGGTCGGTAATCCGGCTGTAATAGCCTTTGGCGAATTCGTAGCCAAGGTTGGGATTGGCGATGGGGTAGCAGAGCCGGGCGAGGTATTGCCGGTCATAGCTCGTAATATCGCAATCGTGCAGCGCGAGCACTTTGCTCTGGTGGCGGGCGAGAATATAGCCGAAGGCGGTCCAGCAGCCACGGCCTTTGCCGGCGAGGCCGACGTCGATGGCATTGTCGGTCAGGCGTTTCAAGATGTGTTGAATACGGCTCCCGTCGTTCCAGATCACGCGGACGCGCTGCGGGAGAATCGAGAAGTATTCCTTGGCCAGGCGAAACTCCAGCGCCGAGGCCCGGTCCAGCGAGATGACAATCTCATTCACATAGCGTACCTCGGTCAGCGTGTCGACAATCTTCCTGAGCGCCGGCCGCTGGAGTTCTGAATAGAGAGACGGGAGGACCAGGGCAATCGGATTTGTCGAGGCATGCTGTTGGAGTTCCGTCTCAAGTTGTTCGAGGTTCGGTTTGCCGAGCCGGTGAAGCACTGTCACGACGCCATTTTGATGAAAGTCAGACATGCGATTCCTCCCTGTCTGTCATAGGCGGGCAAGCGGGATGGAATAGGGGAAACTCTTGCTCACCTTCTTAGAGAATAAGAAGCAATGCCCGCGCCGCTTCGGACCCCTGAATCGGGCCGTGGCAATGGGTGACAGCAATGCCTTGATTTCCTGGCGGTATTACAGTGGAACATCCCTCATTGCCGGGCGGCCATGGAGAGGGATGTCTGTGTGGCCAGTGAAGAGGCGATGGCGAAAGCCTTCACCCCCTGCAACCTGCATGGGAGAGATACCTTCACGGAGATCAAGAACGGCTTCATCCGCGAGGCTCGACCACGCGGTTTCTCTGCGGCGAGGCTGTTGGTCACCCAACACGCGGCGATATGTATCGATAGAGTAGCAATCGAGGCGATGTCGATGAACTAGGCGAATCCCGAGGATGTGAAGAAGAATGCCCTAGCCTGGACAGCGATGGGCGCGCGCTGGCAGTCCGCTAGGTCTGAAGCCTATCCGCGGCGCACAATACAGAAGCCGATTACGCGCTCAATTTGAGGCCCATCATGCCTAGCACGATCAGGAGAAGCGACAGCAACCGGAGCGGCGCGACGGATTCTCCAAATATGACCATGCCGAGAATCGCCGTTCCGACGGCTCCGATTCCAGTCCATACGGCGTAGCCTGTGCCGACAGGAATCGTCCGTAGCGCTTGCGAAAGAAAATAGAAGCTCGCGATCATGGCGGCGATGGTTCCAAGGCTTGGCCATGGCCGTGAAAATCCTTCCGTATATTTCAGCCCGATCGCCCAGCCCATTTCAAACAGACCCGCGAGGATCAAGTAGGCCCACTCCATCGGCACCGGTCCTTTCTCCGAGCTGGCGGCTACCGCTCGAAAATCAGCATGACATAGGCGAGGAAAATCAGCAGGTGCACCGCCCCGAGCAGGATGTTTGTGCGGGCACTGGCAAAGGTTAGGAGGCTGAGGCCGAGCGTCAGCAGCAACAGGGTCATGCCTACGGGGTCGAGCCCGAGGACGATCGTCTGGTCCATCGCGAATCCGACGGTCAGGACCGCGGGGATGGTCAGGCTGATGGTGGCCAGAACCGATCCCAATAACAGATTGACGGAGCGCTGAAGCTGATTGCTCATCGCGGCGCGCACCGCGCTCATCGACTCAGGCGACAAGACCAGCACGGATACGAGCACCCCGGCCAAGGCCGGGGGCGCGTGCAGTTCGTGGATGGCGTGGGTGATGGGGACGGCGATCTGGCCGGCGAGGATCACGACCGGCAGCAGGTGCGCCACCAGCAACAGCATCAGGTGTGCTGCTGAGCGGTCTTGGTCGTCGGAGGCGCAGTGCCAGTAGGTGGCTTCTTCCCGTTCGAGCGAGGCCGGTGCGATGAAGTAGTTGCGGTGGCGGGAGATCTGCATGGCGAGGAAGACCGCGTAGAGCCCGATCGACATGATGGTGAGCACAACCGATTGGCGAGGCGACAAGGTCGGGCCAGGGGAAGAGACCGTGAAATTGGGCAAGACCAGGCTCAGTACGGCCAGTGGGATGATTACCGCCAGGAAGGCGTTCGCTCCTTGCAGATTGTAGGTTTGTTCGTGATACCGCAACCCTCCCAGCAAGAGGGAAAAGCCGATCATGCCGTTCAACGCAATCATGACGACGGCGAACATCGCATCCCGCGCGAGCGATGGGTTGCCCTTGCCGGTCAGCATGACGGCACTGATCATCATGACTTCAATGCCGGTGACGGCCAGCGTCAGAATGAGTGTGCCGCCCGGCTCGCCCATTTTGGTGGCCAAGCTCTCGGCATGCCGGACGACCGCAAAGGCTGACAGCAGGATGACGGTAAACAGCCATGCGAACATGAGCGCGAACCAAGCGGGATGCGACAGATCCGCCAGCCATCTTTGTCCGAAGATGAGAAAGGCTGCTGAGGTACTGCCGCTCACGAGGAGCGACCATTCCTGCTTGAGCATGGGTGGCATCGTCATGGTCTGGCGGCAGTCGGATGATTCATTGCGAAGGGCCTGTCATGCGCAGAGGGTTCGAGCGTTTCGGCGACCCGATACGGACGAACCCGGGTTAGTGTTCGTTCTGAGCCGGTTCGAGCGCGGGATGGCTGTCTGCCGGCTGAGGGCTCTGTTGGCCAGGGTCCTCAATCCATCGATAGAGGATTGGCAGGACAATCAACGTCAGCAATGTGGAGCTGACGAGTCCGCCGATGACGACGATGGCCAGGGGGCGTTGCACTTCCGAACCGATTCCATGGGCGAACGCGAGAGGGACCAACCCGAGCAATGCGACCAGCGCGGTCATCAGCACCGGACGCAGGCGCAGCAGGGCGCCGGACATGACGGCCTCGTCCAGAGAGGCGCCTTCCTCGCGCAGCGCATTCATGCAGGAAACCAGCACAATCCCGTTCAGCACCGCCACGCCGAAGAGGTTGATGAAGCCGATTGAGGCCGGCACGCTGAGGTATTCCCCCGTCAGCCAGAGCGCGATCACTCCACCGATCAACGCGAAGGGCAGATTCAAAATGATGAGCGTCGCCTGGCGCAGCGAATCGAAGGTGGAGTAGAGCAAGAGGAAGATCAGTCCAATAGTGATGGGCACGATAAGCTTGAGTTTGGCCATGGCCCGTTCCATATTTTCGAACGAGCCTCCCCAGGCGACGGTGTACCCGGCGGGAAGCGCCACCTGGGTGGCGATCTTCTGCTGCGCTTCAGCGACCAAACTGCCGATATCGCGCCCCATCGTATTAAACCCGATGGAGACATAGCGTTGAAGCTTTTCCCGGCTGATCCGTCCAGGCCCTTCCTCAAGGCGGACCTGCCCAAGATCGGCGAGCGGGATCAGCGCGCCATCCCGGCCGGTGACTAGGATGTTGCTGATCGTTTCGGCGCTGTCCCGGTATTGTTCCGGGAAGCGGACGACCAGCTCGAATCGTTGCTGTCCTTCGTAGACGCGCGTCGCGGCTTCGCCGCCGATCGCGGTGCTGATGATGTCCCGGACGTCGGATACGTTGATGGCGTGGCGCGCAATCTTGCCGCGATCGATGTCGATGGTGAGATAGGGCTGTCCGAAGAGCTGCTCGATCTTGATGTCCCGCACCCCGCGCACGGTGTTCAGCTGGCTGGCGATCTCTTCGGCCTTGCTGCGCAGGACTTCCAGATCGTCTCCGAAGAGCTTGACGGTGGCTTCTGTCCGGACGCCGGAAATTAGCTCATCGACCCGTTGTTGAATGGGCTGGCTGATGAGGAACGTCGCGCCCGGGATGTTCGTCAGCCGTTCGCGGAATTTCTGCATCAGCTCCGGCATCGTGCGCGCGGTGGTCCATTGGTCCAAGGGGCGGAGGCGGACCACGGGATCGCTTTCGTTCGGTTCCTGTGGATCGTTCCCCAGTTCGGTGCGGCCGATCTTCGAGACCACCATCTCGACCTCAGGAAATTCCATGATGGCCTGCTGCATGCGTTTTTCGATCTCGATCGAGGCGGGCAGCGAGACGCTCGGCAGCCGGATCGTTTGCGGGGCAACGCTGCCTTCATTCAGGATCGGGATGAACTCGCTTCCCAAAAGCGGAAACAGCGCCAGGCTGGCGAGCAGCGAGCCGATGGCAATGCCCAGCACCAGCGCTCGGTGTGCCAGTGCCCAGCGTAGCGAGGGCGCATAGAGACGCTTGGTCCAGCGGACGATCCAGGGATCTTCCTCGCTCCCTCGCTTCAACATAAGGGAACAGAGGACTGGCGACAGTGTGAGCGACAGCACCAGGGAGGTCAGCAGCGCGATCATGATGGTGTAGGCGAGCGGTTTGAACATCTTGCCTTCCATCCCTTGCAGGGACAGCAGCGGCAGAAACACCAGAATGATGATCAGGATGCCGAAGACGACCGGCTGGCCGACTTCTTTGACGGCGCGGGTAATCAGCTCAAGTCGCGAGACGGCGGCGGAGGTATGTTCCGAAAGGTGCCGGTAGACGTTCTCGACGACGACCACGGAGCCGTCCACGATCATGCCGATGGCGATGGCCAGTCCGCCCAGCGACATGAGATTGGCCGTAAGCCCGACCTGGTTCATGACGATGAACGTGGTCAGGGGGGCGAGCAACAGAGTCGCGACGACGATCAATGCGCTGCGCAGGTTGCCGAGAAACAGCACCAGCACGACCACAACCAAGATGACGCCTTCGGCCAGGGATTTATAGACCGTGCTCAATGCGGCGGCGATCAATTCGATGCGGTCGTAAAACGGGACGATGCTCAAACCTTCCGGCAGAAGGTTGCGGGCATGGATGTCGGCAATGCGCGCCTTGATGCCCTCGACGACGTCACGGGCGTTTCCGCCACGCAGCATCAGGACGATCCCTGTGACTACTTCGCGGTCTCCGTTCAACACGGTGGCGCCATGCCGGACGGCATGGTCGATCAATACCTGCGCCACGTCGCCGACAAAGACCGGCGTGCCGCCGGTTTCCTTGATCACGATGCGTTCCACGTCTTCGAGCGACCGGATCAGGCCGATGCCCCGGACAATGTATTTCTCGTCATGCTTTTCCAGAATGTTGCCGCCGGCATTGGCGTTGTTGCTTGAGACCGCATCGAAGACTTCCCGGAGTGTGAGGTTGTACTTCCGCAACAGGGCCGGCTCGACCAGCACTTGATACTGTTTGACGAAGCCGCCCATGGAATTGACATCGATCACTTCCGGGGTGCTTTTCAGCAGCGGCCGGATGATCCAATCCTGAATCGTGCGCTGATCGATCAGGTTCTGGTGCGTGATGGCGTCGTCTTTGGCGGGGCTGCGCGTGTCGTTCAGATAGTATTGGAAGACCTCGCCCAATCCGGTGCTGTTCGGCACCAGCATCGGTTCTGTGCCAGGGGGAAGCACGTCGTTCGCTTCCAGCAACCGTTCGAGAACCAGCTGCCGCGCAAGGTTGATGTCCATCGTATCGTCGAAGACGATGGTGATGAGCGAGAGGCCGACCTTGGTCAGGGAACGCATTTCCGTCAGGGCGGGGACGCCAGTCAGCTGGAGCTCGATGGGGTAGGTCACCAGCCGTTCGACTTCGGCGGGGGACAATCCCGGCGCTTTGGTAACGACTTGCACCAGCACGCTGGTGACATCGGGAAAGGCGTCGATCGGGATGGTGCGAAAGGAGTAGAGCCCCCCGAGGCCGAGCAGGACCGCGACGAGCACAACGAGCATGCGCTGGCGGAGCGAAATGTCGAGCAGGCGGGCGACCATCAGACTTGTTTCTTCAAGAGCTCGGATTTCAAAATAAAGGCGCCGTGCGTGACGACGGGTTCGCCTTCAGTGAGGCCTCCGAGGATGGTGCTATGGGTGCCGTTGGATTCTCCGATCTGGACTTCGCGGACTTCATACTCCGTCGCGGTGCGCTGCACGAAAACGAAGGTCCGGTTCTGGTCCCGTTGCAGCGCGGATTCCGGGACGGCCAGCCGGTCCGGTTGCGATTCAGAGAAGAGGCGGATGGTGGCGAACATCTCCGGTTTCAGCCGCCCTTCTGGGTTGGGGAGTTCGAGCCGCACCTGCATCGTGCGCGTGGCGGGATCCAGGATGTCTCCCACATAAGTGATTGTGCCTTTGAAGGTTTCCCCAGGATAGGCATTGACGCGCACGTCCGCCTGCCTGCCGCCGGCGGCATGGATGGCGTGGATGAACGGAATGTCTTTTTCTGGAATGTTGGCGCGCACCCAGACTTCAGAGAGATCGGCCAGCACGAACAACTTTTCGGTGGTTTCGACGACTTCTCCCCTGGTCAGATTGCGCCCAATGATGCGCCCGGCGAAGGGGGCCACAATCGGCACATGGGAACGGATGTCCCGGCTTTTATCAAGCCGGCGAAATTCGCTATCGCTCATGCCGAGCAGTTTGAGGTGGTCGCGCGCCTCATGGGCTTCCGCCTGCATGCTGAGCAATTCCGCGTGCCGGCGCTGCGCTTCCGCTTCGCCGATCACTTGTTCTTGCAGCAGAAATTTGGCCCGCGCATAGGCTTGTTCGGCGACATGGAGTTTCGCTTGCGACTTCAGATAGGCGGATTGCGCCAGGCCCAGGTTGCTGCTGTAGAGGATGGCCAAGAGCGCATTGGCTTCGACCTGCTGCCCCAAGTCTGCGTAGACATCCACCACCCGCCCGCGGACCAGGGTGGTAATGTCCGCCATCGCGCGTTCGTTCGGTTGCAAAATAGCGGGGAAGTCTCGATAGGTGCGGAAGTCGGTTCGAGCAGCCGGTTGCGCGACGAGCCCGATTCTGGTGCTCTCCTCCGCAGACAGGGTAATCAGTCCGGGAGCGTCGGCCGCCACGGGCGTCTTGACCGCCACCGCATCGCTGGGGGACTGGTTGCATCCGGCGATGATTGCGGCCAGGCCGAGCAGGAGGCTAGCGGTCAGGCGAGAGGAGCGCCGGAGCCCTGTCTCGCACGCGATCGACCGCGTTCTCATCTGTGTGCGTTGGAGTGCCGTCATAATGTTCCACCGATGGCTCGTTCAAGGTGGGCCAAGGAGACGGACAATTCATACCGCGCTTGGGCGTAGTCCATCTGAATCTGGCGCTGTACGCGCTGGGCATCGAAGACGTCTAAGAGGCTTGAGGCGCCTTGCTGAAAACTGAATTGAGCGAGCCGCAAGGCCTCCTGGGCTTGTTTCAACAGTCCTTTGTCGAATACGTCGATCAATGCGGCGGTGGTGCGCGCATCTTGATAGTGTTGGAAAATGGCTCTCGCTAGCTCGTTGCGCGTCCGCAGCAACTCGGCTTCGTGATGCCGCTTGGAGCCCAGCGACGCGGCGATCTCTCCTTCCCGGCGGTACCAGAGTGGCATGGGGATCGACAAGCCTCCTTGCACCGCTTCCCGGCCAATCTCGCGCCAGTAGCTGCCGTTGACCGTCACGCTGGGCACTCTCGATTGCCGCTCGAATTCGATCTTCCAGTCCGATTGTTCGACCGATTTCAATAAGCGCTGAATAGAGGGGTGTTCGGTGCCCATGCGAACGATCAATTCATCGAGGTGAATCTCCTTCGACATGCCCATAAAGTCGCCTTGAATGACATAGGTCGATCCGAGCGCCCCGCCGGTCAGGGTGTCCACTACGGCGCGATTGACGCGCACGGCGTTTTCCGAGCGGGCGAGCTGTTGACGGGCTTTCAGCACTTCGACTTCGGCTTTAATCGATTCGAATTGCGGCGCTTCACCCGATTTCACGCGGGCCTTGACGATCCGCGCGACGCTTTCGACGGTGTCGAGATTCTGCTGCGCCAGCGCGGCATCCCGCTGAGCCAGCAACAGATCGTAGAACGCGACCTTGACTTGCGTGGCCAGGTGCAAGCGGGTTTCCGACATGCCGGCGTTGGCGGTTGCCAGTCCGGCGTCGGCCACCTTCTGGCGCGCCTTGCGCATTGCCGGCCATTCCAACGGTTGCCCGATGGTCACATTGTATTCAGTGAGTTTTTCACGGTCGAGGGATTCGCGGATATTGGCACGGCCGGTGTCGCGCACTTCGCCATACCCCATGTAGCCGGTGACGGTGGGGTTCGGATAGGCGCCGGCGGCGGTCTGCTGGCCGCGCTGTTGATCGATGGTGCCTTCCGCGGACGAGACGGCCGGGTTCTTGGCCAAGGCCAGGTCGAGGATCGAGTCGAGCGTATAGGCTGCTGGCGCCGGCTCCAGCGCGACGCTGGGCGACGCTGGCAGCGCGATGCCATACAGTGCGGTACTCAGGCCGATGAGAGAAAGCAACGAATGAATTCTCATGTGCGGGACTCCAATGAGAGCACAGAGTATAGCAGTTCCATGATTAGGTGGAGCGTGGAGAGACGACGATTTTTGCCGTGGGCGTCATGCTTCTCAACGGATCCTGAAGATCGAGCCAGACGTTGAAGTGGATCGATCCTGCGCGCGCAAAGCACAGGCTCACGTACGCCTTCGGTTGAATCGTGGCGGTATCGTCGAACGAGCCGAACCGCGAGAACCCTGTGTGGCAGGAGACGCTCGATCCGGAGAGATGGCTGAGCAGGCTGACGGTGACCGGCTCGTCGCGCAGGTTCTGCCAGCGCACTTCATCGCCGACCTGGACATCCAGGCGCGGTGGGCTCACGGCATCCTGAATGTGGATGTAATGGGTGTGCAGGGGGGGCGCGCCGGGCAATACCAGCGCGCAAGCGGCCAGGAAACCGGCTCCGAGGAGGAGCCCGCCCAATTGGGTTGCGCGGATTGCGCGCTGCACGATGGCGAATGCTGGGGGTCTGCGGTCCATGCCGTGCCTTTCTTTGCGGGGCCCGTGCCGGTTATGCGATCGGCCGCCTGGGTCTCACTGCTTTGGGAGCAATGCGGCGATCAATGCGAGCAACGTGTCGAGCTCGTACGGTTTATGAATTGTTTGGTCGGCGCCGAACGATGCCGCGACAGACAGCAGATCAGTGTGGCCGCTGCCCCCGCTCATGGCGATCAGTTTGATTGCCGGGACCTCCCGCCGCAAGGCGAGGATCGTTTCCAGTCCTTCTTTGCCGGGCATAAACAAATCCACAATGGCAAGCGCGCATTGTTCTTGTTTGGCGATGGCCAGTCCGGCATCTCCGTCTTGGGCGACTTGCACGTCATACCCGACTTCGCTGAGCGCCAGCTTGAGGAGCTTGCGAATGTCCGGATCGTCGTCGATGACGAGGATGGTTTGTGTGCGCGGCGTATCGATTCGGTCGGTCATGTCTCGGTCTCTCGATTCTTCGTGCCCCCACATCAGGGGAATCGGCAGTATTTGTTCCCTGGGCGATATGGGCGTGTTGCGAATAGTTCATGGAGTAGCTTGGGCGATTCTCTCGGCAAGTCCGCCTATTCAGGAGGATCCGGGGCGAGGGACAGGGCGATGGATTGTATAGGTGGTGTGTGCAGCATGACGGTATGTCCAGAGTCAGACCAATGGGTGAGTCATCTCTATCGACGAACCCCGTTCAGGATGGCATCGCGCAGGAGTCGATGCCCCGCGATTCGCCGGCAGGTCTTCATCACCCATTGATCTGACTGTGTTGGATCGGCGGCGTGAATCATCTTAATGCCGTTGGCGCCGGGCGGAAGACCGAGGCGCACTTTCGTTTCAATAGCTCCGTGTCGAGCGGCTTCACAATGTATTCATGCGCCCACAGGCGGACGGCATTTCGGAGTTTGTCGATATGCGGCACGCGAGCCATCACGATAACCGGAATGGCGGGATGGCGGTCTTTCATTTCCTGCAGGACGGCCATGCCGCCGAGGATGGGCATATCCATTTCGAGCAGCATCCCTGCGAAGGCTGTGGCCGGGTTCGCTTGAGTGAGCCGTGTGAGCCCGGAAACGCCATTCGCTTCTCCTTCGGCGTCGAATCCCCATTGGGCCAAGTGGGCGCACACAGACAGCCGGATGTCATCGTCATGATCGACCACGAGGATGCGCTGGCGGACGGCGGATGCGGCGGTCATGCTAGGGTTCTGTTCCGTCATTGCGGTATGAGCCATGCTGCCGATCTGTGCCTTAGGCCGAGATTCTCACCGTGCTCGCTGGGTGGGGGATCTCATGAGTCTGAGCTTCCGGCACAGGCCTTCTGGAAGAGGGCGATAGGCCGCGTCCGAATGTGACGAGCTGTTGATAGAATGGCTCACAGTCGGAACAATAGGTTGCTTCCAATGCCCGCGCCTCCTGCTCGCTGCCGGACAGACCGGCCTCAGTCTTCTGATGGATTGGACACCAGCAAAATCCGCAGCGCGTCAGATTCACAGCCATGGCGATATCCTCTTCATCGAATCCCATCGCGCGCGTCGTGACGCCGGCGCTGCCTGTCGGGCCGGTTGTCCTTCCGCTGCCGGGGATCGATTGATGTCGTCCCCGATGAAGCATAGGGCGCGGTCCCATCGGTGGGCGAGCAGGCGATCAGGGGCCGTAATGCGCCGACTAAGTCGATCGTGTCGCCCTTGACGAGATAGCCGGACGCTCCTGCTTCAAAGGCGGAGGCCATGTAAGAGGGCTCCGCATGGGACGTCAGAAAGATGATCCGTGCGCTGGGGGCGATGGTTTTCAGGAGCTGCGCCGCTTGGATGCCGTTGATTTTCGGCATGTTGATATCGGAGATGACCACATCCGGTTGCAGGATTTGGGCATATTGCAGAAGCATTTCTCCATCCTCCGCCATGCCGACGACTTTGAACTCCGGTTCTAAAATAACGCGGAGGAGTTTTCTGATTTGCGGATGATCGTCGGCCAGTAGGATACGGGTCCGTTTCATCGTCACCTCCTAATAGATGATGATGTGTGCAGAACGCGCACTCCGGTGCGCCTACGCTCCGTAGACAAAAGTGTACGCCCTGGGGAGGCGAAGAAGTACTAGACATGTCCCCAGGTAGGACTGGGGAAATCCCTGGGTTCTTATGTCGGCGAGTGTGCGGGAATCGCGAGGCGAGCGCCGTTAGGATGAAATGAGTCTGTGGGCTAGCGCGTAGCGGGTGAGTTCGGCTGTGGTGTGGAGATCCAGCTGATCCATTAATTGAGCCTTGTGAAATTCGACGGTTTTAGGAGAGATGTCGAGCGCCGTCGCAATTTCTTTGACCGTGTTTCCTTCGGCGACCAATTGCAGGACTTCTCGCTGGCGGGGCGTCAGCCCGCCGTCGTCTTTTGTCGATGGCGCTCGTCCAGTTACGGCGGACTGCACCAGCCCTTTGGCAATGAGCGGCGTGATGTAGTTGTGCCCGCTCATCGCGGCTTGGACCGCTTGGACCAGCTCCGATCCCGCCGAGCGTTTGAGCAGGTAGCCTGTGGCGCCTGCTTTAAAGGCCTCGGCCACATACGCCTGGTCGGCATGCATGGTGACGAAGAGGATTCTGATGTCTGGCAACTCTTTGTGAAGTTTGCGGGCCGCGTCGATGCCATTCAGATGCGGCATGGAGATGTCGAGCGTCACAATGTCTGGCTGGAATTGATGGGCCAGCTTCAACAGCGTGCGCCCGTCTTCCGCCGCGCCGACAATGTCGCAGGATCCCTCCAGTAATTTACGATAGCCGTCGAGGACCAAGGTATGGTCGTCGGCCAGCAGGACTCGGGGTTTTGTCACATCTCCTCCATCAAGGGAATACTGGCTTGCAGCCTGGTGCCGGTGCCGGTGTCGGAGTCGATCGTCAACGTGCCTCCGATCAGGGCGACCCGCTCTTTCATGCTCAACAACCCAAGGCCCCTGGACTCCGTTCGCCGAAGCTCCGAAGGGAATCCTACACCATTATCGGCGATTGTGAAGAGCAATCCGATGCTGGATTGCGCCAAGGTCACCTCGATCCGCGAGGCTTTCGCGTGGCGGACGATATTGTTCAGGCTTTCCTGTGCGATGCGATACACGCAGGTTGCGATGTCTTGAGAAACCGATTTCGGCATATCGTGGCAGGCGATGTGGGTGTCGAGATGGTTGCGGGAGGCGACGTCCTCCACTAGTCGCTGGAGGGCAATCGAGAGACCGAGATCGTCGAGGATCGACGGGTGGTAATGATAGGCGAGGTGGCGCACGTCTTCCGACAGCTCGGCCACGCGGTCTGAAATCAACCGGATGGCCTGGGAGACGGGCGGCATCGGCGCGGGCTGTTGCCGCTGCACGCCTTCCAGCTCGATGGAGAGAAGCGCCAGCCGTTGATTGATGTCGTCGTGGAGGTCGCGGGAAATTCTCCGCCGCTCGTCTTCCTGGGCTTGAATCAATTGCGACGTCAGCCTGGTTAATTCCTGGCGGCTGAATTTGAGAGAACGCTCGGTGTGGATGCGCTCCGTAATTTCGGCGACCAGGGCTTCGTTCACCATGGCCAGTTGCTGAGTGCGATCCCACACGCGTGTTTCCAGTTCGGTATTCATTCGCTGGAGGAGGAGCTCGTGCTCTCGGCGTTGGTGGAAATACCAGACGGGCACCCACATGGTCCAGATGCTGAAGGCTCGATTGGAAATAGGCACCCAGAGAGGCACGTTATGCGGGTTCTCGCTCATCAGCCCTGCAACGACGATCAGGGCCGTGACGGTGCCGGCGATGATGAACGGATACCGCCGCTGCTGGGACAGCAGCGAGAGCAGCACGGGGCCGAGGTAGAGGACGTGATTGGCCACGCCCAGCGGGGTGCGGAGATCGATGAGTAAGAGTATGACGGTCAACGCCGCCACACTCGATGAAATGACCCATTGTGGGGGTGTGCGTTTCATGGAGGTTCGTGAAGCGAATTATCCTCCTCATGGCCGGGCAGTTCAAGCCTGGCGCGTGGCCGGGAATATGCTGACGGACTTTGTTGCCTACGGTGTTTTCATTGAGAGTTTTTTTCCCAGTCGGCGCGCCAGGCGAACCATGCCGGGAGAGCGGTCGGCTGGGTCCAGTAAGACGTTGAGTACATGGATCTGCGCAGGGTCGGCCAGCGCGGCGGCGATGCGCTGTTCAAAGTCTTGTTGCGTCGCGACGCGGGACCCCACGCCTCCGCCAACCAGGTCGCAGATGCGCTCGTAGTGCCATTCGTGGACATCGTTGAACGGGCCTTCAAGGATTTCACGCTCGGTGGAATAGCCGTGGTTGTTGAGAATAATGACGATGGGGGATTGTCCGTAGCGCACGCAGCTGGACAATTCCGTTCCGGTCATCTGAAAGGCTCCGTCTCCAACGAGTACAATCGGGCGGAGCGTGGGGTCGGCGCAGGAGGCGCCGAGCGCGGCGGGGATGGCAAATCCCATGGAGGTGTAATAGGCGGGAGAGAGAAATTCAAACCGGCGGCGGACATGCAGGTCGGCACCGGCAAATAAGGCCTCTCCCACATCCGCGATCACCAGCGTCCGGTCGTTGAGGATCGTGTCGAGATGGCTGAATAATCCGTGGAGCGTGATGGGGCCTTGGGGATCCAACGGGGGGAGAACGGAGATCGATGGGGCCGGCAGCGCGCGTGACGAAAAACTGGGAAGCGGAGATTCGCCGAGCCCGCGCACAAAATCCTGGAAGAGGATGGTGTCGTACCGGTGATGTTTGATGGCCACATGGTCGGCGGTGGCGTGGATCGTGCGGCCTTCTGTCATGAGTGGGGAGTGGGTATCCATATCTTCGACATCGGAGAGAATCGATCCAAGAATCAGGAGGCAGTCGGACTCATTGATGAATTGCTGGACTTCATCGCGGCCGATCAGTCCTCCGTACACGCCGACATACAGCGGATGGTCTTCTCGAATCACGGATTTCCCCAGCAAGGTGGAGGCAACGGGGATATTCAGCCGTTCGACCAGCCGTGCAAGATCGTCATGCAGGCCAAAACGTCCCACCTCGGCTCCGACCAGGATTGCCGGGCGCTGTGCGGAGGACAGCATCGTGCGGACTTCGCCGATGGCTTCAGCCAATGCCGCTGGGTCGTCGGGCTTGTCTTCGACGCGGATGAGGGGGCTGCTGTTCCGCAACGGGCTGTGGACCATGTCGCGGGGGATTTCAATATAGATGGGGCGGCGATAGCGCAGCAAGGCGGCAAAGGCGCGATCCATCTCTCGCTCGGCCGTAAGGGGATCGTCGAGGGTGATGGCGGCGACGGTCATTTGTTCGAAGACATTCCGCTGAGTGGAAAAGTCTCTGACCATATGGTGCATGTAGGGTGTGCGCGCGCGCTCCGAGAGTCCCGGCGATCCAGTGAGCAGGACGACGGGGGATCGCTCCGCGTAGGCGCAGGCGATCGCATTGACGGTGTTGAGCCCGCCGACGCAATACGTCACGCAGACGGCGCCGATGCCGTTGATGCGAGCATAGGCATCCGCGGCAAAGCCCGCGCAGTCTTCCCTGGTCGTCCCGATATGCGCGATAGGCGACGCCTCGATCAATTGGTAGAGCGACAGGACATAGTCGCCTGGAATGCCGAAAATGTGCCGGACTCCCAAGCGGTGGAGCCGGTCGAGCACCGCAGTTCCGATCGTTGCCGGTTGAATCATACGTATCTCCCAGGGGTCGGCCTTGAGCAGATGATGTCGCCGCAGCACATCACACTGATTCGGGCAGCGTCAAGTCATGGCTCGGCGCGCGTCAGAGAATGCGGGGAATCCCCTTGACCTTTCATGGTCCCAGGCTGGATAAGTGACGCATGACTACACAAGCTGAGGCATCCACCGGGCGCGTGACATTATTGCATCGGATGGGACGAGAGGGTCCCGGCCATCTCTGGCTCTATGCCGGTCATGCGGCGAAGGTCGAGGGGCAGCCGGTTGCCGGCGATATCGTCGATGTAGTCACGCCCGCCGGACGGTTTTATGGCCGGGGATTCTACAATCCAGAGTCCAAAATCAGGGTTCGTTTTCTGACGTTCGAGGATATTCCGATCGATCGGGACTTCTGGCTTGAGCGGATGCGCCACGCGGTGCGCTTGCGGCAGCGGATTGTGACGAATGCGACGGCCTACCGGTTGATCCACGGCGAAGGCGACCGCCTGCCTGGGTTGATCGTCGACCGGTACGATCAGGCGCTGGTGATGCAGACGCTGGCGTTTGGGATGGATCGCCGGAAGGCCATGCTGGCCGACCTGCTGGCAGAGGTCACCGGCTTGAAGACCATTTATCTCCGGAACGATCCCAAGAGCCGGACGCTTGAGGGATTGCCGCTAGAGCGAGGCTTTGCGAAAGGAAACGGCGCGACGACTGTCGAGATTACGGAGGGGCAGGCGGTCTTTCGTGTGGATATGGAGTTCGGGCAAAAGACCGGGTGGTTTTGCGATCAACGGGAAAACCGGCTGGCGGCGGCGCGATATGCGAACGGCGCCGAGGTGCTGGAGGCATTTTGCCACACGGGCGCGTTCGGGATTCACGCGGCATTGGCCGGCGCCACATCGGTCGAAGGGCTGGATGTCAGCGAAGATTCCTTGGCGATTGCACGGGAGCATGCGCGCCGAAACCGCGTCGAGTCGCGCTGCCAGTATCGCGCGGGAGATGCGTTCGACGAACTTCGCTCGCTGGCCAAGAGCGGGAAGCGCTACGATCTGGTGATGCTCGATCCTCCGGCGTTTGCCAGAAGCCAGCAGGCTGTGCCGAAGGCCCTCACTGGATATAAGGACATCAATCTGCTGGGGATCAAGCTCACCAAGCCTGAAGGTTTTGTGGTGACGAGCTCTTGTTCTCACCATATCTCCGATACGCAATTTTGGGATGCCATACGGCTGGCCGCGCGCGACGCGAAGCGTGAAGTCCGGTTGATTGAGCAGCGCGGCCAGAGCGGCGATCATCCGATCCTGGCAAGTATGCCGGAGACGCGCTATCTGAAATGCCTCATCCTGCAAGTTTTCTAGGAAGACGGCCGCCGTGCGGGGCAGCGCCGGTGGTTAGTCGCTGGGTGGTTCGAAATGCCCGGGGGAGCGGTCTTGCCAGGGAACAGACGCGTGGCGCGATTGTTTGACGAGGCTGCGGAGGCTCATTTCTGCCGCGCGGAGGAGCCGTGGGTCTCCTGCCTGCATCAGCGCGGTCAGCATGACATAGAGCGACCGGTCCATGCGGGAGCCTGTCAGAATGCGTTGCGTAACCGGATCCGTTTGTTCGGCGGGCGGCGGTTCGTCCTCGCCGGATTCATTGAACAGGCAGGCAAAAGCCGCCGGTGTATCGAACAGCCATGAGGGTGGGATGCGAAGCGCGGTCGCCAGCGCTTCAATCGTGGCGGCAGAAGGGTCTGTATGATCGGTCTCAATTTCTTCTAAAAGAGCCGTTGAAATACCGGACGTCTTCGCCAGTGCGTCGATCGATTGTTTCCTGGAGAGCCGCCAGGCTTGTATGAGCGCGCCGATGGGCATGCGCCGATGATATAGAAACCTGCCTTCTGCCGCAAGCGGTCTCCAGCGCATGCGATTTTTAAAATGTATACACATCAACGACTTATGCCGATTTTTGTCCGGTGGCAGGTGAGAGGTGAATTCAGGTACAATATGCCCGTTCGAACGTAGGTCTTTGTTTGAAGGAGGGCGGGAACATGCTGGGAACGGACATTCGTGGCATTATGGCAGAAGAAGAAGAAGTGCAGCGGCGTCAACAGGCGCTCAAGTCGCTGATGAGCATGCGGTCGCGCCAGCTTCGCGAATCTTTGGATGCGCGGATTAAGCGGGCAGGCAATACGGGCGATTGGAAGCTTCTGTCGAAGGCTGAATGCGCGGACTTGCATAAACAAGAGAAGGCCCATCTCAAATCGCAACTCGAACAATTGCAGACCGAGCAAGATAGGACGCGCGGGAAGCTCACCTTGCTCAAGCGCGCCAAGGCGAGAGCGCAGCGCATTCGCGCCGCGGAAGCGGCGTCCGAACGGAAGCGGCGGTAGTTTCCTGTCTGATCTCTTCCATGGGTCTGGCCTCGCACGGTAAGAGGGTCGAACGTGTCTGCTCTGCTTCGCCCTCTCACCCGTGCCCATGGGGCGCTGGTTCGGCATCTCCTCCAGGATAAGAAATCCCGTCTCAGTGAAGGTGCCTTCGTGATGGAGGGCGCCCATGCCTGCGGCGATCTCATTCGTTCTTTTCCGCAACAGATTATCAGCCTCACGGTTTCCGCACGATATCTTGAGCTTGAAGAGCCTGAGAGCCGAGCTGCCAGGAGCATCGTGCGGGCTCCGCAATATTCCTGTTCGGATGAGACTTTCGCGAAGCTGTCCGATGTGGATATGCCGCAGGGCATTCTCGCGGTGGTTCGCTTGCCGGTATGGAATGAGGGCACCGTGTTGACTCAGGCGCGAGTGCTGGGTGTGTATGGCGAACGCCTCCAAGATCCAACGAATGTCGGCACAATTATTCGGACAGCCGCGGGGCTCGGTCTCTCCGGGGTATGGCTAAGCCATGACTCTGTCGACTGTTTTCATCCGAAGGTGGTGCGGGGCACCGCGGGAGCGATCCTCGCGCTTCCGGTGTTTCAAGAAGCTGGGCTGGCTGTTCTGACAGCTTCCGGTTGTGTTCTCTATGCTGCCGTTGTGTCTTCGCCTGATGCCGGCGATCTCAGAAGTATGACCGCGCGCCCCCCTCGATCCATTATTGTCGTCGGAAATGAAAGCAAGGGTTTGCTTCCGGCCTCTATTGCTGCGGCATCGCGCACCTATTCAATTCCCTTGGCCGAAGGAATCGACTCGCTCAACGTTGCGGTTACGGCCGCCATCTCGTCGTACTATTTCAGCGGGCTTCCCGTCTCGCGATAAACGCAATCTGGTGCTCAATGGTCAACGACAAAGCCTGTCAACGCAGGGGAGTGAAGGTCAGCGAGAGACCGGCACCATTCGGGAAATGAAAACGCTTCGAGCGCGAAATTAGTCGCCGCGTCCGTCTTCCTTATAAAAAAGCCGCGTTGAGTCTGCGCTAGATCCGTTGTCAGACGGACACGCTCGAACTATGTCTGTGAGGTGGACGGTCCGGAGATTGCCGGATGGATTTGTTACGGATTCCAACCGGCGAGGAAGAGCATCGCGAAGAACCCCAGCACATAGGAGACCGCCGCATGCCAGCCCTCTTTCATCCAGGCGATGCCGTTTTTTGCTTGGGGAAAGATGTTGCTGATGGCGACGCCCGCGGAAGAGCCGAACCACACCAGCGAGCCGCCATACCCGACCGCATAGGCCAAGACTCCCCAATCGTATCCGCCTTGATAGATCGCGAGCGCTGTCAGCGGAATATTGTCGAACACGGCACTTGCGAAGCCGAGCCCCAACGTCGATTGCCAGCTTGGGGCGGGAAGCTCGCTGACGGGTAGAAAGCTGGCGCAGATGACTAACAGGACGAGGAACAAGCTCCCTCTCAACGCGTAGTGCAATTCGCCCCATGGTGTCGGCCGGATGAAGGCGCCGATCAGGATGCCGGCCCAGAGCCCGAGGGCCGGGAAGTCGAACGCGATATTGGCGCCGATGGTTCCCAGCACAATCAGGCCGACAATGCCCAGGCGTGCGGCATCGAGTTGTTCTTTGCCCAGCACCGTGTTGACGACCGGCTGATAGGCGTGTTGCGTGCGTGACGCAATGACACCAGAAAAGGCAATGGCGGCCCCGGATGCAATAAACGCCTTTAGAAACGCGGTCGCCGGAATTCCGGCAATCCACATCATGGTCGTGGTGGTGTCTCCGATCACCGAGCCGGCGCCGCCGGCATTCGACGCGGCCACAATCGCCACAATGAAACTCAGGCAGATGTTCCCTTGGTACATCCGCCTTGCAATCACACCCCCGATGATGGCGCCGGCGATGTTGTCGAGAAAGGTCGAGATGACCGCGACGATCGACAAGAGGAAAAGCCCGGCGGTCCAATCTTTCGGGAAATGGCGCAGCAGCCGTTCAGGGGCGTGCGATTCCTCGAAGTGCTTTGAGAGCAGGGCGAAGCCAAGGAGGAGGCCGAACAGATTGATGAGGAGCCGCGATTCATGGATGAGGTGGGCTGAAATATCAAACCCAACCCATAGCTTGAACAGCACAAGGGCCATGGTGCCGATCGCCGCAACTCTGAGCATGCGCTCATGGAAGATCGCGATCCCTAGAAGCAGTACCCCGAAAATAATGAATTCGACCGACATGAGACAATGCCTAACGATGTTGTGATGTGGATGTAATGGGATAGGATGCTGCCTCGCGTAAAGGCAACCGGCTCTGTATCTTGCGTCCTCGTGTTGTGTATTCGACTGTCTGAGGAAGGCGTTCTGTGGTGCCGAGGGACAGAATCGAACTGTCGACACCAGCCTTTTCAGGGCTGTGCTCTACCAACTGAGCTACCTCGGCACGGCACTCACTTCAGCGGAAGTGGTGGACGATACCGCAGAAGCCGTGATGGGGTCAAGGAGAATTGACGGGATCATTTGTTTCCTGCAAACATAGAGGGCGATAGCGCGCATCGCACGCCACCGCCCTCTGAATAATCGCTGATATTATTTCGCTGCCGCGATTTCCAAGAGATCCACTTCAAAGACGAGCGTGGCGCCCGGTTTGATCGCAGGAGGCTGTCCGCGATCTCCGTAGGCCAGATTGGCCGGGCAGACGAGGCGGCTCTTGCCGCCGACCTTGATTTGCTGCACCCCCTCTGTCCAGCACTTGATGCCTTGGCTCAAGGGGAATGTGGCGGGCTCGCCGCGCTTGACGGAGCTGTCGAAGACGGTGCCATCAAGCAGGGTGCCATGGTAATGCACCTTGACAGTATCGGTCGGTTTCGGCGTGGCGCCGGTTCCGGGCTTGATTGGGGTGATGACGATTCCGGACTCCGTCTTGATGGAGCCTTTCTCGGCTGCGGCTTTTGCGAGGTAGGCCGCGCCGGACTTCTTTTCCGCGTCCGCTATCACGGTAGCCCGCGCTTGGTGGAGCTGTTGAATTTTCGGGCCAAATGCTTGGAGGTCGGCTTTCGGCGTGCGCTTCAAGGCGCCATCGGTGAGGCCGGACTTGACGAAGTCCAGCTCCGATTCAGACAACGCAAAGGTGCTCAGCGATTGGCTGATCGCCAGGCCGAGGGCATACAAGGTCTTTTGGTCGTCATTGGTCGGTTCTCCCGATGCGGCAAACGCCGACGGGCTGCCCAGCAGGGCAAGGGTTGCGGCAAATACTGCGAACATGCGCATGAGTCATCCTTTCTTAATAGTGACAGTGAGAACAGGCAATTCCTCGTACCTTACGATATGAACGTGCTTCGCACAACTAGAAAGAATTGAGCCGGAGAAGCCGCAAAAGGGGCTGTACGGACCGTGGATCTCAAGGTTTTGGAGTCGTGGGTTTCTTCGATGCTCGTGTGGGGGTCGGCCGTTTTTTTACCCTCGCCGTCTTGGCGTGTTCCCGCGCAATTGCATCGAGTCCACCGATGGCAAAGTGGTACAGATGCGAGGCCAGCACTTCCTGGGATGTCTCAAGAACCTTGCCTGAAATGGCGGGCATGCGGTTTCCGACGATGAGCATCGCTGCGCATGGCGCGGCAATGCTCATGGCGCAACGCGCCAGCGCCGGCGCGTTCGGGGGAATCGAGGTGATGTCGCTGAGAATGGACATGATGATCCGAACTTTCGGGAAGATTTCCTGTTGCCGCAGCACCTGAAGGTGGGAAGTGGGGGACAGCAGTTCGCGTCCTAGAACTTTTGCGTGCCAGCCTCGATGGCCAGCCGCGCCCCCCAGCAATTGCTCAATTGCTTTTTGCAGTTTGTCCCTGGCGGGCAGATTGGCGGCGCTGAGTTTCTGCAGCGCCTCTAGGCTGATGAAGCGGCGATGGGCTTCTGCTAGCACGGCTTGATAGAGGCCGCCGCGGCTGCCGAAGTGGTAATTGATGGAAGCCAGGTCCGCTCCGGCTTGAGTCGCGATGGCTTTGCTGCTGGTCTCGGCAAAGCCTGACGCGGCGAAAAGCTTGCCGGCTGTTTCGAGGATGCGCTGGTAGGTCGCTGCTCCGTCCGCTCGGCTAGCGCGCGATGCGTTGCTCTGTCGTGCGAGTGGCATGTTCTCCCTTGAAAAGGCCTCGGTTGACTGTAAATCAAATTTAAACTAAAATCAAATTTAAATTTGAGACTTGGGAAGTCGAAACGCCGTTCCGTTCAATTTCTGATTTGGTGTTGAGCATGAAGAAACCTCTCGTCATTGCCCTGCTGGTTCTCGCCGCCATCGGTGCGGGCTGGTTTGGGTGGAATGGGCGAGACGCCCGGCAAGCCAAGGATGAACTGACTCTCTATGGCAATGTGGACATCCGGCAGATTGCGCTGGCGTTCGATGCCAGCGGCCGCATTGCCGAGTTGCGCGCGGAGGAGGGCGACCAAGTCAACGCTGGCTCCGTGATCGGCGTTCTGGACACCCGGACGCTTGAGCTTCAGGCCAAACAGGCGGAAGCCAACGTTGAAGCTCAGCGGCAGACGCTGCGGCGCCTTCGCAATGGGTCGCGTCCAGAGGAGATCGCTGAAGTCCGGGCGCGGATGGGGTCGGCGGAGTCCGATGTTCAGCGGGCGAAGCGGGAACTCTCCCGAGTGATCCGCCTCCAGGACAGCCAGGCGGTCAGCGTGCAGGATGTCGAGCAGGCGAGAAATGTCTCAGAGGTCGCGAAAGCGAAGGTGGAAGAAGTGCGCGCGACGCTGCGTCTGGCCGAGTTGGGGCCGCGCAGCGAAGAGGTGGCCGTGGCCGAAGCCCAGCTCAGCGCGACCGAGGCGCAAGTGGCCTTGTTGCGGCATCAGGTCGATTTGGGAACGTTGCGCGCGCCGACCGATGCGGTGGTCCGCTCGCGGTTGCTCGAGCCGGGCGATATGGCCACTCCCCAGAAGGCCGTCTTCTCGCTGGCTCTCACCAAGCCGAAGTGGATTCGCGTCTATATCAATGAACCGGATCTGGGCAAGATTCAGCCCGGTATGCAGGCGCAGGTCTTCACGGATAGCCACCCGGACCGGCCGATTCGCGGCTCGGTGGGCTATATATCGTCGGTTGCCGAGTTCACGCCGAAGGCGGTGCAGACCGAAGAGCTGCGGACCAACCTGGTGTACGAAGTGCGAGTGATCGTCGAGGACGATGCGAATGTGCTTCGCCTTGGACAGCCCGCAACCGTTCATCTCTCGATCAGCGCCGCGCCGTGAACGAGACTCCTACCGTTGTCGTTCAAAATCTGTGCAAGGCTTTCGTGGGGCCTGATGGAAAGCGGTTTGCGGCGATCGATCATGTGTCGATGGCCGTGCGCGCCGGAGAGCTGACCGCGCTGGTCGGTCCGGACGGCGCGGGCAAGACGACGCTGATCCGCATGATGGCGGGGTTGCTCAAACCGGATTCCGGTTCATTGCAGGTGCTCGGCATCGACGTGGCAGCTCATCCGCAGTCGGTGCAGGACCGCATCAGCTATATGCCCCAGCGCTTCGGTTTGTATGAAGACTTGAGTGTGCAGGAGAATTTGGACCTCTACGCCGATCTGCACGGCGTGCCGCAGGAACAGCGGCACGAACGGTTCACCCGCATGCTGGACATGACCGACTTAGCGCGGTTCACCGAACGCCCGGCGGGAAAACTTTCCGGCGGTATGAAGCAGAAGCTTGGACTCGCCTGCACGCTGGTCCGTTCGCCGGATCTGCTGATCCTCGACGAGCCGAGCGTCGGGGTCGACCCGCTGTCGCGCCGCGATTTATGGAAGATCGTGCAACAGCTCGTCGATGAGGAACAGCTGAGCGTCATCGTCAGCACCGCGTATATGGACGAAGCGGAACGCTGCGGAAGAGTGGTCGTGTTCAATCATGGGCGCCTGCTGGCGGACGGTTCCCCCGGCACGCTGCGGCAGCGGGCGCGCGGGATGACCTACACCGCCAGTCCTCCTCAAGGTACACCTGCACGTGAGTTGCAAGCCAGGCTCATCGACCGGCCGGATTTGATTATTGACGCAGTGCCGCGTGGCGGCAATGTCCGATTCATCCGCCGGGCCGAGGAAGATGAGCCGCGATTGAAAGACGTGCTTCGGGATGCGCCCTATGAGCCGCGTCCAGAAGAGTTGGAAGACGCCTTCATGATGCTGCTGCGGCAGCAAGAGGGGGAAAAGGGCGCGACGAAACCCTCTGGCGAGGCGCCGTCCATTGCGGTTAACGGCAGGCAGGATCAACCGGTGATTGTCGTGCGCGATCTTGTGCGCAAGTTCGGAGATTTTACAGCGGTTGCCAGCACCTCCTTTGAGGTGATTCGCGGAGAAATTTTTGGGTTGCTGGGGCCGAATGGCGCGGGCAAGACGACGACGTTTCGCATGCTGTGCGGGCTGCTGCCGGCCACCAGTGGATATTTGGAGGTGGCGGGCCGCAATTTGCGCACGGCGCGGGCCGAAGCGCGCGGGCGCATCGGCTACGTGTCTCAGAAATTCGCGCTCTACGGAAATCTGAGCGTGCGTGAAAACCTGGAGTTCTTCGGGGGGGCCTATGGCCTTCGAGGCCAGACGCTGAAGGAGCGGATAGCCGCTTCGCTGGAGCAATTCGATTTGGATCCTTCTGCCCAGAGCGGCATTTTGCCTCCTGGGTACAAGCAGCGCCTGGCCATGGCAACCGGCCTGCTGCATCAGCCGGACATCCTGTTTCTCGATGAGCCGACCAGCGGCATTGATCCGCTGGCGCGGCGAGCATTCTGGCGCACGATCACCGCGCTGGCGAAGGGTGGCGTGACGATCGTCATTACGACGCATTTCATGGAGGAGGCCGAGTATTGCGATCGCATTGCCATCCAGGATGCGGGGAAAATGCTCGCGCTCGGCACTCCACAGCAGGTTCGCGAACAAACCGCCGCTTCGGGCGCGCAGGATATGAACAGCGCCTTCATCGCCATCGTCGAGCAGGGGCGGGCACAACGGGAAATCGCAGCGAATTCCATATGAATACCTCCGGCTTCACCACCAGGCTCGTCGCGCTGACGCGCAAGGAAATGCGGCAGATGCTGCGCGATCGCAGCAATCTCATTGTCGGTCTGCTGCTGCCGGTGGTGCTGATTCTTTTGTTCGGCTACGGGCTTTCCTTCGATGTAAAGGACGCCCGCGTGACCGTTGTCTTGGAAGACGGGTCGCCCGCTGCGCGCCACGCCGTGGCGGGCCTGCAAGGTTCTCCATATTTCGCTCCGGTTTGGGTCAGGACGATGGATGAAGCCGAGCGCTTGATGCAGGAGGATAAGACCGACGCCATTTTATACGTGCCAGGCGATTTTTCCCGCCAGCAGGCCGCCGGCCTCGGCCGCGTGCAACTGCTCCTCAACGGGGTCGATTCCACGACCGCTTCGACTATCGAAGGGTATGTCAGCGGCGCGCTCTCTCGTCAGGGGGGGCAGCAAGGCGATCGCCTGGGGAATAAAAGCGCCGGTGTGGCAAGCGTGGTGATCGTGCAACGCACCTGGTTCAATGAGCCGGGGGAAAGCACCTGGTTTTTCGTGCCGGGCCTGATCGTGCTGGTGATGACGCTGATCGGCGCGTTTCTGACCTCGTTGCTGATCGCGCGCGAATGGGAGCGCGGCACGCTTGAATCCCTGTTTGTCACGCCGGTGCGGTCGCTGGAGCTGGTGCTCGCCAAGCTTGCGCCGTATACCCTCGTCGGCGCCATCGATTTGGCAATGTGTCTGCTGTCGGCGAAATATCTCTTTCGGGTGCCGATGCTGGGGTCGCTGTGGGTGATCGTGGTGTCCTCGATGCTCTATCTGCTGGTATCGCTGGCGCTTGGGCTGTTCATCTCGGGAGCGACGAAAAACCAGTTCGCCGCCAGCCAGATGGCGCTGCTCGCCAGCTTTATGCCCGCCATGATGCTGTCCGGATTCATCTTCGATTTGCGCAATGTGCCGGTGGTCATTCAAGGCGTCAGCTACTTGCTTCCGGCGACGCATTTCATGTCGCTCATCAAGACCCTGTTCATGGCGGGCGACATTTGGCCGGACATCCTGCGAAGTTGTGCCGTGCTGTCGCTGTACGCGCTCGTGCTTATTGCCGCCACCTGCGGCAAGCTGCGCAAGACGTTGGATGAAACGACATGAGGCGTTGTCTCGACTATCTCGCGAAAGTGTGGGCCTTGGTTCACAAGGAAATGTTGACTCTGGTCAAGGATCCTGCGAACCGGACGCTGCTCATCGTGCCCGCCCTTATGCAGGCGCTGCTCTACGGCTATGGGGCCACCTACGATCTCACGAACGTTCCCTATGCCGTGCTCGACCAAAGCCGCGGCGCCGCCTCCACGGAACTTCTGGCCCGGCTCGATGGAACCGGTGTTTTTCATCGCGTGGCGACGCTCACTTCGTCAGGCCAGCTTGCTGGGGTCATCGATCGCAGTGAGGCGTTAGTGGTTATCAGTATTCCCTCGGATTTCGAGGAGCGCGTAGCCGCCGGGCAGCAAGCGCCGTTGCAGGTCATCCTCGATGGGCGCAACTCTTCCACGGCGGGCTCTGCGGCGTCCTACGTGTCCTCTATTGTTGCGTCGTACAACCAGTCGCTGGGCAACGTCTCCTCCATTGCCGTAGTGAGCCGTTCCTGGTTCAATCCGAACCTCGAATCCCGTTGGAACATGATGCCGGGGCTGATCGCCTCTCTCAGCTTAATCCAGACCCTCATGCTGGCCGCGCTATCGGTGGCGCGCGAACGCGAGCAAGGCACGTTCGACCAGTTGCTGGTGACGCCGTTCACTCCGCTTCAGATTTTGATCGGTAAAGCGGTGCCATCCATCCTGGTTGGGTTGCTCCAGTCCACGATCATCTTTCTGATCATTCTGTTCTGGTTCAAGATCCCGATGAATGGGTCCGTCTGGCTGCTGTATCTCGCGCTCTTCACCTTCACCACGGCATCGGTCGGCATTGGCCTGTCGATCTCGGCGGTGGCGCTGAACATGCAGCAGGCAATGCTCTACACCTTCATGCTGATCATGCCGTTCATGCTGCTGTCTGGCCTGCTCACGCCGGTGCGCAATATGCCGGAGGCGCTCCAGATGCTCACCTATGCGAATCCGCTGCGCTTCGGCATCGACACAGTGCGTCGCATTTATCTTGAAGGGGCCGGGCTTGGCGATATCGCATTCAATTTTATCCCGCTGCTCGCCGTGGCCATAATCACGCTTCCGCTTGCCGCATGGCTGTTCCGTAACCGGCTCGCGTGATTTGAAGCCGCCGCCAGCTCGTCGATTGCCAGCCAATGCGCGGTTTCGTTCTGGCCGGCGAACAGAATTCCGGTTGCTTCCCACGGCTGAGACGAGAGCATGCGAACGCAGAGGCATTCGCATCCATGAGAACTTCTTCGCAGCCGGCGTATTGTCAGGATGTCAAAGAGGGCTATCGAAGGTTTGCCGAGTCATGCAAGTGGCGGAGAGGGAGGGATTTGAACCCTCGGTAAGGATATTCTCCCTACGACGGTTTAGCAAACCGTTGCCTTCGGCCACTCGGCCACCTCTCCACGACCAGTTGCATCAGGGGTCTGTCCGCAGGCGGGCAGAGTCGTGAGCGTGATTCCAACGCTCACGAGCGGGCTGATATTACCTCAGCCGGTGCAAGAGGTACAAGTGAAAGGTCGCTGCCGCGAGGGGAAAAGTTTAACCGGACTATGCGGCCTTCCTGCTGTCCCATTGAAGGCGTTGGATATGATGTTTGGATTTAGCGAGAAGCTTGGATGCGGTCGAGTAGAGGTGCCGTGTAAGGGGTGTTGTCTCGGCTGAGGGAAGCGTGGAGAAGACGGATGCGAGCGAATTCTGAACGAGAGGCAACGGCTCGTCTAAGACAGGGGAGTGAGAGGCGGCGTAGCGAAGTTCGATGGTGCTTGGCCGGACGACGCCGCTCAGTGCGAGTAGATGCAACGCTTTTTTCTTTTGCGCGCGTGTTTGTCGATAGTGGGTCCAGCGTGTCAATGGCATGGATTTATCTCCTTATGGCGCGTCAGCGGCATTGGCGTTCAGTGGGCTACATCCACAGCACTTTTCCAAAATCTTTATCGATTCCTCTGGGGGAGTGGCAATAGGTGCATCGCGCAAACAGGGTGGCGTCTTCTGGAGTCAGCGACGAGCGCAAGACGATTTGATAAATATGCTTTCCGCAAGAGGTGCAGGCCTTACCTCGAATCTCTCTGCGAATGGCCCCAATTTTGCCGACTTGTTTTTGCATCGCCGTCCTCCTTGTCTTGGGCTATTCCTGATATCGCATCCATTCCGTGCAGGTAGTGGAAGGATAGGCCAGATCAGGTGGGCTGAAAATACCGTAGAGGTAGGAGTGTCCTAACCGAAAGAGGGATATGCGAGTAGATTGCTTCGGCCTAAGGCTTCTTCACGTGCCAGGGAGATATTTTGTATATCAATGAGTTAATCGATAAGATGTAATGATATAGATGCTGTTAATGGCAGGGGCGTCGGCGTGATGTCTTGAGTGGAACGATGCTCTGGAGATGCGAGGGAGAGGCGGTTTGATTATGTGAAAGGATATATGGCGGAGGGGGCGAGATTTGAACTCGCGGATAGGTTGCCCCATCTCCAGTTTTCAAGACTGGCACGTTCGGCCGCTCCGTCACCCCTCCGAGCCGTAGGAAGATATGTGGCACTACTTTCTGATGCAGTCAAGCCCTCCCATATAAGGACGGAGCAGCGTTGGGACGACAATGCTGCCGTCCGCTTGCTGGTAATTTTCCAAAATGGCGAGCAATGTGCGTCCGACGGCGAGGCCCGATCCGTTCAAAGTATGGAGGAATTCTGTCTTGGCGTCTTTCTTCGCGCCTTTTGTGCGATGGCGGATATTGGCGCGACGCGCTTGAAATGCCTCAAAGTTGCTACAGGAGGAAATTTCACGGAAGTGCTGTTGCGAGGGGAGCCAGACTTCGATGTCGTAGGTCTTGGCGGCTGAAAATCCCATATCTCCGGCGCAAAGCATCATGACGCGATAGGGCAATTCCAATCCCTGCAAGATGCTTTCTGCATGACCGGTGAGGCGCTCAAGTTCAGCGTGCGACTGATCCGGCTGACAGAACTCAACCAGTTCGACCTTATTGAACTGGTGCAGCCTGATCAAACCACGGGTATCTTTCCCATAGGAGCCGGCTTCGCGGCGGAAGCAGGGAGTATAGGCGGTATAGCGGATTGGCAGCATATCTTCGTCCAGCAGCTCGTCCCGATGAAGATTGGTGAGCGGGACCTCCGCCGTGGGAATAAGAAAGTAGTCTTCGTCTTTCAGTCGAAACAAATCCTCTTCAAACTTGGGCAGCTGCCCCGTGCCGGTCATCGTGACGCGGTTTACCAATAGAGGCGGGAGCACTTCCCGATATCCGTGCTGTGTCGTATGGCGGTCTAGCATATAGTTGATGAGCGCGCGCTCAAGCTGGGCTCCGGCGCCGGTCATGACGGAGAAGCGGGCGCCGGCAAGCTTGGATGCTCTATCGAAGTCCAGAATGCCAAGGGTTTCGCCGAGCTCCCAATGGGGCTTTGCAGGAAAGTCGAAGGAGGGACGGGTTCCCCATTGACGGATCTCGACATTGTCCGAAGCATCGTGCCCGGGCGGCACGGACTCATGCGGGATATTGGGAATGCGCAAATTCAGATCGGCCAGGGAATCTTCGACTCCGCGCAACGCGCTTTCAATGTCGCGAATGCGGTCGCCGAGTTGTTTCATCGAGGCCATGGCCTCATCAGCTGGTTCCTTGGCCCGCTTTAACCGGGCCACGTCGTCGGACCCTTTTTTGAGGTCGCTGCGGAGTTGTTCAACCTGCATCGTGAGCTGGCGGCGGTCATCAAGCAGGGCTTTGATGGCGTCCCAAGGGACGTCGGCTCCCCGGCGGCCGAGGCGTTCGCGAATCGAGTCGAGATGGTCTCGCAACTGGCGTAAATCGTACACGTAGCGCTCCTCCGAAAGTTCGAGGAATCTAGCATCGGGTCGGGGCAGAGTCAACGAAACGCGCGATGCACAGTGGTGGCGCCGATTTTCGTGGATTGACAATCGTTGCTTCTGCCGCCACGATATCCCCATGCGTACGGTGTCGAACCCTCCGAATCCTTTCGAATCGACCTATCGTGAACTGTTGGAGCCCGCGCCCGCAGCAACCGTGGAGATCTTTCACGACGCGAGCCGGACAATTCTGAGCCGCAATGACAGTCCAGACCTTCCCTTTCGCTGGAGCGTCAATCCCTATCGCGGCTGTTTCCACGGATGCGCCTATTGCTACGCGCGTCCTTCGCATGAGTATTGGGGGTTCGGAGCCGGAACCGATTTTGAGTCTAAACTTGTGGTGAAGGACAATGCGGCCACTCTCTTGCGCCAGGCGTTTGAACGGCCTTCCTGGAAAGGCGAGCTGATTGTCTTTTCAGGGAATACCGATTGCTATCAGCCCTTGGAAGCGTCCTATGGGTTAACGCGAGCCTGTTTGGATGTGTGCGCGGATTTTCAGAATCCAGTGGGGATCATTACCAAAGGCGCATTGGTGCTCCGCGATCTGGATGTGCTGACGAGGCTGCGGCAGAAAGCCTGGATACGGGTCTATTTCAGCATTCCGTTTGCAGATGATGACGTGGCCAGAAAGATGGAGCCTCATGCCCCTTCGGTTGGCAAGCGATTTGACACCATGAAGGCCCTCTCTGAGGCGGGGATCTCGACCGGGATTTCCATTGCGCCAGTCATCCCCGGTTTGAACGATGAGGCGATTCCAGAATTGCTTGAGCGGGCGCAGGATGCCGGCGCGCGCACCGCGACGTTCAGCTTGCTGCGGCTGTCCGGCAGTGTCGAGCCCGTCTTTCTAGAGCGAATTAAAGATGCCTTTCCAGACCGATTCGCGAAAATCACCAATCGCCTTCGCGAGGTGCGAGGGGGGCGGCTTTCCGAGTCGGCGTTCTTCGATCGTCATCATGGAACGGGAACCTATTGGCAGATGATTGAGCAGTTGTTCGAGGTCGCCCGGCGCCGGGCCGGGTTGGCAGGTGATCGTGAGGGGGTGGTTCCCGATACGTTCAGGCGGCCTGGCGGCGCGCAAACCACATTGTTCGATGACAAGGAGGAATGATGGCGCACAATCCTGGGTTTCTAAAGTTGGTGGATCACGCCAGGGCGCGCGTGAAAGAGTGCACCGTGGCCGACGTCAAGCGCCGTCTGGATTGCGGCGAGGTGTTTCACTTCGTCGATGTTCGAGAAGACCATGAGTTTGCCAAGGATCGCGCCAAAGGGGCTCGCCACCTGGGCAAGGGCATTATCGAACGCGATATCGAAACGATGATTTCTGAGAAGCAGGCCGCGATTGTCTTGTATTGCGGCGGCGGATTTCGCTCGGCCCTCGCGGCGGATACGTTGCAACAGATGGGGTATACGAACGTGGTGTCGATGGACGGCGGAATCAAAGCGTGGAGAGAGGCCGGCTATCCGCTTGAGTCGGGACAGCCGGCCTAGATCGACGGGTGCTATTTATTCACGCGGTCGAATTCTTTAATGACTTGGTCGGTTAGGTCGACCGTCTCTTTATTGTAGACCACGATTTTCACGGTCTGGTCGCTCCCGCGGTCGACGACGATGGCGAAGCCGCCCTTTTCAGCCACTGATTGTGTGGCTGAGCCGATGCGCTTCATATAGTCGTCGACGAGCTCTTTCTGCTTGCCCTGAAGCTCCTGATTAAATTCCTGCGCGCGCTTTTGGTAGTCCTGGATTCTTGCCCGGAACTGCGTTTCCTTGTCTTTCTTCTCGGCCTCGCTCAGCTTGGCGAGTTGTTCTTTGAGCTGCTTCTCATAATTCCGCAACTCTTCTTCGTCCCGAGACAGCAATTTCTGTCTCGTGCCGACATATTCCTTGAGCCCTTCGAGGGCTTTCTTGCCGGCTTTCGACTTTTCCAAGACCATCTGCGGGTCGACGACCCCCATCTTAAAGGCGTCGGCAGCCTGCACGGCCGTCGAGAGCGGACCCAGCAGCAGAGAGACGAGGGCAGTAACCATAAGCGTCTGTACGACGGGGATGCGCATGTGAACACTCCTTGGGCTAAGCATGAAACGGATATGTGGCTAAGCGCCTGTCAGAATAACGGGGGGATGAAGCACTGTCAAGGCAGCGCCAGGGAGGCTAGAGAAAGTAGCGGCTCGTGTCGAATTGATGCTCCGTATTGTCGATGAGCCGCACAATGCTGTGGCGGTAGTCGCCGGATGCGTTTTTGCCGGTAAGGTCCAGCTCCGGCCCATTCTCCAGCAGATTTCCTTCAGGATCGGCAATGACTTTCACTAGAGGCCGTTCGGCATCGGCTCGCTCGACCGCGGGCTTGAGCACGACGGCCAGCTCGTCGGTGTCCAGCATGACCAAGCTTCCGATGGGGACGATGCCGACGCAGTTGACGAACAGCTTTAAGAGGGTCGAGTCGAAACTCTTGCCCGATTTGCCGAACATGATATTCAGCACTTTGGAAGGCGACATCGGTTCGCGACGGTAGACGCGCGATGACGTCATCGCGTCATAGCAGTCGGCGATCATCAGAATGCGGCCGGTCAGCGATAGCTTCCAGGGCGTCTTCAATTTGGGATAGCCGGAATAATCGAGATTCATGTGATGTTCGAATGAGGCGGCGGCCATGCGGGCCGGCAGATTGGTAATCCCGCGCAGCTCCGTGAGACTCAGCACGCC
>JADLEJ010000033.1 GCA_020846195.1 Nitrospira sp.
CGCGGTGTTGACGCAAGTAGGGTTAGTGGATGCGGTCAAACGGCTCAGTTTCGAGTGGAGTCATCGGGTCAACATACCTGTAGGGGTTCATGTGAAAGGTCAGATCCTGACGGATCAGGATCCGATCGTTAGTACGACGGTTTATCGGGTGCTGCAGGAATGTCTTCGAAATGTCGAGAAGCATGCGCGGGCGACGCAGGTGACGGTGAAGCTGTGGCAAGAAGGTCAGGGAGTTCGGGTGTCCGTGTTGGATAATGGCGTGGGATTCTGTCCGATCGGCGCGCGCCAGCAGTTAGTGGGGATTGGGTTGGTCGGAATGGCCGAACGGATTCGGATGATTCGTGGGACGTTTCAGATCGAGTCGGCGCCGGGAGAAGGGACCCGGGTGGAGCTGCAGGTGCCGCATCAGGTGTTGGTGTCGGTTCCAATTCTTCCGGTCAGGTCCGACGTCATGCCGCCGGCCGTGTCCCTTAGGGACTAAGGAATGGCTGCTGGTACTCGACCATGATCGCGTCGCCGTGATCGGTCAATAGTGCGAGAGAAATCGTTCGGCGGCGCCCTGTTTGCGATGTTCCTGTTCCGCTAAGCGTCTTGTCGTCTGAATGCTTTCGTGTCGCAGCATGGCTTGAACCGCGCTCAACGGCGCGCGTTTGGCCAGGGCTTGTTTGCCGGCCGTCTGACGGAGCGATAGCGGAGTAATCCCCTCGCGCTGAATGCCGGCACGCTGATAGGCCGTGGTGATCCGTCGGCGCATTTCGCGGGGCGGCATCGGCCGAATCTCGTCGTCATAATACGTGGTAAAGAGCGGATCGCCGGCCGGGAACGGTCCCGTGGGATATCGGCGTCGGAGATACGCTTTCAGATCGTCATAAAGTGAGCGGACGAGGAGGACCGGCTCGATTTTCCGCTTCCCCTTACTCTTCACCTCCAGCCAAGCTTCCTGTTGGTCCGGTCCGATCGGCTGGACATCCCCGATTGACGCGCGCGAGAGTTCGGTTTCCCGGACACCGTTTTTCAGCATCAACCGGCAGAGGAGGGCATCGCGCTGGTGACGTAAGGTCTTCACGTGCGTCTTCTTAAAACTGGTGAGCAGCTTTTTGATCTCGCTGAAGGTCAACCAGTCGGTCGAGAGCTGCGCCGGCTGGCGCGGGGGACGAATCTGTTGCCAGGGGTTGTCCGACAGGCGGCCGGTCGTCATGAGATACCCGCTCCAGCGACGGAGGACGGCAACATGAAGGAGGTGAGTCCGGCTGGACCCAGGCTGTCGATCGAGGTGGCGACCATACTGATAGGCGAGGCGGGCCGTGTACGGTGCGTCCGGAGCCTGGTCGTGCCACCAGTCGAGAAACTGCTGCAGCTTCCGCCGATACGTGGCGATCGTTTCATCGGCCAACAGAATCCCCTGCGCGTCGAGATAATGTGCGACCCACGCCGTCGCATCGGTATGACTGAATGCAGCGAGGGGCGGTGTGGGAGAAGATGTGGACATGGTCAGGTATTAATCCCCACCGGTGAGCAAATTCTTAGGGCTGATCTGCATGATGATCGCTAGGGTAGCGAGAAAGGCCAGCCAGATAGTTCGGGCCAAACTTTGGAGGTGTTTGAGTCGATCCATTTCATGGACCCTCCGCAAGGAAACCCCTAACTTCAGTCAGGGGAGGAATTGCGGCATACCCGTAGCCATCGGCCCGCTGGATTAGCGTGCAATGGCGGTGCGAGATGCCTTGAACGGTGCCCTTCGCGGTCTGGACATTGAAACTGCCAGAGGCGCGCACGGCGACCCTTCCACTGTGGGTTCCAGCCTTCTTGCCATCCGGCACGCTTGCGCGCACCAGATCGCCCGTCTGAAATCCAAAGTGACGCTTACGGCACGTGAGATACCCGCGCGCAAAGCCATGCCCGTTGAGCCGCGTGCGCTGATAGCTCCCGCGCCCCGTGCCCTTGATCTGAAGCGTCGGGCGCCGCCAGCGAGTCACGACATCGGCCATGCCCACGCAGGCCGCATCCAGCGCATGGGTTTTCGGAATACCTAATCGCGTCCGATTGAACTTGGTGCGACCTCCCGATGCGGCTTCCATCGGCAGGCCGGTAGCCTTGAGCGCCTGGTAGAGCGCCCAGCGCGTAGCATTGACCGCCGCCGCATCCTTGAGCGGCGTCTTGCGGCTCGCCTCGATGCGGGCCAGACGCTCAGGATCGTGAGCCAGAAACTCGACAACATCCCGGCTGCCTTTGCGCTCGTTGCACGCGCGGCAGGCCAACGTCAGGTTCGAGACCCGGTCGCTGCCACCGCGAGAGCGTGGATGGATGTGGTCGATCTCCAACGGCACGCCTTCGGCGTCGCAGTAGGCGCAGCGCCGACCCCACTTCTCCAGCAGGTACTCGCGCACCTCGTAACCCTGGAGTTCGCCTCGCTGGTATTCCACGCCGGAGACTTCCGGGTTTTGCAACGCCTGCATGTCGAACCGGACTAGTTCCTGGCTAATGGCCGTCACCGGCGCGCAACGCTGCAAGCGCCGCACCCACGTCCGCGTCGTATCAACGCGATGGCGGAGGCTTGGAGCCAGCCATCCTTCCGGCCTGCGGCGATTGTCGAAGCGCTTGGCGCGGTAGCGGGTCTTGCGGCTGCGGCGAGCTCGCCGAAACGCCCGTCGCTGCGCCAAAGCATCCCGAATCGCCTGCCCGCGATGCCGAAGCTCCGCCAAGAGCAGCACGTGGTGCGTGCCGTCGTCTTCGCGTACCAGCGCCATGCCTGTTGTCTTACTGCCAGGGTCAAGCTTGAGGCGCAGCGGCTGCAAGGCGCAGTCGCTTTGCCGGCGATCCACGAGCCGGATCACGAACGGCACGACACGATGCACCCGCGCGCGACCGCAGGCAAGGAGCTTTCTTGCCCGCTTCTCGCTGCACGGCATCAAGGGCGTACCGCTTTTATCCAGCACACACACTGACATGTCTTGCTCTCCTTCTGCCGTCTTTCCGGCGGCTAGCGCTTACGCGCCTTGTGACGCCTGCCTTTCGGCAGGTCTCCCCCTCGGGAATGTTGCTGGCCGGCCCTCTGCTCCGATCCGTTTCGTGCTTGCCCGGCGCTTGTCTGCAACCGGAGCTTCGAGAGGTTGGAACTGAGGAAGCATTCCAACGTCGGTCTTTGGCGCTGCCAGCAACGTAGCGGATTGGCTACCGCTTTCCCTGGTCAACCTCAGGCTCGGTTCCCCAAGCCTCCGGCTTTAGCCGGGGGTGGTTGACCGCTATTGATTGGATGGCCTGATGGAAAGGTCGCAACGAATTCATATAGGAACCACAGCGGCGGGCCCAGCGCCCAGACACTCAACAGCGTATATCCCCACTCTTGCCGATGCTCAATCTGATGTGTTCGAAGATAGACGGCGAGTCCCAGCGAGAGTAGGCCCGCGATCACGGAGAGGTAGAAACTGAAGGGGAGGGCGCGCATACGATGGAGCATCATCATCCTTTCACCGAGCCTCTTCGACCCGGCCAATGGTCGACAACTATACTGGCGGTTCTGACAGAGCCAAAAAGACTGAGCACGGGTCACAATTCGTGAGAATGGACATTTCGTCAACTCCTGAAGGTAAGGTGTATACCTGAGACCTGGTATAGCACGCTTCTACCCTCTCAATCAACCTGCGCGCGCGTCCCAAGAAGGGTTGAGCCTCTTGCTGAGCCTGGTAGGGCTGTCTATACCAGGGCCTTTTTCAGTGAAGGGGGCTCTATTGCTGAAAGTAGGTGCTTTGTGTGGGGAACCTTAGTATAGCTATCCCGCATCGGAATTCATCATGAAAGGAGCTCGGATGGGGTGGACACACTGGTGGGGCGTCGTCGTGATCTTGGTAGGGTGGGGAAGTGGGATGGCGATGGCGTATAACGAAGGCGGGCATCACTACACGGTGTCAGCGATTTTTGCTGAAGGCCGTCCGGCGACAG
>JADLEJ010000034.1 GCA_020846195.1 Nitrospira sp.
AGCCGGTTCTGTTCCACCTACTGGCCGTTCTTGCTGCTGACCGTGGTTGGCGGCGGGCTGCTAATTCGCCGATTTATTCAGACAGAAGCGGGGCGCACTCTCGCGGATCGATTGATTCTTCGCATTCCCTTGATCGGCGATGTGGCGCGGATGGTCTCGATCTCGCGGTTGACCGGCACCCTGGCGACAATGTTGTCGAGCGGGGTGCAGTTGCTGGATGCCTTGGACGTCTCGAAGCGCGTCATGAACAACCGGATCTTGGAGGAAGCGGTTGAAGGCGCCAGGCGGAATATCCGTGAAGGTGAAACGATCGCGGACCCGCTCAAGCGCAGCGGACAGTTTCCCTCGCTCGTCACCCATATGATCGCCGTCGGAGAGCGCAGCGGCGAAATGGAAGAAATGCTGCGGCGCATTGGTCAGATCTACGACGGCGAGGTGGAGCGGGTCATCACCCGGTTTACATCGCTTCTGGAACCGATCATGATCTTGGTCATGGGCGTGATCGTGTTCTTTATCGTGGTGGCCATCTTGCTGCCGATCTTTGAAATGGGTCAAATGGTGCGGTGAGCCGACATGCCGATTGAAAGGGGTGAGCAATGAGACGGTCGACTGGCGTGAAATGTTTGAGGCCTGCCTGCGCGAGTGCGAGAAGGTTCCTTGCTTCTTGCCCCGTGCCTCGTGTCCGAGAAGGCGAGCGCGGGTTCACCTTCATCGAAATCATGGTGGTGGTGGCGATCCTCGCTATTCTGGCGGCGCTCGTCGTCCCGCGCATCATGGGGCGTACCGACGACGCCAAGCGGACGGCCGCGAAGGTGCAGATTCGGAATATTGAAGGGGCGCTCCAGCTCTATAAGCTCGACAACGGTGTCTATCCTTCCAGTGAACAAGGACTCAAAGCGCTGATCCAAAAGCCGTCGGTGGGCGTGATCCCGAAGAAGTGGAAGATCGGTGGCTATATCGACAAGCTGCCTGAAGATCCCTGGGGCAATCTCTATAAGTATCAGAGTCCGGCTCCAGTCCAGCAGGGGCAATATGGGCAGATTAAAGGCGACTATGAAATCATGTCCCTCGGCACCGATGGCGAAGTCGGCGGAGAAGGCGTGAATGCCGATATTGCGAATTGGAACCTGGAAAAGGATTAGGACGTTGTTGAAAACGCCCGCCAGCGGTGAGGGTGGCTTTACCTTGCTGGAGATGATCATCGTGATGTTTCTGTTGGTGGCCATGCTGGGGATCGTGATTCCGCGCATCGACCTGAACGAGGATTTGGCATCGACCGGCCGGAAGTTCATCGGAACGCTGCGGACTCTCCAAGGAATGGCCATGAGCGCGCAGAAACCCATCAAGCTCTATCTGGACTTGGACCAAGGCCAATACTGGGCAGTGACGATGGAGGAGAAAGAAGAGAAGTCCCTGCCCGATGCCGCCTGGGCGGCGCCGCGCCTGCTTCCGGAGACCATCCGTCTGGCCGAGGCGTCCTCCGGCTCTATCAAACGCACAGCCGGACGCTTCGAGTTGATGCTGTATCCCAACGGCCGGATCGATGAAGCGGTGCTGCACCTGACCGATGCCGGCAACAATGTGCTGGCCATTGTCGTTGAGGCCGCCACCGGCGCGATCCGCACGAGCGATCAGCGCGTTGAACCTCAGCGGCTGGCCTTCTCCATTCCTGAGCGAGTGAAGCCTCTGCTGATTCCCACGGCGACGGTACCTGCTGGGAATCAACCCGGCCTGCCCAAACCCTAAGGTCTTCGCAGCTCATGCGGCCATACCGACATAACGACGAACGCGGATTTACCTTGCTGGAAGTGCTGCTGTCCGTGGCAATTTTGGCGATTGCCCTCCCCGTGCTGCTGGGTCTGAGGAATTTCGATTTAGAACTGCAATCCCGCTCCATGGAGATCACGACCGCGACTTTGCTGGCCCAAGAAAAGCTGTTAGAAACAGAACTCGCTGGATCATTCCCCATTGGAGAATCGACGGGAGAGTTTCAAACGCCGGCGCCCGGGGTTCTCGCGTCGATTACGGAGACTAATCGCGCGCCAGGGTATCGGTGGAAGCGCAGCATCATGCCGACGCCGTTGGAACTCATTCGTGAAGTCAAAATCCAGATCTCCTGGCCGCGCGGCCAGCAGGATGAAACCTTGGAAGTGAGCACGTATGTCTTTGCCGGCCTCGCCTTCTAGCAGGAGGCTGAAACAATCCGCCAGCGGCGTTCTCGCGGCGCTCAGACCCTCAACGTACTCCAGCGAGTGCGCTTCGGCTCTTCGCTTGCTGCGGCCTGGCTGGGCGGCCTGTTTGAGCCTCCCGCGAAAAAGTGTTCCGTTATCTCTCACGCCTAGTGCTAGAAACGAAGGCGGATTCACGCTGATCGAAGCGCTGCTGGCGATGGCCCTGCTCGCGACGTTGGGCGCGATGGTGTTCGGGTCCTTATTGACGACAACGAAGGTTGTGGATGCCGGGCGGGCGGCGGCCTCGCGTGAGCAGACTATCCGGCGCGTATTGCGGCTGATGGCCGATGAACTGGCGATCGGCGTCAAGGAAGCGACCTTCCCCTGGGTTGGATTGAATGGAACGCAAGACGGCCAATCGGCCGATACGCTGGCGTTTGTGACGAGGAGCGATGGATTCGGCAGGCAAGCGGCGCGCGAGAGCGAGGTTCTGCGTGTGATCTATACGCGCGAAGGCGATCGGCTGATCCGGTTTGTCCGGCGCAATCTCTATGGACTTACCGAAGATTCGGTCGATCAAGTCGATCTGGCGGTCAAGGTCAAAGGATTCAACGTGCGCTACTATAGCCGGCAGAGCCAGGTGTGGATAGACGAATGGAGCACGACTGGAACGCTGCCGACCGCGCTCTTGCTGGAAATCACGTTTCAAGAGCCTGACGCGGAGCCCTATACCATTCGCGAATGGGTGACGGTGGGAGTCTCTTAATGGTGTGGCCCGTGAAGGATTGGCCGGCGTGGAAAGCGCCGTTGTTATGGATGGCCTTTGGCGGCGGCCTATTGGCTCTTTCGATGATCCTCACGTTTCCCTATGAGGCGTTGCAGGCGAGAGTGATCGGGGAACTGCAACGGGCTACCGGGATGGAGGTGCGCGCGGCGGGCTGGGCCATCGGGTTTCCGGCGGCGATTGAATGGCGGCAGATGACGTTCGCCAAAACCGACTGGCCTCCCCTGCAGCTGGGCCTGGTGCGGGCTCAAGTGGGGCTCTGGCGGTTGCTGACCGGCGGGGTTGGGCTGGATCTGGCAGCGCAGCTCGACGAAGCCACCGCGACCCAAGGTACGGTCAAGTTGACGGTGGCTGCCGCCTCTCGATCCATGACCGGCCCTGTTGCCGTCACAGGCAAGATTCAGACACTCGATCTTTCAAAAGTAGTTCGCCCCTATGTGACGCGCGGCACCATGACCGGAGAATTTACGCACCGGCTCGATTTCTCCGCGAACGCCGGACTGACCTCGTTCGGCGAGGGCACCTGGAAAGCGGATGCCAAGGATCTGTCCTTGGACCACATTCCGATAGGCAGCGGTCGAATCCTCTCGCTGGCGTTCAGCAGCCTGTCGATGGCCCTGGCTTGCCGAGAGCAGGTCTGCGAGGTGACCGAACTGAAGGGCGATGGGATCGATGGGTCGTTTTCTGGGCAAGGAACGGTTACAATGCAGCAACCCATCCAACAGAGCCAGGTGGCGTTGTCGTTGACCGTGATCCCAGGTGTGGGATTTGCGGCCAAGGCTCCGGGGCTGGGTATTCCTCCATTGCCGACCGGGACGCCGTTTACGTTCAAAGTGATCGGAACATTGGCACAAGCCAGGGTGGCGTTGTAGAGTAGCCTGTGATTGTACAAGGACGTCGGACTGCATGAGCATCGCCACCGAATGCGTGGGCCTGGATATCGGTCAGACCGGCCTGAAAGCCGTGCGGTTTCGCCGCCGGCTGAGCGGCCGTGAAACGATTGAATACTTGCACCAGCCCTTGCCGTTTGCGCTCCCGGAAGATCTGGAACCGGCGCGGCGCGTGCAATCGTTGCGGAACTTTCTCTGGCATAACGGGTTGTATGCCACGGATCGGCTGGTGACAGCGATCCCCTGCCAGGATTTGTTCGTGCGCACACTCTCCTTTCCATTCAAAGATGCGGAGAAGTTGTCGCAGGTTGTCCCCTTCGAAGTGGAAAACCTGATTCCGATGCCGGTCGACGAGCTGGCGATCGGCAGTGTCGTGCTTCCGCCAGGGCTCAATGCCGAAGGGCTGTCGCGGGCGACCAAAGGGTCGGATGTGCTGGTCACGGCGGCGCCGCGAGACAAAGTGGCCGAGCATCTGCGCTTCCTCGCCCAGGCCGATATTGAACCGGCGGCCATCAATGTCGATGCCATGGCCCTGTATTCGGTGACGCAATTCCTTCAACAGGAAGGCGGCCATGTCCCGCACGACCTGGCCATCATCGATGTAGGCGCGTCCAAAACCACTATTTGCCTGATACATGAAGGCCGTCCGGTGGTGTTGCGGACCATTTTATGGGGCGGCAATCATCTGACGCATGCGCTGGCGGTGCGGCATGCCTGTAGTTTCGCCGAGGCAGAGCGGCGCAAGCGCAGCTTGAACGTTCAACAAGTCGATGCCTGGCTGGAACCGTTGCTCAAAGAACTGCGGGTCACTATTCAAGGCTACGAAGGCGCCGAGCGTGGACGCCTCACCCACTGCTGGGTGTCGGGCGGCGGCGCAAAACTCAGAGAGATTGGCGGCTATGTCGCGCATCAACTGGGGCTCTACCCGGTCGGTCCGCGCCAGGGATTCGGCGTCGATAGCCCACGCGCATTTTCCATCGCCTTCGGCCTGGCGATCCATCCCAAGCTGATCAAGCCGAAGTGGCGTTTCAAGCCGACGCCGGCCGGCCTGGCGCTCGATTTGAAAGCGGTCTCGGATGCAAACGCCCCACAGTCCCTGACCTCGGCGCGCGATAAGCGCCTGGCGCTCGTGGGCGCTGTGGTGCTGGGAGCATTGGCGCTCGCGGACGGGTTGACGCATCTCTATTTGAAAGAACAGCGCGTGCAGCAATTGAAGGGCGCCCTTCAGAGCCACTATGCGCAACTCTTTGAGCCGGGCGCGTCGCCGGGCGAAGAATTGGATCAGGCCCGTTTTCGCATTGCCGCAGTCGATAAGGCGCTCGCCGTCGTCGATGGCTCGCAGCAACATGTGCTGGCCACAATGGCGGCCTTCATGAAACAGATGCCGGCGGGTGTCTCGGTCAAGATTCGCGATGTAACAATCGATGGCCTGCTGGTGCTGCTCGAAGGCGAAACGACTTCATTTGAAGCGGTGGAAAAGATCAAGCAGACCTATTCGGCTGGAGGCGCTTTCAAGGAAGTCGCTGTCAGCGAAACCCGGGTGGGCGCGTCGCCGAATCAGGTGGTGTTTCGGATGAGCGCTATGGTGGCGCAGCCATGATGCATCAACTACGGGAACGGTGGACTCATTTGGCGCCGCGCGAACGCATGATCCTGTCGGCCGGCGGAATCGTGGTCGTGGCGAGCATGCTGTTCCTGCTGATTGTGGATCCCCTGCTGGCGTCGATGGACCGATTGGACCGCCAGGCTGCTAAAAAACAGCGAGAAGGCAATGAGCTGGCGGCATTGGGTGCCGACTATGCGAGCAAGCGCGGGCGATTGACTCGCGCGGAGCAACGGATGCCGGTGACCGATGGCGGCTTCTCCTTGCTGGCCTTCATGGAAGAGGCGGCCACCCAGGCTCATGTGCGTGAGCGGATTGCCGGCATGCAGCCGCAAGTGCAAGCCCTGGCGCAGGGCTATCAAGAAACCGCCGTCGATCTTCGCTTGGATGGTGTGCAACTGCCGGATCTGATGGCGCTCCTGCTGGCTATCGACCAGGCTCCCTACGATCTTCAAGTAAAGCATCTGCAAGTGCGTCCCAAGTTCGACAACCCCATCAATCTCGACGCCACTGTCCGAGTGGTCAGTTATGCGAAAGGATGATGAGCGTGGCGTCGCGCTTCTCCTCGCTCTGCTGGTCTTAGCGCTGCTGGTTGCCCTGATCCTCGAATTCGACGGCGAAGCCCGGCGCGAATATCGCGACGCGGCGGCCTTTCGAGACAACTTCAAAGCGCAAACGCTGACCAGAGCCGCCGTGCGGGCAGCTGGCGCGGTCCTCCAACAGGACTTTCTCAAGGATAAAAAGGCTGGCGAGTCGTACGACTCGCCAACCGATCTCTGGGCGATGCCGATCAAGAACTACGCCATCGGCGATGGCTTTCTGAGCGCGCAGATTGAGGATGAGCGGGGCAAGCTCAATCTCAACGATCTGGCCGCCGTTGCCGGCGACGCCATTCAGAAGAAAGCAAAGATCGACCGGTTCAAGCGCCTGTTTGAATTGCTCCAGCTCAGCCCCGATCTGGTCGATGCGGTGGTCGATTGGGTCGATCAAGATGACAATCAGGAGCCAGCCGGCGCGGAGAGCCTCTACTATCAATCGCAGCGTCCGCCCTATCGCGCGGCCAATGCGCCGCTGTCGGGTCCTGGCGATTTGCGGCTGATTAAAGGGTTTACTCCAGAGATCGTCGATCGGCTCTCGCGCTATGTGACCGTCTTTCCTCAGGAAGGCGGCGCGCTGGTGAACCTCAATACCGCCGATTCGCTGGTCATTCAAGCGCTGGATCCCGCTATCACGCAATCGGTGGCGGGAGAAATTATCCAAGGGCGGCCGTATAAAACGAAAATCGATCTGGATCGAGTCAGCAGCTTTAAAGACATCGGCGCTAAATTGAGAGGGGGCCAGAGTGGGTACGATGTGTCGAGTGATTTTTTTTCGGCCCGGCTGGCGATTAACGTGAACGATGTGACAAGGACGGTCTGGGTGGTGCTTCAGCGCGATACCAATAAGGGCGATAGCAAGGTGCAGTACATGCGCGTGTACTAATCACGGTTTCAGGTTTTCCCGCTGGTTCGGTTTGGCTAAACTGAGGCGATTTCTATCGGAATGTAAATGCCGGTGCGATTCGGGTGAATGTTCCGTTTGCCGAAGCTTCTCAGCTCATCGCTATCAGCCGATAGGTGCGAGGACAGTGTCCTGCAGGTCATGTCTCCCCTCGCCTCACCTCACGAGTATGACGGAACCGCTTTGGTAGGTCCTCCCCCTTCCGTTATTGACTGCAACGACAAAATTAACAATTCCGTAACACTGTCGTCACCGGATCTTTACCCGTATCCCGGATACTCCTGCGTGAGAAGACAATGTACTCACGTATGCACGAAGTCGATTCAACAAAGGAGGGGAAGCGTGCAGATCCGGAATCGGTGGCAATCGTTAAAAGGCAACAGAGCAGTATGCTCATATGCTGCTTTACGGCGTGTGGCTGTTGTGTGCCTGATATTTCTTCTAGATCTCGGAGGTGCGTTGAATGTACTTGCGGAGAGTCTTGCCGTCAGTGGCCCTCAAGCTAGTTCGGTTGCCAGTCCTGCTATCGATACAACTCCACGGACCGGTCAGCGGCTTACTATTGAAAGCACTAATCTTGAGAGCCTTTTGTTGGAAAAGGGGATCATTACACAGGATGACTGGATTCGCTTGAAAGCAGAAGAAGAGCGGCGCGCCTTTGAGCAAACGGCGGAAGCAGGAATGGCCGGCAATCCTCGCTGGTATGAGCGCATTCGGATCAGCGGCTATACTCAGCTCCGGTATGCCGCCGGCGCCACCGATAAGAAATTTACTATTCCTCTCGGAGACAGTGCGGCCACCAGCCAGCCACGAGAGTTTTACTTCCGGCGCATCCGCCTCGTCTTCCAAGGCCAAATTTCAGAACGGTTGGCGTTTTATTTACAGGGCGCTTTTGAAGGAGACCAATCGGCACAGAACATGTTTAACAAAGAAATCATCGACGCCTATGCCGATTATTATCTGACGAAAGACAAAGTTCATCGGCTGCGATTTGGTCTGCACCGGGCACCGAACGCCTTCGATACGTATCGATCCAGTACAAACCGGCAGGAGCTCGACCGGCATGAATCCGTTCAGAGCGGTGCACCGGGAGAACGAGATCTTGGTATTGCTTATTATTGGAGCCCTAAAGTCGCTCAGGAGCGGTTTACTCAATTGGCAGCCTATCATAATGGCCCAGGCGATTACGGAGTTTTCGGTATCATGGTCTACAATGGTCAAGGTCGCAACAAGGCCGAGTTGAATGGCGATAAGCATATCGGTGTGCGGTTAGCCTACCCGTTTGAATTGCCGAACGGGCGGCTGCTGGAAACAGGCATTATGGCCTTTCGGGGAGCCTATTCAGTCAGCGGGGCCGGTCAACCCACCAGTACCACATCTACAGCGCTCTGCCGGCAGGGCTTGAACAGACAGGGAGGTTGCGATACCACCGATGAGCGCATTACGGCTTATGTATGGACGCCGCCGCAGCCTTGGGGATTGCTCGCCGAAGGCACGATAGGAAAAAATGCTAAACGGAATGAGACCACAAACATCATCGAAGAAAGGCCGCTGATCGGCGGCTATGTGCAAGGCTATTACACATGGTCGTACTCGGATGTCGGCATGCTTACCCCCTATATTCGTTATGGCGAATATTACGGTGGAATTAAATCGCTCAATGGTGCGCCGGATGGACGGTCACGCACCTGGAACTTTGGATTGGTCTGGGAGCCCGACACCCATTGGCGGTTTGTCACCGAGCTTATGCTGAAGGATGGTCTCAATGAAACTCTGGTCCGTAATCAGGCGCAGGATTCCTTTGATGGCTCTCTATTGCGCTTTCAAGCACAGTTCTTTTTTAATTGATCTTCACAAATTTCGCTTTGAATGAGAGGAATGCATGGTCGAATATATGCAACATAAGGGGATGGGGGGGGCGCGAACCTGGCCAATGCTTGTTAACCTGGTCCTTGTCTTTATCTCCTGGCGGCTGGAGATGGGAGTGGCGGCTGCGGAACAAGCCAATGCGCCCGTTCAAACTGCAGTTGAATCCATCGTCGATCAGTATCAACCGGCACCTGGCATTGGGGGCCGGGTCACGGTCGCGGGCTCCGATACAATGCAGCCCCTTATGGTAAAGCTCGCCGCTTCGTTTACGGCATTTCAGCCTAAAGCGAAATTTGGTGTCGAAGGATTGGGTTCTAGCGAATCTATCCGGGAGTTCATGCTGGGTTTATCCATGCAACGCCGCGGGGATAAGGCCATTGGGAGAGGTACAGAGGGGACAAGCAGTACGAGCCTGTTGGCCTCCTCTCGGCCATTGACCGACCAGGAAGTGAAGGGATTTGTCAGTCATCATGGCTACGAGCCTGTCAGCCTTCCTATTGCCATGGATGCCGTCGCGATTTATGTGCACAACGACAACCCAATTGGACAGCTAAATCTTGAACAAGTGGACGGCATGTTTAGCTCCACCTTGAAGCGAGCCAAGGATGAACACCTCACTGCGTGGGGACAAGTGGGGCTCAAAGATTCCTGGAGCGGACAGCCGATTCATTTGTATGGACGAAACAAGAAGTCCGGCACCCGCGAATTCTTCAGGCACGTGGCGCTGGTGGATGGAGAACTCCATGGCGACGTGCAGGAACAGCCGGGATCGGCCTCAGAAATCCTTGCGATTGCCCAAGACCCGCTTGCAATCGGTTATGCCGGAGTGGGGTTTCACAGCTCCATGGTTCGCATTGTTCCACTCGCCTCCAGTGTCGAAGACCCAGCGATTTTGCCGAGCGCAGAAACAGTATCCAATGGACAGTATCCGCTAGCGAGGCCGTTATATCTCTATGTGAATAAGAGTCCTGATGGAAAGCTCAACCCTGTAGTGGGAGAATTTCTAAAGTTTATAAACAGCCGTCAAGGGCAGGAAACTGTGGTCCGTGCGAATTTCTATCCTCTGACCGCCGCGCAAATCGCCAAGAATCTTGAACTGCTTGGGAAGAATCTGTCGGTCGTCCAAGTTCCCGCGCGCTGATACGATACTGCTGTTCCGTTATCGTGCGCCTGCTGCATTGCATGCGGCAGGCGCAGCATGACATGAGTGGAGGAGAGGCTATGCAGATATGGATAAAATGCGCGGCAATCCTTATGGCCTCCTTTCTGAGTGGATGCGCAACTGCTCCGCCTCCTCGCACGGTCTATCAGGATTCTGTCACGATTGTCAGGATTGAGTTCGATAGCAAGGCAGGTCCAGGCCATAGTCATCCTTCGACGATCAGTCCAGACGCAATCCGGCATGTGCTCAACGGGGTGCGGATTCAGTCGAGGGCGTCGTTAATTCCGTCAATTCTTACCGGCGAGGCGTCTCTTATCGCTGCATTTTCAAAAGAAGAGCAGGAGACCTTGGGGCTATATTTAAACCAGGCGCTGGCTGAAGCCAGACCCAATGAACTGATTACGTTTTATCGGCGAGTTTCCACTTCGACTGTTGGGCTGGCGATCACTTCAGGCGGTCTTTTTGTGCATGGCAGGCATTTGTATATAGTCTTGGCTAACGACCGCACACTCCCTTCTGAAGGGATGAGTCAGAGTATTGTGTCAGAAATCGATCCGGTCGACAGTCCGTTGCTCCCGATCAGCCGGACTGCGTTTCGTGCCACGTTTGTGCCTGCAACATCCATCGTGCCAGACGATGAGCGGTGGGGCTGGCCGTACATCGATCAAGGTCGTGTTGTGGTAATCGATCTCGTTCAATTGGCTCGAGATCTGCGGCAATCTGCTCCGTGATAGCTCCGTAATCTTCTATCCCCAACAAGAAATTATCCACGCGGTCGGGCCAAACTGGTCTGAATTGCTGTCTGCTGCACACTGTTCATCGATAGGCCTAAGTCAGGCTGTGAGCTTAGCCTTGCGGTGAGGACTGTGTTCTTCCGCGAGAACGATGGCGAGGCGGCAGCCGATTCGTGCATGACCGTCAAGAAACGAAGTTTTGCGGTACGAATCTCCTGTGAGGATAGGGTTGTCATTCAAAGGGAAAGATAATTTAACGGGACGTTAACATGACGGTAACTTTCTGGATAAACATTGGGTGTAGATATGCTTTGGTCGCACGAGGCGATAGTGAATGCCGAGAAAATGACACCTGTAGGAGGAAGAGTTGCTATGCAGAGAATAGTATCGATCGGACGAAATGCGCTGCTCTGTCTTATCCTTGCGAACGCTCTGACAATGCCTGTTGAGAACGGGCACTCGGAATCCACGACACTGATCAAAGTCGATGGGTCGAGCACCGTGTTTCCGATTACAGAAGCGGTGGCGGAAGAATTCCAGAAGGACACGCGCGGCGCGGTCCGTGTGACGGTCGGCATTTCGGGGACCGGCGGCGGCTTCAAAAAATTCTGCCGCGGCGAGATCGATGTGCAGGATGCGTCCCGTCCGATTTCCAGCGGCGAACTGGAGGCCTGCCGGGCTGGTGGCGTGCAATTCTACGAATTGCCGATTGCCTTCGATGCTCTGACCGTGGCCGTGAGCCCACAAGCCACCTGGGTAGACAGCATCACCGTGGCGGAATTGAAAACCATGTGGGAACCCTCCGCGCAAGGGAAGGTCACTAAATGGAGCCAGATCCGTTCGACCTGGCCCGATCAACCGTTGAAATTGGTCGGCGCCGGATCCGATTCCGGCACGTTCGACTACTTCACTGAAGCGGTGGTGGGGAAAGCCCAAGCCAGCCGGGGCGATTTTACGGCCAGCGAAGACGACAATACTTTGGTTCAGGGTATTGCGAACGACAAGCAGGCGCTCGGCTACATTCCCTTCGCCTATTACGAGCCGAACAAGAAGCGATTGAAAGCCGTGGCGGTCGATGGCGGCCAGGGACCGGTCAGTCCATCGCGCGAGACGGTTGAAAACGGGTCCTACCAGCCGCTGTCCCGGTCGTTGTTTATGTATGTCAGCGCGAAGTCGGCTGCCAGGCCTGAGGTCAAAAAGTTCGTCGAGTTTTACTTGGCGCAGGTGCCGACGCTGGCGCCGCAAGTGAAATATGTGCCGCTGCCGCCGCAAGCCTATGCGCTGGCCAGCGAGCACTTCAAAAACGGACGGCAGGGAACTGCGTTTCAAGGCGGCTCGACCATCGGGATGAAGATCGAGGAACTGCTTCGGCGCGAAGCGAAACGGTAAAGGATGGATGCGATGGAGGCTAATGTCGTCGAGATGCCAGTCGAACAGAAAGCGGTTTGCATGAGCCGGCCGTCCCGCTTCGCTCCCCGCCTCCAAGAGCGAGCCATCGAGCGGCTCCTGCAACTGGCCGCCTTCGCCTCGGTGGCGATTACGTTCGGGATTGTCGGCGTCCTCGCGTATGAATCGGTGCTTTTTTTTCAAGAGGTCTCGATCGCCGACTTTTTGACCGACCGGCAATGGACGCCGCTTTTCGCCGACGCGCATTACGGGATTCTCCCCCTTGTGTCGGGCACGCTGGTCACCACGCTTGTGGCGTTGCTGGTGGCGATTCCGATGGGCAGTCTCATTGCGATCTATTTGAGCGAATACGCGTCGCGCAAGGTGCGGGAATGCGTGAAACCGGCGCTGGAGCTGTTGAGCGCCGTGCCGACCGTCGTCTACGGATATTTCGCGCTGCTCTTCGTAACCCCTGCCCTTCAGCACATCTGGCCGGGCCTCCCCGGCTTCAATATGCTGAGTGCCGGGCTGGTGATCGGTTTCATGATTGTTCCCTATGTCAGTTCAGTGAGTGAAGATGCTATGCGGGCCGTGCCGACGTATCTTCGGGAAGGGGCGTTCGCCCTGGGTGCGACGCGCATGCAAACGGCGCTGCGCGTCGTCTTTCCGTCGGCCTTGTCCGGCATCACGGCCGCCTATGTGCTGGGAGTCTCCCGGGCTATCGGCGAAACGATGGTGGTGGCGATTGCCGCTGGTATGCAACCGACGCTGACGCTGAATCCGCTGGAACCGGCGGCCACGATGACGGCGTACATTGTCCAGGTCAGCCTGGGCGATGTGCCCCATGGCAGCGTGGGCTATCGAACGATTTTTGCGACGGGGCTGATGCTCTTATCGATGACCTTGCTGTTCAACATTGCTGGGCATGTGCTCAAAAAACGATATCGACAGGTGTATTGATATGACGCCGATTCAACGAAAAATCGCGAGACACAAATCTCTTGATCGGTTCTTCGCCTTCGAGGGACTTACGGTCATGATTGTGGCGCTGCTGGTGTTGCTGGCGTTAGTCGGACAGTTGATGTTCGATGGGCTCACCCGGCTGTCCTGGCAGTTTCTCACCTCCTTCCCGTCGAGGTTCCCAGCCCAAGCCGGCATTGTCAGCGCATGGGTCGGAACCATCCTCGTGATGTTGGTGACGGCGCTGGCGGCGATTCCCTTGGGCGTCGGCGCGGCGATTTATCTGGAAGAGTATGCGCCGAACAACTGGGCGACGGAGTTGATTGAAATCAACATCGCCAATCTGGCCGGTGTGCCGTCGATTGTGTATGGACTGATGGCTCTCGGTCTCCTGGTGTATCAGTTTCACCTCGGCCAAAGTTTTTTGACTGCCGGCCTGACGCTGGGGATGCTGATTCTGCCGATGGTGATCATCGCGACGCGCGAAGCGATTCGAAGCGTGCCGCCCTATGTCCGCGAAGCCGCCTATGCGCTGGGCGCGACCAAGTGGCAGACGGTGCGGGATCATGTCGTGCCCTACTCCATGGGCAGCATATTGACGGGAATGATTCTGGCGCTGTCGCGCGCGGTCGGCGAAACGGCGCCGCTCATTACTGTCGGCGCCCTGTCGTTCATCGCGTTTCTCCCCCACCCGCCATGGCAGGAGGCTTTCCCATTCGTCTCGTTCGAATGGCTGTTCGATCCCTTTACCGTCATGCCGATTCAAATGTTCAATTGGGTGTCCCGGCCACAAGAGGAGTTTCATGTGAATGCCGCCGCCGCCGGTCTGATCTTGTTGGCGATGACGCTGGCGATGAATGCGGTGGCGATCGTGATCCGGGCGCGGTTCAGAAAACGGATTCATTGGTGATGCCATGAAAACGATGGATGCTTCTCAAACAGTCTTGAAAGCGGAAGCGCGGGCGCTGAACTTTTTCTATGGCCAGGCCCAGGCGCTCCATGCGGTGTCGCTGCCGGTCTATGACCGCTGCGTGACGGCGCTAATCGGCCCGTCCGGCTGCGGGAAGACGACCTATCTGCGCTGTCTCAACCGCATGCACGACTTGTATCCCGGCAACCGGTATGAAGGCGAAGTCATGCTGTATCCGGATCGCGTGAATATCGTGGGTCCGGAAGTCGATCCGATCGAAGTGCGCATGCGCATCGGCATGGTCTTTCAAAAGCCCAACCCCTTTCCCAAGTCGATTTATGAAAACGTGGCCTATGGGTTGCGGATTCGGAATCTGTCGAACAAGCGGGATCTCGACGCGGTGGTTGAGCGGGCACTGCGCGAGGCTGCGTTGTGGGGAGAGGTGAAAGACCGCCTTCAGGCCTCCGCGATGAATCTTTCCGGCGGACAGCAGCAACGGCTCTGCATCGCCAGGGCGCTCGCAACGAGTCCGGAGCTGCTCTTGTTCGATGAACCGACTTCGGCGCTGGATCCGACCGCGACGTCCCGCATTGAAGAGCTGGTCGCGGAGCTGAAGCAGAAAGTGGCCATTGTCATGGTCACTCATAACATGCAACAGGCGGCCCGGATTTCTGATTACACGGCCTTTATGTATGAAGGCCGTGTGGTGGAATACGACCGGACAGAGACCATCTTTACCAATCCCTCCGTCAAGCTGACGGAAGACTATATCACCGGTCGATTCGGGTGATAGCCAGGAGCAGCCAATGCAACGGCATATGGATCAAGAACTCGGCGATCTAAAGGCTCAGCTGCTCCGGATGGGAGCGCTGGTCGAAGAGCAGATCGAGCGCGCCATCAAAGCGCTGATCGAGCGGGACGCAACCCTCGCCTCGCAGGTCATCGAACGGGATGCGCTGGTCAACCGCTTCGATGTGGAGATCGACGAGACCTGCATTCGCTTGCTGGCCTTGCAAGCCCCGGCCGCAGGCGATTTGCGCTTCGTCACCACGGCGATGAAAATCTCCACCGAGCTCGAACGCATGAGCGATCTGGCTGAGAATATCTGCGAGCGCGTCATCGAGCTGAATGAAGAGCCGCAACTGAAGCCCTACATGGATCTTCCGCGGATGGCGACGTGGACCATGAAGATGGTGCGCGAGGCGCTGGAGTCGTTTGTGCGGCAGGACGCCGTCTTGGCCAGGAAAGTGTGCGCCGACGATGACTTCGTCGACAATCTCACCCACCAGCTGTTTCGCGAACTGGTCTCTTTTATGCTGGAAAATCCCTCCACGATCACGCGGGCCATCCGCCTCACTTTCATCGGGAAATATATCGAGCGGATTGCCGACCATGCGACAAATATCGGAGAACTCGTCGTCTACATGGTGGAGGGGAAAATCGTGCGCCATACGACGCCATCAACCGGCCTTTCGAGATCATCCTCGACGGCATCATAAAAGGCTTCAGCGAGACCAGCAGAGGGGGGAGGCCTGTGGATAACAGGCCCACTTCCCTGGCCCCTCAATACTAAAGAGGGGTATGCCGATAAGTACGACATCACAACGACCGCTATGTACTGGACAAACGGGCAAATGCCCCAGTATTCTGCGGCGAATTATCTTAATCGCAGGAGCCGATGATGAATCGCGTCGCGACATTTTCGATTGCGTTGAATCTAATTCTTGGAAGTTTTCTCCTGGTGGGATATGTCGGCCCAAGCGTCAGGACGACCTTCATGCCGGAGATTGCAATCCCAGAGATTGGACGGCTGACTCGTATTCATCCGTTTGCAACGGTCATTGGATCGGTGACCTTGGGGGATCAGGTGTTTGTGGCACCGGCGGCATCGATTCGCGGCGATGAAGGCCAGCATATTCATATCGGCAATCAAAGCAATGTGCAGGACGGTGTGGTCGTGCATGGCTTGGAAACATTCGAAGGCGATCATGAATTGCCGGAGAACGAAGTCGACGTTGGCGGAAAGAAATATTCGGTCTTCATCGGAGACCGGGTCTCCCTCGCGCATCAATCGCAAGTGCATGGACCGGCGAAGATCGGCGATGACACGTTCATCGGCATGCAGGCGTTGGTGTTTCAGGCGGAGGTCGGCGATCATGTCGTGGTCGAGCCCGGTGCCAAGCTGATTGGAGTCAAAGTAGCTGCCGGCCGCTATGTACCGGCGCTTTCTGTGATTACGAAGCAGGCTCAGGCCGATGCGCTCCCCATCATCACGCAAGACTACATCTATCGGAATCTGAACGCCGGCGTCGTCCGGGTGAATGTGCAGCTAGCCGAAGCTCCCCAACCGCACGCCATCAGCCGGTAACCACAACTCGCCTTTCGTTTCGTATGCGGCCGCTGAATCGGTAGAAGATTCGGTGGGTGTCAGGCTGCGTAGCGGGTGGAGAAGAGGCTGTATTCGGAGCGGTGCCGGCGCAGCGTTACGCCGCCGCGGCGTGCCAGGGTATCGACCGCGTGGAAGATCTGATTCCAGCTGTAACTGGGCAGAAGAATGACGAGCGCATCCAGCTCGATCACCGCCTGTTCTTCGACATGACTGAGAATGACGGATTCAAGCGACGGGGTCTCTACTGGGCTGAACGCTGGTGCGTCGAGCATTGCATGCGCAGACATAGAATCCTCCTAGAGTGTGGATGAGAAGATGGGGGCCAGGGTCGCCGAGGGCGCTGGACTGGCCGGTTGCGCCGGACTGAAACGAACGGCCACGACCCGGATGAGCCCGAGCGTGACGAGGATCACCGCCAAGATCGCCAGCTTCTGCCAGTCGCCGCCGGTGAACCATTGGGAAATCACTTCCGTCAGCATTACGACCAGCACCGTATCGACGATAAAGGTGACACGGACGCGGCCTTCAGAAAAATACGCCAGCGTGGTCTTGAGGACTTCCACCACCGCCAGCAGCATAAGCGTGTTGACGATGAGGTGACGCAGCCCGAGATCGATATCGGCGGTGAGGAGAAGTCGCAGGCCGAGAAAGGTTTTGACGACCCCGCCGGCCAATCCAACGAGGATTGTCACGATCAGAAGACTCAGGACCGCCTGAGTTCCCTTTTCCCAGAGCAGCGTCAGGTCAGGCGACGCAAAAATTTGCCTGAGCCGGGGAAGGCGGAGGCGAGGTTCAGCCGATGCCACACTACCGATCATAGATGCTCCTTCTTGAAGATTGATGCTCCAGCTCATCGTGTCTATCCACTCCTCTAAAACTCGTCGATGGAGACCGGGTGCAGCAAATCCCGGACGGACAGCGTGCCGACGATGGCGCCGCTCTTGAACACCGCCAGATGGCGCGTGCCGTGAAGTTCCATGAGATCGGCGGCTTCCGTAATGGGCCGCTGTTCATCGATGCCGAGGATGGGACTGCTCATGATGTCTTCGACTGGAATGTAGTACGGCACGCGGTCTGCCCCGACCACTTTCCGGACGATATCCGGCTCCGTGACGATGCCGATGAGCCGGTCGTCCTGCCTGACGAAGACGCTGCCGATCTTGTGCCGCGTCATCAATTTGGCGGCATAGATCGCCGATGTGCCGGCCTCGATGTGGACGACACGCGGGGTCATAATGTGACTGACGGTGACCATGAAAACCTCCTGTGAATGGGTTGGGGTGAGCACGATGAAATGGCCCGGATGACGAGATAGGAAATGCCGTCCGCATCGCGCGCGCGAAGCAGCGGAACGCAGGTCTTTCCTCGCAGGCCCAGCAGCGTCCGCCCGGCATAGGCCAGCGGTACGGCAAGGCCAAGAGAAAGTAATCCGATGAAGAGCCCGGCATCTTGCGTCATGTGCGCCTTTCCTGGAGCGCCCAATCGCGCTCCTTGTATAGGCACACTGTATCGCCAGGTTATTCCAGCGGGATCACCGATGGGTTAACTCTTTGTTAACTCGCAGACGTTGAGAGTCGCGGTGAGAGGACGAAGGAGGCCAGCGCGTCGCTCGCAGGAGAAACCGAGAGCACGGGCACTGGTTGAATGAGGGCCTATTCGTGTTCCACAAGACGCCACCCCTCTCGCTGCAGGCAGCGCTCGGTGGCGTTGAGAACCAGCAACTGGCTCCCCTGCTGAAGCTTTGAGTCGCGGAGCACGAGGTTCTGGCAGCGGGTATATTCGCTCGTAAACTCGGACGGCGGTTTATTCGGGTGGACCCACGTGCTGCCACCGCAACCGGCGAGAAGCCCTGAGAGCGCAAGCGATGACGCGATGAGACGATGGGTCATGTCAAACCTCCAGTGGCAGACAGCGGATGCCGGAAGATAGGGCCTGCGAGGAGGATCGTCAAGTCCGTGAGAGGAGCGGACATCGATGCTAATGAATTGGAATCTGGACGGTGACTTCGTTCCCGCGATCGTTGTAGCGGAGATTGGGGAAAAACGACCGGGCCAGAAAAATTCCCCGCCCACTGGCATCTTCGACGTTACAAGGCGTGTCGGCGCGAGGCAGCAAGGTTTTCCATTGAAACCCTTTGCCCTGATCGGCAATGCGATATTCCAGCAATCCCGCCTGGCGGTCGCAATGCACATGGATAGTCACCGTCCGCTGGGCAAGGCGCGGTTGCGCCAGCCGCTCTTGCACCAGCTGGCTCAGACGATTTTGATCGATCGCCTGTTGTTTGACCTGATAGGAAATCTCCAGATTGCCGTGCTCGACGGCATTGAGCAACAACTCTTGAAGCGTGCCACGGAGATGGAGCTGCGTGGTGTCCGGCAAGGCTCCGGCGGTCGCTCTGAGCAGCCAGGAGACAATCCCCGGGATATGCCGGGGGTCCGAATCGACGGTCAATTCATAGTCGGAACGCACGAGACCTGGCGTATCGGCCATATCGGCCGGCAGCAGATAGCGCGCGCGTTGCAGCGCATGCGCCAGCTCTTCCACCCCAACCGGCTTCTGCAGAAAATCCACCGCCCCAGCTCGCAGCGCATGGATGACCGCCTGCTCGGACTGATGCTCGGCCATCACGATAACTGGGCAGGACACATGCCTGGCCCGAAGTGTCTTGGCCAAGGTTAGGCCGGAGCCTTCCGGGAGAAACGAATCGGTCAGCACAATATCCGGGGCCGTGAGCTCGATGGTTTCGATTGCTGTATGGGGGTCGGACGCCGTGATCACGGAGAATCCGCGATCTTGCATATGCCCCAAGATCTGCGCCTGTGTCTCTCGGCAGGGATCGACGATCAAGACCGTACAAGATGGAACGGGAGTCTTCATGCTGCAGACCCACTCTCGATGTAGGCGCGCAATGCCGCAAGGAGTTGCTGGAGTTCCCGGTCGACATTGCCGCACACCGATGCGGCACGGTCCAAGGTGCCGGCTCTCCCGAGCGCTTCCAATTCTTTGGCCGCCTCGTAGGCGCGTGGCGCGGAAAATTGCATAATCGCGCCTTTCAGCCGGTGGGCAGCGCGAGACACCGCCTCGGCATCGCCGGCATCGACCGCGGCTTGCGTGGCGGCCATGTCCACCGGAGCTTGCTCGACAAACACTTCCGCCAATGTGAGAAAAAGCTCGGCGTCCTCATCGACATGCGCAAGCGCTTCTGCGAGGTTGAATGCGTCGGCGGCACTCATAGCCGGAACTCCAATCCCAGTAATGCTGCATCGTCGGGAAAGACGGAGGACCCATTCCAGCGTTCGGCTTCTGCCATGAGAGCCGGCAGCGCTTCCCCAAGCGGCGCGGATCGATGGGCCATCAGCGTGGCCTCTAACCGCGTGGTGCCCCAGAGTTCTCCGGTAGATGCCGGCGCTTCGTAGATTCCGTCGCTCATTAGGATGACACGGTCGCCATCAGTCACCTGGATCGCGCTGGACTTGTACTGCGTGTCCGACTCAAAGCCCAGAGGAAGCTGGGAGTGCGTCAGCCACTCGACCGTCTCATTTTGCCGGTGGATGAGCGCGCCTCCATGCCCGGCCGTGGTATAGCGCAGCTGGCCAGTGCGCCGGTCGAACGATCCGATCCAAAGAGTAAAGTAGCTGCCGTCTTCTGTCAGGGGATATTGCCGGTTGGCTTCCGCCATCATGCGAGCCGGATCGCTGTCGTCCATATAGTGCCGAAGGTTGTCGGCGCGAAGGAATGTCGAGAGCGAGGCGGCGCGCAACGCCGGGGACACGCCATGGCCGGAGGCATCGAGAATGTAGAAGGTGATCGAGTGCTCATCCCAGGACGAGCAATTAAACAGATCCCCTCCGAGCGCAAGGGATGGACGATAGGTCCACGACATGTGGATGCCCGGCGCGACAGGGCCGGCCGCCGGCAGCAACGATCGGACATAGCTCGCCGCCGACTGGAGCTCGCCTTCCAGCTCGGCTTGTTTGATTCGGAGCTGGTCTCGCGTGCTTTCGATATTGCGCACCAGTGAGGCGGCGCGGAGCCCGGATTGCACCCGTGCCAGGATCTCTTGCTTGCTGGCGGACTTGCTCAGAAAATCATCGGCCCCGCGAGCCAGTCCTTCAGCGATTTGCTCCGGTTGATCGTGAGAGGTCATCAGAATGAGCTGACTGGAGTGAATGTCGGGATCCTGGCGAACCTGCTCGCAGACTGTTGGCCCGTCCATTTCGGGCATGACCCAGTCTAAAATCGTCAGGTCCGGCCGCTCGCGCCGGAGAATGGCAAGGCCTTCTTTTCCGTTGCTGGCTTCAAGAACTCGCAGCCCCATGCGCTTAAGGCGTGCCACCATGCTCAGGCGGCTGACCGGTTCGTCATCGACCAGCAGCACCGTCGCGGTCGTCGAAAAAGCCGCGGCTTTCGAAGCGGTATCGGTGTTCGCGGTGGACATGCGTTAGGCGGCCTGAGCCTTTCCGTTCACCGCATCCTGCTCGTTATCGAACACCGGAATCAGTTTCGGGATATTGGCCAATCCCAAAATCTCGCGCACATAGCTTTGCGGGCTGAGCATGCTGACTTTCCCCTGATTCAGCTTGAAGTTCTGAGACACCAGCGCCAGCAGGCCCAGGCCTGAGCTATCGACGAAGCGGACATCGGCCATATTCAAGATGACGTGGCGGCAGCCTTTTTGACGCAATGTTTCAACGGCGGACTTGAACGCATCGCGATGCGCATAGGTCAAATCCCCGTTGAGATCGAGAATGACGGCGTTGGGGATCGGTCGTTCTTTAATTTGCATAATCGGAGTCCTTTCAGCGTGATGTGTCGCACAGGGGCTGGCTCAGGCCGCTTTTTTGCCAATGGCCGCGTCTTCGTTCGCAAACGTCGGAATCATTTGCTCGATATGGGCCAGATTGAGCACTTGTTTGACGGTTCCTTGCGCGCCGACCAGCGACAAGTTCCGATTGATATTCTTGAATTGCTGCGCGGCCAGCGCGAGCAGCCCAATGGCCGCGCTATCGACGAAGGCCACGCCCTTGAAATTCAGAATGACATGCCCGCTTCCCGCTTGCTTGACCTTTTCCAGCGCGGCCGTGAATTCTTTTCGAGTCCCGAAATTGAATTGGCCGGTGATATCAATGACGTCGGTATTTCTATAGGAGCGGTGTGCGATCTGCATAACAAACCTCCAGACATTAAGAATGATGCGAGACGTAGGTTAGGACGGCGCTGGCAATGTCGCCCAGCGGAAGAATCTTGTCTACGCCGCCCAGCTTGATCGCCTCTTTGGGCATGCCGAAGACGACGCAGCTTTCTTCATTCTGCGCGATGGTATAGGCGCCGGCTTGCTTCATGGCCAGCATGCCTTTGGCGCCGTCGCCGCCCATGCCAGTGAGAATGACGCCGACGGCGTTGGCGCCGGCATAGCGCGCGACAGAGTCGAACAGTACATCCACCGACGGCCGGTGGCGGTTGACCGGAGGCTCCTGGTCGATTCGGACCGAGTAGCGCGCGCCGCTGCGCACGAGCGTCATGTGATAGCTTCCCGGCGCAACCAGTGCATGCCCAGGCAGCACGCTATCTCCATCTTGGGCCTCTTTCACGGAGATGCGGCACAGCTGATTCATCCTGTCCGCCCAGGTTTTGGTGAACCGTTCTGGCATATGCTGAGTGATCAGAATCGGCGGCGTATTGGGAGGCAGGACCTCAAGCACATCTTTCACTGCTTCCGTGCCTCCCGTTGAGGAGCCGATGGCGATAATGGTGTCGGTGGTTTTGATCATGGCCGACGGCAGGTGCGTCACGGTTTTTGGAGCCGCCGACGGAGAAGCGCCATTGGAACCCGTTGCCGTCCCTCGCACCTTGGCCGAAGCCGCCGCTTTCACTTTGGCGACTAAATCGTCCGCAAGATCTTCCATGCCTTCCCGCAGATCGATTTTGGGCTTGGTAATAAAATCGACGGCGCCCAATTCTAACGCTCGCAAGGTTGTCTGGCACCCCGCTTCTGTAAGAGAACTCACCATCACCACCGGCATGGGCCGGCCGCGCATGAGCTTTTCGAGAAACGTCAGCCCATCCATCTTCGGCATTTCCACGTCAAGCGTAATGACGTCCGGGTTCAAGGCTTTGATTTTTTCGCGTGCGATATAGGGATCCGGCGCAGCTCCAACGATTTCGATGTCCGGGTCCTTCGACAACAGTTGCGTGAGCACCTGGCGCATGAGCGCCGAATCATCGACGATAACGACTCGAATCTTTGCCATAGGTCTCCTTGAGATCGAGCTGGCTCGCCGTCCGCCTAGAACAGCGTAATATCGCTCTGCGGCTGCTGCTGTTCTTCCTCGACTTGGTGCTGATAGGCGGCTTCCCGATCGTAGATCGTTTGGTTCTTGATGCGTTCGATCTTTTTCATTAAGACTCGGCCCGAGCTGGTGAAGTAGTACACCTTTCTGGGAAACACATCGCCGAGATCGCTCTTCGCGAGCGAAAACCCTTCCGCCTTCAGATAGCCGAGGACCCATTCGGCATTGCGCGCCCCGACATCGAGACTGCCTTCGTAGATCTTGCCGGCTCCGAAGAGCTTGATTTCCAATCGCGGCTTCGATCCGCCACGCTTTAAAATGCCATTGATGAGCTGTTCCATGGCAAACGATCCGTAGCGTGTGGACTCCCCTCCCCAGGCGTTGCCGGACTGCTGTGCCTTCGGCGTCGGCAGCATAAAGTGATTCATTCCGCCGACGCCCGTAATCGGATCGCGGATGCAGGCGGAAATACAGGATCCCAACACCGTGTAGACCACCATCGGCTCACGGCTGACAAAGAATTCGCCTGGCAGAATCGACGCGATTTCGTGAGGAAACCGTTTATCGGTCATCCGGCGCACATGGCTGAAATGCTCAGTGTCGACCACGGTCATCGAGCTTAGAGCTCCTTCTGGTAAATCGTCGGTTTGATGGTCTTGAATGAATGCGTGACCCACTGCAAGCTTTCGGAGTGCCCGATAAACAAATGTCCGCCCGGCTTGAGGTAGCGAAAGAATTTTTCCACCAGGCGTTCTTGCGTCGGCCGGTCGAAATAGATCATGACATTGCGGCAGAAAATCAGATCCAGCGGGTGCTTGATCGGAAAGCGCTCGTCCATCAGATTCATGCGGCGAAACTGGATGATGTCGGATAGATGCGGCTTCACTTTGACGAGGCCGCGTTTCGCGCCTTTCCCTTTCAGGAAATGCCGCTTTGCCACGTCCTGAGGCACTTCGCGCAAGCGCTCTTCGGCGTACAAGCCAGCGGCCGCATGGGCCAGCACCCGGGTGGAAATATCCGATGCCAGCACTTGAAAATTCCACCGCTCAGGATGAGCCACCCCTTCGTAAAGCGTCATGGCGATGGTGTAGGGCTCTTCGCCCGTTGAACAGGCCGATGACCACACGCGAATCCGCTTGTCCTTTTCCAACCCTGGGAGGATCGTCTCTCGGAGAAAATCAAAGTGTTTGGGCTCGCGGAAAAAATCCGTTTTATTGGTCGACAGCAGATCCAGCATGCGGGTGAACTCCGCTCCGCTGGTATCGCTGGTGACGCAATGGTAATAGGCGTCGAAGGTGTCGATCTGCAGTTCCTTCAATCGTTTCGACAAGCGCGAGACGACGAGCGACTGCTTGCTGTCCCCAAGCGCGATGCCGCTTTCATCGTAGAGCAGCGTGCGAATGCGGTCATATTCCTGTTGAGTAATGGGATATTCCATGGCGTCAGTTCCTATACCAGATGAAAATCATCATATAGACCAGGTAGGCGGTCAGCAGGGTGCCGGAGAATGTCCAAATCAGAATATGCCCGAGGGTGCGATGGGTCGTCATGCCGGCCGCCATGGCGCCGACACTGCCGTAACGCAGGCGATGCAATCCCATGTAGAGATTGTAAGCGCCCAAGATAATCGTGGTGACGGCAAGCGCCATATGGGTGACAAAGATGGGCATGTACAGGCGCCAGTATTGCTCCGTGGTGCCTCCAAATTGCTCCCGGCCAAACAGCGCTTGCTTCAGCACATAGGCAACCAGCCAGATGCCTACGACCGTGCAGGCCACGATCATCCGCCTTGAGTGATGCCGCACGTCGTGGCTCTGTGCGGCGCGGACTCCCGCCAGCGCCACAAAGTACGCACAGGTCACACTGCCCAGCACCGCATACCAAAGAAGCGATTTCACATCCATGGCATTCACTCTCGTAAAGGCTACAGAGATGCACCCACATCTTTGTATCGGTTGGTTGATGTGGATTCTTTACAGGCATTCGACTGAAACGAAGAACGTGGTGTTTTTGCGAGGTAAGGGGGTGAGAAGGAGGCACGGGGCAGGCTCAGGGGCCTGCCCCGCAGGCGCAGAACTATCTAGAATTCCTCGAAGTCGTCGTCTTTTCTCCGGCGGTCATGCCCGTTGCCGGCCGCCACGCCGACGGGCGTTTTCGCGGCAGAGGGCTTGGGTGCGAACGCCGGCTTTTTCAGCACCGGTTTCGCGGAAGCTGCCGGAGCGGAAGGTTTGTCCGCAGGTCTTGTGGCGGCGCTGGGCTGTCCTCCCGTCAAGGTCTTAAACACTTCGACCTGGGACATCAGCTCTTTGGCCTGATCTTTCATCGACTGGCTGGCCGAGGTGGTTTCTTCCACCAGCGCCGCGTTCTGCTGGGTCGTTTCATCCATCTGCATGATGGCCTTATTGACCTGATCGATGCCGCTGGCCTGCTCCTGCGATGCAGCGGTGATCTCGGCGATGATATCCGTGACGCGTTTCACGGAGCTGACGATTTCTTCCAGCGTTTTGCCGGACTGATTGACCAGTTCGCTGCCGTCAGAGACACGCTGGATGGACTCATTGATGAGCCCCTTGATTTCCTTGGCTGCTGTAGCGGATCGTTGCGCCAGGTTGCGCACTTCCGCGGCGACGACTGCAAAGCCCCGGCCATGCTCCCCTGCCCGGGCCGCTTCGACAGCGGCATTCAAGGCCAGCAAGTTGGTCTGGAAGGCAATTTCATCGATCACCGTGATGATGTCGGCGATCTTCTTGCTGCTCTTGTTGATTTCGCCCATGGCCTCCACCGCTCGAACGGTAACCGACCCGCCTTTATCCGCGATGTCCCGCGCGGTAATCGCCAGCTGATTCGCTTGCTTGGCATTGTCGGCGTTTTGCTTCACCGTCGAGGTCATTTCCTCCATTGACGCGCTGGTCTCTTCGAGCGACGAAGCCTGTTCGCTTGTGCGTTGCGAGAGATCCTCATTTCCCTTGGTGATCTGCTCGGCGCCGGCAGTGACGCTCTCCGCCGCTTCTCGAACCGTGGACAGGGCCACACTCAGTGTCTGAGTGGCTCCGTTCAAACTAGTTTTCATTTGATCGAACTCGCCATTATATTCCCCGGTCATTTGCTTCGTGAGATCGTTCGCCGCCATGGCGGTCAGCACCATTTGAGCTTCGTGCAGCGGCGCGACCACGGCATCCAGCATCTTGTTGATGCCTTCCGACAGGACTTTAAAAAATCCATCGAACTCGGCCGCATTGATCCGTTCCGAGAGCTGGCCGGCTGCGGCGGCGTTGATCAGTTTATCCACTTCGCCTTGAGCCTTTTTCTGCGCCGAGATATCGGCCCATTCGAGCGTGTTGCCAAGATATTCGCCGGCCTCAGACACAATGGCGCTCACAGTGAGAGACAGCGTCAACGGCCCCAGCGCAATTTCTGCCCGATGGGGAAGATTTTTAGGATCCGACAGGACGCGACGTTGCAAGTCTGGCGTCTTATGGAAGGAGTCGATGCAAACGCCGACGATTTTGTCGGCATTGAAAGCAGGCAAGACTTTCCGGATTTCACTCTCCAAGGTTTTCAACCGACCGGAGGCCGCCTTATTGATATAGGTGATCGTCAAGTTGCGATCGCACATGAGCACGTTGCTCGTGGAGTTGTCCAATGAATTTTTCAGCGTCGTCATTTCTCGGTCCAGCCGCCGCTTGGTGGTGACATCGGACCACTCCAGCGAGTTGCCGAGATATTCGCCTTTTTCAGAGATGATCGCGGCCACGTTAAGTTCAAGCGTCAGCGGGCCAAGCTGGATGTCGGCTTTGTGGGGCAAGTTTTTGGGGTTTCCGAGGATCTGCCGCTGGTGAGACGGCACTTTATGGAATCCGTCGATGCAGGTGCCCACAATCTTGTCGGCATTGAAGTTCGGCATGACCTTGCGAATTTCGTTTTCAAGGGCCTTGAGTTTGTCTTGCGCGGCTTTATTGATGTAAGTGATGATCAGTGCGCGATCGCACATGAGCACGTTGGAGCTGGAGTTGTCCATCGCGCTTTTGACCAGAGCTTTCTTTTTGTCCTCAGTCACGTCCGAGGCAAACTTGACGACTTTGCACGGTTTGCCACTGGCATTCACAATCGGGTTATAGGACGCCTGAATCCAGACTTCTTTGCCGCCTTTGCCAAGACGCTTATATACCCCCGCTTCAAATTCTCCACGATTGAGCTTATCCCAAAAAGTCTGGTATTCGAGGCTGTTGGTGTACGCCGGGTCGCAGAACATCCGATGATGTTTGCCCTTGATTTCATCCAGGGTATATCCAAGGGTATTGAGAAAGTTTTCGTTGGCTTCGATCACTGTGCCATCGAGATTGAACTCGATCACAGCCTGCACGCGATCGAGGGCCTCGACCTTTGCGCGAAGATCGTTGATGTCCGCTTTGCCCTTGGGTTTTTTCACGATAGTGGTCTTGCCTTTGCCCATGGTCGTTCCTCCTTGTTGGATTGGCGCCGGACGCGTGGCCGCTTCGCGGGCGCCCTCCAGCATGATCTGCGCGATAGTGTTGAGTGCATCGGTCCAGGCTTGCTTCACGTCTGAAGTCCAGGCGGCTCCAGCCAGGTCTCCCATGACACCGAGTAATGTTTCCGCCACGGCGCCGTAGTGACCCGGCTGAGTTCCATATCCGACGTGCCGGGCGCCCAGTTGTTTCAACGCCGGGCCCAGCGTGTCGGGGCGCCGCAGGTTTTGCACCACGAGCACCAGGGACGCCAGCAGCTTCTTTTTCTGTTCGCTCAACGTGGTCTTGGCGAACATCGGCCGGATCGCCGGATAGTTCTCGAACAGCCGGTCGTAAAACAGGCTGACCAAGGTTTCTGCCTGAGGTTTCAATAACTCGAAGCTCTGTTCAAGAAGTTCTACATTCAGTCCCATGTCGTGCGCCCCTTCCAACCTGGTGGTTATGCCGCAATCGCGGCGGTATCCGGCACATCTTCGTCCGAGAGCAAGCGGTCCATGTCGAGCAGCGCGATGAGTTTGTCGCCGGACTTGCCAATGCCGTTCAGAAAGCTCACATCGACCTTGGCGCCGAATTGAGGCGCCGGCTGGATGTCCTTCTTGTCGATGTTGAGGACGTCCGAGACGGCATCCACGACAAGCCCCATGATCTTTTCCCGCACGACAACAACGACGATTACCGTAAACATGGTGTACTCGATCGTATTCATCCCGAATTTCGTCCGGAGTTCGACGATCGGGACAATCGTGCCCCGCAGGTTCAGCACGCCCTTGATGTGCGGCGGAGTGTTGGGAATTCTCGTCACGGCGGTGTAGCCTTTGATTTCCTGGACGCGAAGAATATCGACCCCGTACAGTTCCTCGCCAAGCTGGAAGGTCAGGAATTGACTGCCGTCGGTGGTCAATCCAATTTGTTGATTCAGTTCCTGTGTCGTATTTTCAACTGCAGCGGCCATGCGCGCCTCCTCTTGCTGACGGTTCAGCCTGTTGCCGCCAGTCCTGCCTGCACCGGACTGACGGTCGGTTCTGGTACTTGAGATGGACCGCCCCCCATGAGGATTGGCCCGCTTCTTATCGGATTCTCGTCCGCCGGCTTCAGCCGATCTCCGGCGGTCTCACGTCAATCGAGATACCTTCCCACCAGCCTGACTGGCGATCACTCAGCGCGGACTCCTAGGCTGCCACCGGAAGTCCGTGCCGCGCGATATTCAGCAGTCCCCGCACATCCAGAATAAACCCGACCGTCCCGTCTCCCAGAATGGTCGCTCCGGCCACGCCTTCCACTTTTCTGAAGTTTTGCTCCATGCTCTTAATGACGACTTGTTGCTGGCCGAGAATTTCGTCGACCATGACGGCTACCCGCTCGCCTTCTGTTTCGAGGATCAGGAGGATCGCCTTTGTCGGATCGGTCAATTCCGGTTTCAACGAGAACACCTCGTAGAGTCGCATCACCGGAAGGTAGGTCCCATGTACATTGACCAATTCTCCCTTCCCGACAACCGTTTTGAGGCAGTCCTGCTTGGGCTGAATGGATTGGAGAATCGAGAGAAGCGGAACAATGTAGGTGTCTGTTCCGACACGCACAGTCATGCCTTCGATGATGGCCAGAGTCAGCGGAAGCTTGAGCGTGAAGGTGGTGCCCTTGCCCAGCGCGGTCTTGATGCTGACGGTGCCGCCCAGTCCTTCGATGTTGCGTTTCACGACGTCCATGCCGACGCCCCGGCCCGACACATCGGTGACTTTTTCCGCGGTGGAGAATCCTGGCTTGAATATCAGGCCCCAAATCTGGTCGTCGGAAATCTTTTCATTCTCGGTGACCAAGCCTTGCTTGACAGCCTTCGCGAGAATGCGATCCCGGTTCAGTCCCCGCCCATCGTCTTGTACGGTGATGCAAATGCTGCCGCCTTCATGGAATGCGTTTAGATGAATCGTCCCCTGCTCGGGTTTTCCCGCCGCCACGCGCTCATCGGGCGGCTCGAGGCCATGATCCGCCGAGTTGCGGACCAAGTGGGTAAGCGGGTCGCCGATGGACTCGATCACCGTTTTGTCCAATTCCGTTTCTTCGCCGGAAAGGACCAGTTGAATTTTCTTGCCCGCCTTGCCGGACAAGTCGCGCACCAGGCGCGGAAACCGGCTGAAGGCGTTGCCGATCGGCAGCATGCGAATGCCCATGACCCGCTCTTGTATTTCCCGCGTGTTTCGCTCCAACTGCGCGATGCGTTCGAGCAGCACGGCGAGTTGCCCTACCTCAAAGCGGGAGCCCAGATCGCTCAACATGGATTGCGTAATGACCAGCTCGCCGACCAGATTAATCAGCTTGTCGATCTTTGCGGTGTCCACACGAATGGAGGCGGCATCGACGCCTTTCTTAGGCGCGGCGCTTTCTTGCTGCTTCTGAAGGGCTTGCGAGATCTGCTGCGGCGTGACCGCATGTTGCTCGACGAGGATTTCGCCCACCCGCTTCTGCTGGGCCAGGGCTTTGTCCAATGTCTCGCGAGAGACGACGCCGCTTTCGACGAGAATTTCGCCAAGTGGCTTAGGTTCGCCTGAATCATTCGGTGACGCCGCACTCGCGGACGAAGGCGAAGGGGATGCGGATGGGTGTGGCTGCTGCGCCGCCGTCGCTTCAATCTTGTCGATGGTCAGCACGCTGTCGTCGCGGACAAAATCGAAGACCGATTCAATGACGGATTGCTGTTTAACGGTGTGGAGTTCGCAGCTTCAGGACAGGTAACAGAGTTCCGGGTCGAGACTGGCGAATGTCGGCAGATGGCTGACATTCAGAGATCGCGATGCAATGGTGCCCAGTTCGGCCAGTTCGTTGATGAGTCTCAGCGGGTCGAGGCCTCGCTGAAACATCCAGTTCGGCGGAGTCCAGGCAATGCGAAATCCTTGAGGAGAAGAAGCGGCCGATGGCGCCCCTCCGCTTGCGCCTGCGGGAGAAGCCCCTGAGCCTGGCTTCGATGCGTCGCCGGCGGCGGCGGCCAATTCCTGTTCCAATTTCGCGATGGTATCCTGGTCGGGCGCCGCGCCGCCATGGGCCGCATCGATCAGCAGCTTGAGGCAGTCCGTGGACCGGAGCAGGATGTCCGCGATGGCCGGGGTGACGGAGAGATGCCCGTTGCGCAGCTGGTCCAGCAGGGTTTCCATCTTGTGGGTGAACTGCCCGACGGCGGTAAAGCCGAACATGCCGCTATTGCCTTTAATGGAATGAGCGGCTCGAAAAATTCTCGCCAGCAGGTCGAGATCTTGCGGATGCTGCTCCAACTGGAGCAATCCGTCCTCAATCGTCGACAAGTGCTCGGCGGATTCCTCAAAAAACGATTCTTGAAACTGCGACAGGTCGGCACTCATACACACCTCGTAGTCGAACGCGCATCCGTCGGCGCAGCGATCGCTCGCCGGCCCGGCAGGAGACGCCGTTATGCCGGCAGCACCTTTTGGATGACTTTCAACATCTGCTCAGGATTGAACGGCTTCACAATCCATCCGGTTGCGCCTGCGGCTTGCCCCGCTTTCTTTTTGTCGTCGGTCGACTCGGTCGTTAGCATGAGAATGGGCGTAAATTTGAAGGCCGCCATTTTGCGAATTTCGGCGATCAATGTAATACCGTCCATTTCGGGCATATTCAGGTCCGTCACAACCAGCGCCGGTTTTGCCCCGGCGTTTAGCTTGTTGACGGCCTCTTTCCCGTTTCCCGCCTCGACCACCTCGAAGCCGGCGCTGGTGAGGGTATAGGCCACCATCTGGCGCATCGTTGAGGAGTCATCGACTACTAAGACTGTCTTTCCCATCGTATCCTCCGCTTCTCATGGGGTCAGTGATATGTACCGCGTGCGATGTTATCGATGCGTCCTCAAAACAGCACCACGTCTTCCGTGATATCGTCATGGTTCGTTTTCTGCGCGCCTGCGCCGCCTCGCGAATGAATCGTCCGTTCATCCTGCATGGTGTATCGATTCTGCAAGGCCTGCACAAAGGTGTCGGAACCGTCGAACGACGCGGGCGCCAGCCCCGCCAGGCGCCCCGCAAGGTCTTTCTGGAGCGCTTCGAGCGGTTCGAGCACATGCTCGAGTTTCTGCCGGACACGGTCCTGAAATTGGAGGGACATAATAATGGCGCCGATATCTTGCCCCAGGCGCTCGGCATTCAGCTGGGAAGTGCCGACCGTCGATCGAAGCGCGCTGTTTTTTTCCGACAAATCCTTGGTCATGTTGTCGAGCTTCTGCTTGGAGGAGAGCGTTTTGGTCAAATCCACGGAGGCCAGCGCCTGAATTTCATTCATGGCCTGTTCGCTCTCCAATTGCACATCCGCCACCAGCTTCCGAATGTTAATCGCGGCCTGACTCGATCGATTGGCGAGTTTCGTGACTTCGTCGGCGACGACGGCGAATCCTCGGCCATGCTCGCCCGCGCGGGCCGCTTCGATCGCGGCATTCAGCGCCAGCAGGCGGGTTTGATCGGCGATGAAGGTAATTTCTCCCAGCATGCCGCTAATGGCTTTGGTGCTGGCATCCATTTTATCCATGGTGATGGAGACGCTCATGGCGATCGTGGCGGACTTCGCCACATCGCTGACAAACTGATCCAGCATGGTTGTCGTTTCGTTCACCAGCTGATGGTCGTCGACTTTGTCGTTGGAGAACAAGGCCATGGACTCCGCGACCTGCTGTTTCGCCCGTTCGGCGATATCCTGAAAACGCTGGCCGAGATCCATAAAGGCCTGCTCGGACTGCGCAATGACGCTCTGAATTTGTCCCGCCATAATCGGCACCAAGGGTGTCAGCGACGTACAAATGCCCTTCTCATGCCCAGCTGGACGGTTTGCTTGCTGGGCCTGCTCCCAGGCCGCTTGCTGTGCGACCGCGCGCGCCCGGCATACCCACCAGGCTCCCGCCGCGCCGCACATCATGCCAGCCAACCCAAACGCTACTTCAATCCACATAGGCTACCTTAGAGGCCATCGGCGAATTCCAGCCTAAGCTCGCAAACTGGCCAGCCAGCGATTTGGGCGCATGCACAATCTCCGCGCCGCCCGATTCGCATGCCGCAATCAGCAGTTGCAAGGCGGCGGCATCCACCGTGCCCACATGACTCAGATCGATCACCGCGTGCCCCCCATTGGCGAGGCCGGCTTGCAAGGTTGCCGCAAATCCCGCTATTTCGAAAATCGTCAGGTCGCCGATCGGTGTGGCTCTACTCGGTTCGTTCATACAGTCTCCGCCGCTGAAAATAAGGCTTGTTTGCAGCCTGCCTACCTGACGTGCTCACTATCGGATGCTCATTTCCCAAACTGAAGCGAATATGTTGCACAGGGTCTTGAATATTTCGTTTTCACTTATGGCCGCTCGGGCGGCTGCAATTGAGGCGGAATAGTTTGGTCCACACTTGCCTCTGATTCAGGCGCATTGTCTTGCTGTTCGGAGTTCTCAGGGGGATGCTCAAGAATGACGACCGCGACCCGGCGATTTTTCGCGCGTTGTTCGGGGGTGAGATTCTCGACGAGCGGCCTGGAGTCGGCATAGCCGAGCGCCGCCAGATGTTCGGCCGGAACTGAGTAGAGCTCAGATAGGACACGAACGACGATGACGGCGCGGGTGGCGGAGAGTTCCCAATTCGACGGAAACAACGCGGTCCGGATCGGCACATTGTCGGTGTGGCCTTCGACGCGTACGTGCCGGTTCAGCTCAATCATGGCTTGAGAGAGCCCCTGCAAGAACGGCAATGCTTCTGGGCGCACCGCGGCTTCTCCGCTGTTGAAAAGCACTTGGTCGGGAATAGTGATGACAATATCGCCGTTCAGCTTTTCATGCAGCTGCATGAAATCGAATTGCGAGTTGGCTTTGAGGCTTTTCACGAGCTCGCGGATTTTCTTGATCGCGACTTCTTTCGTGCCAGGCAAGTTCGGAATCATCATCGTCGGCCGCTGCTGCCCGAGCGTAAAAGCCAGGGATGACGCCGCTGGCGCCGAAATGGGATGCAGGGCAGCCTTGATCGAATCGCTCACGGTGCGGTATTTGCCCTCATTCACAGAGGACACCGAATACATCACGACAAAGAAGGCGAAGAGCAAGGTGATGAAATCCGCATAGGACACCAACCAGCGTTCATGATTCTCGTGCTCTTCGTGTTTATGCTTGGCCATGCGCGACCCTGAGCGATATCACTTCTTCGCTTCCTTCGAGCGTTCTTCGTGCGGCAGGAAGCTCTCCAGTTTTTCCTGAAGCAGCCGGGGATTTTCTCCCTGCGCCAGGCCGACCAGCCCCATGATGATAATGTTGCGCGCGCCGGACTCTTCCTTCAGCTTCATCTTGATTTTATTCGCGAAGGGCAGAAAAAAGAGGTTGGCGAGGCCAACGCCGTAAACGGTGGCGACAAAGGCCACCGCGATACCGCCGCCCAGCTTGGACGGATCCGCCAGGTTTTCCATCACGTGAATGAGGCCCAAGACCGCGCCCAAGATGCCGACAGTCGGCGCATAACCGCCGGCAGCCTCCCACACTTTCGCGGCTTTGACCCCGGCTTCTTCATGGTGTTCGACTTCGATTTCAAGGATTTCGTGCACGGCTTTCGGGTCGGTCCCGTCCACAATGAGCTGCACGCCTTTTTTGAAGAACGGGTCTTTAATGTCCTTCAGCTTGCCTTCCAGTGCCAGTAACCCCTGTTTGCGCGACACCGTGGCCAAATCCAGAATCAACTTGATCGTTGCTTTGGTGTCGATGGGGGTATTGCCGAAGACCATGCCCAGCGACCCGATGGATTTAATCACCACCGACAGAGGGTTTTGCACGCAACACGCGCCGATGGTGCCTCCAGCCACGATAATGAAGGCCGTCAGTTGCATAATCGAACTGAGGTGGCCGCCTTCGAGCGCCTGTCCGCCGATAATCGATCCAATGGCGAGCACAATTCCGAGTAGTGTTGCGATATCCACTGTGCATTGTCCTTCTCAAACAGACATGTCCATGGCATGCATGGAACGTTTCACGACTCCTACTTTCGAGCTATTGCGCGGCGAAAGATGCGTCTGGTACCGTTGACCCACGACACTGGAGGGGCCACCGCATGGATTCGTCCGACAGTCTGATGCTCGATGCCAAGCAAGCCATCCTGGAAGAACAGCACCGCCGGTTTCAGGCGCTCCAGAAAGAGGGGAAATGGGTTGAGGCGATGCAACAGTTCCAGACGACAATGCATTGCGCTTCGGACCTGTTGAGCGATTCCCTGAAATTGCTCGAACGTGTGATTCAGACGCATCAACAGCCGCCTCCGAACAATCCTCCAAGCCAGCCCGAGGCCTAACGCGTGGCCGCCTCCATGGCGGCTTGCTCGCTGGGCAGCAGCAGCCGGTTGAGATCCAGCACGATCAACAGCCGGTCATCGATCCGTCCAACCCCTTGGGTAAACTCCGCGCCGGCTGAATTGCCGACGGACGGGGGCGGTTCAATCATGACTTTGGGCAGCCGCAGCACTTCCACCACCTCATCGACGATCAGGCCGACCATCCGCTGGCGAACCAGCACAACCATGATGCGGGAATTGTCTGTCCGGTCCGTGGTCGACAGGCCGAACCGCCGCCGCAAATCGAGCACTGGAATGATCCGTCCGCGCAGGTTAATGACGCCTTCCACAAAGTAGGGCGCTTTGGGCACGCGGGTGACTTCGACCATGCGGTTGATTTCCTGCACACTGAGCACATCCAGCGCGAATTCTTCATGCGCAATCCGGCACGTGACAAATTGCACGAGGTCATCCCCGCCTTTGCCCGTTCCGCTGGGACCGGCTCCTTGTAGTCCTTGGCCGGGAACTTTTTCTTGAACAATCATCCGGTACTCCTTTTCTGGCTTTCGGCTATAGCTTGAACGATCCGACGATGCCCTGGAGCTCGGTCGCCAGCTGAGTGAGATCATGGCTGGCTTTCGCCGACTCATTGGCGCCGGAGGCCGATTCCTTGGTGACTTTGGCGACGTTCTCGACGTCGTTCGCGATCTGCTGCGTGGCGACCGACTGTTCTTCCGACGCCACGGCGATTTGCCGAATCATGTCGGCGCTCTCCGACACCATCTCGACAATGCGGGCCAAGGCTTCGCCTGTCCGGTTCACCAGGTCGACGCCGCTGGTGACTTTGACGGTGCCTGCTTGCATGGACTCCACCGCGCCGCGGGTGTCCTGCTGGATCTGGCGAATCATATCGCCGATTTCCTTCGTGGCTTTGGTCGTCCTCTCGGCCAGCTTTCTGACCTCGTCGGCGACGACGGCAAATCCTCGACCTTGCTCGCCAGCCCGGGCCGCTTCAATCGCGGCATTCAAGGCGAGCAAGTTAGTCTGGTCGGCGATATCTTCGATGACTCGAACGATTTCGCCGATCTGATTGGACGACTTGCCAAGATCCGAAATGATCGTGGCCGAGCTCGTGACCGCATCGGACAACTGTTGCATGCCCGAGATGGTATCGGACACCACCGCCCCGCCGTCTTTGGCTGTCTTGACGGTTTCCTGCGTGAGCACCGACGCCTTGCTAGAGTTCTGCGCGACTTGGCCGACCGTTGCGTTCATCTCTTCCACCGCGGCGGCGGTTTGCGAGGCGCGGGACGTCAGACTATCCGTGCCTTTAGAGATTTCTTCAGCCGTGGCGGACAGCTCGACCGAGGCCGAGGCGACCTTGTCCGTCACATACGCCACCTTGCCCAGCGTCGTTTTGAAATTCTCCGTGCATTGGTTGAACGCCAGCGCCAGCCGGGAAAGCTCGTCCGTGCCGGTGATGGCAATATGGCCGGTCAAATCGCCTTTGGCGAAATCGCCAAAGGCACTCATCAGGGTGCCAATGGGACGGGTAATGCAACGTGCCACCGCCAATCCGATAGCGATAGAGACCAGTAAAATAAGTGCCGTCGTCCCTATCACTTGATTGATCAGCTCATGCATACGGTCAGAGGCATGCTGTTCCAATCCCTTCTGCCAGGGCATGCTCAACGCGATCACTTCATCGATGGCTCGCCGATGTTCGAGGTACAGAGGTTTCAAGCCGTTTATCAACACCGCTTGCGCTTTCGCCAGATTGCCGGCCTGTACCGCCGGGATGAATTCCCGGTTGCGCATGTCGAAAAACAACTTCGCCGGCTTGGCCGACGCAATGGTGAGCTGCTCTTTGATCGGGCTGTCGCGCAACGCATCTAGCCAATACCGATGCCGCTGGTAGTACTCATCCTCGAGTTGCTTGCTTCGCGCGATAAAACCCGTCAGCGCGGCGGGCTCCATCGGCTGCAACATTTCCAGCGTCACGAGGTACGATTCCACCAAATAGTCCGTCGGCGGCAAGACATCGGCGAGTAGATCCTTGGCGATGGCCAGTTCTGTATAGAGCGGCCCATTGACTTTGATCTCTTCGATGCCGCCATACATGATGGTAAACACCATGAGCAGCCCTGCCACGAACGGACCCGTTAAGAGTGCAAGCTTCCATCGAATTGTGAGTCGGCCTATGATGTTGGCCATGATTCTCACCGTTCCCCTGTGGCCCGTTCAGTGCGCGCTACCTGCCTATCGTGTCCCTGATGTCGGCATTTTGGTGTCACTCTTGAGTCATTCAGTCTGTGCGTGTTTAGGGTAAAACCGTTACACCGGTGCCAGCGAGCCGATGGCTCGCTGGCACCGGTGTGCCTTACAGCTTGAACGATCCGACGATACCCTGGAGTTCGGTCGCCAGCTGACTGAGGTCATGGCTGGCTTTGGCCGACTCATTGGCGCCGGAGGCCGATTCCTTGGTGACTTTGGCGACATTCTCGATGTCGTTCGCGATCTGCTGCGTGGCGACCGACTGCTCTTCCGACGCCACGGCGATTTGCCGAATCATGTCGGCGCTCTCCGAGACCATCTCGACAATGCGAGCCAAGGCTTCGCCTGTCCGGTTCACCAGATCGACGCCGCTAGTGACCTTGACAGTGCCTTCTTGCATGGACTCCACCGCGCCGCGGGTGTCCTGCTGGATCTGACGGATCATATCGCCGATTTCCTTGGTGGCTTTGGTCGTCCGCTCCGCGAGCTTCCGGACCTCGTCGGCAACGACGGCGAATCCACGGCCTTGCTCACCGGCCCGCGCCGCTTCGATGGCGGCGTTCAAGGCCAGCAAGTTGGTTTGATCGGCGATATCTTCGATGACCCGGACAATCTCGCCGATCTGGTCGGACGACTTGCCGAGTTCCGAAATGATTGTGGCCGAGCTCGAGACCGCATCGGACAACTGCTGCATGCCCGAGATGGTATCGGACACCACAGACCCACCGTCTTTGGCGGTCTTGACGGTTTCTTGAGCCAGCGTAGCGGCCTTGCCGGAATTCTGCGCCACCTGGCTGACCGTCGCATTCATCTCTTCCACCGCGGCAGCGGTTTGCGAGGCGCGGGACGTCAGACTATCCGTGCCTTTGGAGATTTCTTCGGCCGTGGCCGACAGCTCCACCGAGGCTGAAGCCACCTTGTCAGTCACATGCGCAACCTTGCCGATCATGGCCTGCAACTTCTCAATAAACTGGTTGAAATATCCGCCCAAGGTGGAGATCTCATCGCTGCCATGTATCGGCACGCGCTTGGTCAAGTCGCCTTCCCCTTGCGCAATGTCTTTTGAAATGGAAGCCATTTCATGGATGGGCTTTAAGACTAGGCTGCGCAGCAGCATGTAGGTCAATCCAACGATCAACAGGACCATGCCCGCCATGATCCCAACGGTATTCATCAGCGCCTTGTCTGAATTGTCTTTTGCGATCGACATGCGGCTGTTGATGATCAGCGCGCCGAGCGTATCGCCGACTTGCTTGTCGGTGTGGCAGCTAATACAGGCCGCAGAGGTTGCTTTGTCGTTAACCGCGCGCCGGAACGTCAAGGTGCCGTTCATGTCTTCGCGGCGGGAGTAGGTTTCAGCTCCTGAGGCAAGGGCTTTGAGGGCTTCCGTTTCAAACCCGTCTTTCGGAAGGTTGTTGGGATTAATCGGAGTCTGGGAAACATACCGGAAGCTCATGGTGCCGGTTTTCATCAGTTCTTCGCCGATTTCCCTGGCAGCGGTGGTGGGAAACGGAATCGCATCAGGGTTGTTCAGATGGTCTTTTGCCGTGACAATTTCATTGCCGACTTTCGACTTCTTGATTTTCGCCACGTAATTAGTGGCGATATACGCGCGCGAGGTCTGCACCACGGCTTCGATCTGTTTCAGCCGTTGCCCCAGCAGCTCATCCAGATTTGCATCAGCTTGCCGACTCAGAATCACGTAACCAATAGCCATGGTCGTCATCGCCGCTATGCAGATGGCAATGATAAATTTAGGACCGATATTCATGTTCTTCAAAAGCGTGCTCATAAGTCCTCCTACCCTCCGTGTGTGAATAAATCGAATCGTGCCCGGCGCGTTCCAATACCTTGTCTCTACACCATGTTCAAAATTTCTCCGACGATGTGGGGCAAGGGCACCACTTTGTCGGCGCAGCCTGCTTCGACCACCGCTTTCGGCATGCCGTAGACGATGCAGGTCTTTTCGTCTTGTGCGATCGTGCGCCCTTTCGACGCCTTGATGGCCTTCATGCCTTCCAGCCCGTCATGCCCCATGCCGGTCAAAATGACGCCGATGCCCCGTTCGCCGTAGAGCTGCGCCACCGATTGGAGCATGACGTCGGCGGCTGGCGCATGGAGGTGTTTCTCGTAGTTCGGGCTGAGCGAGACGACATTTGTCGTGATCGATTTCTTTTTGACTCGGAATTGCATTCCGCCCGGCGCAATCAAGACGCGCCCCGCGACGATTTCATCGCCGTCGGCCGCTTCCTTGACGACCAGCGGGCAAATTTGATTCATGCGGTCCGCGAAGGGCTTAGTGAAACTCTTCGGCATATGCTGCACAATGACAATTCCGGCTGGAAAATCGGCCGGCAGCATGGGCAGCACTTCCATCAGTGCTTGGGGGCCGCCGGTTGAGCAGCCGATCGCCACTATGCGATTGCCTCGCGTGACGCTCACGGAATGCGCGGATAACGCCCCCGCGGCCGGTTTCACGATTGGCGCCATCGGCGATGTGGATCGCCGAATCGCCAGTTTGCCGGTCACCTGGCTGGCTCCGAGAATCTTGGAAATCAGCTCGGTCTGGATTTCGACGATGTTGGTGGCCACGCCGTCCAATTGCTTTGGAATATAGTCCACAGCGCCGTACTCCAGCGCTTTCAGCGTATCGATGGCGCCTTCCGTCGTGAGCGAGCTGACCATGATGATGGGAACCGGGAACTCCGCCATGATCCGCTTGACCGCTTCGATGCCGTTCATGCCGGGCATTTCCACGTCCATGGTCACGACGTCGGGCTTGAGCGCCTTGACCTGCTGAATCGCTTCCTCGCCGTTCCGCGCCGATCCTGAGACCGCAATGCGTGTGTCGCTGGCCAGCATGGTCGAGAGGCTTTTGCGCATGAAGGTCGAGTCGTCGACGATCAAGACTTGAATTGTCTTAGCCATTACCGGATCGGTCTTTCTCCGCTGCCTGCGCGGCGGTTACTACAGGATGTACTGCGTCAACTTGCTGGAGAATTCCTTCGGATCGAATTTCGTGACGTAATCGGTGGCGCCCACTTGCGCACCCTTTTCTTGATTGCAGCTCCCCGTCAAGGAAGAATGCAGCACGACGGGCAGATGAGCCAGTCTTGGGTCGGAGCGGATATGTTTGGTCAAGGTAAAGCCGTCCATATCCGGCATTTCAATATCGCTCAGCACCAGCTGAATGCGGTTGATCTGGGGCATGCCCTGTTTGACGGCCTCTTCAGCCAATTCTGTCAGATAATCCCACGCCTCTTTGCCGGTTGTGGTTTGCACAAAGGCAATGCCCATTTTTTCGAGCGCTTTGCGGATCTGCGTTCTGGCGACCGACGAATCGTCCGCAAAGAGCACGCACTTGGATTTCATCTCGGGCTTGACCTCGAGCCCGGCGTACACTTCCTCGTCCGGACGCGGACAAATGTCGCTGAGCAGCTTTTCCACATCGAGGATCAAGACCATGCGGCTGTCGTCCAACATCGTTACCGCCGTGACAGCCCCTTTATTGTTTTCGCGAACGAGCGCCGGCGGAGTCTTGATCTTGGACCAGGAGGTCCGAATGATGCGGTCGACAGCGGCAACATGGAACGCCTGCAAGCTCGCATTGTATTCAGTGATGATCAGAATGCCGTTTTCTTTGCATTCAGGCTTCGTGATATCGACATCTTGCTCGCCCAAGCCCAGGGTGCGCCGCAGCGCGATCACGGGCACCATCGTGCCCCGGATGTTTGCCATGCCCAGCACGCGCGAGTCGGCTTCCGGCACTCTCGTCAGCTGCGGCAGTTTCATGACTTCGCGGACTTTGAAGACATTGATCCCAAACACCTCTCCGGTGCCGAGATGGAACAGCAGTAATTCCATCTGATTGGCACCCGCCAGCCGGGTGCGTGCATCGATTTCATTAATCAGCGTAGACATGGGCCAACTCCTTTACGGCTCAGATACCTGTGCGCTTATGCCACCATGGCCGCGGCATGCCAGGCCTGGGCATTTTCGACAAGCTCTGAAATATCGAGAATCAACACGACTTTTCCCTCGCCGGTAATGGTGGCGCCGGAAATGCCTTTGATGCTGTCCAGATATTCCCAAATCGATTTAATGACGACCTCTTCCTGCGAGCGCAATTCATCGACAACGACGCCGATGCGCCGGTCGCCGAGCGCTGCGACAACCACGTAGAAACGGTCCCGCTCATGTTCCGTCGGAATCTCGAACTCTTTAGACAGGCGGAGCAGCGGCAGCACGCGATCGCGGAGGTGCAGCACTTCCCGCCCGTTGATGGTTTTAATCTCAGATTTGGAAATGCGCACGGCTTCGATCACCGAGCTGAGCGGAATGGCGAACGTCGCGCGCTCGACCTCCACCATCAAGGCCTGGATGATCGCAATGGTCAGCGGCAGCTTGATCGTGATGAGGCTTCCTTTGCCCTCTTCCGATTCGATCTCGACCGTGCCGTTCATTTTCCGGATGTTGGTCCGCACGACATCCATGCCGACGCCGCGGCCTGACACATCTGTGACTTTTTCCGCTGTGCTGAACCCCGGCAGGAACACGAGATTCACCACTTCGCGGGGCTCCAGGCCAGCCAATTCCGCCTCGCTGATCAATCCCTTCTGCAGGGCCTTGGCCTTGATCTTGCTGAGCGCAATGCCCTTGCCGTCGTCTTGAATGCGAATGACGATGCTGTTGCCTTCTTGACTGGCGGCGATGCGCAGGAGGCCTTCGCTGGGTTTTCTGGCCGCGTGCCGCTCGGTCGGCATTTCGATGCCGTGATCGATGGCATTGCGGACCAAGTGAACCAGCGGATCGCCGATTTCATCGGCGACGGATTTATCGAGCTCGGTTTCTTCGCCATGCGTTTCCAGCCGGACCTGCTTGCCGAGCTTCGAAGACAAATCCCGCACCATGCGGGGCAGTTTCGCCATAACCTTCTTGATGGGCAGCATGCGGGTTTTCATGACGGCCAGCTGCAAGTCTGTGGTGACCAGATTGAGTTGTGTCAAGGTCTCGCTAAGGGCCCGCACCTGCGGATCGGTTTCGTGTGTCTGCTCCAACGAGCCGCCGATTTTAATGAGACGATTGCGGCCCAAGACCAATTCGCCGACGAGATTCATCACCGAATCGAGGCGTCTCGTTTCAACCCGAATCGTGGCGTCTTCCTCGGCCTTTGGCGCCTTTTCCTGTTTTTGCAACGCTTGATCGAGCGCCTTTTCTGAAATGGCTTTGGCGGCGACCAGCAATTCGCCCAAGGGCTGTTTGGGGTCGGGCTGCTTGGACTGCGCGGTGAGCGCATCGAAGACTTGCTCTTTTGTGGCCAGTCCTTCAGTCACCAGGATTTCGCCCAACTGCGGAGGCGGTGGAGCCGCGGCCTGGGCCGCTTCAGGCGCGGTTGCCGCGGGAGAAGCCGGTGCGGGAGAAGCCGCTGGAGGACTTGACGGCGCGGAAGCCCCCGCGCTGAACTTGCCGGCCAGAATGTCGTCCAGCTTTTGCGACATGCCTTCGACGGGAATCTTGACATCCGTACCCGAGGTTCGAATCTCGGTCATGATGGCTTTGACCGTGTCGACCGTTTCAAGGATGACGGTGATGATTTCAGGCACGACCGCCATTTCACCCTGGCGCAGCTTGTTCAGAATGCTTTCGGCCCGGTGGGTAATATCGACAAGGTGCGAAAACCCCAGAAATCCTGCCGAGCCTTTCATGCTGTGCATGGCGCGGAAGATCTCGTTGAGCAGGTCTTTATTCTCCGGCTGAGTTTCCAATTCGACGAACTTTTGATCGAGGTTGTCGATCATTTCCGTCGTCTCAGTCAAAAAGTCGTTGAGTATTTCCTGAGTTTCATCGTCCATGGAAACCTCCGCTGCGAACGGCTGCGATGCGCGACGCGTGCTTAGCGATCCTTGTTCCGCCTGGCGGCGCCTTTACGGAACCGGCTATCGACTCATGCCCCATCACTGTCCACCCCGCGCTCGATCAGTTAAATCCAAACTGCTTCAAAATCTCGTCTGCGACATCCTGGTTCATAGAGGTATTCTTCGATGCTTCCAGCTGCTTCAGCATCTCCGACGCTTTTCCGGCTTCTTCTTTGCCCGCCCCTTTGGTGTAGGGACCGAAGACGACCACTAATTCGAGCAGCTTGTGCTCCACTTCTTCGACGATCGTCACGAGTTTGTTGACCCGCTGCGCAACCAGATCCTGGAACGACAGGGCCGTGATAATGTCGATCAGCGGCTTGTCGTCTTTCTTCAATCCGGCGCGGATCGAGGCAATCGCCGCCGCGTTGTCTCCGGTCAAATGGCGCTCGAGCGCATCCAATTGCGCAAACACGCGTTTGCGATTGTCCTCCACGGTTTCCACCAGCTGCATGACCTTGTGCGTGCCCTCCTCCGTGAGCTTTCGGAGGTCGCGCAGATGCGTCGTGGCATCGGGCAATTGCTCTGTCGTGGCGCTCATCGGCGCGCTGAATTGCGAGATCGTCTTGATGGTCTTGTCGATAAAGCGGGTGAGCTCCCCGAGCTTTTCATAGAGCGCCGTGTCGGCAGTTTCGGCATCACTGTCCTCATCTACACTCTGCGAAGGCACCGCTGGATTGGCCTGCGTTCGTGAGATCATGCGTCCGATCCTTCCTATTTATTGAAAATCTTATTGATCTTTTCCTGCATCGTTTCCGCAGTAAAGGGCTTCACGACGTAATTGTTGACCCCGGCCTGGATAGCTTCGATGAGGTTTTCTTTTTGCGCTTCCGCCGTGACCATCAGGACTGGAATGTGCTTCAGTTTTTCGTCGGCCCGAATGGCCCGCAGCATTTCAATGCCTGGCATCACCGGCATGTTCCAATCCGATACGACAAATCCGAATGGCTCGGCGCGAAGTTTCTGCAGCGCCTCCTGCCCGTTTTCCGCTTCTTCCATGTTGGAAAAGCCGAGTTGCTTGAGAATGTTTTTGACGATGCGACGCATCGTCGACATGTCGTCGACTACGAGAATTTTCATGTTTAAGTCTGCGGGCATGGGTCCTCCTCTGGTGTCTTACAGTTTCTGATAGACGACAGACCGGCCGACGTGTTGCGATCGAAACACGTCGCTCATTTTTGTCAGGGACTCTGAGAAACCGATGATCAGATACCCGTTGGGCTTGAGCGCGCCAGCGAGATCGGTCGCAATTTGATGTTTCGCTTTCTCATCGAAATAGATCAGGCAGTTGCGGCAAAACACGATGTCGATGCCTCGCACCAGCTTCAAGCGGGGCCGGTCGTAGAGATTGAGATTCATGAACTTGACCCGGCTTTTGATCGTCGCGGAAATGGCCAGGTTCTCGCCTTGCGAATTGAAATGCCTGGTTTTGAGATGCGGGGGAACATGGCGCAAGGCATGCGGAGTGAAAACTCCGGCCTTGGCCAGTTTCAAGATCGGCTCGCTGATGTCTGTGCCCAAGATTTCAATATTCCAGTTCACCAGCGGCGCGTAGTCCGACAGCATCAGAGCCAGCGTGTACGGCTCATCTCCCGATGAACAGGCGGCGCTCCAGATGCGTATTTGGCGGGACGATTTATTCGCCTCCATGACAGCCGGGATCACGGTTTTGATGAACGAGTCGAGTTGCGGTTGATCCCGGTAGAAATAGGTTTCGTTCGTCGTAATCAAGCCATACAGCGAGACCAGCTCTCTATCCCGATAGGTATCGAAGCGGAGATAATTGACATAGTCGGCATAGGTCGCGAGTTTGTGCTCTGTGAGACGCGACGCAAGACGGCTTTCCAGAAGATATTTCTGATTCTCCTGAAACGTGATCCCGGTTTGCTCATAGATAAACTCTCGCAACAGCTTGAATGTTTCGGCATCCATGCCGCGCTTGCTCTGTTCTGCTTCCACTTTTGTAACGGGACTGCCCATATGACTCCCTTACCCGCGCGCGGGTGTTGCCTGACGGTCGTGGTTGTTTCCACTAAGAGACGCACCTCAACTGTCGGAGATCGCGTTCAGCCGGTTATCACCGCGAATCGGGTTACGCGGCTTGCGATCGACTGTGCATCCAGTCATGGATGTCGCGTCGCAGGAAGCGCCAGTGCTTCCCGATCTTCGAGGCCGGCAGTTCGCCGACACGCGCGAGTTTATAGACGGTGGACTTGGGCACACGAAGAAAGCGCGCCACTTCCTGAACCGTCAAGATCTCGCCATCCGTTGTGGTTGCCTGAGTCACGATCGATGCGGTCATAGGATTATTCATAGTGAGTGGGTTATCGGTGTGCCCGATATAAAACTTGAGACAGAGCAGACATCGAATACCGGAGCGGGCTTCTCACTGTGATCGATTGACGCGGATCGCGCTGCGCAGGAGCGATCGCGACTCAGGTTTCGCACGTCTTCAGCCGATGAAGTACTCGATATCCACCGCCAACCATCAGGAACTTTGCGCAATGGCCACGATCGTCTCGATCGCATCGGGAAAGGGCGGAGTCGGCAAGAGTGTGCTGTCGGCGAACTTGGCGCTCTTATTGGCCAAGCACGGACAGCGCGTGGTGCTGGCCGATCTCGATGTGGGCGGAGCGGACAGTCATATTCTCTTCGGCCTGCTGAATCCTCCGCTCACGCTGACCGATTTTCTCAACCGCCGCGTGGCCACATTGGCGGAGATTGCCCAGCCGCTCTCCGTGCATCACAATTTGCGCATTATTCCCGGCACCGGCGACACCCTGGCGACGGCGAACATGCCCTACTCGAAGAAAAAACGGCTGATCCGAAACTTCCAAGATTTAGATACCGACATCATTGTCGCGGACATCGGAGCCGGCACCAGCTATCATGCGCTCGACTTCTTTCTCATGGCCGACCATCACGTCGCCGTGGCCACGCCCGACCCCACCTCGGTCTTAGATCTCTATCGCTTTATCAAGCTGGCGGCCATCCGCCGTGTACTGTCCTCGTTTTTAGCTCGCGATGCCATGGCTGAGGCCTTGTCGGATCGCGATTTCAGCAGCGTTGAAGAAGTGCTGGATGTGGCGGGAAAAACGGATGAGGCGGGACGAGGCATCGCCGAGACGGCGCTGCGCACGTTTCAACCCGCGTTGGTCCTCAATCGTGTCGCCGGCCGTTCGCGAGTCAATGTCTTGCAGCTCCGAAAACTCTTGAAGGAATATGTCGGCGGCGACCTGACGCTTCTGGGGGAAATTCCCGACGACCAAGCCATGGAACGGGCGGTGCGCAGGTATCTGCCGGTGACGGAGCTGGAGCCGGCGGCTCCGGCCTCGGAAGCCTTGCGACACATTGCGGACACGCTTCTACAGCGAATTACCAGTCCTCAGGCGAACGCCGCATAATTCACAATCGGCCAGTATGTTTTTGTGTGAGGTTGCCGACGACCGGCATCCGGCAGATGACCCGTGGTCAGTTTCCGGTATTCCGTCTGGCTCGAAGCCGTTCGGCCTGCGTCTGGATAATGTGACGGATGATGTCTTCCTGATGGTCTGGGGACAGGTCGACGTACTGCGTAGCAATCAGATAGCCGGGCGCTCCTGTCAACGGCGACATGCGAATGACCTTCGCGGTGGTGTTGACGGGAGTAAAGGGCGGCAGAATCAGTTTCAGCGTCAACAGGTCCGATGGCTGGAACGACCTCGGCGAGACGAAACTGATCCCGCCCCCGCTGATATTCACTTCGGTCAGCCGCGCGATGGCAATGCTATCGGGCTGCATATGCGCCATGCCCCGCAGCAGCACCTCCATCAGCCAATCGACTTTCATGATCCACGGGAGGAACGGTGACGCCGCCAAGGTATCGCCCGTGCGCGCAAGCAGGTCGGCGGTCGGTTTGCCGACGGCGGCGGCAATCATTTCATCGGTCAGCGGCGGTGTGCCTGGTTGTGGGGTGTCGGCCGATTCGCTCGTGAGGCGGCACTCCATCAAGAGGTGATCGTCGACACGGATCCACTCCCGTCGTTCATCGACAGCGAGGGAAGATTCTTGAAGCGATTGCGTATGATTCATCGTAGGCCCGAGTCTTTCTTGTGCGTCCTAGGCGGCGCAGAGTGCCGCCGCCTGAACCGGAGCGAGCGGCGCCAGTGCGTGGACGACCACCCGGTTGCGTCCTTGCGCTTTCGCTTCATAGAGCGCCGCATCGGCGGCGTTCACCCAATCCTCAACCGCGGCGATGGCTGGATTGCAGACTTCGGCAATTCCAATGCTTGCCGTGAGTCGAACCGTGCCATCCTCGACATCGAACGCATGCGTTTCAATAAGGTTGCGCAACCGTTCGGCTAGTGGTTGAGCTTGCTCGATCGACGTGTGCGGAAGAATGATGGCAAACTCCTCTCCCCCATACCGTCCGACCATATCGACATCGCGGACCGTGTCCGTCATGAGCGAAGCCAGCTCTTGCAAAACAAGATCGCCAGCCGTATGCCCCAAGCGGTCGTTGACGGTTTTAAAATAGTCCAGGTCCAGAATCATCAGGCATGCCGGCGTTTTGTAGCGGAGTCCGGCCTTCAATTCGCGCATGAGCGGTTCATCGAGAGCGCGGCGGTTAAACACGCCCGTCAGAGGGTCTCTCAAGGCCATGTCCTGGAGCTCCTGGTGGGCATCGGCATTCCGCAGCGTGAGAGACAGCGAGGTGCCGATGGTCGCCAGCAACTGCTGTTCATCTTCGGTGAAGGGCTGAGATCCTGCGCGTTGCACGTGCAGCACTCCAATGGCGTGAGGGCCGATTGCCAGCGGAATATCGTGCATGGCCTGGGTTGTTTGTTGTGGGTGCGCAAAAGACGAGTCGTCGCTCTTTATCAGCGATGTGGAACGCGAGCCGACCAGGCGCAGCGTAGCCGCTCCCGAGGTAACCCGCTGCGGCGGACGCCCGAGCCGTCCGAGCAGTTGCGTGCGAAGGATCTGCTCGCGTTCCTGGCCGCCGTCCTTCGACCAGGTCCAGACGCGTTCAGGATTCGTCCGGACTAAACCGATGAGTTCGGCGCCGGTAAGTGTGGGAACGCCGGCAAAGAGCGCCTGCACAACCTCGTCGGGTTTCAGCGATCTGGCCAGCGCCTGTGTCAGCTGATTGAGCCCGGCCAGACGGCGATTGAATTGCTTAAGTGCATCGCGTTCCTGGGCCAGAGACCGATTGGCGTTGGCCAGATCTTCGGAGAGGGTGCGAACCTCCAAAAATGTTTGGCGGTTGCGCAGTCCGCTAATCAGCGAGTCGGTCAGTCGAGAGAGAGAGCAGGGCCAGTTCACGTAGTCGAAGGCGCCCTTCCGAAGAAACTGCGCGACCATGTCCGGTTTCTGATTCCGTCCGACCAGAATAATACACACATCGCTCTGCCGGCTGGCCACGGATTCAAGAAATGCCAGGGTGTCGGCCGTTCTCGCCCCCACTTGATAGACGATGGCCTGGATGTCCGCAGTGCCGTCGGTGTTGACATTGTAGCGCCGCTTCATGACTGGCACACAGGCAAAGCCATGTCGCGCGAGTTGAATCCATCGCATATCCCGGTGGAGCGCCGGCGTTCCAACGAGAAGAATACGCGAGAGACCGTCATGGGGTTGTAGGCTCACTTGGACCTCTTTTGGTTGTCTCGGTTATGGTCTGGCAGCGCGTTGACTTGCTCGTGCCGTTCACGCGCTTCCGCTGAGAGCGAGACGCGGTCGGCCTGCTCTCTCGCCGGTTCGGGCGATTTCTCCGACTGCGCCGGGTGAAGCGCATGCTGATAGGTCCGAACCAGGTTATGGATCTGATGAACGGAGATTCCCATGTTGGTCTCCCAGGTGCGATTGGTTAAATATGCCGCTCAATCGTCCCTGAGTCCGAAGACACCGCGCCATTCCATCGGCGCAGTCCCTGTAGTCGCTGGCGGGTTTTGGCGGCTTCATCGAGCAATGCGGCCAAGCCCGCCTGGGCCACTGCGATCTGTTCAGCAATCGTGCGGTCGATGCTCAGTATCGACGCCCGCTGCTCGAAAGAGAGCGCTTCCTGATGAAGACGCTCCTCGCGTAATTGAATGTAGTGTTCGACTCTGTTCCATTCTCCTCGAGCTGCCGCCGCCCTCGCCGCGTCGGTGATGGCCATCACCGTACGAAGATCCTTGTCTGAGCGCGATTCCATCGGATTAACGAGCCAGCGCCAGGGGGGCCTGCTGCTGGGCCGCGACCTCTTTCCACGCTTCTCGCAGTGTGGTGAGACAGCGCACGGGGCCATCTAGTCGGGCGCTCATGTGTTTGGCATTCGCTTCGATCAGTTCGCTCAACATGTAGTCGTAGAGGCGGTGCAGCGATTTCGCGATGTCGCCTCCCTGCTCATAATCCAATACGCTGTCGAGTTCCCCGACGATGGAGATCGCCCGGCCTATGAAACGCGCTTTGTCCTGTAAATTATTGGTGTCGATGGCGCGCCGCGTCAATTCGATCGAGTGAATGGCGGCATCGTAGAGCAACACCACAATCTGCACCCGGGAAGAAGTGAGGACCTGCGTCTGCTGATACTGCTGGACGTATTGTGCAACCATAAAAATGTGTATCCCCTACTGCGTGATGAACTTATTTCCCACTGGAAGAATTGGCCTGTAGTGCGTTGCTTTGACTCTGGAGACGCCTGAGAAGGCCGTCCAGCGACGCATATTGCGCCTTGAGCCGCTCTTCGTATTTGGCGACCGCATCTTCTTTTCGTAGAATGTCGGCTGACAAACTTGTGATTTGCTTGGTAAGTCCATTTTTTCTCAACGTCAATTGGCCGGATGCGACATTGGTCAGCGAATCGACCGCCGTATTGAGCAATTGAGCGATACCGGCACTCCCGGTCTGGTTGACAAAGAGCGTTCGGACATTGCTGTAATTCGCGCTCAACGCGGTATCGAGTTTCGCGTCATCGACGGTGATCGTCCCTTCTCGATCGGTCTTGAAGCCCAAGGTGCCGACCGTATTGAAAGAACCCGCACCGGGGATGGACGAAGACAGCGCTGAACGAATTTGCGAGAGGACTCCACGGACGGTTGGCTCTCCGAAAAAGTTCCCGCCTTTTTTCGTGGCCACATCGTAGGTTGTCCGTTCGGTAATATATTTGAGCACGTCGTTATAGGCGGTCGCCAACCCTTTGATATTGTCCTTCACCGCGGTGACATCGCGGCTCACATTGACTTGAACGGTCGATGCTCCGGTTGTCTTGAGCAGCGTGAGTGTGACGCCGGCAATGGCATCGGAGATGGCATTCGTGCTGCGCGTCACGGTCACAGGGTTGAGCGCAGGGTCTCCGACGATGGCAATGGCGTCTTGAGCCGCTTGCAGCGTGTCAATGCCGCCGCTCCCGCCGCCATTTGTGAAATCCAGCGTCGTATTGTCGGCCACGATGGTGATGCCGTTGGCAGCGCCGGTAGTCGCGGATGTGAGGACGAGCCGGTAGGCCGGAGTCGTATCGGTCCCGGTATTGATGATCGATGCCGTGGCGCCGGCGCCGAGATCGTTGATCGAACTTTTGAGATCTTCCAGTGTCGCCGTGGCGCCGAGCGTCACGGTCTGGTCTGGTCCGCTGCCGATTTTGAAGGTAAAGGTGCCCGATGCCCCCGCGACGATATCGGTCGTCGTCGCAGCGGCGGTTGTGGCGGCTTTGTTTGTGATTTGATGAGACTGCGCCAGTTGGGTGACTCTGAGCGAGTACGTGCCCGATGTGGCAGTGGAAGAGCCGACGGCGCTCAACGCACTGGTATCGGACACGCTCGTCGTGGTCCGGTCGAACGAGGTCGAGAGCCGCAGCTTATCCGCGGCGCCCTGAAGGGCAATCAGTTTGGTGCTCAGTGTCGCGTAATCCGTCGACTTGGAGCTGAGGGCGCCTTTTTTTTCGTTCAAGCTGTCAACCGGAAGGCGTGCCACCTTCACCAGTTGGTCTACAACCTGGCCGAAATCAAGTCCATTCCCCAGCCCGCCAAAGCTGATGGTCGCCATGTCTCGTGTCCCTCATGCGCTCAGGCCTGCTCCTTCAGCAGAATGCCCTTTGAGCTGTTGAAGAATTTCGCCAGTTCAAGCACTTCTTTCGGCGGAAACTGGCGAATCACCTCTCCGGAGTCTTTCTCGATGACTTTCACGACCACGCGGTCGGTCGAATCGTCGATTTCGAACTTCAGATTCGTGTCCTGTGCCTGAATATCTTCACTGACCTTCGCCACCGCCCGTTCAAGGGTTGCCCGATCGATCGGAGCGGCTGGCTTGTTGTCGGTATCAGATTGCGTCCGTGCGGCAGTCGGCTGTTTGGCCGCTGCATGATCCGGTTCACCCCCGCGGGCGGGTGTGGTCAGGAGATCTGCTTTGCCGGTTACTGATGTAATCATGGCAGCCTCCGTGTGAACCTAGGGTAGAGGCGGCCGCTCATGCCGCGCGGCCGCCCCCGTCGACTATTACCTCTGCAGCAAGGCCAAGGCCTGTTGCGGAAGGTTGTTGGCCTGGGCCAGCACCGAAATGCCGGTTTGCACCAGGATCTGATTCTTGGTGAACACCGCCGTTTCATGGGCGATATCCGCGTCGCGGATGCGCGATTCCGCGGCGGTGAGGTTTTCACCCGTCACCTGGAGATTCGCAATGGTCGCCTCGAATCGGTTCTGAATCGAACCGTATTCGGCGCGAGCGGTGGCGATAGCGCTGATCGCGTTATCGATATTGGCCAGCGCGCTCGTGGCATTCGCCGAGGTGGACACGTTCACCGAGCTGAGCCCCAGCGACGATGTCGTGATGTCGTTCAAATTCAGGGTTTGGGCATTGCCCGCTCCGCTCCGGAAGCCGATCGCGATCGAGAAGCTGATCGTGCTGCCGCTGGTCAACGCCTGGCCGTTGAATTCCGTGACCTGTGCAATACGGTCGATTTCCGACCGCAGCGCCACGAATTCCTGGTCGATGTACGACCGTTCGGTGTTGCCGACCGTGCCGCTGGCCGATTGGGAGGACAATTCGCGAAGACGCGACAACAGGTTGCCGATCGTCGCCGCGGCGCCGTCGGCGATCTGCGTCAAGCTGATGCCGTCCGAAGAGTTCCGGACCGATTGATTGATGCTGCGGATCTGCGCCCGCAAGGATTCGGACAATCCGAGACCGGCGGCATCGTCCGCGGCTCGGGTGATCCGAAGACCGGATGAAAGGCGCTCGACCGAGCGGCCTAACTGATCGGAACTGACCGACAAATTCCGCTGAGCGGAAATCGATGCCGGGTTGTTGTTAATAATTAATGCCATGGATGCGTCCTCCTTGCCGACTGCTGTGCTGTGCGTGCCTCGCTTCCGCGTCCATGCAGAAGCGCCTTACTCCGCTGCGCCTAGTGAGCGGTTGCATCCCTTATCGGCGGATACCCTTAAGACTTGAGAGGCCCGACTCAACGGCGGTGAACGATGCGCGCTGGCACAAACCGAGCGTAATGAGCATCTCGATTCTCCTAGGGCTGCAACCGGGGCGCAAGCTCATATTCAAGAAGATCCGCCATGCGAATGAAATCTCGCTGCGCGCGCGCCTCCAATAGCGCCTGCACCCAGGGAGTCATCGCGCGGTCGGGATGCCTCGTTGCCGGTTTGGATTCCACCAGCTCTAGATAGTCGGCCAGTTTGCCGAGCCAGGCGTCCAGGACCGTGAGCCGCTCGTCTCCCATGCGGATCTGCACGGTGATCTCCTGCGCTTCCTTGTGAAGGAGGTCGGCATAGTGCTGAATGGTCGAGGCGGCGCCGCGCATCACCTCATCCATCGTTTGAGAAACGGCTTGAAGATGTGCAAACCGCGCGACAGGCTCGCCCAAGAAGGCCGAATCCAAATCGCGATCCGTAATAGTGCGCTGATCCACGGTCAAGGATGTGATCAGGCGCGCGCGCGCATGGGCTTTCTCGCTGATATCCGCCAGCACCTCGCCAAGGCTGAGCGCGTCGACGACATCCCACTGATCTTGATCGAGCATGACATGCATAACGTCTCTCCTTCTTGACTATGCCGGATAGCGAAATCGATCCGCCGCTATCCTGAATGGGCGGCTGAAGAGCCTGTAAACATCGGCACTCGCCGCGCGCCAGCTTTTGACGGTCTCTGCGTGAGGTGCCGATGGATCTCTGTCAGATGCCGTCTCCACTGCCGGTAGGCCAGCGCATGATGCCGGGCCATGCGATCCAGCCCCCTGACATGATCGTGATGAATCGCGCGCATGAACGACGCCGTGGCTGGAGAACTCGCAATATGAGCCATCCCCAGCTGTACGGCCTGTTCACGCAATGCCGTTTGCTCCCGTTGAAGCGCCTGCAGCGAGCCGGGCGACCGGGTAGCCTGCGCGGCCGCCTGCACAATGGCGTCGGCTTGACGGCACAGTCTGTCGATCTCCGGCATCATGCCGGCCAAATGGCGCGCTGAGACCGCGGCATTCTGAGGCACCGTCGGATCCGCTGGAATATGGCTGGCAGTATGGGTCAGCGTCTCATACCAATAGCGTCTCCAATACCGGCTATACCAGTCTAGATCCGACGACTCAGCCGTTCCTACCGCGCAATAGCTGCCCAGTCCGTCTTCATCGACAGACGATCGATAGAGCCGGTAGCCTGGCGCATCTATGGGGCAGTCTCCCTTGGCCAGCACATGCAGCAGCACATCCGCCACCATCGTCACGGGCAAGCGATCCTTGCAGCTGTGATGCGCGCACACTTGGTCGAATCCGCAGGGAGCGCATTCCAGCTCCGGCTGCACAACCCAATGTCCCGCTCCATAGGGGCCAGTCTCTCGAAAGTCCACATGTCCGACGGAGAGATCGACCACGGGCACCTGCACGCCAACGGCCAAATGCATCGGGCCGGTATCGTTAGTGAGGAGCAGACGGCATTCCGCAAGCAAGCCCGCCAATTGCTCCACCGTCGTGTGTCCTGCCGCATTGAGGACGGGGTTGCGCCCCCCGGCCTCCCGATACACACCGAGCACCTGTGCGATCGTGTCCTGCTCGGCCGGAGTGCCGATGAGGACAATGCCGCCGTTCCAGCGCGCGCTCAAGTGTGCCAGCGTGCGTCCAAAATGTTCTGGCCGCCAGGCCTTCATCGCATCGCTTGCCCCGGCTTGCACGGCAATCCACTCGTGGGGCTTGTCCGGCGTAGCACTGAGAAACCGTTTCGCCCAGTCGCGGGCCTCCGGTGTCACGCGCACCGACAAGGGCGCGTGCGCGCCAGGCCCACTTCCTCCTAAGGCATAGACATCGACGAGATTGAAGCGGTTCAATGCGCGGAAATGATGCATGTCGGTAAAATAAGCCATCCAGGGATTCTCGATCACGCTCTCCCCGTCCCAGGCGCATCGCGCGCCGCGGATATCGGACGCGCCGATGTAGGACGCCAGTAACGCGCTCGAACGATTGAAGGTGAGATTGATGAGGCGATGGTAGTGTCGCTCTGCCAAGGGGCGAGCCCAGGCGGCGAGGTCCGCATAGAGCGCCGTCGCGCTCTTGACGGCCGCGCGGCTGTCGTCGATCAAGGCGTGAAAATCGTACGCGATAATGTCCCGGAGTCCCGGCAGCAAGGAAGCGACGGCGGCAAACCGGCGGTCGATAACTACATCGACGGCCACGCCAGGCCATTCTTCTTGCAGCCTGGACAACAAGGTCCCCATTTGGACCAAGTCGCCCATCCGCGTAATGTTGAGGATCAGCACCTGCCGGTTCATACCAAGTCCCTGGTTTCCGTCCGATAACTTTCCAGCATGAGAATCAGCAAGTCTTCGCGGCTCAGCTCTGTGCGGGGCCCGCGGGCGCGAATCTGCGCGGCCAAATCCTTCAGTTCAACCCGTTGATCGGGTGCAAATTGGCGCAGCATCGGAGCCAGTTCAGGCGGTGTCGTCGTGTGCGAGGCCAGCGCTTCCGCCGTTCGCTCCCCACGCAAAATCGACCCCAACCGATCCGGTTCCCGCAGACCTAATTCTGACAGCAGATCCTTCATGCGATGCTCGTAGGTATGCTGCCGCACGACTCGCTGACGGGCCGCGTCGGCAATGGTCCGGCGGCCAACCGGATCGCGCAGCCAGGTTCTGATTAGTGAGGGCACTTCGTCGGTGCCTTCAAAACTCACGATCTCCTCTTCGGTAAAACACTCAGGCAGGAGCGCGCGCTGATCGACCAATTGAAAGGCGCCCGCCGCGGCCAGTTCAAACGTGCGGGGATTCACAAAGTCCGCCGCCGGGTCCATCCCTTCACCGGTATGCGAGTGGAGATTCAGATTGATGGCGGTCGCGTTAAACACTTTGAGACAGGTCTCCGTGTCGATCCGCGCGCCATTCCGTTGCAAGACCGGCGCAAGCGCATCGGCGCCGTCCCATTCGTTCCCCCACACCTTGAAGGTCCAGTCTTTGCCAATCCAGCGAGGCAGCAGCGTGCGTCGATTGGCGTAGCCGGCGCCGACAAACGACACATCCGATCCGAATTCCAGCTGGTCGTTCATCGTCAAAGTCAGCGGGCGATGCACGGATGGATCGGCGGCCATGGGAAGGTAGCTCACATGAGGCGCGCCGGCGCGACGGAGCGCCTCGTGGCAGTCTTTCTGCTGAATGGTGAACCAATAGTCGTATCCGGGAGCGAGTTGCTGCCAGTACGTCAAGTGCCGGTAGTTTTCCACAAACCACATGGCCGTCATGAATTTTTTTCGGCGGAGATGCTCTAGTGCCCCAAGCGACATCGGGGCTTGTGCCATGGCCAGCACCAGATCGGGCGGATCTTCCGAAAGCTCCGTCAAGGTGCCCATGCTAAGCACATCCGCCAGCCGGCTTTGCATCGAGAGACGATGGCGGGGGTCGCGGAACTGGTTGAAGCGCTCATAGCTGGCATGATGGATACTATGGTCGATCCAACTGACCCGATGACCGAGCGCTTCCAAGGCCCGCACGACATATCCCGTAATCGGCAATGAGCCGCCATAAATCGGGCCCACAACCGCCACATGCAGGCGGCCATGCTGGCGCGCCGCCAGGAGCCGGCGCAGTTCGCCATCGAGGGCCTGATGCTGCGTCGCATAGGGACGCGCCGCCGGGGCATAGGTGAAACAGCGAAGCGGGGCCGATTTGGACGCAAGTTGCGTCGCCATGTCGTCGATGTTTCCCCAAATCCATTCGATCGCGTTTAGCCAGGGACCCAACGGGCGCGCGGCCAGGGCATCCTTGAACGCAGCGATGTCGGCAATCACAACGGCCAGTCGAGCGCCCGCCGGCTTCGATGCGAATAACGCCTCGATGTGATAGAGCAGCCCCACGCCGAACACCACTCCCAATTCACCGGTGCGCCATTCCTTAGTTTGCAGAGCGGCCCATGCCTGAGCGTCTTTTCTCGGATCGTAGGCACTGTGAATCCATTGTCCGCCTTGCGTGGCGGATGGACTGCCTTCTCGAGACGGTGCGACCGAGAGCACGCCTCCAGAACTGCCCGTGACCGCGGAGACCAACTCAGGAAAAGTCTTTCGAATACCGTCCAGATGTGTCTGTAGAAGATTCATCGATTCCTTATGCCGGCATCGGCTGCGACAGTTCATGCCAGAGGGCTTCACGTTCCTGAGGCGGCGCCGAGGATTGTCCGGCTTCGCTATAGTAGGTGCCCCATTCATCCGTATGACTGGTCCACGATGCCCAGTGAGTCTGTGTGCGAGGAGACTGGTTCAGCAATACGTCTAACGACGGCTCGATAGGCCATGTCGCCGGAACTGCAGGACTGCCGTCGTCGCTCTGGGCTTGCCAAATACGGTGGCCGGAACCATACGGGCCAGTCTCGTGAACCCGGGCGCGCGCGAAATACCACCCAAGAGCCGGCGTGCCAACCGCGGCAGCCAAATGCAATGGGCCAGTATCCGCGCCAATCGCGTACTGACAACGGGTGAGCACATGGGCCAGCTCGTGTATCGTGGTCTGTCCCGTGATGTCCCAAATGCGCCCGAGAATCGAGGGCGGCAGCGTATGCTGAATATCGCGCGCGCGGTCGCATTCCGTTCCCTGCCCGAGTAAGACGACGCGGCCTCGTGGGAGTACCGCCAGAAACCGCACAATCCATGCGCGCCAGACATCGACGGGAACGAGCCTGGCCGGATCCCCTGCTCCGACAACCAATCCGATCCATGGCCCGCCGCCTTGTCCGATTTGCTCCAGATTGCGCGAGGGAACAACCAGCGGGGTTAAACAACGCGACGGTATCCCAGGAGGGGTCAGTCCGCACATGCCGCAAAACGCATCCGATAAATGAATGCGGTTCGACCGGCGCGTCCGCGCAATCTCCCGCACATAGGCGGCCCAGGGCGTCAACTGCTCGCTGAGCGGCCCTTGCGCCAGCGGGCCGACAGACTCCTGCGCCAGCAGCGCGCCGGCGACAATGGCGCGGGTATGCTGATTGAGAACGAATGCCCGGTCATAGCGGTGCGGACAGAGCGCGGCGAGCTCCTGCTCGATTTCCTTCCGCTGGTCCGGCTGCATTCCTTGCGCGGCCCGCGCCGCCCAGCGATGCCATCGGGCCCCATCCCATCCGATCACTCGGTCGAGCCCGGGAATCAGCGTGCCAAGATCCCGAAGCGGCTCGGGACAGAGCAGATCGATGGTCTCGCGGGGGCGCTGCTTGCGCAAAGCGGCAATCATCGGCATCGTTTGCACGAGATCGCCGAGTCGCGCCAGTTGTATGACAAGGGTTCTGGACATGCTGTTCTACGCGTTGGCCGCATCCATCGCGAAGGCCCGTTCTTTGGCGGCAATGGCCTGCCCGAGTTCAATCAGTCCTTCATAGGTGGGAGCCAGCGCGCAGAGCTGATCGTATTCCTGGCGCGACACCTCCAGCCGGTCGGCTCGCAGGAGCACGCCGGCGTACGCAAACTTGACGGACAAGTCGCTGGGGTTCCGCGCCAGATAGTTCTGCAGCTGCACGCTTAACTCGCGCCAGCGGTTTTGAGCGGTCCCCGCCCGCAGCAGCCAATGAATCACCTCGGCGTCATCGGGATTTTCCGCGAGAACTCGAAGAAAAGTCTGCCAGGCTCCCTGCGGATAGGCGCGTCCCATCGACGCCATGCCAATGCCCATGAGGCATTTCTTGCGGGTGGCGCCATGATTGAGCGCAGTGGTAAAGGCGATTTCCGCTTCGCGATATTGTTCCCGCTGCATATGGAGGATCGCCCGAAGCAGCAGCGCTTCCGCATGGGTCGGATAGCGTGTGAGCAACGCGTCTACGCGTGTCGACGCCATTGAGAGCTGGCCGCCGGCGAGCGCGGCGCGAATTTCTTCCAGCTCGCGAAAGGCGGGATCCGCGAGGTCTTCGATCCGGCGTAAATAGTCCCCGGCAATGCTGGGCAGCGCCATGGCTGCCGCCACGGATGCTGCCCATTCCAGAAGAGACGGGTCGGCGGGCCACTCCGCATACCGTTTCAAGAGTGTCTCCACCGCCGCCATGTCTTGGTTATGCGCCGCACGCTGCATAGCAGAGACCAGGTCCCAGGCCTGCCGCTCTTCGGGGTTATCGATCAGATGGAGCCGATACGACCGGAAGCCGTTCTTATCGACGCCGACGGCTTTATAGCCATCCTCGGCGTAGATGCCGTCATCGTCGGCTAGCCACCAACAGCGGCCCCAGCGCTGATGCAAGCGGCCGGCATTGGCTTGGTCGTGATCTTTTCGGCCCGGCGTTTGACTTTCCAAGTGATAGAGCACGCTCCGCGGCTGGTAGACAATGCGGCCGCGCTTCTCTCGCACCTTGAGGCAAAGATCGATATCTTCAAACCCATTGCGGAAGCCTTCGTCGAACCCGCCGAGTTCCGCAAAGACTGAACGGCGGATCAGAAGGCAAGCAGCGGTGACCGCGTTCAGTTCCCGCCGTTTATTGACGGCCGGATGGTCGGCGGCAAACCCATTATAGATATGGTACGGCGTCAGATTGTGCCGGTCGATAGCCACGCCTGCATGTTGCACTGTGCCGTTCTGGTACAGCAGTTTGCTGCCCACGACGGCAACGTCGGGATTGGCCTTCACTTCTTCGACCAATGCGCTCAGCCATCCCTTCAGTGGAATCGTATCGTTGTTCAGAAAGACGAGATACTCGCCGCTGGCCACGGACGCGCCCTGGTTGCAGGCTTTGGCAAACCCAAGATTGTCGTCGTTGCTGATGATTCGGACATCGCCACCCAGCGACGCGAGAAATGCAGGCGTCCCGTCCGTCGAATGATTGTCGACGACGATCAGTTCGAACGAGACCTCTTCCGTTGCCGGGCCGAGGGCAATCAGGCACTGCCGAGTCAGTTCGAGCTTGTTCCATACAGGGATGACGATGGAACAGGTAAAGCGCTTCGGGGCATGGGTGCGTTTCAGATCCTTGAGGCGGGTCTGCTGTCCGTCGAATACAGCGGGGTACTTGGCCGCATAGGGTGCATATTTGCGATAGATAATTTCCGTGGTCCGGAGAAAGATTTCCCGGGATTGGCTGCTCATCGAAGAACCGTCGCCGCGCCAGGTGAATTCGGCCGTGGTCTTGGGGATATGCACAAACGGATAGCGGGTGGCCATGCGAATCCAGAGATCCCAATCCTCATGCACAAAGAGACTCTCGTCGAAGCCGCCGACGTCATCCAAGCAGGTCCGCGCATGCATGACGCAGAGCACGGGAATGTAATTGGCGATGAGGAGCTGATGCGGGTTGAACTCGTCTCCATACGGCTGATCGCGGCGGATTTCCGAGATCGTCTCGCCGGTGATCTGTTCATGGACGCGCCAGGCATCGGTATAGGCCACTTTGCACTCGCCGGTCTCTAACTGAGCCACGAGTGTGCGGAGATGATCTGGGAGAAAGCGGTCGTCGTCGTCGAGGTAGCACACATATGTTCCAGTGGCATGACGGAGACCGGTGTTGCGCGAGGCCGCCAGCCCTTTGTTCCGGTCATGGTTGATCAGGGTAATGCGCCCACCATGATCGACGGCGGCAATCACCGGCTCGACCGGCATGGCGCCGTCGTTGACCACAATGATCTGGAAGTCTCTGTACTCTTGATCGAGCACGCTGGCCAGCGCCGTCCGGAGCCGGTCGGGCCGATTGTATGTCGGGATAATAACCGTGACCATGGGCGCGCGATTGATCGTCTGGCGCTGGATGCGGGAATCCGCCGCGGCCCTCTGCGCGACCCAGACCTGGTAGATCGGCAGCAGATTCATCGTCTTTAAGTCATGTGGCGTGGGTGTTGGAATGTAGCGCAGTTTCGGAACCTCGACATAGATCCGTTCCAGTCCCAACGGAGTCAGCCCCTGGGCGATAAAATATTCTTCGAGGCGCTGTTCGGTGATCCAATCCTCGACGGGCTGGCAAGGGGGCGCGATCGTCTTCCACTGTTCCCACATTTCTCCCCTGGGAGTAGTGAGAACGACATACCCATCCGGAGTCAGCAGTCGTGTCAGCTCTTCCAGGAATGCCCGCTTCTGCGGATCTGGCACATGTTCGATGACTTCGGAGCAGAGCACGACATCGTAGGGGGCAAAGTCTGGCCGTCTCAGGACGGTCTCGGCCGTGCCTGCCTCGAAGCGAATGTGAGGAAACATCTTGCGGGCGTGTTCGATGACTCCCGCCACCGGCTCGACACCTTCAACAGTCCCATATTGCGAGGCCAGATTGCTTAACCAACCCCGTCCGCAGCCAACCTCAAGGATGCGGAGCGTGCCGTTGGGATGAGCCATCTTGAACCGGCGGAGGATGTGCTCCATGAAGCCAGCGATTTTCGACCATCGAGCGGATTCGTCGTGATTGGGCTCGGGTGTGGACCAGGCCGGGCTCTTCACAAACATCTCGACATAAAACTGATCCTGATTCATTCGATCCTCTTGTGCGGATGTGGCATCGATGTGCGTGGACAGTGATGCAGCAGACGGAGCGCCCGACTCAGTGCGCGCTTGTAATGGGTCCGGACGTGGCGCGTGGCTCTGCGGCGATGGCGACGAAACGGTCATGAACGAACGAAAGCGGGCCCGCAGATCGTCGCGTGTGCGGGCCAGCGTGTCTGGAGTCTCGAAGGAGGTGGACAGCCGGCCGGTCTCGATCAACTCGATCCATCCAGCCAGAACGGATTCCCATTGAAAGCAGCTCGTCCAATGACGGTGCCCGGCCTGCGCCAACTCGGCGCAATAATCCGGACGGGCCATCAACACCTCAATAGCGTTGCGAAACTCTTGCAACGGCAGGACAAGCCCGCCGGCTTGCTCCGTGGCCGTGCCACAGCCTGAGGTTGCGAGCCAGGGCCGCTGCATGCTCATCGCCTCCAAAATACAGAGCGGCGAGACTTCGGCATCGGACGCGAGGACGACGAGATTCGCAGCATGAATCGCGGCGGCCACGCCTGCTCGATCGAGCCCCGGAATGTACAGCACGTCCGGCCTGGTCGAAAGCGCCTGTTGCACTTCCGCAATGTATTCAGTGTCGTGTGTCGAGTGCCCCACAAGTACCAGCCTAGCGCGTGGCGGCAATGATGTCAGCGCGCTGAGCAGGCCCAGGTGATTCTTGACTCGATACAAGTTGGCGACATGCACGATAAGAAAGTGATCGTCTGCAATCTCGTACCGTTCTCTAAAGTTGAAGGCTGGGCGGAGCAAGGCCGTCCCATTCGGAATGACCGTAACCGAGTGACCAAGTTCTCGGCAGCAGCGGGCATCGAAGGTGTCCTGTCCAAGCGCAATGACGGCCGTGGTTTGTTGGATTAATTGTTTTAAGAGCCCGGCGACGACCGGTCGTTCCTGAATGAAGTCGTACCCCTCTCGGTTCACCGTTGGTTGAAACAGAATGCGTCGTTGCTTCAAATCCTGCAGCTCGAGAATGGCATAGAAGATTCTATTGACGGGCGAGCCCAGCAGAATGCAGGCATCGTAGAGATTCGACGCGACACACTGCTTCACTTGAACGGCCGCGGCCGGCGCGCCGTTAATCACGCGGTCCGGGGGGGCCAGTTGAATGATGTCGATGCCCCGGTGGCGCGCCATCGTTCGGTCGGCCTGTTCATAGCAGGCCACCGTGACTCGATAGCCTGCGGCAATAAGCCCGGCACCCAGATCCTCCGCCACGGTTTCGACTCCACCGACCGATGGCCAAAAATAGGGTGTCACGATCAGCACATGGCCTGGAGCATCGGCGCGCTGCGAGGGTATTCCGGCATGCGGCCTATGCGGCTGTTGTACGGGCGGTGTTGCGCCAGCTGCTTCGACGGACGCTGACTCAACAATCCATTGGACTTGCTCGAACGGAATCGGAGGATTGCGCAGTGGCGCTGCAGCGAAGCTGGCATCGTAGGGTTGGGACAGCGGCGGCGAATCGGTGAGGAGCCGCCCGAACACGTCCAGTTCTTTCAAATTATACGCGCGCGCGTCTTTTTCACGGTCCGGAACGCGCGGAGCCTCAATGATGCCATGCGCCGCTCCAAGCAGCGCGAATAATTGCACGATGTCTCCGGTCTCGCGAAACTTGACGGCTTTGCGATGCATGTCCGCCGTCAAGACATTCCACTGCAGAATGTCCTTCTCATACATCGTTTTATAGCGCCGGTAGATGCTTGCAGGCGTGTAGGCCGTGCCGTGGCGCCCAAGAACATCCGGATGAAGAATCCAGCGAATCCCCTGCTCCCCCATCTGATCGAGCAGATTCATTTCGCTGGCCTTGAGATCTTGAAACGACAGCCGCTTCAATAAAGCGGTGCGATATATTTTGACGCCTTGAATCTGGCATTCCCGGTCTTCGTCGTACAGATGAAAGCAGACCATGCCGACCGTCTCGGGGGCCTTCCGCATAAGGCGTTCCATCGTGGCGACGGCATCGGGATTGAGCATCATGTCTTCATCGACTTGGATGAAAAACTCGGTGTTGCAATCCACGATCATTTTCTGAGCCGCGGCGCTGAAAGGGCTGACGTTGCGGATGATGTCCAGCTTGAACGGCGGCCCTTCTTGCTGGCGCAGCGCATCCAGGCAGGATGGAAATACCGGATCGTCCACCGTAAGGACATAGACCGTCGTGGATGCGGATGCCGCAGAAACAGGAACGGGCGCTGCTGTGGCAGGCGCGACGGCCAGAACCGGTTCTGAAACCGTCTCGATGCCGTAGTCCGGCTGCCGGCCGCTGTCAATCCAGTCGAGAGTCTGCCGAATTCGAATCTCGGCGGTATGGTAGCGTTGAATCTTGGCTTGAGCGGCACGAGCGATGCGGTCGGCCAGGGGCTGGTCCTGCACAAGCCGTTCGAGCATGCCGGCCAGGACAGCCGGATCGTCTTTGGAGAACGTGAGGATTTCCACGCCTTCTTCAAAGAGCTGTGCATTTCGAGGACGATTGGAAATCGCCCAGGTCACGATGGGACGGCCCGCCGCCATGCCTTCCAAAACGCGCCCGCCGTAGAACTTGGCCAGGCTCGGCAAATTCACAATTGCCGCCCAATCGGACAAGCGCTCCATCCAGTCCGTAAACTCGGCGGCACGAATCTCCTTCAATTTGTGGACGTATTGCTTGAACATGCTCTCCGGCACCGGGCTCCCATTTCGAAGCAGATCCTGCGCCGCCAGTTGCAAGCGGTCGAACAACTGTTGCGTTGGCGTCGGCGGCGATGCGGGCAGCGCAAACGTCAGATGCTGTTGCAGCAGAGGATGTTGAATCCATTGCTGCCGTGGGCCGTACGGCGTTCCATGAAACACCCCCCGATTGAACCGCGGCGCGCCGGTGGGAGAGGCGATGAAACGTCCTGGCACCATTTGCGGCCACCAGAGCGTCGGTTTCACCAGCCGATCATTTAAATCCGAGGCGTCCAGCTCGTCGGGAGCGAGCACATGGGTCATGGCCCCGATTTGCTTTTCCACTTCGATCCGGCGCAGCCGCAGGTATGGCGCCCAGGCATAATCCTCTTCATCGTAGGTTTGGGACTCCATGAGAATCCCCACGCGCACTGGAGCCAGTTCCGCAAGCCATTCCAATGTCTCTTGGTCCAGAGGCGAGTGAACCAGCCAGACCCAGACCTGGTCGAACCTGCGCCCGTTCAGCCAGCGTTTGGCATGGGCGATCCACGAGTGCGGAGCCTGACAGGGCACGTCGGCGATGATCGGCACGGTGACGCACTCGAATCCAGCCGCCTCGAGTCCTTCACGGACGGCGAAATTCCACGAGTACGTCCAGGGACGGGCCTGCGCCCAGTTGGGAAACTCCAGCTGGAGAAGAAGCGCTGTGGGATGCGGTGTGCGACTCATCGAATGTGTCCTCGACCAAAATTTTCTATCCGTTGGGACTCCGCGGGTCGCCAAAGTGGCCGGCTGGCGCCGCTTGCCGGCGGCCTATTTGCAGCAGCGGAATGGAACCGGCCCCCGGCGATGCCGCGCCGCCGCCCGCCAGCCCTGCGGGCAGGGCCGGTCCATCGACTGCGGCGAATCCGCCGTCGCCGAGACTGACGAGATTGGCCGACGAGGGGATGTTCCGCCTGAACAGTTTCCCCATCACCAATTTGGCGACCCGGAACAACATCAGAGATCCTCCGACAAACCCGTGTTTTCGCAACATGGGTTTCCAGCGCCAGGGAGCCGAATAGATGCTCACAAACCCTTCATTCTGGAGATCGATTAAATCTTCCGGGGACAGATCGCCGACTGTGGTGACGGCGGACCCGTACCGGCGGTATTCGGAAAAATCGTCGGTCCGCAATTCGAGCCCGTTGGTCCCGCTCACCGCCATTTCGTGAAACTCGGTGCCGGGATACGGCACCGCGATCGCGAAATTGGCCTGCTTCACCTCGCGGGCCGATCGCAGAAACTGGAGGGTCGCCCGAACCGTGTCGCGGGTTTCCCCCGGCAAACCGATCATCACCGAGTTCAACGCTTCCACTCCGAATTCATTGCAGATCCGGTTTGCGCGCACGTAATGTTCCAGCGGCACTTGCTTCTTCATGGTTTTCCGCATGTCGGCGTCCACGGTTTCGAGCCCGAACGAGAGCCGGATCAACCCGCTCTTGGCCAGCCTGGCGATCAGGGTTTCATCCACCTGATTGGCTCTCGTGCTTCCTTCGAACGTGATGGCGAGGCCTTCCTGATCGAGCCGGTCGCAGATCTCGACGATATGCTCCCGCCAGAGCGTCAACACATCGTCAACGATACCGAAGTGGCGAATGCCGAACTGCTCTACCACCGACTTGATCTCGGCCACCACCGAGCGGGGCGACCGCACGCGCACCGAAGTTGTCTTGAGCGCCTCCGACGCGCAGAAAATGCATTTCCAGGGACAGCCGCGCATGGTCTGAATCGAGGTAAACGGAAGCCGCCCCCGCAAGGTGCCGAGTTTATAGAGCGACATATTCAGAAGATGCCTGGCCGGAACCGGGAATTGATCTAAATCCGCGATGTCCGCCGGCTGGCCGGTCGACACAAGTGTTCCGTTCCGTCGATAGATCAAGCCGGCCACATCGCCGATATCCTTGCCCTGTTCATATTGCGCGAGAAATTGCGGGAACGACTGCTCCGCCTCCCCGATGAAGGCGTAGTCGAACGCGGGGAACATCGCCTTCTCTTTCATGATCGTGATGTGCGGCCCGCCGATGGCGATGGGAATGTTCGGAGCCGTCTGTTTAATGGCTTCGGCAACCGCTTTGCTTAAATGAAAGAAGGGGCTGGTGGCCGTCAAGCCGATGAGGTCGGGCTTCTTGGCCAGCGTGGCCCGGACCATCTCATCCAATGACAACTGTTCCGCTTCGCCGTCGATGATCGAGACCTCATGGCCGGCAGCCTCCGCCACAGCCGCCAGCAGCGCCAGGTTGAGCGGCGGCCAGGTTGACGCGCGCCTGGCAAAGTGCGCGAACAGGCCGTAGGAACCGGTCCATGTCGGGTAGAGCAGACAGACTTTCATCGACAACCTCCCCTGCCCACGGCTTCGCCGCGGACGCCGCCATGCGCGGCTTACACCGCCTTCAACAATGTTCGTGTGGCATCCGGCCCTGTAGGCACAGCGTGCCGCTCCAACTTCTTGCCGGCCATCTCGCGCACATGGCGCGCGGTGTCCGAGCCGAACTTGACCGTCAACAGATCAAGGTATTCACGACGGTTAAAATAGGCGTCAAACGCCCGGTCCCGGAATGCGAGCACCTCGTGAGCCGACAAATGCCTGGTCGGCAATGGCAAGGCGTCCTTCGCATGCTGCGAGTACGCGGTCCAGGAGTCCGGCAGCGGCCATCCTTCTTCCAGCGCCCTCCGATAGAGCGCCGAACCGGGATAGGCCATCGTGCAATAGAAATTCGCGAACTCGCAGTTCAGTTCAATCGCCAAGTCCAGCGTCGCCTGCATCGTCTCGCGGTCATCTTCCGGCAACCCGAATATATAGTTGGCGATGACACTGATGCCGGCGGCGCGCACGCGCGCAATCGTGCGGCCGATCTGGTCCTGCTCGAACGTTTTCAGCACATCATTGCGGACGCGCGCGCTGCCCGATTCGATTCCGAAACAGAGCCACCGGACCCCCGCCCGCCGCAGCAGTTCTTCCATCCCGTCCTTGACCGAATCCACCCTGGCGTAGGCCCAAATATTCAAGTCGTAGTTCCGTTCGATGAGCAACTCGCAGAGGCGCGTGACATGCGCTCTGTTCAAGACGAACATTTCATCGGCGAATTTGATATTCCTCACGCCGTACGTCGTAACCAGCCGGTCGATATCGGCCACGACGGTTTCCGGAGACCAAAAGCGATAGCTGTTGACGGTGGAGGCATAGCCGAGCGCCGCCTCGCCGCTTTTAAACGGCGCTTGAATGCAGCAGTAGGCGCAGTGATAGGGGCAGCCGAGAGTCGTATACAACGACGCATACGGCATCCGCCGGTCCAAGAATCCAAAGGCATGCCAATTGTGGGCGCGATACAGGGACATAGGCAGCAGATCCCAGGCCACCCCTGGCATGTCGCCATCGAGATCTTCGACATTCGGCGCCGGCTGCGTCGCGCACACCTGGCCCTCATGCCGATAATACAATCCACGGACCTTGTGAAACTCTCCCGTGCCCGCGGCAATGGCGTCGAGCAGTTCCACGATCGTGTGCAGTCCTTCGCCGGCGCAGACAAAATCCGCCGATTCCTCCTGGAGCGTGCGCTCCGGCAGCGCGGCCACATGCCCGCCCAGGAGCATGACCTTGGCCTGCGCGCCGGATTGCTTGATCGCATCGCAAATCGCGCCGGCCGACGGCATGACCTGGGTGGAGGCCGATGGGTTATGTCCATAAACCAGAACCACGACCACGCGCGGGTCCAGTTCCGCGACTCGAGCCGCCGTCTCGGACGGCAGCAGGTCTTCCGCATTCGCATCGATCACGGCCACCGAGATGCGCCGCCGGCGCAGATACGTTGCAATGAGGCCCGCCCAGACTGGCGGTTCAATGGCGCTCAAATCGCTGCCCAACGATTGATAGATCTGTGTCCGGCTTCCCGGATTGATGAGGACCACATCCACGATGCTGTTCTCCTTCAGAGAGACGGTGTGCTCAATATCGCGCCGAATGCGGCTCGGACTGGGGAGTTTGTGCCGGCGCGTCGGGGGCGCCAGCCGATTCTCCCCGCACCCATTTCACAATGCGGGACGTCACGGCTCCCACGTCGAGCCCATACTTCTCCCAAATCGCGTTGCGTCCGCCGTACTCGAACACAAAGCGGTCGTTTTGGCCGATTCGCATCGTCGGAATGCGCACGTCATGGTCGATCAAGAGTTCGGCGATGGCGCTTCCGAGCCCGCCGGCCAGCAGGTGTTCTTCCAGTGTCACCACGCGGTCGACGTTGTGCAGGTATTGCTTCAACAGCTCGGCATTCATCGGCTTGATGCGAAACGCGTCGATCACGCCCACATTCAGATTGCTCGTCTGGCGGAGGATATCCGCGGCGGCCAGCGCGGTATGCACCATGACTCCGGTCGCAATGATGCAGACGTCTTTCCCCTGGCGCAGCTGCGTCAACCCGTCCTCGATGGCGATCGGACGCGAGGCATACACTTCGGGAATCCCCGCGCGGTCGAACCGGATGTATTGCGGCGAGCTGTCCTGATGGACCACCTGCGCCAGCTCGGCGGCGCTGCTGCCGTCGGCCATGCTATAGACTTTCAGATTGGGCAAGGCCCGCATGATGGAGATGTCCTCGACGGTGTGATGGCTCGGCCCCATGATGTCGTACGCATACCCGGCGCCGACTCCGATCAGCACGATCGGAAGATTCATGGCGCACACATCGAGCTTCACCTGTTCGTAGCAGCGCAGGCTGACGAACGGCGCAATGGCATAGACGTAGACTTTCTTGCCCTCAAAGGCCATGCCGCAGGCCATGCCGATCAATTGCTGCTCGGCGATGCCGACATTGATGAACCGGTCTGGAAAATCTCTGGCGAATTGGTCGAGCGTCGGCGCCCCGTTGTCGGCGGTGATGAAAATCGCCTGCGGGTCCCGCTCGAATATTTTGTACAGCTCGTTGAAATAACGGTCCCGCATACCGAGAATGAATTTGGTCGCTCCCATGATGACTGTTCCTTTCGGCGCCCTGCAGGGCGCAGCGGCAATGAGTGAGACTCCGTTATCCCTGGGCCACATCGTGACGGGTCAACTCCAAATCCGTCCCGTCCGGAACGCGGTAGTGCCACAACCGCTGACCCTCCATCAGCGACGCGCCTTTCCCCTTTTTCGTGTTGGCGACGATCATGAGCGGCTTCTTGCGCTTCGGCGAACGCATATCCTTGAGCGCCGATACAATGTCCGCGTACGAATGCCCGTCGATCACCCGGGTCTCGAACCCGAAGGCCTTGAACTTCTTATCCACCGGATTCAGTTGCGGGTTATCGGAGGCCAAGCGCCGGTCGGCGGGATCCGTCGGGCCGAGCACCCCCTGGCCGTTGCGGTCGACGATGCAAACGAGATTGCGATACCCGCGATGTCCCGCATAGATCGCGGCTTCCCAGTTGGATCCTTCGAACAATTCCGCATCGCCGAGAAAGCAGACAACCAAGTGCTCCTCATGATTCAACAGGGCGGCTTCCGCCATCCCCGTCGCAATGGGCAACCCGTGGCCCAGCGATCCCGTGATCACCTCGATGCCCGGGATATTCCATTCCGCATGAACGCCCAGAAGATTGCCCACGCCCGCGAAATTATCCAATTCAGACAACGGAAAGAATCCCAAGTCGGCGAGAATCGGATAGAGGCCGATCCCGCCCTGCCCTTTGCTCAGGATGAAGCGATCTCGTCCCGCCCACTTGGGGTTCTGCGCGTCGAACCGCAGCAGGCCGCCGTAATACAGCGCCACCAGCAGTTCTGTCTGCGAATAGGCGGTGCTGATATGGCCGCTATGCGCTTTCACGGCCATCTCCAGGACGGTCTTTCGCACCCATTGCGCTTTCGCGCGCAGGTCCGCGTAGGCGCCTGTCGATTTTGAACGCGGGCTGGCGGTCGATGACGATGCTGTCTTCATTGGTCTCCTCCTTGTAAGGCCTCTGTATATGCGTTGTGAGATGTCGAGTACTGAGCCTGAAACGCGGACAATCGCGCGGGCGTTCCGATATCGTGCACGAGCGCCTGCTGCACGCTGGCATACAACCCCTGTCCGACCAGCGCGGGGAACACGTCGTATTCGAGCGAACAGGGCTGGAGGGCTGGTATGCGATCGAGGGTCGGACGCTCGAACGCGTAGATGCCGGCATTGAGATACGCGCCGCTGGTCTTTTCGTGAAAATTCATAATGCGAGAGTCCGCATCCAGCGCGATGCCGCCGCCATCGCTGCGGCCATCGGCCGCGACCACCGCCACCGTCGCCGCCGCCTGCCGGCGGCGATGCTCGGCGAGAAAAGCAACGAGGTCGATAGCGCAAAAGGAATCGCCGTTGAGCACCAGGACCGTCGAGGAATTCAGATGGCGGCGGCAGGCTCGCAGCGCGCCGGCGGTTCCGAGTGGCGCGGTTTCGTGCGAGATGACGGCCTCGATATCTGTCCGGTGGCTGAAATGCTCGGCGATCCAGTGCCCCTGATGGCCGGTGCAGAACACCAGGCGCCGGAATCCCTGCGATACGGCCTGTTCGACCGGCAGATCCAGAAATGGCCGGCCATCGATCAGCGCCATCGGTTTGGGCCGGTCGGCAAGAACCGACCGCAGCCTGGTTCCCAGACCTCCGCAGAGAATGACGATGGTGGCGTCAGACCGGTTCATTAGGCCGCGTTCCTCTTCCATTCCTGCAGACTCTGCGCGGCCAGATCCGCGAGGCTCTGTTTCTCCCCCCAAGCCGGTGCGCGCGCGATCGGCGCCTCTTGTTGATAGAAGACAATCTGGCTGCCCGCTCCCTCGAATTGAAACGGCACATGGAGCAATCCGGGAAGCGCCGCATGAATCTGCGCATGCAACTCGGGTTTCGCAAAGATCAGCATGAATCCGCCTCCGCCGGCGCCGAGCAGCTTGCCGCCCAGCGCTCCGGCTCCCCTCGCCGCGTCATAAATCTGGTCGATAAAGGGCGTCGTAATCTTGCTGGTGAGCCCGCGCTTGACCATCCAGGCTTCGTGCAGCAGTTCGCCAAAATCGCTCAGATCGTGGTCGCTCGTGAGGATGGACACGCCCTCCTGCACCATTTGCAGCATGGCAAAGAGTTCGACGCGGCGTTGTTTGGTCTTCTCGATCTGTTCCTTGGCAATATCCGACGCCGTGCGGGAAAAGCCGGTGAAGTACAGCAAGAGGTGATCCTGAAAGGCCCGCAGCCGCTCCGGCTTCATAATGACCGGGGTGTGCCCGATCTCCCCAGTCTGCGAAAAGTTGAGCCGGCTCAGCCCCCCGTACGCGGCCATCACCTGATCTTGCGAGCCGACGGATTCCTGCAAGATCTCCTGTTCCACATGAATGGCCGCATGAGCCAGTTCCGCTTTGGCCGGCATGCGATGACGGAGCGCATACAGCGCATGCAGGAGGCCGACGGTAAAGGAGGAACTGGACCCCAGCCCGGTTCTGGCCGGCAGATCGCCGTCGTGATGGATCTCAAGACCTTCGGTCACATTCAAATATTGCAACACCCCTTTCACCGCGGGATGCTCGATCTCGGCATTGCTTTTCGCGTGCTCGATTCGCGAGTAGGCAATGCGCGTCTTATGCTCGAAGAACGGCGGGAGGTGCCGGCAGGAGATATAGCAATACTTGTCGATGGTGGTGGCAAGGACGGCGCCGCCGTGTTCTTTAAACCACACGGGATAATCGGTCCCGCCTCCGAAAAAGGAGATGCGAAAGGGTGTGCGGCTGATAATCATCGAGCCCCTCCTTCGATCTGGTCTCTCACGGCACTAGACATTGCCGTATCCCATGCCCGTCACAATGGTGTAGCACTTGGCCAATTCCTGGATGCCGCGCGCGAGCGGCCAGTCCGGCTTGAATCCGGTCGAGAGAATCCGTTCGTTCGAGACGATGTAATCCCGTTTGTCGGGATCCTCTCCGATGGGCGCTTCAAAAAAGACAAACTGGGGAATGTGCCGCCTGATTTCCTGGCACAACTCCAATTTTGAGAGATTCGCGTCGTCCAGGCCGACGTTGTAGGCGCGATTCTTCATGCTGTCGAAATGATCGATCGCATGGAGAAAGGCCTTCACGACGTCTCTGATGTGGATATAGTTCCGTTTGCAATGGCCTTCGAACACCACGACGGCCCGGTCATGCACCGCCCGCCACACGAAGTCGTTGACAAGGAGATCCATCCGCATCCGCGGCGATGCGCCAAAGACGGTGGCCAGCCGGAGCGTGATCGCGTTGCCGCGATCCAGCACAACGCGCTCAGCCTTGACCTTCGTTTCCCCATACAAACTGATCGGCCGCAGCGGCGACTCTTCTGTGCAAGGCACGCCTGGCTGCCCGATGCCGTATCCACTGTTGGTCACCGGAAAGATGATCTGCTGATTTAGCGACGCGAGCTTCGTCAACATGTGCACGGCTTCAAAGTTGATGCTGTAGGCCCCGACCCGGTCGCGATTGCACAACGGAGCCCCGACCAGCGCGGCAAGCGGAATAATGATGTCCGCATCGCGCAGGAGATCCGTGACCACCCGCTCATCCCGGCAATCTCCCCGCACGACTTGAAACGTCTCGAAGGCACAGCAGTCCAGCAGGCTGTTTTGTCGATACAGAAAGTTCTCCAGCACGGTGACGCGATAGCCCCGGTCGAGGAGCTGCTTGCAGAGCACCGATCCAATATAGCCAGCGCCCCCGGTTACCAGTACATGTGGCTGTTGTGTCGTCATTGAAATGGCAACTCCTTAAGATTGATGGCAGAGCGGGAAAGACCCGCTTGAGACGCGTTCCCCTGACGAGGCGTGATCGGTAAACCAACGCACCGTCGATTCGAGACCGTCCCGAAGGCTGGTGAACCGGCAATCGGGAAACCGCTCAGGAAACGTCATGCTGCGCAAGCGCTTAATCAACACGCCTTCGGGTTGCGTCGTGTCGAATACAATCGGACCTGCATAGCCCATGATTGAGGCAATGGTTTCGGCCAAGGTTTGAATCGTGATGCCGCTGTCCGGAGCAATGATCGTCGTGAGCGAATCGCTGTTGCGCTGAACCGCCTCAACGGCGATCCTGGCGACATCGTCGACAAAGACGAATTGACGCACCGCGCGGCCGCTGCCCCACACGACAAATGGAACCCTCGTCGTTTTGGCCGCCCAGCAACGGGTAATCAGCGAGCCCACCACATGGCCGCTTTCTGGGTCGAACGAGTCCTGCGGGCCATAGAACGTGACCGGCGTTAGCGTGGTCCACTGCCAGCCCGTTTCTTTCGCCACGAGGCGGATGTGGAGATCCAGCATGCGCTTGGCGTAGCCGTATCCCGCATTGCCGGCATAGGGCAGTGCGGTCTGCAGATCCTTTTCAGTCGTCGCCCGGTCGGGAAAGAGAGGAAAGGCGCAGCTTGAGAGAAAGGAGACCAGTCGCTGCACTCCAACGGAACGTGCCGCGGACAGCACGGCCGTATTGATAAGCGTATTCTCCTCAAAGAAGCGGCTATTGTTCGCCGCGTTGGCCTTTACGCCCCCGACCACGCCAGCCAGATGCAGGATCTGTCCTGGGCGAATATCTTCAATCAACCGTTGCGCCACGCTGCGGTCGCGCAGGTCTCCGTCCGCGCGCGACAGGAAGATGGCATCAGGCCGAATCTTCCGGATGGCCAATCCCAGCAGGCCGGTTCCGCCCGTGACTAATAGCGGCCCTGTCATGCGGCCTCCAGTACGACCTGTGAAATGGTGGCGACATCGTCCGGCGTCAGGGCGGCATGGTTCGGCAGAAAGAAGCCGCAGTGATGAATCCGGTCGGCCACTGGGAAGCTCGCCGCTCCATACCGGTTGACCCAGAACGGGTGGAGTCCCAGATTGCCGGCTGAGAAAATACGGGTTTCAATCCCGCGCGCCACGAGCGCTTGAACGATCCGTTGGCGCTGCTGACGCGACTCCGCCAGCAAGCCGACCGAAATACTCGCGACCTGGCTGTTCTTTGGGGGACGCTGGGCATAGAAACTGGAACTGAGGCGGTCCAGGTATCGGTCATGGTTCGCCCGGCGCTGTTCCGTCATCCAATCCAGCTTTTCCACTTGCCCGATTCCAATGAAGGCATTCAGGTCGGTCGACCGGAGATTGAATCCCGGCTCGTAGAAAACGAATGGAGAATGAAAGTCATCGATCTGGTATTGAGCGACCAGGGCGCGGTGGGCCGTGGGATCCAGATCCTTGCTCCACCCGTGACTTCGGAGCATCAGGAGCAGATCGGCCAGCCTGTTGTCATTGGTCGAAACCATGCCGCCTTCTATCGTCGACATCTGATGGCCGAAGTAGAAGGAGAAACTAGCCATGTCGCCGAACGAGCCGACTTTCCTTCCATCGTAACTCGCGCCAATGGCGGCGCAGGCGTCTTCCAGCAAGACAAAGCCATAGCGTTCTTTCAGCGCCATCATTTCCCGCATCTTATGCGGGACGCCCAATACCTGAACGAGCATGACAGTCTGCGGTTCATGTTGCTTCAAGAGCGCTTCAAGATGATTCAAGTCCAAACCGAAGGTGTCTGGGTCGGCTTCGCACATGATCGGCTCAAAGCCGAATTGAATTGCGGGCGCGATGGATGTCACCCAGCCTACGCTGGGCACAATGATTTTTTTATTCCGCAGGCGTCCGGAAGCCAGAAGCGCGTAATACATGAGCAGGTTCGCCGACGATCCTGAATTGCAAAAGACGGAGTGGGAAGCCCCCAGCCAGTGCGACCAGCGCGCCTCGAAGTCGGCGGTGATCGGACCTTTCGTCAAGCGAGGATAGGTCTGCAGCCATTCGACCAATCGATCGATGTCCTGCCGGTCGATGGTGTCGTACGCAAGACACCATCGAGGATTCAAAGTCTGCTGCGCTGCATGACGGCCTTCCATGACATATACTCCTCGCTGGTAGTGGCAATGGACTGAGTCCGGCGAAAGAGGTTAGTACAAGTTGTATGCCATCGATTCCGTCATGGAATCAGACAACTTGTCGGGGAACTACGCGCAAGTGCGCAAGGCACCCGGCAAGATATGCCACGCAAGGAGGAAAGAAACGACAGGAGAAGAGGCTGACTGAAGATGTGCGAAAGGCCGGACTAGTGAAGTGGAATCGGATCGGCGGCTTTCTGCGCGGTCCATTGTTCGATGGCCTGATGAACGGACCCGCCCCACCCGCGGTATTCGATATATTCCATTTCTTGAAAGCGAAATTCGATACCAAGCGTCCAGGAGCCTTGCGCAGGCTCGGCACTTTTGACAAGCCCCGTCAAATTCGTGACGTGCCCGAGTCCGGCCAGTTCGAACTCCATGCGCAACGCGGTGCCGGTCCGCAGCCACGATGGCGCCTGCGGAACGATGACGCTGCACCCGCCGGTACTCAGATTTTGAAGCAGCCCGCCGACAATGGCTGCCGACGGCGCTCTCCCCGCCGCAGAGCCATTGGCCCGCACAAGGATAATCGGTTCGCTGGAAAGAACGCGGGTGTGTTTGCGCAAATGCATCTCTTCCACGGTTTGCGGAAAGGCGATGAAAAGCAGCGGCACCGGCGCGCTCAAACGGTCGCGAATTTCCGTGCGATACCCGACCAGCTTGCCGTCGTGGAGATAACTGACGGTGCATGGCGTTCCTGGCGGAATATCCACCCCACTGCCGACTTGCAGCGGCCACTCGCAGACCAGCCAGGCGTAGTCTTTCCATCCCAAAAGGGTCGATCCGTACATCCCCTTCTGCCCATTGAGCGTAATGGACAGTTTGAGAGAAAGGCCGACCGTGAGGAAGGATGCCGGCGTGGGTTGTGTCGCGATCACATCATTCATGAAGGCCTCTGATCGAGATAGACGGTGGGATCGATGCCGGTGCTGACAGGATCGGTGACCGCCACGATCGATCGGCGCGCCGACCCCTCGGGTTGAGCCAAGTCGACGATTTCGGGATTCGACATCGTCGCATTGCCGTCGCTTTTGACCACAATGACAACGGGCTCAAGAGGCGTAGAGCGATTGATTCGGCTTACCACCGCGATTTCCCCGGTATTGAGCCGGACAACTGAGCCGACCGGATAGACGCCGACAACCTGGATAAACCGCTGGACGAGCGTATGTTCAAGATGGCCTTTTTGCGAGATGAGATAGAGGAATTGGAGCGCTTCGTGCGCCGGCTTGGCTTTGTGGTAACAGCGTTCGCTCGTGATGGCATCGTAAATGTCCACGACGGCCGCCATCATCCCAAACTGGCTGAGATCGCACTTCTGGCGCCGATAGGGGTAGCCAGTCCCATCCACACGTTCATGATGTTCGAGCGCCGGCCTCAAGTAGCAGTCGGTCAATCCGGTCGTTTGCGAGAGAACTTCAGCGCCTCGCATGACATGCTGTTTCATGATTTCGAATTCATGCGCTTCGTATTTGCCTGGCTTATTCAAAATCTCCAACGGAATCTTGGTCTTGCCGATATCGTGCAGCAAGGTGCCGACGCCCAGCTGATGCAAGGAGGTTTCGTCGATGCCCAGGTTCCGCCCGAGCGACAAGGCCAGTAACGACGTGTTGACGGAATGGAAGAACGTATATTCGTCGAAATGCTTCAACCGCGAGAGGCTTGTCAGCGCGTCAGGATTCCGGATGACGCTGTCGGCCATCTCGGAGACCACCTGATTGACGGCATCCATATTGATGTCGCGCCCCATGCGCACGTCGAGCATCGCTTCTTCGATGACATTTTTCGCGGCGGTATAGACGAGTTTGGCGGCCGGCAGTTCTTCTTCGAAGGGAATATCCGACTTTTCCTGAGGTACGGTGGCGACAGCTGGCGAGTCCCCAATTTCTGACGGCTCTTGAATCGCGGCTTCCGTCGCGGGCGAGTCCTGCTCAAGCTCGCCTGTAATATGGAGCGTCTGAACTCCGCAGGCTTTGAGTTGCTCGACCTGCTCCATTGAGGTCACCGCCATGCGATGGCGGAAAAATGGCGTTGCAAACCAGGAGCAGTCCAGCTTCTCAATGCGCATGCCTGGGCGAAGCTGAGTAATGTGAATGCGTGTAGTCATGATTGACGGTTGCGGATATTCAGCCGGGTTGCACAGCGGTCGACGCTGGGTTCTGTATCGGAAAGAACACAGAAATTCTTGAGGAAGATCCGGTGAAAGGCGCATCGCCCAGTCGTTAAGATCGTCCTCCCAAAAACCGATATAACATGCGGGATCCTCTCGACATAGGCATGCCGAGCGGATCTTGGCAACCGAGGAGATGCGAATTCATGAGCGGGACGAAACGGATTTCTGTTGAGCAGCTAGTACCGGGTATGTTCGTCGTGGAAATGGATCTTCCGTGGTATCGCACACCGTTTCTCTTCCATAAACGGCTGATTCGCGATGCCGAAACGGTTGCGGTCATGAAACAGCATGGCGTCCGGCAGGTCACCATCGACACCGCGAAGGGGTTGGACGTGCAGGCGCCGGCGTCGTCTGCCAAACCAGAGGCTCCGGTGGCTGCGCTCACGGCCGAGGCTCCAGACAATGATGCACCGACGGCGCTCGATTCAAATCCCATGGACGACGCGCCCTATCAGATTGCGGCCGCCTATGGAGAGACCCAAGAGACCGTGGAGCGCATCTTTGCCGATCTCGAGCGCGGAGTTCCACCGACCATCGCCGAGACCAAGGCGATCGTGGGGAACGTCATCACGCAGGTCTTGCACGACCGCAATGCCGTGCTGTTGCATAGCACCTTTCTCAAAGTGAAGCAGTTCGATCGCTCATTGGGCGCCCATGCGTTGGATACGGCGATCTTATCGCTCGTCGTCGCCGTCGAAAGCGGCGTCGATCCATCGTTCTACGAGCATCTGGGCATCGGCGCGCTCTTGCACGATGCCGGCTACGTCCGGCTCCCCCGCAATCTTGTCCGTAAACGCGATGAGTGCACGGAGCCGGAGCAGCGCCTGCTAGAACAACATGCCCAATTAGGCGTCGCGGTAATTGGAGAGCGGTCCGGCTTTCACCCCGAAGTCTGCCGCGTGGTGCTGGAACATCACGAGCGCTGCGATGGAAGCGGCTATCCACGGAAGATGATGGCTGATGACATCTCGCCGCTAGCCCAAATTGTCGGCATCGTAGACCTCTACGACAAGATGATCAGCCGCCGCGGCGGCCGGCCGGCGATGATTCCTCACGATGCGGTCCGCCAATTGTTTCTGGTTGGCGAGCGCGGGCAATACCCCAAGCTGCTCGTCGAAGCGGTGATTCGAAGCATCGGCGTGTATCCCGTGGGAAGTCTCGTCCGGTTGAATACCGGAGAGCAAGCCGTCGTGGTTGGAGTGAATCCTGAACAGCGCTTGAAGCCGCAAGTGAAAATCACCGGTGGGCCACACGGCGAGTCCTATCCCAATCCCGAGCAGGTGGATCTCTCTCTCCCTTCGCAGGACAAGGTGTCGCGCACCGTCTTGCGCGTGCTGGATCCCATTCAAGAGCGGGTCAATATTGCCATGTACCTGGGCGATGCCATGGATCAGGCCGCCTAATGAAACAGCTTCCAGAACGCCGGCGCTCTGCGACACATCGACCGGCGAAGAAACGGCCGGCGCAACGGCACCAAGGACTCCTGGACGGACTGCCGATCGGCGTCATCCTGCTGGATCAGGATGGCGTCATCGCGGCCATGAACGCGGAAAGCGCCCGTTTGTGCGGAGTACGTGCCACGGACTCTCTCGGGGCCTCGTTTCCAGAATTATGGGAGCGGCTGACCGGACAGACTGCCGCCGCCACTGCGCAAGTCATTCAGCAGGTTTTTCGCACCAAGCAGCCCAAGCAACCCATTCAGGTCTGTCTGGAACAAGGCCCGGGCCAGTCGATTCCAGTTGAGTGGACCTGTATGCCGGCCAGCTTCGACCGGCAACTCGGCGTCTCGATCAGCCTGCACGATATGTCTCAGGAACAGGAGCTCACGCACGATCGCAACCGGCTTGCATCGATTGCCGATGAAAGCCCCTACCCAATTCTTGAGCTCGACGATCAGGCCAGTCTGATCTATGCCAACCCAGTGATGAGCAGGCTGTTGACTCGGTTCGGCTACGGAACCGACGGATTCCCGCAAGTGGCTCCGCAGGGGTTGCTCGACCTGGTGCAGCGCTGTTTGGACTCGAACGCGCCGATCCAGGAAATCGCCTCACGCCTTCCCGACGCGCGGTATGCCTGGGTGTTTTGCCCGGTGATAACGGATCGCCATGTCCGCGGGTATGCCGTGGACCTGACCGAAATGCAGCAGACGAAAGAAGCCCTTCATGCCTCGGCTGAAGAACTGACCACGCAAAATCTTCGGCTGGACCGGGCGCTGCAAGAAGCCCAAGCTGCCACCCATACCAAAGCGGCGTTTCTCGCGACCGTCAGTCATGAACTGCGCACTCCCATGAATGGGGTGATCGGCATGACCAGCTTGTTGATGGACACCGCACTGGCGCCCGAACAGCGCTCGTATGCCGAGACCATTCGCCAGTGCGGCGAAGCGCTTCTGCACTTGATCAACGATGTGCTGGAGTGCAGCAAAATCGAAGCGGGAAAACTCGAATTGGAATCGATCGAGTTCAGTCTGCGCACGACGGTCGACGATGTGCTGAAGCAGTTTGCCGAACGGGCCGAATCCAAGGGCTTGGAATTGACCGGTCTCATTCATGCCGCCGTGCCCACCGGATTGCGAGGCGACCCTGGCCGGCTCCGCCAGGTGCTGACGAATCTCGTCGGAAACGCGATTAAGTTTACCGCGCGTGGCGATGTCACCGTGCAGGTGTACCTCGAAGAGGAAACCGACGGCGAGGCGCTGCTCAGGTTCGATGTGACGGACAGCGGCATCGGCATCAGCCAGGAAACCCAGGGCAAGCTCTTTCAGCCATTCGTCCAGGCGGATTCGACCATGACTCGGCAATATGGAGGAACGGGGCTTGGCTTGTCGATCTCCAAGCAATTGATCGAATTGATGGGCGGACGAATCGGCGTCAGGAGCGCGCCAGGCCGCGGCAGCACCTTCTGGTGCACGGTCCGCTTTCCGAAACAGCCTTCGTCGGTGTCGGCGATTCTTCCCACCGCGGACCTGCAGGGCCGCCGCGTGCTCATCGTGGACGACAATGAGTCCAACCGGCTTATCCTGCACCATCTGGTATCCGGCTGGGGCATGCAGGATGTCCTTGCGGAAAATGCGGCCAACGCCGTGGCGCATATTGAGGACGCCGCGTGGCGCGGGACTCCATTCGATTGCGCGATTGTCGATGTGGTCATGCCCGGCAAAGACGGGTTGCAATTAGCGGCCGAGCTGCAGAACCTCCCCTGCGCCGCGTCGACGCGCATCATCGTCATGACCTCGCTGTTACAGCGGGGGCATGCCGAGCGCGCGCGCAAGGTAGGAGCCAAAGGCTATCTCACCAAGCCCGTTCGGCACGATGAGTTGCGGGATTGCTTGCGCACGGTGCTTGGCATGCCTCAGGTTTCGGCCGAGGCCGCGCAGACAGGCGCCACCGCGCCGCCACGACTGGTCACGCGGCATACCTTGGCGGAGCACACGGCTCGCCAGCGAGTGTTAGTCGTTGAAGACAACAGCGTCAATCAGAAGCTCGCCGTGCGGATGCTGGAGAAGCTCGGGTACCGGCCCGATTTGGTCGAGAATGGGCAGGAGGCCTTAGCGGCGCTCGACGCAGGAACCTATGACGCGGTCCTTATGGATTGCCAGATGCCTATTATGGACGGGTTCGAGGCCACGGCGGCGATTCGCCGCCAGGAGGCGGCCGGGAAGTGCTATGTCGGCGCCGGTCATTTGCCGATCATCGCCGTGACGGCCAATGCGATGCAGGGCGATCGTGAGCGCTGCCTCGCTGCCGGCATGGATGCGTATCTTGCCAAACCGATCAAGCTGGAGGATCTGAAGACCACACTGGCCCGGTGGATCGCGTCCCCGGTATCCGAAGACACCTCCACAAGCGCCGTGAAGAACTCGAGTCCCCCGTCAGAGGAACCTGCGACGTTCAACCCGGTTCAAATGCTCCAGAATATCGGAGGCGATCACGATCTTCTGATTCAATTGATCGATCTGTTTATCGAACGCCAGGCGGAGATGATGAGTCAGATCAGGCAGGCGGTGTCGCTTGGAGACATCGTGACGGTTGAGCGGGCGGCGCACACGCTCAAAGGCACCGCCGGAAATCTCTGCGCGCCTGAAGTGGCACTGGTCGCGGGCCAGCTGGAAGCCATCGGCCGGCTGGGCACTCTCCGTGACGCTCCGGCCATCTATGCGCGCCTTGAAATGGAAATACTCCGCCTATGCCGCGCGCTCGAACAGTATCGTGGAGCGAACGGCGCGGCGGCGCAAGCCGCGTAAATCCGCGCTGGCTTCATCTTGCGCGAGACGAACGGACGATTAGCGGGAACAGACTGCCGAGGCAGCTGGCATGGGAGCAAGAGACTCTGTGGAGGGCTTGACCGAGAACAGCGGGAAACGTGTGGGATAGCTGTCGGAGAGAATCAGCTGCTTGCAGAGCTTTGTGCGAGGATTCATCAGAAGCGGCCCTCGCAAATTAGCCGTAATGCCGGTCGGGTCGTTGGAAGGAATCGTCAGCAGTACGGAGAGGATCAATTCATCGTCATCCTTGCCGTCCACCTCTAGCAACGCTTCAGAGGAAACCTGGACGTCGTATTTCGGATGGAATGTGGCCGGGTCGAGAATGACAAAAGCTAATCCCGGTTCGTCGAGCGACTGCAACCATTTGAACGGCGCGTCCGTGTCGTGATCGAGAATGACGTAGCGGCGGCAGTCTGGGAATCCAAGAATGCCGCTGGGAAATGTCAGCACGGCGTCAGGTCGAACATCGCAGGTGCCGAATCGGGTCGAACGACAATGCATGGTCTATCCTTATGGAACGATCCGCCGTTTCGGCTGCGCTAACTGGCGAAATGCGTCGAGTGGAATGACTTGCGTCTTAGACGCCGGCTGATTCTCGTCTTGAATGCGCGCATAGACTTCATCGCGATGCACCTCAATTTTGTGAGGGGCTTCGATTCCTAGGCGAACTTGTCCACCCTTCATTCCGAGCACAATGACCCGGATATCCGGGCCAATGGTCACACCTTCGCCGCGTCTTCGTGTCAGGACCAGCATGAACGCCTTCCATGGCGGTTAAACCGATACACCCTACGAGTATATCGGTCATTCTGCTGAAACCTTAAGTCCCCTGCCTTCGCTTATTGCAGATACTTCAGGAGGGAGTTTCCAAACAGTTGGTTCAGTGTCCGGCTGGCGGCTTCAATTGCATATTGCTGCAAAGTGAGGTCGGAAATCGCTTTGGCCAAATCCACGTCCTCGGTTTCAGAAAGCGTTTGGGTGAAGAAACTCTTAAATTCATCCAGCCGGCCAGCGCTGCCCGTCAACCGATTCGACAAAGCGCCGACTTCTCCCAGAACCGCGCCGGTCTGACTGAGCCCCGTGCCGACCGCGCCGATCGTGTCGCGAATGCCGCCACGGTAATTCGTCCTGAGCGAGGTCACCAACGTCTTAATTGAGGAAAATAAATCGACATTGGGGCCGCTGAACGCTCGATCTCCGGACACGTTGGTCGGCACGGTTTGATTATTTCCAACCTCTACCTGATGGACGCCGGCATCGCCTTGATATTGCAATCCCGTTACCACTGCAAATCGATCGCCCGTCGCCGGCGCGCCACTGCCCGTGGAGAGCTGCAACCGTATGCCGTCGAAGCTGATATCGCTGCCCGTGCTATACGTTTGATTGGCCAGCACGGTTCGCGGAGTGAGGTTCACCGCATAGGCGTCGCCGCTTTGCGGTCCGCCGCGATCGCTATTGCTCAAGACAACTCGAAGGCCGTCGAACTCAATGGCATTGCCCGACACGTAGGTGTTTCCAGACGACACCGTGGCACTCGTTGTCGTGTTGACAATGTTGTATTGCGTGCTTGAGGTAAATTGGATCGCATAGGAGTTGAGCGTCAAATTGGCCGGTCCGATAATCCCGGCATCGGAGGCGAACGCGCCTCCGGTGTTCGCGCCGTTCTTGGCCACATTCACGGGCACCGTCACATCGAAGACGTCGTACTGCGTGGCCGATGAAAAACGGATCACATAATCGTCGAGGGTCACGAGATTATCGTCTACGACTGTCCCTTGATTGATCACCGCGCCGCCTGTATTGGTCGATCCTGGGCTGGTCGTGGCCGTGAGGGCAAAGGGTTTATCTCCGGTCGTCCGGCTTCCCCCCACCAGCCCTAACGCGGCGCGCGCGGTGCCTCCGGTGACCGTCACAGTTGAGCCGGATCCATGAGCATCGGACGCAATGACGAGATGATCGGTCTCAAAGGTAACGGTGACATGTTTCCCGGATGCCGTCAGCGTGGCATCGGCATTGATCTGAGTTTGGACACGAGCCGCGAGGGCAGCCCCGGTCAGACTTCCGGTCGCCGAGGTCAAATCGATTGTGCCGGACGTCACACCGTCAACCGAGACCACCAGACCATCATTGACGCCGTCGGTCAACGTGACGGGCGTGGCAACCGCGAGTCCCGTCGTTCGACCGTGAGTGCTGGTGCCGGTAAAGACCGCCTGCCCGTTCAGCTCGGCATTGGCATATTGCTGGACCAGCGAATAGAGCTGGCGGACTTCGCGGGATCCGATCACGCGTTCCGCCAGACCGTTCGTATCGCTGCCGAACTGGACAGCCAGCTCTTGCACCCGGCTCAGCGTGTCTGTCGTGCTGTTCAGCAGTTTGTCGCTCAAGTCGAGGCGCGTTCGGCCAAAGGAAATATTGCGCAACCGTTGCTCAATCGACGCGACCGACGCTTTATCGAGGCTGATATGGTTGAAGGCGCTCGGATCGTCGGACGGTTTGCGCACTTTCTTTCCCGTCGAAACCTGCTGTTGCAATTCTAACGACCGCGCGCGAGACCGCTCTAGATTATTGACTAAGACGCCAAAGGTTTGTTGCTCAGTCACACGCATGGAGAGGCCTCCGTTCTAGCGCTTCAGGGTCAACAAGGTATCGAACATCTCGTCGGTCACGCGGACCAAGCGCGCCGCCGCTTCAAATCCTCGTTGAAACTTGACGAGATTGACCAGCTCCTCATCGATCGAGACCCCCGAGACTTGGGCACGGAAGGTATCGATTTGGTCGCGGAGAATTTGCTGCGCAGTTTGCTCTCGATCGGCCGTTTGAGCAGAGACGCCGAGATTAGCCGCGGTACCGCGATAGGCGTCATGCAACGTTGTGTTATTCAAGCTGGCGAATTGCCGATGTTGGAGCGCCACCAGTTGCAGCAAGGTTGCATTGTTCCCAGGAATGCCGGCGCGCGTGGAGGAGGCGGCCACTGTGGCTGGGTCCGTGAGAGCGACCGCCATTTTGCCGGCGCTGTCGCGATAGGAATTCACTCGAAACACGTCATTCGTTGCGGGAGCGCCAGACAGGGTGACGCTGATGCCATCGAAGATGAACGTAGAAGGATCGCTATAGGTTCCGGACGCCGCAGTGCTGGTTCCAGCCAGCAGGCCGAGGCTGGTTCTGGCGGTACCGCCCGTCACATTGACTGCCGAGGAGGCGCTGGTTCCGTTGGAAGTCAGGACCACTCGATTGGTCGCTGTGTCGAATGTGGCCGAGACCGTCCGCCCCGCGGCTTGCAGCGTTGCATCGGCATTGATTTTGGCTTGGATTTCCTGGGCTAACGCCGCGCCGGATGTATAGGGCTGGCCTGGCGCCGCGGCTCCAGTCAGCGTGATCGTTCCGGATGCGACGCCATCGACTGAGACCGTCAAGGTATCGTTCGTTCCGGTAACGATGGAGAACGGCGCCGCGCTCGAAGGAGCCGAGATGGCGGTGCCGGTGTAATTTCCTCGAATCGTCGCCCCGGTGGTGACATCCACAATAGAGTAGGCGGTTGCAGAGGTGAACTGAACCTCGTAGTCGTGAAAGGTCAGCAGGCTATTGGCCGTCACGGTTCCGCTGCCGATTGCCGCCGTACCCTGGTTGCTGGAACCCGCCTGCGTCGTCACTGCGGGAGGCGTAAAAAAATCTCGCCCGGTGGATCCATCAAGACCATACCCCTGACGATGAACCAGATTGACCGCATTCGAAAGCGTTGCGGCGATCCGGTCGAATTGATCTTGCAGTCCCTGCACGGTGGTGTCACGCAAATCGAGCAAGGCGCGCAGCCGTCCGCTGGTGATCTGCCGGTCGAGACTGACGGTTCTGGTTCCCCCTGTCGAGTAGCCGACATCGAAGAGTCCTTCATTATCCGCCGAGGCCACCGCCGCCAGGTCGCGGTGCGTGTCGCCCTCTACCACCACCTGCCCACGAGCCGCAAAGACCGTGAGCCCTCCCGTCCCGTTTTCAATGCTGGTGATATCGATGCGCTGGGCGAGTTGATTGAGCGCAAGCTGGCGCTGGTCTCTGAGGTCGTTGGCATTCTGCCCGGTCACTTCCGCCGTGACAATCTTCCCGTTCAGTTCGGCCAATTGTGTCGTGAGGCTGTTGATTTCGGTAATGGTTTGGGAAACCTGAAAATTCAGCGAGGCGCGGGCATTCGTGAGATCCGAGGCAGCTTGATTGAGACTCGCCGTCAGTTGAGTCGCTTTTCCCAGCAGGACCGACCTCGCCGCCGACTCGCCAGGCGAGGTCGAGACATCCTGTAACCCCTGAAAAAAATCGCTGAGGGCGGCTCCAATGCCTTGATCGTTACTGTCGCCGAAAATGTTTTGCAGGCGAAAGAGTTCGTCCCGAGACACGGACAGACGCCCGAGCGTTTGATCGGAGACCGTGAGCTGTTGCTCGACGAAGCGATCGACATGACGCCGGATAGAAGTGGCCTGTACGCCGGTGCCCGTCATGCCGGGCTGCCCATTGATCGGCGGCCGCTCCGTCAACACGGCTTCCTGCCGTGAATACCCTGGCGTGTTGACGTTGGAGATGTTATGCCCGCTGACCGTCAGCGCTTGCTGCGCAGTGTTCAGGGCAGTTCGGGCGATGTCGAAAAGAGAACTAAGGCCGACCATGGGCTATCCCTGCTGGTAGAGGACCGCGGATAACGAGTGTGCGAGCGCCGGCTTTCCTGTCCGGTTATAGGCGTTCCCGTCTGTCAGAGCGGATGCTCCCGCGGTCAAGGCCTGCTCGACAAACCCACGAATACCGTCGATAAGCACCACGTTCTGCTTGATCTCTTCGCGCACATGTTTGGCAAGCGCCATGAGCGCGCCGTGATGCCGGCGGATGGCCGTGGCTTCCTGACCGTGCCAGCGATCCAGCAGGGCGTGCAGCGAGGAACGTGAATCGGTCAGCGATAGTGCGGCGGCAATCCTGCCGACAGCCTGGTCGCGCGCATCCCCAATCGACTGGAGTTGTTCAAGAATCCCAAGGCGGCGAACATTGATGGGGTGGAAATCGCCGATGGCAAGGGCTTTGATGGCTTGCCGTTCCGCCTCGACCGTTTCAAGAAGAGACTGGCAGCAGGCCAGCTCCCGGAGAAGAATCGTCTCTAGTTCTGCCGATAGTGCCGTTGAAACCGATAGCATACGCGCTCCCTGCGAACGTGCTTCGGACATGACGCCGCCATCCTGGCGGCGCGGTCTTATTGCGGACCGTGCCGGTTACAATACCCCGTCGGTCAACACTTGCTTAATGAGGGCATCCCCGACTTTGCGGCCGCTGACATCGTACGTGCCGTTTTCGATGGCATTTTTAATCTGGTCGACCCGCGCGGCCCGTTCGTGATCGGGCGTCTGGCCCAGCGCACGAATGCGCTGCAGCTCTTTGGCCTGATCTGAAATCTGGACCCGGTCATTCCCCGCCTCTTTGGGAGACGGGTGCCGCTCTGTCGATGGCCCCTTCGTCTCCTGTGTTCCAAGGAGAATTTTGGCCAGTTGATCGGAACGACCTGAACCTGAGATTTGCATATCGCTCTCCTTCTTCTGGGAAACGCTTGAGTCAACCGGGGTTTTCCCCTCTCGGTTGCTTCAAACCCTGTCGCACACCTTATCGGTGTTCACCGTCTGAAACTTTAGCGGTTGGCGGATAATTCTTTTCGATATATTCCTGCACCATTTGGGTAATCCCGATGCCCCCCGACTCAGAGGCCCTATTGCCAATCTCTTGGTCGTAAAAAGAGTAGAAATACGAGCCCATTTTCCCCGACATCTCGGATTCGTGGACGGTCTCCCTCATGACTTTCATCAGGTACGAGACAAAAAAGGCCTCATATTGCTTGGCGGCCTTCAGCAGCTCTTTCTGATCGCCCAGACGGCTCTTCGCGTCCACGGCACTGACATCGCTCTGGCTTCCCAGTGGATCGGTGAAGATCGGAGAAGACAGAAACTGCGCCTGAGTTGAATCATGAATGTTCATCGGAAACTCCCTGTGTCACATCGCATCGATGCCATTCTTAGATAATCTCAAGATTCGCCTGGAGCGCCCCGGCCGCGCGAAGCGCTGAAAGGATGGAAACCAGATCGCGGGGCGTCACGCCGACCGCGTTCAGCGCTCGCACCACCTCTCCCAAGGTCACCGTTTCGTCCACAACGATCAACCGGGATTCCTGTTCCTTCACCTCGGTCTGCACATCTTCGGTGACCGTCGCCGGTTGCGTGCTCCCCGACCCGATCAGCGGCGCGTTCGGTTGAGACACGCTCACCGTATTCTTCACAGAAATCGTCAGATTTCCATGAGAAATTGCGCAGGTTGAGATCCGCACATGTTCGCCGAGTACGACCGTCCCGGTCCGTTCATTCACCACCACTTTGGCGGGCATATCGACCGAGACATCGAGCCCTTCAATCGAGGCAATATATTCGACCACTCGCCCGTGAAAATTCGTGGGGATGGTGGCTCTCACGTGACCGGCATTGATGGGCGACGCGCTGCCCTTTCCAAACACGCCATCGATAGCTTCAGCGGTCCGGATGGCCGTCGTAAAATCCGGTTGCCGTAACATGACCGACACAGTGTCCCAGGCATCGATATTGACCACTAATTCCTTTTCGATAATCGCTCCCCCTGGCACGACCCCGGCGGCCTGATGGTTCTTGGTGATCGTCGCGCCTCCCGCCCCGCCTGTCCCGCCAAGAAACCCTCCTACCGAAACCGGTCCTTGCGCCACGGCAAAGACTTGCTGATTGGCGGCTTTGAGAGGCGTCAGCAACAGCGTGCCGCCTTGCAGGCTTTTCGCATTGGCCATCGACGAGACGACCACATCGAGAGTTTGCCCGGGTTTGGCGAACGGAGGAAGCTTGGTGGTCACCATTACAGAAGCAATATTTTTCGTGAGGAGCTGGATCGGGTCGATGACGAGATTGATCCCCATCTTATTCAGCATGGACATCATCGCCTGGATCGTGAACTGGCCGCCGATGACCTGATCGCCGGTTCGATCGAGTCCGACGATCAATCCATAGCCGATCAGTTGGTTTTCCCGGACGCCTTCAATCGCCCCGATGTCCTTGATCCTGACTGCCTCCGCTGAAAGCGGCGCACATAAGAATCCAATGAGCACTCCCACCATCCATGACTTGCGAGACCGTGTAGGCATTGGTTCGATCATCCCCTCGTATTACAGCTTGGACACGGATTGAATGGGCGACTTGCGGCCTAACAGCATTCGAGAAATCCATCCCTGCTCCGAGGCCGACTCTTGCGGAATACTGACGCGGTGTTTTCCACCATGCCAATAGCCGGTTCGACCGGGGTCCTGGGGCCGGTCTAAGTCGGCGCGCCTGACGACGCCGCTCATCACCATCATTTGCAACGACTGAAACGACATGGCGCCAAGCCAGCGAGGCGATTTCACTGAAACTTTCCGTTTGGCAATCGTGTTCACAAAAACGTCCTTCGTTAGAATGGATAGACCCAATCGAGAATGCGGACCAGCCACCCCGGCCGCTGCACATCGTCCAGGACTCCCAACCCAGAGTATTCGATTTTCGCATCGGCAATAGCCGAGGACAGAACGGTGTTCTTTGTATCGACATCCACTCGCCGCACAATGCCGGCAATGGTCATCAGCTGCTTTTCACTGTTGACCGTCACTTCCCGCCGTCCTTCGACTCGCAAATCGCCGTTCGGCAGCACTTCGACGACAATCACCGAGATCGTGCCGGTTAACGTGCCTTCGCGGTTGGTGGCACCTTTCCCGCTGAATTTGTTGCTGGCCGACGCATCGATCCCGAGTCCTCTCCTGGCTTCATCGCTGATCCTGAACCCAGGAACGCCAAAATATCCCACGCCCGATCCCGTCATGGAATTCGAGAGCGTAGAGTCTCGTTGTGCCGCGGTATCCGCCGATTTCGACCCTTTGTGTTTTTCGACAATCTTCACGGTGAGAAGATCTCCCACCCGCATGGCGCGCATATCTTCATACAAATAGGCGCGGCCGTTTTCCTCTTGCCATAGCGATCCCAGTGTCTTGGGCGGCGGCAAGGCCGGCACCGTGATTTTTGTTGTCGTCGAAGCCGTGGGCATGAGACTACAGGCGCTCAACAGCGCGCCGATCGCGAGAGCTCCTCCGGCTGTCATTCTTGCACTGCGCATGCGCAATCCTAAAACTCCACTTGAACAAGGCCCGGCGCGACAATCTTCGCGCGCAGCTCTCGCCCAGAATCGAGGTTAGCCACCATCACCGTCTGTCCGACTTGTCCGCTGCCTTTCGTCACGCCCGATGTTTGCACGGAAAAGTTGCCGCGCCGCGCTTCGATCATCACGTGATCGCCCTTTTTCACCATGAACGGCTTTTTCAGGAAAGTCGGGCGCAATGGCGTGTTCGGCTGCAATGGGCGCGCAGTGCTCTTTCCAATGACGGCTTCAGGATCGGTGATAAACGGATGCTTCACATCGTAGGTGACGATCTGCGCGGTGGTCAGATCGTCCGGTTCAATCGTTTCCTCCGACTTGAGGAATCGCGCCGGCACGACGACGTCGATCATGGCGGACACATCGGCCAATGCATCGACGGTCTTCCACGGATTCCCATTCGCCATGACTTGAATAGCAAAACTTCGCCGCCCCATGACCGTGGAACTTCCACCCATTGGAGGAATTTGCAGTTCAATCACCCCAGCCGGGATTTTGATGGGATCCAGCGGCTCCAACAGCGTGACATGCACCGATTTCACCCGGGCGCCCCATTCGCCTTCGAGGTATTTCTGAATGGTCTTTTGAATCTGCTCAAAATGCAGCTCCCGCGTCGCCGGCCGCGCCGAGTCCAGCTTGTTGAGAGCCGGTCCATTGGTTCCGTGCGCGCCCATCGAGATTGGCTTGGCGAGCTTCTCCGAGGCGGCTCCGGCAGCCGGGTTGGCCCAGGCAGCGAGCATCCAGGCGGCGAGCATGATGCGAATACTGGTCATGGATCGTTCCTTATCGTCTGAGATTGTTCGCGATGGACATCATCTCGTCAGACGCTTGAATCGTTTTCGAGTTAATCTCATAGCTCCGCTGCGCAATGATCATATTGACCATTTCTTCAGCCAGGTTGACGTTCGAGCTTTCCAGAAATCCCTGCTGGATCGTCCCGAATCCAGTCGAGAATCCGCCGGTTCCTTGAGTCGGAGGGCCCGACGCAAAGCTGTCGATGAACAGATTGTTTCCCATCGCCACAAGCCCGGCTGGATTATCGAATCGCGTCAATTGAATTTGGCCGACCTGGGACGCCTGGGTCACGCCTGGCAGCAAGACCGAGACTGTCCCGTCCTGGCCAATGTCCATTTTCAATGCGCCGGAGGGAATGGTAATGACCGGGTTCAGCAAATCGCCGTCACCCGTAACCAGGTTGCCGACGTTATCGCGCTTGAACGACCCGTTCCTGGTGTACATGATTGTGCCATCCGGCCGGGAGACCTGAAAGAATCCCGGCCCATCGATCGCGATATCCAGGTCGTTGTTCGTCTGACGCATGTTGCCCTGGAGCCATTCCTTTGAGACTGTCGTGGGACGGACGCCGGCGCCGACTTGAATGCCGACGGGGAACACGCCGACGTTGGAGGCGCTGGTGCCAGGCAAGCGCTGGATCTGATAGAGCAAGTCCGCAAATTCCGCCCGGCTGCGCTTGAACGAGTTCGTATTGACGTTGGCCAGGTTATGGGCCACGGTGTCCACGTTGATCTGTTGCGCCGTCATGCCAGTGGCGGCTGTCCACATTGCCCGAATCATACTTACCTCCTACGCCACTCGTCCGACTTCTTGAATGGCCGTTTCCGCCATCCGGTCCAACGTTTGAATTAATTTCTGAGCCGATTCATATCCGCGCATGCCTTCGATCATCTTGACCATCTCGCCAATCGAATTGACGTTGGAATCCTCGATGTGCCCAACCTGCACTTGGGCCGCTTTCGCGGGAAAGCCCTTATCGGAAATGAACATGCCTTCCGCATACTTTTTCGGCATGTCGGTATCGGGAAAATCCATGACCTTGATCGTGCCGATCGGATTGCCATCGACTTTGATGGCGCCCTGATGGGAAATATCCATTTTCCCGACGGGAATCTTTATCTCCCCTGCCGTCCCCATCACCGGATAGCCGAGATTGGTGACCAGCCGGCGCTGGTTATCGAGCGACAGCATGCCGTTGCGGGTATATCTGATGCCTTGAGGAGTTTTGACTTCTAAGAACCCGCGGCCCTGAATCGCGACATCAAGAGGATTTCCCGTCAGGCGGATCCGTCCGGCATCGTACGTTGTTTTAACCGTATTCGGCGCCGCATACACGCGCTCCGTCGGCCCGAATGGCTTCGCCACGATTTGATTGGCCAGCGACACGGTGCCAGGCGTCGCGGGAATGGCCAAGTGCGCCTTGGGAAGCACCGCTTTGAAAGTTTGCTCATCCTGCTTAAAGCCAGCGGTATTCACGTTTGCCATGTTGTTCGCAAAGACTTGCATCCGGCGTTCATGCGCCAGCGCGCCTGAGAGGATTGGATAGATGCCTCGATTCACAGTCTGGTCTCCTTGATCATTCGCTTCGCAAGAAGAGACAGCAACCTGCATGCCAGAGCGCGGCACTCATCCGGCGCAGGCCTGTTCATTGAGCGCAGCATGAAATGAAGAGGAATATGACAGGGTGTCAATTATCCGACGGGGCGGCGGAAAGAAACCGCACCGTTCCCCGCTCGTTCGATAGGCGAATAGTTCCCTCGAAGAGGAAGAAGTTGCCTAGCGCAGCAGGGATTCGCCGGCAACCTGATGCGCGGCGGTAGAAGAGGTGCTGGGTGTGTCACTGAGCGAATCGAAGAAGCGGATGGGATTTTCGGAGGTCGCAAGCGCCAAGGTTTTTACGGCCTGGCTCAACAGGCTTTCCCCCGATGCGGCGGAGGCGGCAGACATGACGCCGCCGATCTGACAGGTCAACAGCACTTCCTGCCCTTCTATCATCAGCGGAAGCGACATGGTGCGATAAATATTCTGCGCCAGGGTATCGATCTGATCCCGCGTCATCACGTTTTCAATCAGAATCGCAAATCGCCGGTCGCCGATTCTCGCGACGGTATTGTGCGAAGGCACGGCGCTCTTGATGCGGGCGGCCTGCACTCGCACCACCAGCGACATGTTAGGCGTGGCTTCCGAGACCGGAAGCGGACGAAACTGATGCAGGTCCGCGACCAGCACGCCGATGCTGCGGCCCATGTGCGAGGCCCGAGTCAGCCCTTGTTCGAGAAGCACGGTGAACAGGCGCAATGCCGGCAGGCCGGTCACATGGTCATACGCCGCCAGGCTTTCCTCGCGAGGCTGGACTTTCACCCGCTGAGCAAACGGCCAAAGCCATAGGCCGGCAAGACTGAGGCTGACACTGAAGAAAAGTCCTATTCCTCCGGCAAGCAATTCAGGCGTGGCCAGTGCGGCGCTGCTCAGCACCATGCCGCTGCCTGCGCTGAGCGAGGCCTTCACCGGCGCGCTCATGAGCCAGTAAGACGCCAAGAGACCGGCCGCGAGAGCCAGCGCAAAACAGCCGATGGATTTCGTGCGAGATAATGCGCCGGATTGTGAGCGGGAACGGCTTAGGCGGGAGAGCCCCAGGGTGAACGGCCCGCGATAAGGTGCGAGCGGCTTCGAATCGGACGATGTGGGCTGTTCTCTATCCATGAGCCAGAGGCGGAGACATCCTTCTAAATGATGCCTCTGTCTCGGCAATTCAGAGAGAGAACTAAAGCGCGTGCATGGGTCGCGTTCGATCCGGCACAAACCGCCACGAACACTCACCCCGAGACCTGTCGCGGGAACGGCGCCATCGCGCCCGGCCCCGCGGGTCCCCGGCTTTACTCGTCGGCATGAAGAAACGCTTTGAGCCGAAGAATCGCTTTGGTGTGAATCTGGCACACACGGGATTCCGTCACTTTCAGCAACTCGCCGATTTCCTTCATCGTCAATTCTTCATAATAGTAGAGCGTCAGGACCAGCCGTTCTTTTTCAGGCAATCCTTGAATCGCGTCGCCGATCGCTTCGCGCTCCCGCTCATTCACCAACGTGGACAGCGGGTCTGGATGATGCGTATCCGCGAGCATCTTGACAACCTTGTGCCCGTCCGGCTCTTGGAGCCCCAAATCGTCGATGCTAATCATCACGGCCCCACGGGCCCGCGAGATAAAGTCATCGAGTTCATCCAGAGGCATCTTTAGCTCAGACGCCACTTCTTCATCCAGCGGCGGACGGCCCAGCCGATTCAACAATGTGATATGGGTCTTTTGCAGAAGGCCGATGCGTTCATGCACGGAGCGCGGAATCCAATCCATCGAACGAATTTCGTCCAGCATGGCACCGCGAATCCGAAACTCCGCATAGGTTTTGAATTTCGCTTCTCGATTCGGGTCGTATTTATCCATCGCATCCATCAGGCCGATGGTTCCAACGGAAATCAAGTCTTCGGCATCCAAGTACGCGGGCAATCGAAAGGCCAGGCGATGGGCCATCGCTCGAATCACATGCGCAAACTCTTTAATCAATTGTTCCCGATGGGCATCGCCGCTGGGAATCGCTTGATGAGCACGATGAACTGCAGTTTTACTCATAATAAATGTGCCTCTGACTCCATCACATGACTGCGGTGGTATGAAGTAAGCGCTGCCACAGCAACTGCATAGCGCTCTTAGGAAAATTCGGCTTCGGCCACTGCATAATTTGCCCAGCGAGCTGCGACAGCGCCTGAGCCGCCGGAGAGCCTGGAAACACCTCCAGCAACGCTTTTTGACGCTTTACCGCCAGCGAAACATAATCGTCCTGTGGCACATAGCCGACATACTCCAGCACAACATGCAGGAAGCGATCCGCGGCGGTGTCGAGTTTTCTGAACACCTCGGCCGCTTCGCGCGGACTCCTCGCCATATTGACCAGCACTTTGAAGCGCCGTTCCCGATACTGCCTGGTCAGCACTTTGATCAGCGCATAGGCGTCGGTGAGGGACGTGGGTTCGGGAGACACCACGACAATGGTGTCTTGAGCCGCCGCCGCGAAAAAAGTCACATTCGGTGAAATGCCCGCTCCGGTATCGATCAGCAACACATCGACATCGCGCGAGAGGGCTTCCAGCTGTTCCATGAGCAGCATTTGTTGCGACTCGCTCAACGAGGTCAGCTGCGGCACGCCTGAACTGGCTGGCAAGACCCGGATTCCTCCCGGACCATCGACAATGACATCGTCCAACGAATGGGTTCCCGCCAGCACATGCTCAATCGTATGTTCAGGGACTAGCCCGAGCAGCACATCTAAATTGCCCAACCCGAGATCGGCGTCCAAAACCAGCACGCGCTTCCCCGCGTGACTCAGCCCCATCGCCATATTGGCCACGATATTGGTTTTGCCGACGCCGCCTTTGCCGCTGGCCACGGCAATCACGTGCGTCAGTGAGGAGGCTTGCTCTGCCACGTCCCCCGCCATCGGCGTAAATGATCCACTCTGCATTGTCTTTCCTCCTACCGCGTAACAGTGTTCATGGTGACTGCGTATGCGTGACGCGACAATGGCCGCACCGCCGATGCCTGCGCATCCAATGAGGACCGGAACGGGACGGCGTACCGGCGGCCGATCAGCAACTCGGCCAGCCGTTGCGCAGTGGCAACTTCAAGATCCTCGGGAACCCGCTGGCCGGCGCTCCAATAGGACAGTGGAATGCCCGACTGATGACTCAGTTCATAGAGCGCCCCGAATGCATCCGTTTCATCGAGCTTGCTAAACATCAGCCGCAAGAGTGGGAGCGCATGAATCTGCGCCACTTGGCGTTGCAAGTCCTGCTCGCGCGTCGACGCCGATACCACCAGATGCGTTTGCACTTCCGGTTCGGTCTTGAGCAGTTGGTGCAGGGTCTGCACCAGGGCCAGATCTCGTTCTCCAAACCCGGCGGTATCGATCAGAATCAGATCCGCATCGGCATGCTTATGAACATAGGCGGCGGCTTGCTTGGCGGACATGGCCGATTCGCAAGGAATGTCCAATACGCCGGCATACATCCGCAGCTGCTCGACCGAGGCCAGCCGATAGGTGTCCAGTGAAACGATGGCAACGGATTTCTTTTCTTCCAATCGGTAATGGGCCGCGAGCTTCGTGATCGCCGCCGTTTTTCCGGTTCCGTTCGTTCCAATCATGATGGCGACCGTGCGGTCTCCCGCGCCGGAGAGCAACGGTCCGCTCACGCGGATGTCTTGAGCCAGGCACTTCGCCAGCGCCTGCTGCAGTTCGCCCGGGTCCGCCGCACTGCACCGAGCCAGCTCCAGGCTCAGCGACCGGCCAAGCCGGTCCGCGCTCGCGGGACGCAGTCCCTGCGCGACGAGACTGCGGCATAACGACGCAATCGCCGGCTCTGTATGCGGACTTAAGGATTGCGAAGCCTTCGGCAATGACGCGCTGATTTCAAGGCTCAATTCGCGCAATTCCTGACGCAGGTCTTGCAAGCGGCTCTGCTTGATAACCGATGGCCGTGGCGCTGCCGGGCGCGCCTGCCGATGGATGGGAGCAGGTGCCACCGGAGGCTTGGCCTGATCCGGCGAAGAAACCGGCTTGGCTAACATGCCCTGCAAGGTCTCGCGAAACACCTCCGGCCCAACCGGCTGCGTCCAGGTGGCTGCAGCGGACGAGACTTGCGGAGCGCTCTTCGGCTCGCGCGGGGCGGAACTCTCTCGTGACGGCTTGACCGGCGGCAGCGGATCGTATTCAGCCGCCGCCATCACCTCCAGCACCGGTTTATTGAAGTAGCTCATCAGGCGGCCGCCTTGATGCACTTCCTTGGATGAGAGAATGACGGCATCCGGTCCCAACTCTTCCTTGATCGCCCGAATTGCATCCTGCATGGTCAAGGCATGAAACGTTTTGACTTTCATCGGTCACCTCACGACGGTTGCGGAAGTTCTGAATCCAGCCGGATGGTATCGAGCGACTGCAATCTCACTGCGGCATCGATCTCATTCAGGCCGACCACCGGCACAGACTGCAAAAGCCGGTCCGTCAGTCTCCGCACATGCCGCCGCACCGCCGGCGAGCAGAGCACAATCGGCTGCTGGCCGCGCGCAGCCACGCGTTCCGCCGATTGCTTGAGCGCCGTCAGGAGTTTGTGCGACAGCGCGGGATCCAGATTGAGCATCGCCCCCTGCGGCAATGTTGACGCTTGCTCCGCCAACGTCCGGTCGAGGCGCGGATCGAGCGTAATGACCGGGAGCGACCCATCCGGCGACTGATACTGCTTGGTAATGGTTCGGGCCAGCGCCTGCCGCGCCATCTCCGTCAACAGTTCGGCGTCCTTGGTCGTCATCGCATGGTCCGCGATGGCTTCCAGAATGGAGCGGATATCCCGGATAGGAATTCCCTCCTTGAGGAGGTTGCCCAAAATTCGAACCACCGTTCCCAGCGGCACCATGGTCGGAATCAGTTCTTCCACCAGCTTGGGATGCGTCTTGCCGACTTCGTCGAGCAAGGCTTGCGCTTCCTGCCGGCCCAGCAATTCGTGGCCATGCCGCTTGATGATTTCAGAGAGGTGCGTCGTAATGGCCGAGCTGGCATCGACGACCGTATAGCCGGCCATCTGTGCCTGCTCGCGCTGGTCCTCCGCCACCCACAACGCCGGCAAGCCGAACGCCGGTTCCTTGGTGGGAATGCCTTGCACCATGCCGCGCTGTGCCGTGCCGGGATCGATCGCCAGCACATGCCCTGGAAGGACTTCGGCCTTGGCGACCTCGACGCCCTTCAGCATGATGGCGTATTCGTTCGGACGGAGTTGCAGATTGTCCCGGATATGAATGGGCGGCACGACGAATCCCATGGACTCGGCAAACTGCCTCCGCAATCCCTTGATGCGATCCAGCAGCGCATTGCCCTGCGTGCCTTCAACGAGATTGATGAGCCCATATCCCACTTGCACTTCCATCAGATCGAGCGGCGTGACGTGAGCCACCGGCTCATCGACTTTGGCCGTCACCGGCGGAGGCGCCAGGGCTTCCGGCGCCTGCTCGCGTTGATAGAGATGATAGGCAATCCAGCAGACGCCGGCGCCGAGCACGAGGAACGCCAGATGCGGCAACCCCGGCACCAATCCCAGCGCCAGCAAAATGCCTCCAGCCGTTCCCACGGCGCGGTGGGAGTTCAAGAGCTGGCGGGTCATCTCTCCGCCAAGATCGTTTTCCGATGCGGCGCGCGTCACAATCATACCGGTGGCGGTCGAGACGATCAGCGCGGGAATTTGAGCGACCAGGCCTTCGCCGACCGTCAACAGGGTATAGGTTTGCGCCGCCAAGCCAGGGCTCATGCCTTGCTGCAGAATGCCGATAGTCAGTCCGCCGACGATGTTCACCACGACAATGATGACCGCCGCGACCGCGTCTCCTCGAACGAATTTGCTGGCACCGTCCATCGCGCCGTAAAAGTCGGCTTCTTCCGCGATATCCTTTCGCCGCCGCCGGGCTTCATCTTCTTTAATGAGACCCGCGTTCAAGTCGGCATCGATCGCCATCTGCTTGCCTGGCATCGCGTCCAAGGTGAAGCGCGCGGCGACTTCCGCCACGCGGCCGGCGCCCTTGGTCACGACGACAAAGTTGATGATGACCAGAATCGCAAAGACCACCAGACCGACGGTGTAATTGCCGCCGACGACAAAGGTCCCGAACGTTCGGATGACTTCTCCCGCCGCCGCCGCGCCTTCATTGCCGTGCAACAGAATCAGCCGCGTCGACGCAATGTTCAGGGACAGCCGAAGCAGCGTGACCATGAGAAGGATCGATGGGAACACCGAGAAGTCCATCGGCCGGCGGACCTGCAATCCCACCAGCAAGATAATGATGGAAATCGTAATGTCGAAACTCAGCAGCAGGTCCAGCAAAAACCGCGGGAGCGGCAACAGCATGACCATCAGCACGCCGACCACGCCGACGGACATGACAATGTCCGGATGCTTAAGCAGCGGAGGATGTTCGACTGAAGAAACCGTGGTCGGCGATGCCATGCGAGACCGTCCTTTTTATAACTGTCCGGGGTTGATGCCTCTGGCGCGATACACAAACGCCAAAATCTCGGCCACCGCGCGATACAGGTTCGAAGGGATTTCCTTCCCGATATCGACCAAGCGGTACAGCGTTCTGGCCACCAGTTTATTCTCGACCACCGCCACGCCATGATGCCGGGCCAGTTCGCGAATACGCTCCGCGACAAACCCGGCGCCCTTGGCCACCACGAACGGCGCCGCCTTTTGCGTCGCGTCGTACTTCAGCGCGACCGCCAAGTGCGTCGGGTTCGTGACCACGACATCGGCGGTTTTCACCGCAGCCATCATGCGTTTCTTCGCCAGATCGCGTTGCGCGGAACGGATGCGGCCCCGGACCAACGGATCGCCTTCCGAGGCCTTGTGCTCTTCCTTGACTTCCTCTTTGGTCATGCGCAGATCGCGGGCCCACTCGAACCGCTGATAGAAGTAGTCCACGGCCGCGAGGACGGCCAATGAGCCCACGACGCCCATCGCCACTTTCAGTGTGAGATGCCCGGCCATATCAATGGAAGCCGGCAGGTCGTAGTCCATCAATCCCGGCAGCAGGAAGAGATCGTGGCGTGCAGTGAACAGCGCCACCGTCACAATGATGGCAATCTTTACAATCCCTTTGGCCAGCTCCATCACCGAGCGGGTTGAAAACAGTTTGCCAAGTCCCGTGATTGGATTGAGCTTGCTGAAATTGGGCTGGAGCGCGTTCGGCCGCCACAGAAATCCCGTTTGCGCCAGCGATGCGCCCGTCCCCATGAACAGAATGACGCCGAGGACGGGAAGGATCAGAATCATGGTCGTCACACTGGTCTGCACGACAATGGTATGGATATGCTCCACCGTCAGCGCTTTCCAAAAGCTCTCGTCGAAGGACAAGGCCAGCCCTCGCCGCGTCACGTCGGTGAGCTGCCGCAACCCAATCGGCATGCCGATAGCCAGCACGCCGACTCCTCCGATGAGGACCGCCGCCGTGCCGACATCGCGGCTCATGGCGACCTGCCCATCGCGCCGGGCTTCGGATTTTCGCTTTTCAGTCGCCTCTTCTGTACGACTGCTCTTATCCGACTCTGAGTCAGCCACGTCCGAGACTCCTCAGCAGCGCTTCAATCGTGAGTTGGAGCTGTTCGAACTCCGACCCGATTAAGGCGATGGTAAACGGCATGCCAATACTGAGCACGAGCAGCCCACCGGCAATCGTAATGGGAAAACTGACGATAAAGACCTGCACCTGAGGAACGGCGCGGCCAAGCAAGGCCATGAGCACGTTAATGAGAAGAATGGTAATCATGCAGGGCGCGGATAATTTAAGGCCGATCGTGAACATCCGCTGCGACAGCAGGAGAATTTCCTCTCCCAGGTGCGACGACAGATGGGCGCCGAACGCCGGAATGGCCTCGTAGCTATGGAGAATCGTCGCCATGGCGAACAGATGCGCGTTCAGCGAGAGGAACACCAATGAGGCCAGCATGGTGAAAAACTGCGCGACCATCGGAGTCTGATGAGACGTCGTGGGGTCGAACAGATGGACCGCCCCAAATCCCATTTGAATACCCAGCAGTTCGCCGGCGACTTCCAGCGCGCCGAACAGCAGGCGAACCGCCAATCCAATCGTGACGCCGATCGCCATCTCGCTGAGCATGCCGCCGACCAAAATCATCGGATCGAGCGATACATTGGGCATCGGGATCGCCGGGGCCAGCATCAGACTCAACGTCAGCACCAGCCCCAGCTTCACTTTCGTGGGTATCGTCCGTCCGCTGAAAACCGGCAGCGCGGCCAGCAGGCCGCCGATGCGGGACACCAGGACAAGGAACGCCTGGAATTGCGGGAGAAGAATATGAATCGTCTGCGCCAGTCCCATGCCGTCCTAGCGAATGTAGTCGGGAATATTCGTCAACAGATTCGTCATGAAGCTCGTCATGATGCTCAGCATCCAGGGCAAAAACACCCCAATCGCGCCGAAGAGCGTCAAGACCTTGGGCACAAAGCTCAAGGTCGGCTCATTCAATTGCGTCATGGCTTGAAACGCGCTCACGGCCAGCCCGACCAGCAGGCTCAATCCTAAGATGGGAGCCGAGACCAGGAGGGTCGTTTCCAACGCTTGCCGTCCAAGTTCAGTGACCATTTCCGGTGTCATGGAATTACTGAAAGCTCCTGACCATTGATCCGACGACGAGATACCACCCGTCGGCGAGCACGAATAAAATGAGTTTGAACGGCAGTGAGATGACGGCCGGCGGCAACAGCATCAGACCCAGCGACATCAGAATGCTGGCCACCACCATGTCCACGATCAAGAAAGGGATATAGATCAAGAACCCGATCTGAAAGGAGATGCGCAGCTCGCTGAGAATAAAGGCCGGAATCACCACATGCGTCGGCACATCGGCAATCGTCTCCGGCTTGGGGATTTTGCTGAGCGAGATAAAGAGTTCCAGATCCTTGTCGCGGAGCTGGCGCAACATGAATCCCCTCACCGGCTCGATGCCCTTCTTCCAGGCCTCTTCATACGACAGCTGCTCCGCCAGCAGCGGTTGCAGCGCCTCGCCGTATACTTGCTGCCCGACAGGCGCCATGATGAACATGGTGAGAAACAGGGCGAGCGCCAGCAGCACTTGATTCGGCGGAACCGACTGTGTGCCGAGCGCTTGGCGGAGGAACGACAGCACGATCACGATCCGCGTAAACGACGTGACCATGATAAAGAGCGCTGGCGCCAGTGAGAGGACCGTCATGAGGATCAGGATCTGAATGACGACAGCCATCTGCTTAGGCGAGTCCGATCCCAGATCGATGCTGACCGACGGACCTGCAGCCCACACCGGTTCCGGCGCCGCCATGCCCAGGCCAAGCAGAATCAGCACTCCCATCGAAACGAGCCCCGTCCACGATGCGGTCATGCGCGCCAGGTTATGCATGCGGTCCACCTTGCTTCCCCTGCCCGAACGTCTTGGTCACATCCTGCCACCATTCAGTCGACAGTAGGTTGCGTGAGGAGAGTCCATAGGGAGCGCTGGCTTGACTGGATGACGATACGAGCGACGCCAGCTGTTCCGTGGCATCGACGCGGCCGAGAGGAATGAGCGTCTCCGATGTCACCCCGACGGCAAAGTATTGACCGGCGATGGCCACGAGGGCGATGGATTGCCTGGGAGCCACATAGCTATTCGCCACGACGTGAATGAGAGCGGTGCCGCCTGGCGTACCGATGCGCTGCGCGAATACTCGTCGGGCCACCCAGGCGACGGCGCCCATCAGCAGCAGCACCGCGCCGAGCGCCGCGACGGTCCGGCCCATGCTTTCCCACACATCCACCACAGTTTCGCGCTCCTCTCTCAGGCTAGTTGTTTGACCCGTTCCGCGGCGCTCACCACATCGGTGAGGCGAATCCCGAACTTTTCATTCACGACGACCACTTCGCCTTTGGCGACCAGCTTATTGTTCACCATGACTTCCATCGGCTCGCCGGCCAGCTTGTCAAGCTCGATCACGGACCCTTGCGCCAGTTGCAAGAGATCTCGAATAGCCATCTTCGTCGAGCCGACGTAGATGGAGACTTTCATCGGAATATCGAGGATGAAATCGATATTCTTCGGCTGTTCCGCCACCGCGGTGTTCGTCACCGGCGGAAACGAGGCCGGCTCCGCAGCAGCCGGCTCAGGAGTCGTGGTTTCGGCAGCTTGATTGACATCGTCGTCAGCCATTCGGTCCTCTCCCCTTCCTACGAGTTACGCCAGCACCTTCGTGATACGGCAGGCGTGATTGCCCTTAAACACCCCGGGGCTTCCCAGAAACTTCAGATAGTCCTCGACATAACATTCCAGCGGATCGCCAGGACGCTGATCCAGCATCACCACATCGCCAGGCGCAAAGTTCAGCACATCCTGGACGGTCACGGTGGTCGAGCCCAGCTTCACTGCGATCGGCAGTTCGCACTCATGAATCAAGTCGCGGAACTTGCTGTTCCAAGACCCATCCTGTTCCAACTGATCCGACACCAGCCCCGAATAGAGCTTTTCCTTGATGGGTTCGAGCATCGAATAGGGATAGACGACGAACAAATCCCGCGTGGTTTCACCGATGATGACCTGCAAGGTCACCACAATCACGACCTCCGACGCTGTGACGACCATGGCAAATTGCGGATTGCTCTCGGAGCGGACATAGTCCACTTTCACCGGCATCACCGCTTGCCAGGCTTTCTCAAGATCCGCCAGCGCGAGCATGAGCAGCTTCTTAATCATGCGGACCTGCACAACGGTAAAATCGCGGCCTTCGGGCTTCACATGGGTTTGCCCCTTGCCTCCAAAGAAGTAATCGACGAGGAGATAGACGAGAAAGGCGTCCATGACAAACAGCCCGCTGCCGCGCAGCGGCGCCATGTGAAACACATTGAGCGAGGATGGCATGGGAATCTTTTTCAGAAACTCGCCGAATTTGATGACCTGTGTGCCGGCGACCGTAAACTCAATCGCTTCGCGGAGCACCCCAGTCCAGGCCACGGCCTGGCGGCGCACAAAGCGATCATTGATCATCTCCAGGGTCGGCATCCGCCCCCGGATAATCCGCTCTTGATTGAGGAGATCGTACCCCTTCACGCCAGATGTCGCGGCGGGCGCGGCGGCGGCTTCCGGCGGAGCCGTTTCGACTTCGCCGGACACCACGCCGTTCAACAGCGCATCGATCTCGTCCTGTGAAAGAATTTTTTCCATTGCGATCTGGCTACTGCACGACGAAATCCGTGAAATAGGCGGTCTTCACGCCCGGCTTGGGCAACAGGCCGTTGATCCGTTGAGTAATCTCATCTCGAAGCTGGAATTTCCCCTGCGGGCTCCGAATCGTGGCGGAGTCTTTGCTCGACAACAGCACCAGGATGGCATCGCGTAACTGGGGAATGCGGCCGGCAAGGTTCGCCGAGACGCCTTCATTCTCCACTTCTAGCTTAATCGTCATCTTGAGATAGCGAATGTCCGGCGCATCGGCGAGATTGACAATGAACGGGTCCAGGTCGAACACCACGCCGGGCGTAGCTCCGGCCGCGCCCTTTCCGGACGATTCGCCGTGCCCCTCCGACTTCCCTCCGGCTTCTGCCGTCTGTTCGCCGCCCGCTTCTCCCCCGCCGCTATGGCCGCCCATGAATTTCACAATGACAAAGGCACCGCCGAGCCCGGCCACGAGCGCCGCGGCGACGACGATAATGAGAAGCTTCATCGGAAGCGCCGGAGCGGGCGCTGCGGGAGTGGCTGCCTCTGGGGTTGCTGCTGCTTCGTCTGACATGGAGACCTCCTCAATTCACACGCACAATTGCCGTCACCGGGGTTTTTGCAATGGGTATGCCATCTGAGCCGTCGCCGCCTGTCAGAGAGTTGGCGGATAACTGCACGCCAAATGCACGAGATGAAGGGGCCGTTTGTAGGTCGTATGCGAAAGACGGCGTATCGAGAGCCGGTCTCTTGACGCTGTCAGAAATCTGACGGTGAGGACATTCTAAAAAATCGGATCTACTGGCAGAGTGACTCAGGAAAGAGAGGATGGGAAAGCCGGGGTGAATTCTTCTCGAACTCACCCCGGCAGATACCTGTTAATTACCGTTTCAAATTCACCAGCTCTTGAAGAATTTCGTCTGAAGTCGTAATGACCCTGGAGTTGGCCTGGAAACCTCGTTGCGCAGCAATCATATCGATGAAGCTTTGACCGAGATCGACGTTCGAAAGCTCCAGCGAATTGGACAGCACCCGCCCGAGGCCCGCGCTATCCGGAGACCCGGTAACCGGCTGGCCGGAGTTGCCCGATTCGGCGAAGGTGTTTTTCCCGGTCCTGGTCAACCCGATCGGGTCAGGAAACCGCGCCAGCACCACTTGAGCCAGTGCGCGCAGCTGTCCATTCGAGAACCGGCCGCTGATGACACCATTTGTATCGACGCTGAACGCCTGGAGCGAACCGGCGGCATAGCCGTCTTGCGTCTGCTGGACCAGCGCGGACGTGGAGCCGAATTGCGTGGTGCCGGTGAGTCCATTCCCGCCGTCGGTGATGACGCTGTCGCCGAAATTGATATCGATGAGCTGGTCTTGGGTCGCGCCGACAAAGTCGATCTGCAGTTCCCCGGGGGTCGTGCCGACTGTTCCTGCCGCCGTGCTGGTATCGAATCGAGTCACCGGCCCCTCGCGCTGCAGCGTGCCGTCGGTGCCAAATGTCAGCGTCCCGGCGCCGACTCGAACAATCCCGAGCGTGACGTCGATATTGCTGGAATGATAGTTGGCCGTATTGATGTCGGCGGTGCTCGATACGACATTATAGTTCCACGTATTGGCTCCGACTTTCGTAAAATAGGTCGTCAGCAAGTGATCGTTTCCCAGCGAATCGTAGACCGTCAGCGAGGTCGTAAAGTTCGACGTGCCGACCGGGTCCGACACATTGACATCGGATCCAGTGGTCGAGGCACCGGCCAGCATGTTCAAATTCGCCGCCAGCGTATTCGCGCCGCTCGCACCCACCACCACGGTGCCGGTATTGGTGGCCACATCGTTCGTCGTGCCCGAGATGCCGGATCGGAACGTGAAAATATTGCTTGCGCCCACCGTGGCCTCGAACCCATCGTACGCCGATTGCAAGTAGGGATTGACGGCGGTCAAGCCTCGCACCGCGCTTTGAATCGCACTGGCCAGCGCGGTGCCGGTCAGACCGTTCGCCACCGTGATGGTTCTGACGCCGTCGCCGTTCAGATTGACGGTCAAGGCATTATTACCGGCCGCCGACGTCGTCACGGAAGCAGACGACCCGATAACATTGCCACGCACGCCGGTGGTCGCCGTGCTGGAGTTCAGATTGGCCGCGAGCAGCGCCGTTGAAGTAGGATTCGGCGAAGCCGTCGTGGTCGGCAAGGCGATGTCTCCAATATTTCCGGTGATAGTGCCGGTCGTATCCGCCAGGAATCCCTGTAGCTTAAACCCCGTTGGATCGACCACAACGCTGTCTTTATTCAAGCGAAAGAGTCCATTGCGGCCATAGAAGGTTCCGTTCTGCGCGTCCTTCATCACAAAGAACCCGTTGCCGTCGATCGCCAAATCGAGCACATTCGACGACGTGGCCAGCGATCCCTGGGTGAAGTCTCCCTGCACCGACGTGAGCGCCACGCCGATTCCCGTTTGCACCGAGCCGGACCCGCCCGAGATCGAGGAGCTGATCAAGTCGGCGAACGTCGCGCGGCTCCCCTTGAACCCGACCGTGCTGAGATTGGCAATGTTGTTACCGATGACCGACAATGCCGTGCCGTTGGCATTGAGTCCGCTCACACCGGCAAACAAGGACGACAGAATACCCATGGATCACACCCTCCTTTGAAGCCAATTCTCGACGTTCACGTTATCGCAGTTCGACAATATCCTTGCGGTCGATCACATAATCCCCGGCGGCCAGTTGCGGAGATCCATCGACCATCCGCACACCGGAAATCTTTAAGACCGCGCTCGGCGCCGCCACAACGGCGGCACCTTTCGCGTCTTTTGCCAGGACTTGATACTGATAGGTCCCGTTCGGCATCAGGAGCCCGTTTTGATTGCGCCCATCCCACTGCACTTCCTGCTTGCCGGCGCTCTGAGTGCCCAAGTCCAATATGCGCAACGCCTTGCCTTGCTTGTCCATGATCGTAACCCGGACGGTGCTCGCTTCACGCTCCAAGGCGTACGTGAGTTTTGCCGGTCCGTTGTTCAGATCGATAAGCGAGCCTTCGACTTGCACATTGCGCCCGATCATGGGCAATAAGGTGTACTGCATCGAATCCGCTTGCTGCGCGATGCTCTTTTCCAACAACTGGACTTGTTTCGTGCTTTGGTCTAACTGACTGAATTGGGCCAACTCGGCTACGAAGGCGGTGTTATCCATCGGTTTTAACGGATCTTGGTTCTTGAGTTGCGTGACCAGCAACTTTAGAAAGTCGTTCTGGCCCAGTTGCTGGTTGCCGCTCAAGGCTCCGGCGATTCCGCCAGTCGCTGCTGTCGTGGCACCCGCTGTTGTCTGCGATGTCGCGGAACTAATGGTCGCCATAATCCGATTCCTTATCCTTACGCCACCAGATTCAACATGCCGCGACGCGGTGCCGTCTCGCGCATCGCCTCTTCACGCCCCTGCCCTCCATGTTGCCGCTCGCCCTGCGACGCATGGCCTTGCGACTGCTCCCGAGAGGCCGGATCTTGAAAGGACCGCCCGGCGCTCTGGCGGTCGATGTCAACCTGGAATCGCCCCAGATCCAATCCCGATGCCTGTAATGCCGATTGCAAGCGGTCTTGCCCATTCACCAAATACTGCCCAAGCTCATTCCGCTCGGATGCGAAATGCGTGTGCACGGTATCCTGATTGACCGCGACGCGAATATTGACCCGGCCCAGATCGGCTTGAGACAGTTCCAGCATCATCGACTTGGTTTGATTCGCAGACGTTCCCGGCATCCAATCGGTCGGTTGAACCGGAGGCGTGGTCGCGGCAGCCGGCGCATCCGCGGAAAGCTTGGCCGACGGAGCAGAGGAAAACGCGCGGTGATCCACCCCATGAGGCGCCAGCGCGGGATTCGATGCAGGCGCCGGCGCGGCGGCCTCCGGCGTAGCGGCCTGCGGCATGACTTGATCTGTCGATGCGCGCTCGCGCTGATCGCGGCCGGACCATTCCATCCCGCTTTCGGCATCCTGACTTGGGGGTTCTTGCCAGGCGGCCGGCGTCACGGCTGGCTGGCGAGGTGCCGCCTCCTCCTTCGGCCCCTGGATCTCTTGCGCCTGAACCGGCCGCTCCAAGGCAACTGGCTGGTTGCCTTCCGGCCGCTGAGTCTGCTCGGCTGCGAGCGCGTTGACCGCCTTGAAATCTTCCCGCGCGTGAGCGCGTTGCTCTTGAGCCACGACTATCGTCTCATTCTTCGCCGCAAGATGTTCTGCAGCATGCGGCTGTTCCTCGCGCGCAAGCGGGGCGGCCGGCTGCTTTGGCTGAGGAGTGCCAAGTTCTTCAGAGGTCACCTGCGCTCCATCGTTCAGCGTTGTCTTGTTGTCAGGCGATACCATTGTTTGAGTCGTCTTATCGACGGCAGACGCGGGAACCGCATCAGACTGAACCGCGGCCACCGTAGCCGCTGATGCGGCTGTCGTTTCTTGGCTATCGGTTTGCGGAACTGTAGTGGGAGCCGCCGCAACCGGCAACGAGGTCTCGGCCATCGTGACAACAGGCAGCGCTGATTCCATGGCACTGTTTGTCGATTCGTCCGATAACGCGGGCGTCGGAGCCTGAGTGTCCGGCTTGACTATGGGCTGCGTGATCAACGCGAGTAAGACGCTTTGCGACGCCGCATCAATCGTCGGCGCGGCTGACGTACTGGCGGATTCTGGCCGGGAAGCATCCTCAGCTTTGTCGCTACCCTGGCTATCCTTGGTTGCACTGGATGAGGTTGGAGCCGTTGTCGCAGGAGAAGGCTCCTCCGATGACATCTTGGTTTCGCGCTCATCGCCATCCGTTTGGCTGCGTCCCATCTTTGGGCGCGGCTCTTTGGCCGTCTGCATCGCACGCAATTCAGACGAAAACGATTTATCTGATCCAGACGATTCTCGCTTGCTTCCACCCGATCCTGGGCGTGGCGCGCTCTGAGGGCTGGTTGCGTTGGAGGTGCTGGCGGCTGCGAAATGAGGTAGATGAAGATCCATCATGGCTTCAAGATTCCCAATGGTTGTCACATGACATGCACCGGCATAGTTCAAGCCTCGTGCCAGTTCGTCCAACTGAAAACTCTGCGCCAATTCATGAAAGCGAAGAAGGCCGCATCGACAGCTTTTCAAGAGAAGGAAAAAACTTCCTATCCCGTAGGCAAGATACTTCTATCTGAACTGCGGAGAGACTTAAGGAGCTTGGACGAGCAATTGCTCGGTGAGCTTGGCAGCCCGTTCGACACGGACTTGCGAAAGGATGGCGCCGGCGGTTTTCGGCTTGACGATGCGAAGGATTTCGATGGCTTTGTGTTCAGGCATCTTTTCGAGTCTGGCGGCGGCTTCTTCAGACGGCATGGATTCATACATCTTCGCAAGCTGCGCCTGGCTCTGGCTTTTCTGATTCTGCGCATGCTTCGAGTACAGCTCTTTTCGCTCGGCGATAAACTGGTCCTGCTGGATTTTCTGCTCGGCCGTTTGTTTCTGATGCAGCCGCCGGGACTCTTCAACTTTTTTCTGCAGGGCTTCATTTTTCGTGAGCAGCCCTTCCAGTTCCGCCTTAAGGGCGAGGAGCCGCTCTTCTTCTTGCCGAACAGCCGCCTCACGGCGGTCGAGTTCCTTCTTGCGCTGGTCCAGCATCTCAATGACTTCTCGCGGAGTTTCGATGGCCACCCCCTGCGCGGCCGGGGCATTGCCAGGCGCGGCACTCGCATCGGCGCCGGCGGCCCCCGATGCCGATGCTGGCGAAGCCGCCGGTGCAGCCGGTTTCGATTGCGGTTCCGATGAGGCTTGCCCCAGTTGCACCATCACCCACAGCAGAAAGACCGATCCGGTAACGCCGCCGGCCAATGTCCAGAGATGGGAGCGCCGCTCCGACCTGGCCAGAGCCAGACGAGACTTCGCGGCATGCCGCACCGTAATACGATCTCCATCGTGCTGTGCGTCGTATGACTTCATGACCGCGCATCTCCCTGGCCCGTAAATCGATGATGGGCCGACTCATCGGTGGCCATCTGCTCACGGCGGCGCATCTCGATCAACGCCGCCTCTCGATACCGCGCAATCAGCCGGTCCAAGGTCCGGCGATCCTGGCTCGCGGCCACCAGCCTGGCCCGTGCTTCCTCCCATTGCAGTTGCCAGTGCGCCAGGGTTCGGCGAGCCTGCTCCGCGGCGGAGGCCTGCGCTTCAAAGTGCGATTGCCACTGCAGCAATTGCTCAATCGTCATGCCTCGGCGGGTCTCTTCGCGATACTGCTCTTCCTGCCGCTGCCGATCGTCCGCCAAACGGGCAATAGACTGTTCCGCCTGAAGCAGTTGCTGAGTGACCTCCGCAAGCTCCATCTTGATCTGCTCCTCGACTTGGAGCCGATAGTGCTGTAGTGCCTGTACGCTCATGTCTGTTGCGCCAATGTCAGCAGATCCTGCCGGGACGAGACAAAGTCGGCAGGCTGTTCAACCGCTTGACGGAGATACCCGTTAATGGCGTCTTGCCCGCGCACGGCCCGATCCAGCGCCGCATTCATCCCCTGTTTATAGGCCCCGAGAAGAATGAGATCTTCGGATTGCCGGTACCGCGCCATCAATTCGATGGTCTGGCGCGCCGCGGCTTCATGCTCGCGCGTGACGATGTCGCGCATGACGCGGCTGGTGCTTTGGAGTAAATCGATGGCCGGAAAGTGGTTCTGCGCCGCCAGCGCGCGCGAGAGGACGATATGCCCATCCAGAATCGACCGCACCGTATCGGCAATCGGATCGGACAGATCGTCGCCGTCCACAAGCACCGTATACAGCCCGGTAATCGTGCCGACTCCCGGTCCGGTCCCCACTCGTTCCAGCAGCTTGGGAAGCATCGCGAAGACCGATGGCGTATACCCTTTCGTCGTCGGGGGTTCGCCGATTGCCAGCCCCACCTCGCGCTGGCTATAGGCCAGCCGGGTCAAGGAATCCATCATCAATAAGACCTGGCGGCCTTGGTCGCGAAAATACTCGGCAATGCAGGTGGCCACCAGAGAAGCGCGCAATCGCACCATCGGCGGTTGATCCGACGTGGCGACAATGACGACCGACCGCTTCAGCGCCTCTGCGCCCAGGTCGCGCTCCAGAAACTCGTTGACCTCGCGGCCGCGCTCGCCGATCAGCGCGATCACGTTGACATCCGCTTGGGTATAGCGGCTAATCATGCCAAGCAACACACTTTTTCCGACGCCAGATCCGGCGAAAATTCCAACCTTTTGTCCGCGCCCACAGGTCAAGAAGCCATTGATTGCCCGTACGCCCAAGTCCAATGGTGTCGTAATCCGGTTGCGCGACAAGGGATTCGGCGGACTCGTCTGGAGGGGATAGTGCGTCTGCGCGATGAGCGGCCCTTTGCCGTCCAACGGCTCTCCCAACCCATTCAAGACTCGCCCGAGCAGCGCAGGCCCCACCGCGAGGCCGGCCGACTGGCCCGTCATCGCAATGCGGCTCGACGGACCGATTCCTTGCATGTCTCCCAGCGGCATCAGCAAGACACGATCCCCTCGGAACCCCACCACCTCCGCGGGAATCGACCCTTTGCCGTCTTCTCTCGTGATGCGGCACATATCGCCGACCGTCGAGCGCGCGCCGGTGCCTTCAATGACCAGGCCGACGGCTTGCGCCACACGCCCGGTAATGTCCAATGGCTCGACGTGATCCAACAGGTCACTGAGCGACATGCGATCCTCGCGCGCGCAGCGCTTCGCCCAGCCGAAACAATTGCGTATCGAGCGACGCGTCCACAACTCGATTGGCGGTCTGCACAATGCAGCTTCCTCTGGACAGCGTGATATCGGACTCGATGTGGAGGACAAGCGTCAGATCGCCAACCTGGCTCAATTCGCCGCGCAGCGCTTCCAGCGTGGCTGCGTCGGCGGGATGCACCGTGATCGTTGCCCGGCCAGACTCCTTCAAGGCCGCCAGCGCCGCTTTGGCTTGCGCCACCACCTGTTCTTTGACTTCATCGGCGCGGTCGCGGAGAATTTTGACCGCAATCTGAAACGCCACATTCACCACATCGTCTTCCACGGTCTGATGCAAGGCCAGCCAGGCTTGATCGAACTTTCTCACGGCATTCGAAAGCACCGTCCGCTCATGACGGCGGCGCTCGTCATCCCGGGCACAGGCTCGCCGCTCGCCTTCGGCAATGCCGCGCTCGTATTCGGTGAGTCCGTCCTGCCCGCGCGTCACGCCGTCTTCGCCAAACGTCTGCAGCACCATGCTGTGGACGCGCAAGCCGCCGGCCCGCACGACCGCATGTTTCAGGACCGTGTTTTCCGCGCGTAGCGCATGCAGTTCGAGCAGCCGGCGGGCAGTCATCAGCACGACATCGTTCTGAATCGGCTTCATGAAGAATTCGGCCGCGCCGGCCTTCATCGCCCGAACGGCCAGCTCGACGCTCGGCGAACCGGTCATCACCACGCTAATCACCCGCTGGTCGAACGCCTGCACCTGCTCCAAGAGCTGAATACCGTCAAAATCCGGCAGCGTGATGTCCGCCATCAACAGAGCCGGCGGGGCCTGTTTCACCATCGCCAGTGCTTCTTGGGCAGTCCCGGCCACCCTGATCGATACCCCTTCCGATCGAAAAAGCTCGGCGAAGAGAGTCCGGATCGTCTCGTCGTCGTCGACGACCAGGATCGACCCGAGCAGTTTTGCAGATCCGCTGGCCGCCGGCGCGGAGGATTTGGTCGGCAGCGAGACACTCGTCACCATTTACAGCATCTCCTCCCCGGCGCCGGCCACCACAATGCGGCCTTCTTCTTCCAGCTTGCGGCAGACTTTGAGAATGTTCTGTTGAGACTTCTCCACATCTGCAATTTTGACCGGTCCCGTGGACTCCATATCGTCCTTGAGCATCTCAGCCGCCCGGCTCGACATGTTCTTGAAGAATTTATCCTTGATGTCGGAGTTCGCGCCGCGCAGCGCCAGCGGCAGATCCTCCTTGCTGATTTCCTTCATCAATTCCTGCATGCCGCGGTCGTCGAGCTTGATCAGGTCGTCGAAGACGAACATCAGCGCGCGAATGGCATCGGCCAGCGGCTGGCTCTTCTCCGCAATCTTGGCCATGATGTTGCCCTCGGTCGTCTTGTCGAGCCGGGTCATGATGTCGGCCATCATTTCCGTGCCGCCGAGCGATTGGGCGCGCATGCCGGTATTCGACAAGAGCGCTTCCTGCATGGTGTTGCTCAGCTCCTCCAAAACATCGGGCTGCACTTCTTCCATCGTCGCCACTCGCAAGGCGACATCGCCCCGCAGAAAATCCGGCAATTGGGCCAGCAACTGGCTGGCCTGATCGCTTTCCAGATGCGCCAAAATCACGGCGATGGTTTGCGGATGCTCGATCTTGATCATGCCCGCCAAGGATTTCGCATCCACCCACTTCAGCGCTTCCAACCCTGGATAACTCTTGCGCGTCATCGACTCGATGATGCTTTTCGCTTTTTCAGGCCCCAGCGCTTTGATGAGGATGCTGCGAATATATTCATTGCCTTTAAACTGCACTTCTCCGCTGGAGCTGGCGGACTCGAACTCCGCGATCACGGTCTCCTCGTCTTCTTTGGAGATCTTGGCGGTGCCATTCATGAAATGCCCGAGCTTCTTGATCTCTTTCGGATCGAGCTGCTTCATCACCTGCGCAGCCGCTTCTTCTCCGATGGCGCGAAGCAGAATCGCCGCCTTCTGCTCGCCAGACATCTGTTTGGGATCGCCGGCCATGGTTAGGCATTGCCTTTCAGCCACTGTTTCACGACCACCGCGGTCCCATCGGGATTCTTTCTCGCCATATCGACGATTTGGGCGCGGTTCGCGCTCGATTCCAGCGAGGCTTCGACCGCACCGACAGAAGCGGGCAACGCCGGCGCCGCGGCCTCCGCCGCAACCGTTTCAATCGACGAGACGCCCAGCATCGCAATGAGCGGCCGCACGACAAAGAAGAGAATAAGCAGGAACAGCAAGGCGCCGACGCCATACCGCATGTATGGCATCCAGGGTTGCGTGGTCTCGGCTACCGCCTCGACGGTCGCCGTCGCCGGTTCTTCAGGGCCGAATCCGAACTGGACGTTCACGACCTGCACCTGGTCTTGGCGCTCCGCCGAATACCCCATCGCCTTCTTCACGATGTCTTCGATCCGCTTGAGGTCTTCCTCGCTGCGTGGAATGTATTTCTTGACGGCCTCGCCCGCCGGCTTGTCGGCCGTGTCGCCTTCCGCAGCTTTGGGCGCTTCGTAGGTGCCATCGACCAAGACCGCCACCGACAGTTTCTTGATCGACCCAATCGGCTCCACGATGCGCGACACCGTCCGGCTGATTTCGTAATTGACCGTTTCATTCTTCGTTTGCGTCGCATTGGAACTCGTCGGCGTCGGCTCCGCTTCCGTTCCCGGAGGCACGTTGGACTGCACGCCCGGCACACCGCCAGACACGCCGTTGACGCCGTTGGCCTTTTCTTGGCCGCGCTGCTCGCTGCGCACGACTTGCCCGTTCGGATCGTAGCGCTCTTCCGTCGTTTCAACTTTTCTGAAATCGATCAGGCTGGAAACTCGGACTTCCGCCTTGTTCAATCCAACAATCCGTTCGAGCATCGACTGGATCCGGCCTTCGATGTCCTTTTCAATCGTGCGCTGATATTCGAGCTGCGTGTTGGTCAATCCGGCGGTCTCATCCTGCGCCGTTGAGGACAAGAGATGACCGTGGCCGTCGACGACGGTAATGTCGCGAGCCTGCAAACCTTCCACGCTGCTGGCGACTAAATGCACGACGCCCTGAACTTGCCCCTTGCTCAACGCTTGAGCATTCCTGAGCGACACGACCACCGACGCGCGCGGACGCTCCTGTTCCGCGGCAAACAACCGCCGTTCGGGAATGGCGAGATGCACCCGCGCCCGTTCCACTTCCGGCATCTGCGCAATCGTCCGCGCGAGCTCGCCCTGCAGCGCGCGCCGGTAATTCAGTTTTTGGACGAACTCGGACATGCCGATGGAGGTGCGGTCGAAAATCTCATAGCCAACGCCGCCGCCTTTGGGAATGCCCTGGCTGGCCAGCGTCAAGCGCAAGTCATGCACCTGCGCCGTGGGCACAAGAATCGTGGCTCCTCCGCCCGTCGTATCGTAGGGCGTCTTCGATTCTTTCAGTTTGTCGATGATCGCCGAGGCATCTTCACTGTTGAGATTCGTGAAAAGGACCTGCATGTCCGGCTGCTGCGTCCACAGCGCGAGCGCAATCAGACCGGCGATGGATCCCGCCAGCGCCACCAAAATAATCATGCGTTGATTGATCGAGAATTTCGAAAACATACAGCTGGGTTACCTCATCCGCCTCAACAGGCTCCGGTCACACTTGCATCCGTTGAATTTCTTCGTACGCCGTCACGAGCTTATTGCGAATCTGCATCATGAGCTGGAACGACACATCGGCCTGCTGCAAGGCCACCATCGTGCCATGGAGGTCCGACGATTGCCCGGTCACAAGGGCATCGACCGCCTGGTTGGCCTGTATCTGCACATCATTCGCCTTCCCGATGGCGTTTTTGAGCGTGTCCATAAAGCCGCCCGGCCCGGATGTCTCCGCCGCTCCGACTGGAGCGATTCGGTCCGCAATCGCAGGGATCACCGGTGAGATGCCTTGAATAGGTGTCATGGGTTACCTCCCGATCTCCAGGGCTTTTGTCCGCATCGCGCGCATCGCATTAATCGCTTGCACGTTCGCTTCGTAGGCCCGCGAGGCGCCGATCATATTCACCATTTCTTCCATCACATTCACATTGGGCAACCGGACAAATCCTTTGGGGTCGGCATCCGGGTGATGCGGGTCATAGATCAACTGGCCCGGCTTCGGATCCTCCACCACGCGCGCCACCGCCACGCCTTCCAGCGCATGCGCGGTTGTGCCGAGGGCCACCTGCCGAAACGCTTTTTGAAACGCACTGGGCACCGGCGCGGAATGAAACACCACATCGCGCCGCTTGTACGGCCCGCCGCCTGGCGTGCGTGTGGATTGGGCGTTGGCCAAATTGCTGGCGATCACGTTCAACCGGCGGCGTTGCGCGTCCATGCCTGAAACCGACACCGCCATCGAATCGGACATATCCATGGTCTTGTCTCCTTTCGCTGTTAACGGGCGTCGCGGATCGCACTGAGCAACTGCCTAAACCGCTGTGCGGTAATGGTTGCCGCCGTGTTGTACTGTCCGGCAGTGTCCGACGACTTGGCCATTTCCAATTCCAGATTGACGGAGTTCGCGTCCATGGGCAGATCGCCGGCCGGCACTTCCGTCAGTTTTCCCGTAACGGCCTGATAGCCCTGCCCGCGCAAGCCGATATGCTGTCCTTGCGTCACGGCCATGGTGAGCGGGAAGCGCCCCTTGTGCGCCGCTTGCAGTTGTTGGGCGAACTGCAGATCGGAGGCGCGGTACCCCGGCGTTTCCTCGTTGGCCAAATTAGATGCGATCACCCGCTGCCGGGCGCTATGGAGATCGAGACTGCGATGCAACAAGTGCATGGTTTTATCGAGCAGTTCCATGGCCACCTCCTTCTCTGTTCACGCTCATCCCCTGTTCTCTAGCAACCTCGATGCCTAAGAATGCGCCGTCCCCCGCCCGGTTATCCGCCAGACCAGGCAACGCTTGCCGGGTCGCAGGATGCCGATGGAATAATCTGCCGATCATTACGGCTCCAACGCCGTCAAGGGCAGTTCGGTTTCGCGATACTCTCGCAGTTTATTTCTCAAGGTTCGGATGCTGATGCCCAGTTCCTTCGCCGCGTGCGTCCGATTATCCTTGACCCGCGATAATGTCTTGAAAATCAGCTCCCGCTCCATTTCCCAGAGCGATCCGTTCGCCGGTGCCGGCGCAGGCATTGGAGCCGGATTCGCGGCACTCGCCTGATCCTGGCGGGCCTCGGGAAGGTGCATCGGGAGAATGGTCCCCTGCCCGGCGAGCAAGACGGCACGCTCCATGACATTTTCCAGCTCCCGCACGTTCCCTTTCCATGGCAGCGTATGGAGATGCGCCACGGCGGCGTCCGATACAGCCGGTTGCGCAACGCCATTTCTGACGGCGGAAGCGCCGGTAAAATGACGCGCCAGCAAAGCAATGTCGGCCGGCCGTTCTCTCAACGGAGGCACCGTGATCGGAAACACGTTCAGCCGGTAATAGAGATCCTCGCGGAACCGCCCCTGCTCCACTTCCCGATAGAGCGTGCGATTCGTGGTCGCAATCACCCGGATATTGACGGCCACCGGGTCGCGGCCGCCGATGCGATCCACCTCGCGTTCCTGCAACACCCTCAAGAGCTTCGCCTGCAGGCCCAAATTCATCTCGCTGATTTCATCCAGGAGGATGGTCCCGGTATGCGCCATTTCAAACTTGCCGATCTTCTTCATCATGGCGCCGGTAAACGCGCCGCGCTCATGCCCGAACAGCTCGCTTTCCAGCAAGCCGTCCGGCAAGGCGGCGCAATTCACGGCAATGAACGGCCGGTGCGCGCGAGGGCTGCGCGTATGGATGAACCGGGCCAGCAATTCCTTTCCGGTGCCGCTCTCCCCATTAATCAAGACGGTGGCTTGACTGGCGGCCACCCCCTCGACCGTGCTGAGCAGCCGGATCATGCCGGGGTCTTGGGTCAGAATCGCGCGTCCTTCGACAGACGTCGACGCCCCGGGCGATTCAAGATCCCGCCCTTCCTTAAGGTTCGTGATGACCCGTTCAAGCAAATCCATGGAGAAGGGCTTGAGTAAATAATCGCTCGCGCCGAACTTCATCGCATCAACGGCCGTCTCCACTGTCCCATAGGCGGTCATCAGCACGATTGCGGTCTGCGGCGCGCGCGCCTTGATGTCTTTAATCAGATCCAACCCGGTGATGCGCGGCATCTTTAAATCGGTGATGACGAGCCAGGGGCGGAAGCGTGTCACTCGCTCCAAGGCGTCGGACCCGTCGATGGCGCCCTGCACCTCATAGCCCAATCGCCGGACCGACTCCATCAACGCGGTGCGCATCGACGGCTCATCGTCGACAATGAGAATGCGATCCTGACTCTCCGTGCTGTCCATTGCGGTCTCGCGATCATTCATGGGCGCGTTCCTCCATCGTCTCAACGTGGATGGCAGGCTCCAAATCGGATGCCGGCCGTTCCTGCCCGCCATTCCATTCCAGCGCCGTCGCTACTGCCATGGACGGCTCTGCCGGATGAGGCAGCAGGATCGTAAACGTCGTGCCTTCTCCAAGCCGGCTCTCGACATCGATGCGCCCGTGATGCGCATCGATGATGGCATGGACAATGGCCAGGCCTAATCCGGTGCCCTCATCCTTGGTTGTAAAGAATGGGTCGAATATTCTGGAGCGGTGCACCGGATCGATTCCGGGGCCGTTATCGGCGATCGTCAGACAAATCGCCTCTCCGCCGAGAGAACGGCCGTCTGCCTGTTCCAGCTTGAGTGTCAGAATCCCTCCGCCGGGCATGGCTTGAACGGCGTTCAAAATCAGATTCAACACGACTTGCTTGAACTGCCCTTCGTTGCACCACATCGCTGGAATGCGGGGGTCGAGGTCGAGACGGATGTCCACGGGAGTCTTGGTAATGGCGTGGGCTGCCAAGGTCAAGGCATCCAGCACCAGCGTCTCGACGGTCTGCCAGCCGCGCGCCGACCGCTCCGGCTGGGTGTAGATCAACAGATTGGACAACAACCGGTCCAGGCCATGAACCGCCTGGGAGATCTGTTCCGCATAAGCCAGGCTTGCCGGCTGCTCCTGCAGGTCGCGCCGCAGCATGGAGGCGAACAGTTCGATGCTGCCCAGCGGGTTGCGGATCTCATGGGCGATTCGCCCGACCATTTCGCCCATCGCCACCAAGCGATGCTGGCGCTGCAAGCGCTCTTCCAAGCGGCACATCTGGGTGACATCGTGAATAAGGAGCAGCTGGCCGGACGATTGTCCCGAAGAGGCTTCCAATGCGCGCTGGGCAATGGTCAGCACATGAGACTCGTGCCGCTGAGGCTGTTCGCTCACGGTGAGCTGAAGACTATCCAAGAGCGCCTGCGCGGATTGCCCTCGGAGAGCATCGGCGGAGCGGCCCAGGAGGCGCGTGGCCGCCTCGTTCACTCTTGTCACCCGCCCGCTGAGATCCACAACCAACACCCCGGTGGTCAGGGAGTTCAAAATTCCGCTCAAGTGCGTCCGCATCGCTTCGTTGTCCTGAAGCTGCTGCCGCAAGGCGGCATTGCTCTGCGACAACTCCACATCCATCTGCTCTATGCGATCGGTCAGCGTGGAATACGACCGCTGCAGCGTATGGGCGGCTTGGTCGAAGGTGTGAAAGGCCTCTTGAAGCAGGTCTCGTTCAGCGGGATGCAAGGCGGTCGATGTGGTCATAGTCCCTCCTGCGGCAACTGCCGCTCCTGTTTAATGCTTTCATGGAACGAACTTGAAAACCGGCTCATCAGCGCGTCGTCGCCCTGTCCAAGCTCGGCGAGCGCCACCGTGGCGCGATCGTGCTCTTTCAAGGCCTGCCAGCCGCGGACGATCTGCAGCCGGGCCCATTGGAGTTGGTCTCGATTTGGTTTTTTCTCGATGACGGTGTGGTAGACATCGATGGCCTCTCGATGCCGCTTCATTTGCGCCAGGAGGTCGGCGTACGCGAGCAATGCGGCGATAGTCTTCGGCGCGCCAGACTCAAAGGCTTCTTCTGTTGCAATCACGGCTTCCTCAGGCTTATTGAGGCGCAGGAATACGGCGGCCATTTGCTGGTACATCCAGGGGCGCTCCGGGTGTTTGGGATGATGGATCATCCAGGCCCGGCCGAAATGCAGCAGGCCGGCCAAATCGCCTCCGTCCGCCATCGTCTCGACAAGCAAATGCAGCGCTTCCTGATCGAAGCGGCCGTCGGGGTACTCCAAGCGATAGCGCTCCAACACCTTTCTCGCCGCCGCGTTGTCGCGCTGCGAGAGATAGACCTTCGCCAAACCGAGGAGGGCCTGTTCGGTGACCTGGGGACGCTTGGTCCCTTTGGCCATGAGTTGATAGAGGCGGCCGGCTTCTGTCGTAAACCCCAGGCGGTCATGGGCGTCGGCAATGTCGAGCAAGAGCGGAGACGACAGATAGTACCGCTCGGCGGAAGGCCCATGCCGGTGAAACAGCGTCGTCAGCGTGACATCGTCGTGCGACTTGACGGCGGCTTCCATCCAGGGACGCAAGATCATGGCGAGTCGATCGCCGGCTTTGGCCGGCCAGGGATCGTCTGGCCCCCCGCTGCTGCGGTCGGCCACCAGCTTGTAGGCGATCAACGCCGGCGCAATCTCTTCCGATTGCTCCAGATGCGCGGCCACTTGATACAACGCCTCGCTTCCGATCATGTCGCGGTCGTGCTGCGCGGCAATCTCCTGCATCTGCTTGAGATAGTCTTCCAGGCTCTGATTCGGAGAGGGCTCGTCATAAAGGAGGCTCGCGACGCTCGGAGACACCGGATTGTCCGCGGCGGCGACTTTCTGCTCGACTCTCAGCGTTGCCAGGCGCACCTTCGCCAGCACCGCTTGAGGACGGCCTTCGTAGTGGACAGAAATAAATCCGTACAACAGTTCCGCGCTGGGCAGGTATTTCGATGTTTGCAGACTGTCGGCCAGCCGCAAGAGCATGGCCGGCGCCTCTTGGTGCGCCGGGTACAGGTTGTAGAACTGCAGCAACAAACCCCGGCCGATCACCTCATGGTGCAAATCCATCTGAATCAAAGCGTAACGCCCCAGTGCAAGCGGATTCAGTCTCAGAAACTTCGGCCAGCGCCGATAGGCCAAGTCGTACATCGTCGACGCGTCGTGAGCCCGGCGCTGATGAAAGAAGGAAGAGGCGAGCCCGATGGTGGCATGCAAGAGAATTTGATCGTGCTGGCTTCGTTTCCGTAAATCTTCGAACGTCAGCTCCGCATCCCGCCATTTCTCCACAGTCAGCGCGGCATAGCCGAGACCGAGCAAGGCCCGCTCCCCGTCTGGCGATGATGCATTGTGCGACAGCGCCCGCTCGTAGAGCGATTGCGCTTCCTGATGCCAGCCTTGCGAGAGATAGATATCGGCCATGCGCCACTCGGCGCGTTTGGCGTTCAATGATTGCGGATAATCCCGCAGCAGCGCTTTGTATCGATCGAGCGCTTCCAACCGGCTACTGTTTTCCTGGCTTTCTCTCAGGGCGGTCTCTGCGAGAAAGGTCAACGCCGTGGGAGTCAGCGCGCTTTCCGGCTGTTGATTAATCACTTTTTCAAAGAACCGGCGCGCCTGCGCCCACTCTCCTTTGCCGTAGGCGTTCATGCCTTCTTGCAAGGCCAGCGCATCCATGCCTTGCGATTGCCCTTCAAGCCGCGGTCCGTCATCCGGCAAGGTAGAAAGCGCAAGTCCCATCGAATCGGATGCGTGCGTTGAAGAGGAAGGCACTGAGACCGCCGCCGGTCCGGCATGCACCAGCGCAAAGTCTCCGAGCGCCAGCGGCCGCAGGCACAGCCACGCGAAGAGCAAGAGGGTCAGTTGTGTCCAAGATCGGTGTGATGAGTACACGGCAAGGCTGCTTCAGCAAAGACTATGCCTTCAGCCGGGCGGTGCGGATTTGTCTGAATATCGAGGGGAACCGGAAGGGATTCAGTCGATGGGATCAATCGGCCGTCAAATTGGCCGACAAGGGTTTTTGAGGATCGTCAACGATTTGACGGCAGCGGGCAGGCTAGTTCGGCAAGGCATCGACACGGGGCTTCGAGTCTATTCCTCTACGTTTCAACTTTTCGACAAGCGTGGTGCGGTTGACATGGAGCAGCTGCGCCGCGCGGGCAGTCACGCCATTTGCCTTGCGCATAGCTTCACCGATCAACTGATTCTCGTAGAGCTCCACTTCATTGGAGAGATGAATTCCGTCTTCGGTAAAACGGATGAACTGCTCCTTCATCTCTGGCTGGCTCGCCGTTTTCTTGTGCAGCTTCTCGGGCAAATCGGCAAGGGTCAAGAGCCCCTGTTTCTTGAGCACGACCAGCCGCTCGATCATGTTTTCCAATTCGCGAATGTTTCCAGGCCACTGAAACGCCGTCAACAGCTCCAGCGCATCGGGAGCGAACCCCTCGATGGCGGTTTGCTTCATATGATTGAACCGCTTCAGAAAATGTTCGATCAGCAATGGGATATCGCTTTGCCGGTCGCGCAATGGCGGGGTCACAATCGGAATCACGTTGAGGCGATAGAAGAGATCTTGCCGGAACCGCTTCTCTTCGACCATTTTCTCCAGGTCTTGGTTCGTGGCCGCGACAATGCGCACATCGACCTGAATGGTCCGACTGCCTCCTACCCGCTCGAACGAACGCTCTTGGATGACGCGCAGCAGTTTCACCTGCAGCGAGAGACTCATCTCGCCGACTTCATCCAGGAAAATCGTTCCGCCGTTGGCCAGTTCGAACCGGCCCATGCGCGCCTGGGCCGCGCCGGTGAAGGCACCCTTTTCATGCCCAAACAATTCAGATTCGAGCAGCGTTTCAGGAATGGCTCCGCAATTGACCGGCACCATCGGCCGATCTTTACGGGAGCTATTGAAGTGGAGCATCCGCGCCACCAGCTCTTTGCCGGTGCCGCTTTCTCCCTGAATCAAGACCGTACTGTCGCTGTCGGCGACTTTTTGCACGAAATCCAAGACCTGCTGCATCGGTTCGCTGACGCCGATCAACTGCTCAAGGCGGTACTGCTCGCGCACGGCTTTCCTGAGAAGATGATTCTCCTGACGGAGGCGTTGAAACTCGATCGCCTTCTTTACGACCACCACAACGGTATCGGGGTCGAACGGCTTGGTCACAAAATCGAAGGCGCCGGCTTTCATCGCCTGAACCGCGCACTCGACTGTCCCAAACCCAGTCATGACGATGGGGATGATCTTGGAATCGATCCTGGTCACACGCTCGATCACTTCAAGGCCGTTAAAGTCCGGCAGCTGGAAATCCGTGACCAGAATCTGAACGGGATGCTCTTTGACGACTTGCATGCCCGTCGTCGCATCTGCGGCGACGGAAACGGTATATCCTTCAGAAGACAGGGTCTCTTGCAGAACATCACGCACCGCTTGATCGTCATCGATAACGAGAATATGGAGAGGAGGCATCAGATTGTAATTCCAAAGTAATACGCGAAAATATGGCGCATAGAATAAAGATCCCGCCGCGTCAATGCAAGCATAACGATCGCGCTTCAGCGAGATCCTACCCCGGATGTTTCTTGACAGAATATTTGGCGAGTTGCTAGGGTGCGCGATGCGAAGATGTGCCCGGTGCTCACTGGAGCATCATTCGATTCCGCTTTAGCTGGCGTAGCTCAATGGCAGAGCAGCGGTTTTGTAAACCGCAGGTTGGAGGTTCAATTCCTCTCGCCAGCTCCACACATTCTCAGGTGATGTCGGGCAAAATTACCGGTCCGCCTCCATCAACGTCGATTCATCCTCTAATTCTTCGATATCAGCTTCAACCTTCCCCTTCGTGGTTGAGGGATGCAAGCCGTACTTCCGTAACATTTTATAGAAGTCTGCCCGATACCGGCCGGCGAACTGCGCGGCTCGCGAGATATTTCCACCGGTCAGCTGCAAGACATTCTTCAGATAGGTCCGCTCGAATTCTTCCTTCGCCTCCGTCAGAGGTTTCAAGGGCGTATCGGGAGACACGCCGACGGAAGGCAAGAGGTCCGGCGTAATCATATCCTGCCGGGTCATGACCACGGCTTTCTCGATCGCATTTTCCAGCTCACGCACATTGCCCGGCCACGGATTTACCATCAGACGATGCAGCGCCGTCGGCGTAAACCCTCGAACGTCTTTGTTCCCCCGCTGATTGCTAATTTTCAGGAAGTGCTGGGCCAGCAACGGAATATCGTCGCGACGGTCTCGCAGCGGCGGAATGAATAGCGGCACCACGGAGATCCGGTAATACAGATCGTTGCGGAAGCTGCCATTCTTCACCGCTTCGCCGAGATCCTTATTGGTGGCGGCAATGATGCGCACATCGATCTTGGTCGAGAGCTCAGAGCCGACTTCGCGCACTTCGCGCTCTTGCACCGCGCGCAGCAGCTTCACCTGCATCGAGAGCGGCATCTCGCCGATTTCATCGAGAAAAATCGTCCCGCCATTGGCGCTTTGAAACAGGCCTTTCTTGGCGCCGTGCGCGCTGGTAAACGCCCCGCGCACATGCCCGAACAGCTCGCTCTCGAAGAGGGCTTCAGGAATGGCCGCGCAGTTGAGCGCGACAAACGGACCTTTGCTCCGGCGGCTGTTCGTGTGCGCCACCCTTGCCATCACTTCTTTGCCGGTTCCAGTCTCGCCGAACAGAAGAATGGTTGCGTCGGAATCCGCCACTTGAGCGATCTGCTGGAAGAGCCGCTGCATCGCCGGGCTCCGCGCAACGACGTTTTCAAGCCCGTAGAGCTCCTTCACCAACGACTTGAGTCGTTGAATTTCCTTGCCCATGCGCTGTTGCGCCAGAGCCTTTTCGATCGTGGCTTTCAGTTCTTTGTCGTCGAATGGCTTGGTCAGATACCCAAACGCGCCGCGCTGCATCGCTTCGACCGCATTTGGAATGCTGCCGTGCGCGGTCAGAATAATCACCGGCAGCTGCGGATGAACCCGCAAGAGCTCTTCCGTCACATCCAGCCCATCTTCTCCGCGCAGGCGAAGATCGGTAATAGCCAGATCGAACATCTTTTTTTTCGCTTCTGCCAGGGCATCATGCCCAGTCGTGCAGGCGGTCACGGCAAAGCCCTCTGCGGAAAGGCGCATCTTCAACAGATGCAGCAACCCTTCATCGTCATCGACTACTAAAATTTGCTCCTTGTCCATAGGGCTCCTTACTGCGCAGGCGCGGGATCCGGCACGGGAACTGGCGCATTCGCTGATGGCGGGCGAATCGGTCGAACTTTCTCTCGCATTTCTTGATCGATCCGCTTCAACGCCTCCAATTGGCTTGACAGCTCTTCGATCTTCTTATCTCGTTCCATGACTTGCTTCTGAAAGGCATGCACTGACCCTTGCTCGGCAGCAGTCTTCTGACCGTCTTTGTCCTTCTTCGAATTCAAAGCCTCGATCTTTCGCTCCTGATCGGCAAGCTGCCGTTGCAGCGCATCGATCGTTTGCGCATCGACATCCTTCATCCCCCGAAGCTGCTGCAGAATCACTTCACGATCAAGCAAGTCCCGCACCAGACGATCTGTCGCTTGATTGAAAGAACTATTCGCATCGGCCATGGCGGGAGCCGCAAGCACTGCCTGCACCCAGGAAGGGTCCTTCGCGCCACTCCCATCTTGCAATAGTTTCAACCACGCTTTACTGGAGGCGGCTAACTGACTTTTGGGTGCAACGGCGAGAACTTTCCCAAAATATTTTTCAGCAACTTCGCGACTTTCGTACAATCCTACGAGGCCGCGGGTAAAATACGCATGGTCGCACGAACCCGTTTCATTGCATTTCTGGACAATGGCATCCTGTTTTTTTGCAAGTGACTGATAGAGTTTGGATTCTCCTGAGTCGACATGGAAAAAAGGCTGATTCAGCGGCAATGGCGTTCCCCAGCTCGCGCAGCCGCCTACCATCAAAGAAAGAACCCACAATACGACACTCTTCATAGTCACCCTCAGCTTGTCCCGCCAGGTTTGGTTAACCGTAGGATAAACCGTACAGTCGTCCCTTTTCCAGCCTCGCCTTCAATCCAGATCCGCCCACTATGGGCTTCTACAATTTTCTTTGCCAGCGCTAATCCAAGGCCGCTGCCTGCAGAGACATTATTGGCCTTATTTCGCCCCTGATAAAACCGCTCAAAAATATGCGGAAGATCTTCGGATGCGATGCCTGGTCCGGCATCGGAGACCGATACTTCCAACACTCCCGCCTTAGAATCGGGAGCCATATGCAACTTGACGATGCCGCCTTCGGGGCTGAATTTCAAAGCGTTGGATAAGAGATTATCCAATACTTGTTCGATGCGCAGCGCATCAGCCTTCACCCACAACCGCTCTTTGGGGTGCTCCGTCAGAAGCTGGACATGTTTAGAGTCAGCCAGGAGTCTCACCTTATTGACTGAAATATCTGCGATTCTATTCAGATCGATCGGAACGATCCGATATTCCATCATCCCGGCTTCCATCTTGGACAAATCGAGGATCGTCGAGATCAGGTGAATCAACCGCCGGCTGCTATCGGCCATAATCCGCAGCGTCGTCCGCTGCTCCGGAAGAAGCGGTCCTGGAATTTCATCGAGGAGCAGATGTGTCCCCTCCTGAATAGAGGCCATCGGCGTGCGCAGTTCGTGCGAGACGTGAGCAAGAAATTCAGACTTCATGTCGTCCAGCTCTTGGAGCTTTCCCCCCATCCAGTTCACCGTGTCCACCAGATCGCGCAGCTCCGACGGCGCGGCAATCTCCAACGGCGTCCCGAACTTTCCCTGCCCGATCAGCTTGATATGCCCCTGCAACTGCCGCAGGGGACGAAGAATACTGTAGCTGGCACTTCCCGCGAGTCCAAGCCCGAAGACCAAGGCGACCAACACGAGCTGCTCCGTGACGGCTTCCGCACGTGCCGCGCTAGCGCGCGACTCACTGACCCCGACACTGACCCGAGCCTCATGCACATCGATATAGCTTTGAATCGTCGCAGACATCCGGTCCATGAGAGCATCCCGGCGATTCTCGTATCCTCCTTCATGCCCACCGGCTCGATCGCCGGGCTGCTCGAATTCATCATGAAAAAGAACCAGGCGTTCTTGCAATAACTGCCCGGCCTCTTGAAGCAGTGCGATGGCATGAGGAGCGATTTCTTGATCGCGCAGGTGCTGAAGGTTCCGCTGAAACTCCTCAACCTCTTCATTAAAGTTTGTCAGGAACGTTTTATCTTTTGTCGCAAGATATTTTTTCTCGCTATTCAGTTGCGCAAACAGCGACTCTTGCAGCCGCTTGGCCGCTTCCACCGCGGGGTAATGAACCGACGCCATTTCTGTACTAAGCGCGGTAAGCTGGCGAAGCTGGAACAAGGCGTAGAGATTGACCCCTGCCATCACGACAATAATCACAAGGCAGGTGAGCACTAACCGCCCAAATATTGAGAGTCTCATAGTCCGAAAAACCTTCGCCCAATCAGCAAAAATCGATCAGTATCCATAGTGCAGGCAAAACCATACGCCAATTTCACTCTCTGCGACAACCGTTGCGGTACGGTCTTCCGTAAACTCTAAAATGTTTTACGAAATCTCCCCGCCTCACACCGCCTCAAACGCGCAGCCTGAGCGCATTCCGCAGGGATGGTAGCGAGCCGATCGGTTACCGACCGCTATCGAATCGACGGGCGAACTCGCGCTGCCGGCGAGAAGAGCGGTGGAGCAATGCAAAGAGGTGGCCGCGAAACAGGAGAATGCTCATAGCCACAGGAGGAGTGAGGAGAATCGCCAATATCCAATAGACGTCAGCAGAAACTCCCAGATAGCCAAACCATCCGCCAATCACGGTGAACGGCAGAATCAAGAGCTGAAAAAAGTCCAGGCCAGCGCCCCGGCCTAATCGGCTGGACAGCCTGATAAATTGCTCAAACCCGGATGGCGACAAAGCAACAGGCAAAATCAGCAGTCCAAACGGCACAAACCATTCGATCCAATTTTCCAGCACAAACTCATAGCAGGTCTTCAGCACATCCAGCGGGGAATCCTGCCGCACCTGATAAATCACCTCCGGCGCGGGATTCAGCAAAATGAAGAGCAGCAGCAGCACCGCCGACGAAAGAAATTGGCCATAGGGGTTCGCTTGAGTGCCCAGATCGAGAGCCATGATGGGAAGCCACAACACAAACCCTACCCCGATCACCTCCCAAAAGTAGCGCCCGAGACTGTCCTGGATATCCAGCAGGTGAAGAGAACGGGCGCCGCTGAGCGATTGCTCGATCAACGAAAGCGTCGCCCCCACCAACAGCGCATTGAGCGCCCCAAGGAGAAAGCCTCCCACGATTCCCAATGAACCGGCGACTTGAGACACCCCGACAAAGAGCAGCGCAAATCCCACCAAAGCAACCATGGCCACCCAGCCATGACGGAGCGAGCGCACCGTGGCCGTGCCTGCCTGCCGGTAGAGATCGATCAACGAAGATACCTGGTTAGACATAGCGGAAAATCGTCGCCTCACACAAGAATGACACAAGCCTGCCCATCATAACGGCTGGGCTCGACAATTAAAGAAACCGTCGCTGATGGAACATCGCACCATAGTCTGGAATGTCCAGCCGGTCAAGAACCGGCCCGAGTAGAGAGAATCTCTCCTCATCGCTTGACACATAGCGATCGATGATTATCAAAGATACATCGGAAATTCGCGCATTTGTCGAGGAGGGATTCCCGTGGATATGAACAGCATGACCGTAAAGCTTCAAGAAGCCCTGCAAACGGCGTCGTCCTATGCCATGCGCCGCAACCACCAGGGCATCGACGTCGAGCATTTATTGTTGGCGCTTCTCGATCAAGAAGGCGGAACGACCTCTGCCCTGCTCGAACAAGCCGGCGTGGCATTGCCAGCGGTTCGCCAGGCAACGGAACAGGCGCTCAACAAACTGCCTCAGATTCAGGGTGCCAGCGGCGGACCGGGACAGGTGCATGTCACCAACCGGCTGAGCCAGGTGCTCACCAAGGCCGAGGATGAAAAAGCGGCGTTGAAAGACGACTACCTCAGTGTCGAACATGTGCTGCTGGCCATGGCCCAAGAAGGCGGTATTTTTAAAAAGCTGGGTCTGACACGGGATCGATTGCTCGCCGGCCTGCAACAAGTCCGCGGCAATCAGCGCGTCACCTCTCAAGATCCTGAAAGCACCTACCAATCGCTTGAAAAATATGGCCGCGATCTGACCAAAGCGGCAGGCCAGGGAAAGCTGGACCCCGTCATCGGGCGGGACGACGAAATTCGCCGCGTCATCCAAATCCTCTCCCGGCGCACCAAGAACAATCCCGTCTTGATCGGTGAGCCCGGCGTGGGCAAGACCGCCATCGTCGAAGGCCTGGCCATCCGCATTATCAAAGGCGATGTCCCGGAAGGACTGAAACAGAAGCGCGTGATCGCCCTTGATATGGGCGCGCTGGTGGCCGGCGCGAAGTTTCGCGGCGAATTCGAAGAGCGGCTCAAAGCCG